>JBGAPT010000005.1:0-42352 GCA_044221135.1 Gammaproteobacteria bacterium
TCCCATTTTCCAATACATGTGTTTCTCCTGCTAATTGTGAATTAACTTGCAGTTGAGTAATCAATTTAAATCTCGATCTAGTCATGTTTGTGCGAGATTTTTTAAAGTTTTAGTGGTTGCATTAGAGAGTTGAATGCACGTTTTGCATGAAATTAAAATGGCCGGTAAGAGAGATTACCGGCCTTTAAAGAAGGCTGTTATAAGTGAATCCCACTAATAAGCGCATACGTACATTTTATATTGTTCGTCTCATAAATCAATAAGATAGGTTTTAAGAACCCTGATCATTTATTTGCGTTAGCTGCTTGTGACATTCGAGTTAATTCTGCGTGCTTGTTTTCCAGTACATCAATAATGTGACTGACTCCATAAGCCTCTTGTTCTTCTTCTGGTGTTATTGTGGATAACCATTTTTCCGCAGAAGCTATTTCTTCTTGCGAAAGCCATGTAGCTTGATCTCTATGATTAAGAATCCATCGCGATTCATCTAGACTTGTTCCTGTCACATTCTTGGTAATTATAGCTTTAATAGCAAAGAAATTCGTATCCTCGGTTAACTTTTGGATTATTGCTTTACGCTCACTGATATACCATGGCATTTCCTTTATTGCCGCATCTATTCCATCTTCCATTGCATTTTTATTTTCATCCCCAAACTGAAATGAGGCCTCATTATCAAAAACAATGACTCTTATCTCATTATCTGTTTCCTGAACTCCATAATTAAAATCATTTGCATCTGCATTTGCAAAAAAACCATTTAAGTACGCAAGGCTTGCAAGACCTTTAAATTTTTTTATAATTCCCTTTTTTGTTAAGGTGCCATCGGGATGCAGAATATATCCGTTTATGGTATAAGTACCATCTTGTTCGTAACGTAGAGCTTCGTTCCACCTTGTGAAATGAGTGAGATCTCTTCTAGCAAGATAATAATCATTGTTATCTTGAACGATATCCACGTCTGTACCATAGCCCATAAAATACCGGTCTATTTCTGATATAGCCTTATCAACCTGTGCTCTATATAAACCGTGTCGCATGATTAAATGCCATTGATTATCTTTATAAGCGGAATCCGGTTGACGATCATTTATGTTTTCTTGAGCCTTAAAATGAGCACGAAACATTTGCGGCTGGCTAGATTTAGTAGGAATTAAATTAATATAATCATTAAAAGACTTATAGGAACAACCAATATCTGCGTAGGTAACATTAATCCATGTCATATTGAAAAAAACAGAAGAAAAAATAAAACAGCGCAATACTCTCAGCCAATTACAGCTTGGTTTTATAGCTAACATGATTCATAATCCTCTTGCCATACTGGCTAAATTAATGCCGATAACTATAACAAATACTTATTTATATCACAATAATTTGAAATTCATGAAACAGGTGACATTTAATATCTAATATGTATATAATCAAATAGATATATTTTTTGGTTATCTCAATCATTCGATAATGGACTATCAAATAATGAGTAGAAAAATATTTACAATGGCTGGAAACCAAATTGAACCTGGCACTAAAAAAATTATTTATTTCCCCGCTCCCAATATCAATACTCAAATTAAAATTAATATCCCAGTTCATGTTTTTCATGGAAATAAAGAAGGGCCTAAGTTATTTATTGTAGGCGCAATTCATGGCGATGAATTGAATAGTATAGAAATACTACGTAGAGTACATGAGCATATTCAAGTTGAAAATTTAAGTGGCACCCTGATTACCGTTCCTGTTACAAATATTCATGGCGTGATGATGCAAACACGTTATTTTTCCGATCGTCGAGATTTGAATCGCTCTTTTCCAGGATTAAAGAAAGGAACATTGGCAGCTCGATTGGCATATGGATTAATGAAACATGTTGTATCGCATTGTGACTATGGGATTGATTTACATACGGGCGCCTATGCACATATGAATATGCCTCAGTTACGTACAGATTTTAGTGTTCCAGGCAATAAAAAATTTGCTGAATTTTTTAATGCGCCTGTCATATTAGATTCAAAACAGCGTGATGGATCATTAAGACAAGCAGCGAGTCAATTAGGTATTCCTTTAATTGTCTATGAAGGCGGAGAAGCACTCAGAGTAAACGAATTATGTATTCGTGCAGGTGTTTCTGGAATATTAAATGTATTACATCATTTGAAAATGCTTAAACTAAATATACAGAAGAAAAATAAAAAAAAATCACTCATCGCTAAAACAAGTAGATGGGTGAGAGCTCCTGCAAGCGGATTCATTGAGCCTGTAGAAAATATTGTTTCAAGATTGGTAAAAAAAGGCGATATACTTGCTCATATTCATGATCCATTTCTTATTAATCCTTCTGTAGAAATTATTTCACCTTTTGAAGGTGTCGTCATTTGCCAAGCACTTAAAGCCATGGTTACAGAGGGTGATGCTTTATTTCATATTGCTAGTTTTAAAAAAATTTCTGGAGTGCGAGATTATATTGATGAATTTCGAGAAGATCTGATACATCAATAAGATTATAACAAGCGTGTATGGTTGAAATGGAATTTTAAAAAGGAATTTTTCTATATGAATAAAAAATTAACGAACACTTCCATCCCGAGAATTTTTCATTAGCCGTAGGCGGGCCATTATATCAGTTATTTTATAAGCTTCGTTTAATCAAAAAACCGCTTTTATTATACAAGAGACGTATCACGATTGTTGCCTTATTTGCCTGGTTACCGCTGCTAGTCCTGGCTATTTTGGGTAGTACTGCTTTGCACGGTGTGAAAGTTCCTTTTCTTTATGATATTGACGTACAAGTACGTTTTCTTTTAGTGTTGCCCATGCTGATTTATGCTGAAGTGATTGCACATGAACGGTTTCATGTTATTGTAGAGCAGTTTTTAAAGTGCAATATTATCGCAGTAAAAGATAGGCAAAAATTTAATACTATTATTGCATCAGGAATGCGTCTACGAAATTCAATCGTAGCAGAGATTATATTGCTTATATTGGTTTATACAGTGGGGCATTGGATTTTAATAGCGTATCTTCCTTTAGATGTGTCTACGTGGTTTTCGATACATACTAATAAGACGAATCAATTTACACCCGCCGGATTTTGGTATATTTATATCAGCTTGCCAATTTTTCAATTTATTTTATTGCGCTGGTATTTTCGCATTATTATTTGGTACCGATTTCTCTGGCAAATTTCACGTTTATCATTGCAATTAAATTCGTTACATCCTGATCGTGCGGGTGGCCTTGGGTTTTTAACAAATAGCATATATGCGCTTGAGCCATTTTTGCTGGCTCATTCCGTTTTACTGTCGGGTATGATATTTAATCGTATCTGGAATACAGGGGCGGTTATTGTTGATTTTAAAATTGAAATCATCAGTATATTAATTTTTTTACTGTTGATTCCATTAACCCCTCTATTCTTTTTTATTTTTCAAATGATAAAAGAAAAACGAATAGGTACACTCAAGTATAGTGTGGTTGCTAATCGTTATGCTAATGATTTTCGTCAAAAATGGATAACTACCGCTTCTAAAGATAATACATCAATACTAGGCAGTTCAGATATTCAATCGTTGGCTGATTTATTTAATAGCTTTGAAGTCTCAAATACGATGCGTATTATACCTTTTAGTAAAAGCAGCGTATTGATGCTTGTCATGGTAACAGTCTTGCCGTTGCTTCCACTTATATTTACTCTGATCCCTCTGGAAAAAATTGTTAGCCAGATAGTAGGGGTTATTTTTTAATAACTTTATCGTACATGCTGCATCTCAGTGGATTGAATTTTACTCCGTAATGATTTTAGATTATTCTCGAACAGACCAGTTTTATTAGGATCTGTAGGCGTTAAATTATAACTTATACCCTCTTGTACAGACCACAGCTCTCTTTTTAATATCCATGTTAATCTTCCCATGAATGAACCTGTAGGATTAGCATTTTTTGTTTTGAGTAAATTTTCTCTTGTTTCATTTAGTTTTGTTAGCAATAGATGAATATCAGTTGCCTCATCACCCGTTGTTTTAAAATTTCTGACAAATGTGAGTAATGCACTAGCTTCCGGAACATGCTGTCTGCCGAGTCCATGTAAAGGATTCCACCATTTGGGCGACCAACCTTGAGCATATCCTGACATTAAACTCTGGATATTCTGTCTAACCCTCTCTGCACCGCCCTGAATTAATGTATTTAAATGGGCATCCGGCGTTTCATTTTCATTTAAAGGAAGCCAGGTTGTATTTCGATAATCTTCGTATGCAGCAGCCATAATGCACCTCCTCAAAAATAAAAAAGCACAAAATTATAACTGTAGTATAGCTTGTTTATCTGAGAAGGCAGGGTCTTACGGAGAGGCTTTGGTATCTCTTTGAGTAGTTTAATATTAATCCTTAATATACTTCAAATACCAATGTCATATTTTCAATGATATCTTGTGTACCCGGTTGAATATCAGGTGCAACGGATTTTTCTCTTCCAAGGCTCATAGCAACTGGAAAAGGGGGTTGATTAGAAGAGTCGCCTGCTTCGACTATATTAATGATCTTACCTAACTGTAAGCCAGCTTGATGGGTGAGTTCTTTTGCCTTTTCTTTAGCGTTTGCTATAGCTTGTTTGCGTGCTTGTTTTTTAAGATTTTCTGGGTCACTAAAACTGAAATTAATATCTTGGATTTGATTAGCACCATTATTGACCGCACCATCTAATATTTTTTCCAATTGAAAGCGAGACTTATCAATATCATGAAATTTGACCGTCATTAATTGATTAGCTTGATAACCAATAATATTATTTTGGCCGTTTTCGTAACGATATTTGGGCGATGCATAAAACTCTGTTGTTTGTATATCATTTTTATCAATGTTTTGCTGCTTAATAAAATCAATCAGCTGATTTATTTTTTGATTATTTTTATTTTTGATATCAACAGCGTTTATTCCTTCTGTTATGACGCCTATTCTGACCGTTGCTAAGTCCGGCACACTGCTCACCTTCCCTTGTGCCGATATATTCATTGTTTGATAAGTGCCATGGATTGCTTTAAATTGATTAATAATAACGACACCCACTAATACAATTAAAAGAACTCCTAGGGTTTTTAATATCCATTGCGGAAGCAGGCCATATTCCATATGATTTTTTCCTTTATTAATAATTGATTATTATCTTATCAAGAAAAAATATTTAAGGATACTACTTTTTAATAATCAATTTAACGATATCTTGTAATGCAGCTATTTTTAAGTTAAGCTGTTTTTGCATTTTAAATTGCAAAAGATATTATATTTTTTCTCTTAATTAAAGAATTTTTTCTTAGGAAATAGATGGAGATTCTGTTTGTATTTCACAAATAAAATACGGGTGTTATTTACTTTATTGCTAGTAATCTTTTTTGGATTTTATATTCTCCCCGCTAGTTCTTCAGATGACTTGATCTCTCTATTCCCACTTGATAAATACGACCAAAAAATAACGGATTGGGTATCAGTCTCTAATCCTAATTATACTAAAGCTTTATTATCCCCAACCCAACAAGCTAGACATAAAGCAGAACTCTATCGTCACTATTTCGGCAATGAATCACCCTGGAATGAGAGCTATGTGAATTTACTTTTTTCACAACCTGCACCACATGATTTGCGATTATTGGAAGAAGAAAAAATAAATTCATTTACCAATCAAAACAAATTGGAAAAAATAGGTTATGGCGTTAATTTTCGTCCTCACTCAGAACAATGGTTAATACAAATAAAAAATAATGCCCAACTCAAACAATTTATTGCTCAGCATTACGATCCAACAAAACGGGCCATTGCAATCACTAATATTCAAGGACGTGTACTACCAACCAATGACCCGCATTTTTATAGTTATAAACTGGCAGGTGAAGGTTATCCATTTGATAATGTGCAGGCATCGGTTATTTGGGCAGGTACGCCGCTCTATATTTTAGGGGAAACAGTAGACCATGCATGGTCAATGGTGCTGTCACCCAGTTTTATTGCGTGGGTCAGAAATAATGACATCGCAAAAGTGAATAATCATTTTGTAGCGCAATGGCTGAAGGCTGCTCAGCAAAATCTTGCAGCAATAACGAATACTCAAATTTCTATTCTAGATACTGAAAATAAATTATTTCGTTTTTCAGGTTTTATAGGTATGTTATTTCCAGCGATTAAACAGCTTAAAAATATTGAAATATTAATTCCTGTTGCGGATGAAAAAAGGCAAGCACACATCCATCATGCGCAACCTCTGATGCAAGATTTGGCTTTAATTCCATTGCTGCCAACGCCACAGCATTTTTCTAATATTATGCAACACCTACTCGGGCGTACTTATGGTTGGGGAGGTCAATATTTTTATAATGATTGCTCTGGAGAATTAAAAAATCTTTATACGACATTTGGCATATGGTTGCCTATGCATTCTACCGATCAAGCTGATCCACAGAAAGTGTTAGCTAAATTAGTCGATCTTTCTCTGTCTGAACCGACTGCGCGCAAAGCTTATTTGATGGATCATGGCCATCCCTGGATGACAGTGATACATGTGGGTGGTCATGTACTGGATTATCTCGGTAACTATCCGGATCCCATGGATCCTGCGCATCCTATTGTTCCATTAAGTTACCAAAATGCGTGGGGCTTAGGTGCTGTGGCTGGACAACCTCCGCGTCGATCTGTCATTGGCCAATCTGTGCTTTTTCCTCTGCTATTGAGTTATCCCGAAGATGGTATGTTGTTGTCACAACTTAAAAAACCTACGTTTCAACTACTGTATCTTGATGAGCCTCCAGCAGAAGATATAAAGCGTTCGCAATTTCCAGATATTCATTCGCTGTTGTCTCCGTGATCAGCGCGATACAGGTGTAGCACCAGCAACAGGCGTTGAAGGCGGTGTTGAGGGGTTTTTGTAATTTTTGCAAACAGAAAATAAACGCGCAGCTGCGAGTACGCCTCCTGTTCCACCCAAAATAAAGCCAGCAGTTGGTGAAGCCGCGCTCACTACTAATGTTATTGGTACAAGAAAAGCTACGAAAGCTGTGATGAATCCAAGTTGAACTGGAAGCGGCATGTCCATTATTGTCTTCAGTATGTTTTGTAGAACTTTTAAGGGAGTTATATCAGGATTTTGATTGTTGGCAGGACTTGGACTTGAGAGTGCTGCATTAAGAGTGGCATGGCTGCTAGAATTGGGTGGTGCCTCTCCCGTGAAATGTCTTGTTCTGCCTTTTGGTTTTGGCGGTGGTGCTGCTACTGCTGGGGGGGCGGGTGGAAGAGTGATGACTTCCTCCTCTGGCTCAGGGGTTATCAGCGCTGTAAAATTTCGGGATACTTCTTTTTCCTTAGCATCTTCTTCATCTGAATCTTCTACATCTGAATTATCTTCAATGGTGATTGAATAGCTGGACTCAAGCGTTGATAATGTAAATGGGTTAAAAGCAAGATGACTTGGATGGCTTGGATGGCTTCTATCTATTTTTATGACTGGACGTTGTTCCTCCTTGGGCGGAGGTAGGCTGACAGCAGCAGGAGCAGTAGTTACTACTATGCGGGGCGGCAATTTTGGAAGTGCTTTAGCATGTAAATCTGGAAGCACTTCTTTAAATATCTCTATACATTCCGGTGAAAGGTTTGTAGCATGGTTTATTAAAATGGTCTTCATGTCCTCTAACGGAGCTTTCCGCTTTGCACTCGTTTGTTGTGAATCTAATAAAATCTTAAAACCGTTTAATACGACTCTAAAACAATCTGGATTATCTTGAGTAGCTCGCAGAGTGTGAATAAAAAAAGATCTTTCATTTCCATTAAGTGGACATTCCGTTGCATAGAACTTTGTTAAGACATTAGGATAATGTTTTATAATCAGCGCAATGTTAATAAAATTTTTTTTCTCTATAGACGTCATGAAACAATGCAATATGGCTTGACTGTGTATCACTGCACCAAACTGCCGTGAGCGAGTTGGATGCATTATGTATTCAATAAAGAGTGGTGAGGAATCCTTCACGCCCGGTACATTTTCAAGCAGTCTGAATGGCTCTTGCTGTAATATCCTAACGATGTTGTCCAACCAGGACTTGTCAATAGCTTCTTTGAGTGCTTCAGGAGAGTCGCCTGTGTCTAATGACATAGCGTCTCTAGCTGCTGTCGCTACTGTATGTGTGAACTGCTCTTGACCGCGAGCAACTGCTTGCATCCCCTGTTGCACACCCTCTCCTACAATAGCGACAACATCCGGCCCATAAGTCTGAACAGCGTCTATGGTGGTTCCTATAGCATGGGAAGCAGCTTTTTTAACAGTCGGTGCGTAGGCTACAACAGTTTCCTGCGAGCGTGTGAGGAGAGTACCAATAGCAGCGAGCCCCCTATTGAATCTGGAATCACCCATAACAACACCTAATTAGTAAGTTATACCAACATGATAAGCTGATGCATCCGTGCTGATGATCCTAACAAAAATTTTTTTGCGGTATGCTAAAGGTATCCGTACTCAATTAGCCATCTAAAAATAGCGTAATCATAAAGACGTTGTCGAAAAAATCAGGAAACGACATGCTTCATCGTCGTCCTTACTCCATGAAATCAACAAGTTAACCGAACGAGTATTCGATACCCTGACCATCCTAAAATTTGCAAAGTATACCATAAAATTTAAGTAACATTGAAAGAAATATTTTAACCCGTTGGTAGTGCATTATCATACCTTCCTATCTTCTTTAACCTATTGATTAAATTGTATATTATACAACCCAGATGACTTAGCCCTCTATTTTTTAAAATACCTACTATACTTTTTAAAGAGAAAAAATTATCCAGTACAAATCCTTTAAGAAATGATAGAGGAGATAGTCTATGCAAGTTCGTCAAATAAAAATATTTTTTCTTTCTTTTTTGATGTGTATTACGTTTCCTCTCATTAGTTTTGCAGCAGCAGAAACGGATTCAAAAAAAAATACGGCTGATTTAACACCCAGTATTTTTGGCGATCATGTTCTTATTTTTAATAGCAACATGCCTGCCAGCAAAATTAATACTTACATTCAAGATATTTATAATAAGCAAAGAACTAATCAGTTTGGAAATGATCATTATGCTCTTTTATTTTTACCGGGTGTGTATCAAGGTGTGGATGTAAAAGTGGGTTATAATACGCATGTTGCAGGTTTAGGTGTGTTGCCCGATGATGTTCATATCATTGGTGCTGTACGCACGCAAGATGGCAAACCGGCTAATGCGGCTCATCCTGATCATGATCCAGGTGCATTAGATAATTTTTGGCGAACAGTAGAAAATTTATCTGTTACACCCACGCTTGGATCAGTGAGTTGGCCTGTAGGTGTAGTACCTTCAAATCAAAATGTATGGGCTGTTTCTCAAGCTGCTCCACTTCGTCGCATTCATATTATCAATGGCGATTTACGATTATTTGAACTGGGATGGTCGAGTGGTGGGTTTATGGCGGATTCAAAAATCGATGGCATTATAGAAGCCGGTTCGCAACAGCAATGGGTATCGCGTGATTCTGAATGGAAAAAATGGCAGCATGGTAATTGGAATATTGTAGGCATTGGTTCTACATTATTTCCGGTGTCTCAAGAAAGTGATAAACATCCTGCTTCCAGCCAAAAATGGGCGGGATATCCATTTAGTAATATTGAAAGCACACCTGTTATTCGTTCTAAGCCTTTTCTAGCGAGTGATGCAAAAGGTAATTATTCCGTAATGGTCCCTGCTTTATTAAAAAATTCAAGAGGTGGAACACATTGGGATCAGGATAATTCCGTTGCAGTACCTATCAGTCAGTTTTATATTACTAAACCAGGTGATAAGGCAGCTATCATTAATCAGGCTTTAACAAGCGGCCAACATATATTATTTACACCGGGTATTTATCATCTGGAAGATAGTATTTATATTACAAAAGAAAATACAATTGTTTTAGGTCTAGGATTACCTGTGTTGCTAGCGGATTCAGGGAAACCTGCCATTGTTATTGATGATGTCGATGGTGTGAAAGTGGCAGGTGTTGTTGTTGAAGCGGGGATGACAAACTCACCGACTCTATTGCTGGTAGGACAAAGTGTTTCTGGAAAGCGACATGATGCGAATCCTACTTTTTTATACGATATTTTTTGCAGAGTTGGTGGTGTAGCACCGGGATCAGCGAGTAATTGTGTGACAATTAATAGTAACGATGTGGTTGGCGATAATTTTTGGTTGTGGCGAGCAGATCATGGGCATGGTGTGGGCTGGACAGTGAATAAAAGTGATAATGGTTTAACTGTCAATGGTGCTGATGTGATTATTTATGGTTTGGCAGTAGAGCATTTTCAAAAAAACCAAACGATATGGAACGGTGAGAATGGAAAAGTATTTTTCTATCAATCTGAAATTCCATACGATGTACCCAATCAAGACGCATGGAAAGATAATGGTAAAAATGGCTATGCTTCTTATAAAGTTTCTGAACATGTACAAAATCACACAGCAATAGGCATTGGCGTTTATTGTTATTTTAGAGATGGGCATGATACGTATGCTGAAAATGCGATAGAGGCCCCTACTCTTCCAACTGTAAAATTTAATCATATGGTGACAATCTGGTTGAATGGAATTAAAGAGACGACCGGAATTAAGCATATCATCAATGGATTAGGTGAGCCGGTGACGAGTAACAGTGTGTTGAGTACGCGTCCTAGTAGTCCTTAGCTTAAGTATGAAGTATTTCCACGAAATTTGCTATTATATGTCATCCCCGCTCCCCATCATGTTATCCCCGCTTCCCATCATGTCATCCCCGCTTCCCATCATGTCATCCCCGCGAAAGCGGGGACCCATTTTGCAAATATCACCAAACAATAATTAGTACGATAGAAATTGAATTATCAAGAAATAAAGCAGACAGAGAAACAAGTCATAATGGGTCCCCGCTTTCGCGGGGATGACAGAAAGGGATGCGGGGATGACACTATAAGAGCGGGGATGACACACAGTAGAAAATGACATAAAAACGGAGATAATTTGTTACTATCTATGCAACTAAAACTTTAAAAAAACATTATCATTATATCATTTTATTCGCTTAACATCGTCAATACATTATCCGCTATAATTTTATTCACAGCCGTAGTAGGATGTCTTGCATTGTAAAATAAGAACCCGATACAGGCAGGCATTGCTTGTTTAGCGGCACAACTTTCACTGATGTTATTTAAATGATATTTGTCGGGGTGTGAAATAATGTCGTCAAGCAAATTCCATATGGATACGTAATGGGAAACTGGAATACTATATTTTTCTTCACTTTGCTGAGATTGTAGTTTTTGGTTAAAGTTCCGTGACATATCAGAAAGACTTTTTTCAAGGTTTTTCTTTCCATATAAAATTTTCAAGGCCCAGCTATTATTTGTGCGAACAGCCGGTGTACGGGATAAATCAGGCAAATTTAAAATATAAATCATCTCTGCTTTGACTCCAGCATCAATCAATTTCTTTTTTGATGCATTGATATGGCTGACGGCTTGTAGTTCTATTTTGTCTAACTCGTTTGTTGAAGGTAAAGAAAATCGCTCAATCAATAGTTTTCTCAAAAAAGAATGACTCATGTAAGCCGTATAATAATTAAGTAAATCATTCGCTCCCACCCAAATAAAAAATATTGTTTTAGAATTTGGCTTATATTTTACCTGAGCCAAGTAAATATCAACTTGTTTTAACAAGCCTGGCACACACGTACTTACAATAGTGCCCATTTCGTCTTTGATGACGCCTGGTTGAGTGCAGCTCTGATTGATATAAGGAGCAGGTGTATCTTTCTGCGGCCAATCCGTATTTAAATAATTATCAGAGCTGTCTGCACTAGCGTATGCATAGCTTACATTATCATTAAAGGGAGCCAGGTTGATTTGGCTAGATGGATATACCTCTTTTTTTAATTTTTCCGTTACTAAGTAGTTTGGCCAAAGATATTTATGATTTTGATTATTTAAATTAGTGATAGGCGCTCCAATCTCGCCATCCATCAAAATCCAGGTATTATTACCTACATCACTTAAACTATCGCCAAAAAAAATCATATTATTCTTTATCGGCTGGCTAGCAAAAGCCACATTGATCAATATCAAATTGACTAGAAATAGGATGAAAAAAGCTATCCCTTTGTTATTCATAAAAACGGATTCCTTATCTTAATCTATGTACATTATCTTTGATATGCTTAGACCCAGTTACTTAAGGAAATACCAATCCCTGCACTATTTGTTCTATGGTTATATTCAATTAAACTTTGCCCATATCCACTGAAGAATTGAACATAGCCATTTAAATGTAATGTTAATGGAAATGAATATGACAATTCAACTGTTGCTCTTTTACCATTTTTTAGAAAAAAACTATGGCCCAATAAGGACACAACATGGCGCTTATATTGATAGGCAATTACTGCTTGGCCATATCCAAGGTAATGAGCCATGTTGGGATTGTAAGTCTGATAAGAGTTATCATGAATCACGTACCAAGGCTTTAGTCGAATCATCCAATTCTCGTTAGATAAAACACCCTCTATATAAACCCGATTCCAGGTGCGCTCCATGTTACCACCAAATCCATTTGATTGATGTACCACTCCGACATTCATAAAATCTAAATACCAATTTTTTGTTATCAGAAATTTTAATTTATGTGAAAGAAATATTTCTGGTTCAAAATCCGTCTCACGGAAAAAAGCAGATTTACTATACACTTGCCAATATGATAATTGAGTATAAGCGAGATATAACGCATTTGAATCATTTAACATGTTAGAAAGTATAGGCATTTTAAAGCTGAATTGAAATTTTGACTCAGAGCTTTTTATTGATTGACCTCCCGGTGTTGAGCCTTGATAGACCTGATTATCAGGAGAAGCCGTGTAATAGTAAGGCAAAATATACGTTGGTTTATAAAAGCTAATTATAAAACGATTATACTTCAGTGCAGATTCACCAGCCGCTCGTTTTTGAATAACAGATCCAACTTCTTTATTTTCTGCAGGAGAGGTTGATGGTTGGCTTTTTGGGTGCGAAACAAGTGGGGAGTTCTCCGCAGTCTCTGCAATACTATTGTGTGCATAAGGAATTAAAATTAACAATAGAATTAGCTTTTTTAAAAAATGAACCATTTTTATCTCTCATTGATATTTATTTTTATTAGTAAAAAAGATTATGGTTATAGAAATAATTGATTTAATGCTATCTATAAATAAATTTTTTCTATAAAAGCCAATCTTGTGACCAGTCGTGTACAATACACGAAAAAATAATGCTTGGATACTAAAATTATATTTTTTTTGTAGCTATTGATTCAATTTCGTATTCGACAACTCATTTTCAAAATGATATATTTCAATAATCATAAGGATTATTGTTATATGCCAGATAAAATTGATCAACAACGATTATTATCTCATACCGTTTCAACTGAGGCGATTGAGATTATCTATCAAAGAATAAGTGAAAAAATAAAACAACAGAATGATAATTTACATTTCAGTCAATCAGAAAAACTCGCGCTTCTGGATCAGCTAATGCAATTTGATTTTGGTCGATATTTATTACAGAACCAAGGTATCAATGGCTATTGGACACATTACATGTTAACCCATCTCTGGCAGGGTAGAATAACAGGAAAAAATAATCGTGAAGAGCCTCTTACAAAATTAGAAAGTTTTTTATTGAATCGTGCACCCACTTTGCTTGCAACACAACAGCGTTTTGAAATTTTTCTGCATGAAAATCAAAAACAAGTAAAGAATAATTCAAAATTGGCATGTATACCCTGTGGTATGATGGGCGAACTTTTATATCTCAATTTCGATGGCATTCAAAATATCAGTTTGATAGGTATTGATTATGACATTCATACACTCAACGATGCAAAAATGCTTGCAGAGGAACAAGGCTTATCGCCATTTGTAAAATTGATTCAGCAAGATGCATGGAACTTAGGCTTTCAAAATGAATTTGATTTAATTTCGAGTAATGGCTTAACTATTTATGAACCAGATGATGAAAAAGTTTTGGAATTATATCAACATTTTTATCTAGCATTAAACCGAGGAGGTAAACTTGTTACAAGCTTCATGACGATCCCCCCTACTCTAACAAATCAATGTGAATGGCAAATGTCTAAAATTAACATGAATGATTTTTTACTATTGAAAACTATTTTTATCGATATCATTGAAGCTAAGTGCCAATGTTTTAGATCTTCTGAAGAAACAAAAAATCAATTAGAATCGGCTGGTTTTACTGATATTCAATTTATATATGATGAAGCGAAACTATTTCCTACGGTTGTGGCTTACAAAGAATAATACACTGAGTATGTTATCTTCTATTTAAATGATAGGTTGCCTACTTCTCACGTCAAAAATTTCTTATGACTCGCTTAAGAAAATCGCTATACATTGCACTCCTATCTACATAACTTCCTAAAAATTATAAATTTATACCTTTCAACAGGTTATATATTTTTACGAGAAAAAATACTATTTTAACCTATACTCAATTCATCCATTCATTATTTAAAAAATAAAAAAACAGGAGAATAAAATGATGAAAAAAGAGATAGCGATAACAGCAATACTGTATTTTCTATCGGTTCATTCTGTTTATGCACAAGAGGCAGGCGCTAGTCTAGAAGCAACTGTTGGAACAGGCTATGGATTATATGCTGTCACAATGCGTGCTTCTGGCGCGCCTGGTGCAATCAGTAGTTTTTATCTTTATGAACAAAGTGGCGCTTATCCATCACGTTGGCGTGAAATTGATTTGGAATTTACACCAGGATTTACGGGTGTAGGTAGTAATATAGATCCTGTACACCCGCATATTTTAGCAAACGGACAGTGTTACACTAGCGATGGTGTCAATCATGATAATCTTCCTGCTCTGGAGGCTTGTTCACTTCAGCTATTTATCAATGGTACTGCAGGATCTGCTTTATCTTTTAATACGTATAATTACCGCTCTATCGATGGTTATCCTTATCACAACAGCAATACACAGGTGTTTATGCCTGCTGATTCAGGTAATGCTATATTTACTAGCTATCGTACTTATTATTTTTATTACACTCCCAAAGGAGTCTATTGGACCAAGGATTTGCCAGAAACAAAATTGCTGATGACTCTACCTTCTCCTTTACCACAACCTGTATTTGTAAAAAAAGAACGTAGTATTGTCGATAGACATCCAATATGGAATCCGGCAAAAAATATTGCGCACTTAGCATTTGTTTATGATAGCTTACCGCTCACACCCAAAAAAGATAATGTTTTAGTGCACAGTGGTGCATTAATGAAAATAAGCATGAATTTATGGGATGGCAGCAACACAGATCCTGATAAAAGACAACATTGGGGTGGTCCCAGATCACCTGCGGCGGGTTCCAGCAGTGCTTATAAATATGTAGCTTATTATCCGCTATTAACACCTGCACAAGATGTAGGAAATGACCCTACTACGCTGAGTTATGGTCAAGCAGAAGTTTATAGTGATTTCACAACTTCGAGTGGTGAATTTAAAGTAAATCAACGCACCATAACATTTGAATCATTGTGGCGTGTCAGTAACGGTAACTATCTGTGGCCACTAGGGCAATTGGATGAGCGCAATATATATTGCGGTAACGGTGAACTGATATTGAAAATATCAGATCCTTATCCAGCACCCAAAGAAAATCATGCACCTAATGTAAATTGTAGCTGGCTAAATCAAAATTAAATAGGGTCTGTTGACAATTCTACTATGCCGGGTGTAATGCCTTGATTTCCTGCGTTCCGCTGCTCATTGACTTACATGTCAACTGCGCTGCGGTGCTCGAAAATCAAGGCATTCCACCTCGGCCTAGCGAATTGTCAACAGACCCTAATATCGCCCTATAAATTTTCTATCAATGTAGCACATATTTTATCTTCAAGATCTTGATATCTTTTTGGCAAATCAACAAACCCATTAATCATAATAGAAAAAATAAGCGTTTGTTTTTTTTGTGTTTCGATATAACCCGATAATGTGCTGACCGACGTTGCTGTCCCTGTTTTTGCATGGACTTTCCCAATCGTCTCCGGGCCATTTAAGCGATTTTTGAGTGTTCCATCAATTCCGCTAATCGGTAATGCATGAACAAATATCACAGCATATTTAGAAGAATACATTTTATCTAAAAGAGTGACTATTTGTTGTGGCGTTAAAAAATCATAACGGGATCCGCCACTTCCATCAATCACAGTCGTATCAGGGATAGTCAGCTGTATGGATTGACTCAATATATTACGTACAGCATCACTTCCATTTTTAAAACTACCCATATCGTTTGCATAAACTGATCCCATTGTTTTAAAGAGTGAATTCGCAATGGTATTATCGGATTCTTTTAGCATTGTCGTGACTAAATTTGTCAATGACGGCGATTCTTCACTGGCCAATATCGTTGACGCCGTACTTATTTTTTTAAATTCAATAGGGCGAGTGCTGATAATTTTATTTTTATTTAATAGATAGATTAATAAATCTTGAATCATTGAACGAGGATTATCAATTGCCATTTCAATATCTTTAGGTTTAGTTGCTGTATTAATACAGCCATTGATAGTATAACTTGTTTTGTCAGTGCGTTTAGTTTCTATAGTACAATCTGTTTTGATTGGAGCACGAGTGATTACGTTATTAATAAATTGCAGCGACTGTGGATAGTCGGGCAATGATAAGGTTGCTGATTGATCTGGATTTTCTGCTGGTTTAAGAATAGCTTTTACACAATTGTGTTCGACATTAATTGCATGGATAGGTGCGCCCCAACAATAGTCTTTATCATCCCAAGTGGATCCAGGGCTCATACTCATTTGATCAAATGCACCATCGTCTATGACTATATTTCCATTAATCTTGTGTATACCAGCATCTGAAAGTGCGTGAATCAGATGATCAAGTTGCATGACTGTTAGTGAAGGATCGCCTGAAAATCGTAAATAAAGGTTGTCGTTTATTATTCCATTTTTAATTTTATTAACGTCCGTAATGAGTTGTGTTTTATAAGTAAAATTCTCACTGAATGATTCTAATGCAGCGGCGGCTGTCAATAATTTTTCATTACTGGCGGGCATGAAATAGTGATTTGCATTTTTAGCATAAAGAATTTGGCCTGTTTTTTGATCTTTAACTTGTATGCCTATGCTAACCGTATCACCAAATTGAGTGAGTATCTTATTAATTTTGCTTGATAAAGTGTTTTGTAACGCATGAATTACCAAATAACCTGACAGGATGAGTAATGTAAGAGCAAGTACTATTTTTCTCATTTTATCGCATCTACCCGTATTATATGTCTCTTAGGTGTTGTAACATAAGCATTATTTATTGTGCAACTACTTTTTAATACAGCCTTATAAAAGAATACCCGGAGTATGCAAAATGTACTACAAATTATGTGTCATGGGAAACCCAATTGAACATAGCAAATCTCCCTGGATTCATGCACAATTTTCTAAACAATTTAATCTTGCTATAGATTACACACGCATACAACCTGAAATGAATAGTTTCATGACTGCTGTCAATCAATTTAAAGAAGAGAAAGGCCATGGTTTTAATGTGACTCTCCCCTTTAAACAGGAAGCCTATAAAATTTCTTCAGAAACATCACAAAGAGCATTGCTTGCAAAATCAGTCAACACAATCTTATGCAACTCTGATGGAACTTTATTTGGTGATAATACAGACGGGATAGGCTTGCTGAATGATATTACAAAAAATTTAACTTATTCATTACATCATAAAACCATGTTAATGATTGGCGCAGGCGGAGCAGCGAGAGGCATACTCGAACCTCTCTTGTCCCAATCGCCAAATAAACTTATTATTGCAAATAGAACTATAAAAAATGCACAGCAACTTGCTCTAGAATTTAAATCCTATGGGAATATAACCGGCTGTGGATTTGAAGATATCGCTGACCTTGAAGTCGATGTCATGATTGATGCCACTGGATTTGACTCAATGTTATCTTTTCCAGATACCTTAACGCTTTCTAAAAATAATCTTTGTTACGACCTAAAATACAGCAACACACCCACAAAATTTATGCTGTGGGCAAAAACAAAAGGTGGAAATCGAATAACAGATGGGCTGGGCATGCTTGTTGAACAAGCAGCTGAAGCATTCTATCTCTGGACTGGCAAAAAACCGGATACAAAATCAGTTATTACATTAGCAAAACAATTATTTTATTCTTCTCAGATTTGAGAGTTTAAATTCATTTTGGAAATAAAGTGCTGCTATCGTTAAAATCGAAGCATTGTCCTTTTTTCACAAAACCTCTGAAGCCATCTTGTTTTGCATTGGGCAATTTGCAAGGATTATAATGATAAAGCCACATTTTATTTTTAATATGAATAGGTAAATGGATCAGTTCATCATAATGTGCGTGCACATGACTTTTATGCTCTGCCGTTTCGCAATCTTGAAAAATAATATCTGCAATTTCATAAAAATCATTAATTTGATGAGGAGCAAATTGTGTGTCTGTGGTAATAAAAACAGTAAGTCCATTGGCTATAAACATCAGGCCATAACTTGGAGAAATAGCAAAGCCAGATATTACATGTAATGTTTGTATCAATTTAATTTTTGTTTTTTCCCAATTAAAAGAGCCATGATTTTTAATAGCGTGTACGTGAAAATAAGAAGATAAAGTGGCTACCTCATTTTGCAGGGAGCTCAAACCGCCTGATAACGTTTTATTCCATAAATCTTGTACCAGACTTTCAGAAATAAATAAATTTGGTTTTTTAGCATCTTTATCAAATTTAGTTGTAAAAGCGAGCCACTCAAGTCCGCCAACGTGATCGGCGTGTAAATGACTAATGTATACTGAATCAATATCGTGGTATGACAATCCTATCTCATGTAAAGAATGTCTTGCATCAGAACCACAATCAATTAATAAAAATTTTTTTTTATCGTTTTCCAATACCATATTAGAATGGTAATTATTATCTACTGTAAAGGCTGATCCAGCGCCAAGAAATATTAACTTCATAGTGACTTGCTTCCAAGAAATTGCATTTTCATTCTGTTTAACTTTCCAAATAGATTCTATATTGGTTAGTTATTTCAGAAAAATTCCATTTTATAACCAAGGATACTATCTTTTATATAGTCAAACAATGGGTGCTCTCTTCTCTAAAGTCGAAGTGTCACAGAGAGTTGTTTTATAATAATCCACGTTATCACTAATAATCCAAAAAATGTCAATGGCTCTTAGCAAGTTTTGAATTCGTTATTCAAGGGTCTATAGATCCCTTCTCATGCAGGTATCAAGTAATCAGTTGCTAACCACGCAGTATAGAAAAAATTGAATAGTTATAATCAGTTAGCTTATTACCATTTATCAGTACCCCTTATGAAAGTACTAAATTTATGATCTATACTGAGAAGTAAGATAAGCAATGTGCCACTATAGCGGAGACAAACTATGCATTCACAACAGCCTGAAACTAAAACTTTAGAGCAATTGCTAAAAACATTATCAGATCAAAACGCTGTTCCTGCAGATCGAGAAGCAGCATATGCTAGATTAAAAGATATGTATGATCATCCAGAGAAGTATGAACAATCACATCCTCTATTAGCAGGATTTTATTTAGGTACAGGTGTGCTTGATAAGGCACTAAAAAGCTATAAATTGGAAAGCGCGAGTGCATTTCTGATTGATATAGGCGCTGAGATACCGAACCAACGCAAAAGCCCAATGCAGCAGAGTGCTATGGAGGATGAGCAAAAAAAAGATGTAGTTACTAGAGAATTAAAAGACACATACAGTGCTACATTGACTACTTGTGCTCAATTGATCAAAGAAGATAAGGAACAAAAATTGCAGATCGAAGAGATAAAGTCATCTCTGCTTAAAAAAAGAAATAATCCTAACCCTAACATTGAACAGAAGATGAATGATATATCTGCAGTAGATGCAGAAATTAATAGACTAATTGCAAAAGCTGAATCTTTTCAAAGGCAACTTGACACTACTTTATCGGAAACTACAGCAGTCCATTCTGGAAGTGCTACACAAGACAGGAAACAAATCATTGAAAAATCCAGAAAGTCAATAGAAAAACAAAGAGAAGATATAGAACCAACACTCCAATTATTAAAATCAAAAATAGCAATACGAGGCCAATTGATTGAAGACTACAATCGTCTTGCCAATCAAGAATTACATGTTGCTAATCTTCTTACAAAGTGTCAGTTAGCAGATCAGAAAATAACTGCTATATATAGCGAAAACAAAATAGCAGTTGATCAAATGCTATCTCAATTTCAAGAAGAAAGGAAAAAAATTACTTTAAGTGGTAAGGAAGAAAAAACAAATTTTATAGCAATAGGAGAGAGGCTTCTCGATTTACGTCATCGTTTATTAGAAAACGAAGAAAGCTATAAAAAGATATATGCTGAGGTTTGTGAAATCCTTGCAAATCCTAACGTTTCACAAGAAGCTGCTGATGCAGCCTATGATAGAATAAAAGAATGTAATAAAGCGAGAGTATCACTAGAAAAAGAGATTGCTCTTGTCAGGGTTGGTGAGAAAACAAGAGAGGTTAATGTAACCGATAGAAAAATAAATAATGATAGAAAAAGGCTTCGGCAGCAGTTTGTTGATCTCTATAGTGACATCTCCGGCTTTATAACAGAATATTCTTTAGATCATGCTCGTTTTCCTCAATTTAGTCATCTTTCTGAAAATATTAGGTCATACCTAGAAACAGAATATAATCGTTTTCCCATTATAAACGAAGCAGGGATGGCTATTGGTAAACTGGATGAGAGTAGCCCAACTTTTACAGAAGAATTGAATAATATTATGCGAAGGATGGATATAGACTTACAAGCAGCATTAGAAGACAAAGGGAACAAGATGTTTGCAACTGCGACTGTAGCAGCAGATGCTCTGCTTACACTAGGAGGGGCTGCTCAGAAAATAAAAAATGACTATGTAGATAAGACGCTAATAGATACACGCAATGCACTTCATCAGACTTTACAAGGTCAAGCTAACCACTGGTCTTCCCATCAAAAACAAATCCATTCTGGAACAAAAATAATGCATTTGGATAGTAAAGGAAAAAGAGTATGTATTACCGTTCCAACTGGCATAGGTGAGATGATGATAGCGCTGGATCCTACCTGCAAACCCAGAGTCATGGAATCTTATCGTAAAAAAGTAGACCCTCCTACAGTAGAAATAAAACCCGATATGGCATGGGAACAATTACAGAAATGTAAAAAAATAGCTGACATACGCGATAAAAAAACATCATTTGAAAAACGTCGTACTAAAAATAGTAAGAAAAAAGATGCTGCACAAGATCAAAATACCTCTATTCTTGAGACGTTATCTACATCAGATTTATTTAAGCCTAAAAAAGATAAAGACTATTCTGTGACTTTAATGTCTGTAAACGAATTTCGTAAAATTGCAAAAAATCCTGGAACACAACCCATTCTAGTATATCATGAGGATGGTAGATGTAGCTTATATGGTAATAAAAACGGAGTATGGAAATTAACACCGTTGAAGAAATTTCGACTTACACCCGGACAGAAAAAACAGGAAACAATGTATGTTTCTCCTGATGTGGATGCAGGTATCTTTAATCCATTAAAAATAGGTCACACTGAAACAAGGCCTACTTCTGAAGAAGCATCAAAACTTAAAAAATTCAATGCAGCAGTTCATGTAATTAAAACAATTAAAGATCGAGTACCATTACTACATCCAGAGCTTGATTCCGCAGGTGTTGCAGTTGAAGCTGAAGAAAATAAGAGCACAGGGACAGGGTTGGGCCGTAGAGGTAGCGTTTCTCAGTGTTGATTTTTCTTACAAATCAGATTCGAGCTACTACAGATAAAAACTATCTAAACTGTATGACTACTCTTCCACCCCAATTGCCCTAAGCAATTCTGGTGATGGCATCACTAATTTACGGCTTTTTAAATCCAATATGCCAAATGTCAATTCGGCAATACAACAAATCTCTTTTCCACGCCGCATGTTTTGTGTGATATGACCAATCTTGCCTTGAAATGAAGCGAGTTGTGTTTCAATAATAATTTCTTCTCTGAGTTTGATTTCTTTTAAATAACGAATGGTCACTTCAAGAACAGTAGGAGCAAAACCAGTTTCCATTATTTTATTTAAACCAAAACCATTTTTTGTAATCAATTCCCAGCGAGCTTCTTCAAATAAAGTCAGGTAAGTCGCATTATTCATATGCCCCAACATATCCAAATGAGTTTCCAGAATGGTGACTGGATAGCTAAATAATGTTGTATTCATCCTGTGCTCCTGATTATCATGATACTTAACAAAAGAGTTTAAAAGTGTTAAAGATATATTACAATATAATCCAAAATAATTATCTGAAGAGCTCTAGACTATGCAGTTAAAAACCGCCAGTTTACCATTGCCCATCTTGCAAATCGTCCGTGACAAAGCGACTGAGCGTGCTTTTACTGGCGAATATAATACATTTGATCAAGTCGGCACCTATCTCTGTCGTCAATGTGGGTTAGCGTTATTTCGTTCACGCACACAATTTCATTCAGCTTGTGGCTGGCCTAGCTTTGATCAAGAAATTGCGGGTGCTGTTAAGCAATCACGTGATGCGGATGGCCATCGAATAGAAATTGTTTGCTCTCGCTGCAATGCCCATTTAGGTCATGTTTTTCAAGGAGAAGGCTTGACTCAAAAAAATATAAGACATTGCGTGAACTCACTCAGTTTGGATTTTGTGTCTGATCCCAGCGTGCTGGACACTGAAGAAGCTATTTTTGCAGCCGGTTGCTTTTGGGGCGTGGAATATTATTTTAAGAAATTGGCCGGTGTATTAAAAACTGAAGTCGGTTACAGCGGCGGGGAAACATCAAACCCTACTTACGATCAAGTGTGTCATGGCCACACTGGTCATTTTGAAGCGATACGGATTGTATATGATCCAATGAAACTATCTTATAAAGAATTAGCAAAATATTTTTTTGAAATTCATGATCCTACTCAAACAACAGGTCAAGGGCCCGATTTAGGGCAGCAATATTTGAGTGTTGCTTTTTATTATGATGAAACACAACAAAAGATTGTACGCGAATTAATAGAAGATCTTGAGAAAGAAGGTTTGCAAATTGCAACGCATATTCTACCTGTCAGTGTATTTTGGCGTGGAGAAATGAATCACCAGGATTATTATACAAAAACAGGAAAAGAACCTTATTGTCATCGCTATGTGAAACGGTTTAAATCACTATGAATTAATAGGTTCTATTGATTGAGATCCTTCCCTTTTCTCTATTGAAGAAATCGTAAATAGCCTATTTCACTGTTATCATTGCAAGGTAAGTTATTCTCATGAATTTGTTTCATATCAGCCGTCATTGCGAACTAGATTATTCTCATAAGCGCTGCTTTTATAAACTGTCATTGCGAGCGAAGCGCACTATTGTCCGGTAAATCGATATTCATAATAACACAATCTTAATTCAAATATGTGATGCATCAGGCCGTAGGCCGTCAGAAATTAGCCCAGGCTAAGGGCGCGTTTTTTGCGCCCGCCGGCCTGGGTAATGAATTCCACAACAACACAAGCGCTGAAAGCGCGCTAGGTCATAATCATAGATATTTTTCGTCATAATTAATTTTATAAGCCAGTAATAATTTTTTTAGCTCCTCTTTAAATGAGAGTGTTTTATGATGATTTTCTTGATTTTCAATATATTTTAGAACTGCATCAATACTAGATTGACTAACACTATGAATATAGAGTTGTGATAATGATTGTGACATGATTTTTTCCTGTTGGTTATCTGCCGCGCTTTCAGCGCTTGTGTTGTTGGGGAATTCATTACCCAGGCCGGCGGGCGCACAAAACGCACCCTTAGCCTGGGCTAATTTCTGACGGCCTACGGCCTGATGCATCACATATTCGAATGAATACTGTGTGATTATGATATCGATTTATCGGAGCGAAGCGAAGCAATGACGGTTTATAATAAGGAAAAGGACTCAATTAATAGCGTCTTTTCGATTATGCAGCCGATTTACCAGACACTCATGCGATAATTCAGCCCGCAATAACGTTTATGTGCTATTTTCTAACTCCATTTTTTTTCTCAGTAGAATCTTTTTCAAGCTGTTCAGCATCTGTTTGTTGATAATAAGATTGAGAAATTGGCTGTTTCAGCTGTTTGCCAAGAAGTGGTTGTTGCATACTAGTCGCCTTGATAATTAACCTATCACTCATCTCATCTAACTGTACTAACCCATATCGTTCTTCTGACCACATATAGGAATGATAGAGTCCATTCCTTTGTCCATTTTTCTTATTAGTTTCACTTTGAGTACGATAGGAATGTACTGTTTCTTTTAGCTTTCTTAGATTTTCTAAACATAGTGTGAGATGTTTAAGGTCCTGTTTTATGTCATCTCTTGATAAGGCAAGTTCTGCATAGTGCAATGCAGCGGCTGCTTCATCTATACCTGGTAATTTTTGATGGTATTGACTTTTCTGTATGAGGGTCTCGATAGTTTCCCGAGTTGTAATATCAGTATAACCTTGAGAAGATGAAAAAAATTGCATAACAAATATCCTCGTTTTTTTATTAAATTATCGGGGAAGTATAATATTCATCTCTTGTTTGTCAACAGGAGAATTCAGATATAATTCAAATCGTAGACTTACATTTTAAAAACCCGTATAGTATACCGATTTTAAGCCGTCTAAAATGCCTTTTTTGAAAAGACATCGAGGACAGAGAAACGGTCATTTTTTCGAATTACAAATTTATCAAATACTTCTTCAACAATGTAACTTTTATGAAAATATTAAATTTATGCAAACAACTTTATTTCCAGATTATTTTAAGTATAGTAATTGGAATTTTGTTAGGCCATTTTTGTCCCCACCTTGCTTCAAAGATGAAACCACTGGGCGATGGATTCGTTAAATTAATTCGTACAATAGTACCATTCATCATTTTCACCACTGTCGTCAGTGGTATTTATAGCCTGAAAAATTTAAGGGAAGCAGGTCGTATTGGAATCAAGGCAATTATCTACTTTGAAGTCATGACAACAGTAGCGATGATTTTAGGTCTTATTGCAGTAAATTATTTTCAGCCGGGTACTGATCTTAATATCAATACTCATACATTAGACACAACGAAAATTTCTAATTATATAGATCAAACGACTTCATTTGATCTTACTACATTTATATTAAATATTATTCCCAATACATTGATAAGTGCTTTTGCTCAAGGAGATTCTTTACAAGTTTTATTTGTTTCTATTATTTTTGGGCTTGCCTTATTGCAAGCAGGTGATAAAAGTAAACCGGTTCTAGGGGTAATAGAAAATTTTTCTCAAATTTTATTTTCTATTATTAAATGGATTATGAAGTTGGCCCCTATTGGTGCTTTTGGCGCAATGTCTTTTACTATAGGCACCTATGGAATACATTCGTTGGTTATGCTTGGCAAGCTATTAATATGCTTTTATTCTACTTGTTTGTTTTTTATATTTTTTGTTTTAGGCCTGATGGCTAAATTGGCTAATTTTAGCCTCTTAAATTTTTTAAAATCAATTAAAGAAGAATTGCTTATTGTATTAGGAACAGCAACCACAGAAACAGTTTTGCCAAGCATGATTAACAAACTTAAAAAAAATGGGTGTAGTCAATCAGTCGCTGCATTTGTTTTGCCAGCAGGTTATGCTTTTAACTTAGACGGCATGTCTATCTATCTAACGATGGCTTTTATGTTTATTTCACAAGTTTTTCATTTAGATATTAGTTTTCAACAACAAATAATCATGATTGTTACTTTCATGTTAATGTCCAAGGGCGCTGCCAATGTCACTGGCGGAGGCTTTATTGTGCTAGCGACGGTGATATCAAGTACACATACCATTCCGGTTGAAAGACTGGTTTTATTATTAGGAATCGATAGATTGATGTCAGAAGCGCGCTCATTAACTAACTTGATTGGAAATGGCGTTGCAACTATGGTTATTTCTAAATGGGAAAAGCGTCATTTTAAAGTTGTTCAAGAAAATTTAGAGAGTTCTTTTGAAGAAACTGAATATGAACGTCAACCAAATATAACTTAAGCTTATACTAAATTCATCATGAAGGGGTTCATTCAATGAATCTTCATAAAAAAACACACTAGGACTATCATCATGGAATCGATAATTGCTATTCCTGCATTAAATGACAACTACATTTGGCTGTTTCTTGATAAAAAAAACAAACATGCTTTTTTAATTGATCCAGGCGATGCAGATCCCGTCATTGCCGCATTAGAAAAGCTTGAAGTGGATTTAAAAACAATTTTACTTACGCATCATCACCTAGATCATTCGGGTGGTATTCAAAATTTAATAAAGCGTTGGAGTACCATTTCAGTTATTGGCTCTCAGAAAAGCCTCTGCCAATACTTGACGCATCGCGTTAAAGAAGGAGATAGCATCACGTGTGGATCAACCCTATTACAGGTTATGGAAATTCCTGGTCATACTTTAGATCACCTAGCCTATTATAATTCTACAACATTATTTTGTGGAGATACTTTATTTAGCGCGGGCTGCGGGAAAGTTTTTGAAGGAACTTATCCACAAATGTATCATTCACTCAATAAATTATATCTTCTTCCTGATACCACAAAAATATATTGTGGCCATGAATACACATTAGCAAATTTACAATTTGCAAAATTAATAGAGCCTCAAAATGCTGCTATCATCGAAAAAATAACGTCTGTAAAGAAAATACATGAAGAGAATAGTCCTACACTACCCTCTTTCTTATCTACTGAAAAACAAATTAATCCATTTTTGCGTTGTATAGTGCCTGCTGTAATCCAAGCCGCTGAAAACCATGCAGGTAAACGATTGGACAACCCAGTAGAAGTTTTTACTTGTTTACGTGAATGGAAAAATGACCTGGTTTTTTAATAGAAAAATATTAAAAAATCGCTATAATGACAATGTAACTAAATTTATTAAGGGGAGACAAGATATGAAGCAAATCTTAAAATTAATATTAGGAGGTTCTTTATTTCAGGCTCACAGCGCACTCGCGACTACTGTTGTTACTGCAAAATGTCCTGGTGAAGATTTTCTCAATAAAATGAGTGCAGACAAAGAAATCGCTGACTCTCAAAAGGTTAACTGGATAATTAATAAGGGTTTGATGAATCCAGAAGGTCAACAAATAAGTAGCACGGTTGTACCTGATTCATTCTCTGATTCTGGTTGGGAAAAAACGGAAGCTGTATTTCAGAATAACCCGCCTCACTATACTCCTTACTTAACTTGTTCAGTAGGTGATGCTTTTCGTGTGATTGGATTTTTTCCTGATCGCCATTATCAATCGTGCACTCTTCCAGGAAGTATTTTAGAAAAAGACCAATCTCCTGCAGAAGACACCTTAAAGCAAGATGCATATTATAAATGTGATGATGCCAACGCTTGTGAATTAAGTTGCTCTAGCACTGACACGTCCAAGGCTGGAGACGATGCTCAGTGTAACGATGCTAATTCTGATGAATTAAGTTGCTCTGACACTACCACGCCCCGGCCTGGACGCAGACCGTAATCTTCGTTTAACATAAATATTACTCAGCACAAACGGTGGATAATGTGGTGTGTGCTGAGTATTATTTTATTAAATAAAAAATAACTATAATGACTGATGTTATGTGTCAAAATGTATACGTCCAAAATCGTGCGCCAATCTACGTATAAACTTACCACATAATTCCATTTGCTCAAGTAAAACAAATTCATCTGCCCGATGAGCTTGCGCAATGTTTCCTGGCCCACAAATTAAAGTAGGAATGCCTGCTTTTTCGAAAATCCCTGCTTCTGTTGCATAAGAAACTTTTCGTTTTTCTTTTTGATTTGTGATCGTACGCACTAATTTTTTAAGCGCAACATCCACAGAAGAAGCGAATCCAGGCACCCCACCCGTTTGGACAAGTTCAATGGATGCATCAGAGTATTCTTTTTGCATTTGTAATAATAAGTTTTCATTAATATAACGTAAAATTTGCTGAAATATGTGTTCTGGATTCACTTCTGGTAACGTACGTAATTCAAATGAAAATTCACATGTGTCGGGAATAATATTTAATGCAATGCCACCTTGAATTTGGTTAGTAGTCATTGTGCTAAATGAAACATCATAGTGTTCATCATAAGGCCCTAGTTGTTTAAACTGATTTGCCAAACCACGTATCCACGAAATTAAATGCGCAGCATATTCTATGGCATTACAACCCTGTGGTGTCAGCGATGAATGTGCGGCACGACCTTTGATCTGACAATGAAAACTATTTATACCTTTGTGCGCAATCACAATATTCATATCAGTCGGTTCTCCAACAACACAAGCCGCTGGTTGAATACCCTGCTGTTGAAAATCAGTAATTAATATTGGTGCACCATGACATCCCACTTCTTCATCGTATGAAAATGCAAAATGCAACGGCTTTTTTAATTTTAGTTTTAAAAATTCAGGCACCAATGAAAGCACAACTGCAATAAACCCTTTCATATCACAAGCACCACGCCCAACGATACGATCGGATGTGATCTCCGCACAAAATGGATCAGTCCCCCACGCTTGCCCATCCACAGGAACAACATCCGTGTGACCTGACAAAATCAGACCCCCTTGACGGGTATTACCATCCACTGCCGGAATCGTACAAAATAAATTCGCTTTCTCCCCGCTTGCATCGTAAGTCAGTCGAGTTAATAAGCCGGGATATTGCGCAAGATCATCTTGGATTGCATGAATAAGGCTCAAATTACTATTACGAGATGTCGTATCAAAAGAAATAAGCTTAGCTAACCATTCAGTGCTGTGCATCATGCCATTCCATTAAAATATGCCAAGATTATAACTTTTCTACCCTCGCAAGTGAAGTTTACTCCTTATTTTTGACAAAAATCACGAAATAATCATTGCGTTACCCCCTACTTTCCCCTAACATTTTGACCCTTCATCTGTTCGTTAAACACAAAAAGCCGACGTAGCTCAGTTGGTAGAGCAACTGATTCGTAATCAGTAGGTCGCCCGTTCAATTCGGGCCGTCGGCACCAGTAAAATAGCAGGGTACAAGGCGAAGTTAAAAATAGAGGCGAGTTAAAATTATTAAAACGTTCCTCTAAACGTTCCTGTAGATGCTAAGAAAGCTATTTCAAATCTATTCTCGTACTATACTTATACGGGAAAATAGATGTTGATAAGGCTAGACCAATTAAGAAAGGTGAAAAATTTCCTGATGATGGAGATGGTTGGATACAGATAGCTTACTTACCACAACCTAGAATATCAGGAGTGCTTCTCGATGAAAAATCAACGGATAAAAATTCTGAGTAAATTAAGTGTAATCCAGCAGACTTAAGATGGATATACTCGGGTCTTTCCTATTTCAGAGGAGCACTCACCTAACCGCAGAGTCCTCTCACTCATAATCTATTCTCTTCTTTGAATCTTCAGATAAACTTTAACAAGTTGATAAAGAGCGACTGTGCTGAACCTACGTTACACTGGATTTTTATGTATGAGCAGAATTTCCAAAGCTCCTAAAACACATCCCTACCAATGTCATGTAATTATCCTGTGAGTTTCTTTTAAACATAAGCTAATACCGTAACGACAATATCAACAGACAGCCCGTAAGTCTATATTCATAAATACAAATCCTTCGCATTGTCTAAGTAGTAAACGAAAGACTTATTTTATCTCATGTACAGTTATAATCGCCATATTACCGAATAATGATGGTGTACATGATAATACTGATTCATTTTTTTGTTGTAGTCATGGCAGTTTCTTTTAGACTGTATCTTTAATATTTTACAGCGATAATTATAAAATTTTCGAGCTTTGAATGACATGGTTGACTCCAAGTTCGTTTGATTAATAGCTGTTTTTAATGGATAGTAATGATACTTTGTTTGAGGTTAAGAAATAAACTCACTTGTTTTTCAAAAATTCAAAGCTAAACCTGCAGCCAGTTTTTAGAAAAAGTCTTACAGATTATTCAGTTGATATCCTAAATATAATTTCATCAACTTAGATATAATGCGCCATTACAACAATGATATGTTCTAAGTTAGAAAAAATGACGTTGCTGTGTAAATCATTAAAAAATGAAGAAGATAGAGATAATACGCAATAATGCCCATTTTATTTCATACTTATCATAAAATATGTTTTTTCTTAAAAAAACACCATTGAATGTTTCGACTTAATACTATACACAAATTAGGAGTAAGATAAGATATTATGAGAATTATATTATTCGGAGATAACCATTCAAATAAATATTCCACCCAGGTGCTGATAAATATCCTTTCTGATTTGTGTAAGCAAGGATATCAGACCATCTTTTGGGAGGGTTTTGCTGAAAATAAAGATAGAGCTGCAGATGAGATAAGAGAAGATATTGAAAATTGTTTAGATACTTTAAGTCGCTTTCCAGATCCAGATAACATACCTAATAATTGGAATAAACTAGGGGAGAAACAGAAAATGTGGTTTAAAAATTATACTCCTGCTAATCAGGAAAAAAGTGATGGTGACTTAGCATTATCATGGCAATGTAATTATAAAGGCGCAATTATGCATTATATAAAACATGTACATGCCAAGTATAAAACACAAATAGAAGCTAAAAAAGCATCTGTTATTTTATTAAATAAAATGAAAGAACAACATATGAATTTAGTTGCTATTGACACGGGCAAGTCTGATGATCGATACGCTGCAAGCAGACAAGGCGATATGATAAAAAAAATTACTGATGGGCTTACTGATCCCAATGGTAGTTTTATTATATTTGTTGGAAGCCATCATTTATTTGATCACATACTTCCCAACCCCAACCCTACACTCTTTTCAAAATCGATCCAAGTTCCCGGTATAGTAGAATCATTAAATACATTTCTCAAATCTAAAGGTTATCCTTCTTCTGTTAGTTATTTTGTAAAAAACGAGATAGCAGCGAACATTACGGTGGAGAATTGGGATATCGACATAAATAAATCTTATCGAACTTAAACATAACACCTAGATCACAGAAATAATAAATATGTCATTAGATTTCTCTATGATAATTTCTATGTTTTTCTTATCATTTTATTTTCTCCTCTTGGTTATTTATCCTACGTTCTTGAAGCCATTGCTGTACTTCATCAAGACGCCACCCGATACTATTTTCAGCAAATTTCACTCTAAGAGGGAACTGATTTTTTGCTTCCCATCGACTCAAGCTTGATCTGCTGACTTTAAAAAGATTTTTTAAGTCTTTGAACCTTAATAGTTTAAGTGTTTCTTCGTTCATGATGCCTCCTAGTAAAATTTGTATATATAAATATGTGAGGATGGTTAATATGATAATGAGAATTAATTCCCGATGTAATTTGATGTTACGGATTTTCGATCATGACCAAGCTCGGCTGATAAAATCATTCTTGCTTGGTGATCTATCTGCTTTTGTTCGCGAGTAAGCTGCCGTGAATTAGGGCCTCCTGCAATCGATGCGTTCCAGCCGGTTAATTCTTTATAGCGATTCTGTGCATAGGTGTGGCGTAATCCATGTAGATTACTTAAGCCTGCGCGCTGTGCTTGCTTGTCATAGATGTTGCGTTGACTGATGTATTTTTTATTTTCTGGGATCAGTGAATTCCCAAATTTTCCAGCTTGAATTTTTGCTTGCTCTAACCAGTAGCGCTGTTCTTCGGTACGAATGGGGATGGTTCTAGCTCTGCCCCCTTTACACCACGATGGAGATAACTCGAGGTGTTGGTGTTTATCTGCCATGTGTGGTTTGATTTTAATTGCTTCCTCACGGCGCAGCCCGAATACACGTTGCAGTTGCAAAGAAACATAGACGTAAGGATTAGTGATTCTGGAAAAATCGGGGTTGTGAATGGCCTTGTTTTCTGTTGGCAAATATTTTCGTTTTCCGATACCCATTTCGTCATTAGATTTAATAATGCCGGGTTTGTTAATGTGCTTGCATAAAAATCGCAACGCTGATGTACGATTTTTGAGAGTGGAATTTTGTACTTTATTGTGCATCCATGATTTTAGAACAGCGGTAATGTGCTTTTCTTGAAGTCCCTTAATATGACGTAATCCATAACCGAGTGAAACTAGGTCATTAGAAAATAAATGTAATATCTTTTTTCTCGCATCTTGCGTTTCATAAGAACCTACACGAGCAGATTGTAAGATTTGATCAATAGATCGTTGCAAATCATGTCTGATCCCCATAAAAAACCTCCACTGTGTATCTTCACCCCATGACGGCTAATTAGCGGTTAGTGCTAAGTATCTCAGTCTTTAGCGCCGTGCGACAAAAGACCGCAACTTACGTTGCAAAGAGATGATTTTTTGGGGCATAAGAACATACAAATATTCTTAGTATTTCCATATTTCAATAAACTTCGTTGTGATTTTCTGCAAATTTTCCTCCGTTATTAATTCATTGATAATTTTTCGTACTGATGGGGATGTCTCAGTTGCTTCATAGATAGCTTGTCGACATTGCTTCATTAATAAAAATTTTTCATCACTAATTAAATGTTGTTTTTTATCGATAACTTCATTATTTTCATGATAATTTGATTCTACTTCTTCTAGACTGTCTTGCATTACTATTACTCCTTTCTTGGATTAAACAAAATGTCGCTACTTCAGTTGAAATTACTTCATTGCATCAATGTTATTGGGATATTTAAACTAGAGGTGTCTTTTCTTCGATTGGATCATTACTGCTATTTCGTCTTTATTTCGATAGTCATGATGTGAACAATTGGGCAATTGCGATCAGACATTTCACCACATCAACTGATCTTATTCTGCTGTTTTGAGTCGTGCAGAATGGCGACAAAGGTGGGGAGTATAAAATCGCGTGAATCGGAATTTTTTTGAAACTCGTCAAATGAAAATTTGTGCTGTCCTATTACCAGAGTGACGACTTTCAAAAAAATGCTATTTATTTTCATAAGATTACGCGTCAAAGAGCGCCGCGTCACTACGGACATCTGCGATGTACCCTAGTGACGCGGCAGAATCAAAAGCCAAAAAAAAGCCCCATTTTCATGAGGCATGCTTGAAATATTAATATTCGCCAGGCAACATGAGACAATAATAGCTACCTGAATCACACAAATAAAAATCGACTGCTTTCTCTAATACAAAGAAATCAGTCCAATTTATCGGGTGTTTCATGTAAATATTGTCGTTGCCATTGCTCACAGTAATAACTGCAGACTTATCTGAATTGATTGATAGTTTGATGGAATAAAACCAATCCTTATTTTCTTTAAGCAGACGTGGCAAGATGACAAATGCGATTTCATCAACTAACCAATATCCGTCTGTTTCATTAGCTAGATATTTGACACCTTCCGTATAACACATCTGACTGATCCAGTGCTGATATATTTCATCAGAGCTGGTAAAGTGTTTTAATTCATCCAAACTAAATTTTTTATTCATCAAAATTTCTCCTAAGTAAATTTAACTGTGGAGAAATCCCCTGTGAGGATTTCCTCACAGGGTTGATAAAAAAGCAAAATGGCTAGCTATTTTCTGATTTATTATTCAGGAAATAGCGTATCACTGACTATTTCAATGACGTCCCAATTGACCCCTACATTGGCATCATGGTTTTTGCGAATATGTGCTAAAACCTCACATGCTTGCTGTTGGGTTAAATTAGGTCGTACAGATAGAACATCGTCAATGTGCCACTTAATGCTGATTAGTTTCTTTAATGACATAGCTTGTCTCATAAAAATAAAATGAAGGAGACAAGCCCTAGGGGATTTGTCCACAAGGGATAAACACTTTACATCAGTCCGTTTGCAGCAAATGAATAAGTATTTTTACGTGAAACAATAATGTGATCTACGGCAGTGATATTCATGACAGAAAGAACTCGCTGTAAATCACGCGTTATTTCCTTATCTGTCTGACTTGGATCACAGTTATCTGACGGATGGTTGTGAGCAAAAATAACTTTTGAAGCATTATGATCTAATGCTTTTTGCACAACTACTCGCGGATAAATCGTAGCTTCATTAATTGTTCCAAAAAAAAGTTTTTCAAATGCTAATAAACGATTCTGGTTATCCAGAAATAAAACGGCGAAAACTTCATTTCGTTCCTCAGCTAAATGTAACCGCAAATAAGAACACACATGTTGCGGGTTATTTAGGATTTCCGAATGATAGCGTAACCGTTTTTCCAAACAACGTAATGCACGAGCCACCAGTTTAGTTTCTGTTGGATTTGGCAAGTACGGTGGTTGGGAGCAAACACTAGACATATCAATTTCCTCATTGAATACTGAGGAAACTGATCCCAGTGGGGTAGTTTCCCCAGTGGGTAGTTAAAGAAAAAATTTACTTGATTAAGGATAGCAGTCGAGACAAAGTATATACAACAACCGTGCTGCCAACAATCCATGCACCTTTAAAACAATAATCGATAAATTTATTACGAATCGGATCGAGTATGTCTTTTAAGGATCGTAAACTGTCTTCGGTGCCACGAACACGATACTCAAGTATAGTGAAACGCTCATCTAGATGAGTAAATCGTTTGTTCATGTCTTTTTCTAGATGATCAATCTTCTGATTTATTCCTTTATCCAGATGATCAATTCGGTCTAGTACACGATCTATTGCTTTGCTAACTGCCATATCCACCTTTGCATCAATTAAATCAGTTTGTAAGTGAAACAAATCTTTTGCTTGAGAGTTATCCATAGAATGCCTCCATTTTATAGTTTGCACTTGACTTGTGCAACATACTTTGGTTCTTCTTCATGTCATGTTTATTGCGATATAAGGTGTGGATACCTTCTACGTAACATTCATGAACATGGAGAAGTTCGCCATGGAGTTGCACGATAAAGCGTGGGTCACTTTCTGGCATTCCTGCGTAGTGCTGCTGAAAGCCAGAATATTTGGCATCGAATTTTAATATGACAGCTTTATCTTTGGATAAATAATAATCCAATTTAGCAAAGATAGGAAACTTGTCTTTATTAAACCGACACTCTAACCACATATCGTCAGATTGTGAGTCATGAAAAGGTTGTATCACATTTAATGTGGCACACCATTCATCACGCTGACAATAATGCACATCATGCAAATAGCCATGACCACTCAAGCTAAGAAAAGCATTTTCAAGCATAAATTTTCTCCAGAAATAAAAAAAGCCAGAGAAAATCTCAACCCTTTTAGGGAAAAGAATATTCCCTGACAGGGTTGTGAAAGACTCTATTTGTGATCATAGAGGCCGATAGCGTGGACCATTGGACAATGGCGATCAACGTTTCATCACGCTTGTTGATCTTATTCTGCTTTTTTGAGTCGTGCAGAATGGCGACTAAGCTTGGAATCAAGCTAATAAAAGATTGAGGTTCGTAAAATAAATTTGAATCTTTTGTACATAAGATTGGTTGTGTAATGAATTGTGTGAATGATACTTGCCAATACCTACTAATAAATTATTTTTTCTCGTAATCGCTTTGGCTACAATCCAAGCGCTTACTTTAATATTGATGCAAGGGTCAAATTGTACTTCAGTGGATGTAATGCCATGTGCTTTGAGTGTAGGTAGCCAAGATGAATTAATCTGCGCAGGCCCTAGATCATATGAACCGTTTGTATTTTTAATCGCTTGACCTACTTTGCCGTTTTCTACTTGTAGAATAGCAATTAACAGTTTAGCAGGAACATTGTATTTTATAGCTGCTTCGTTGATGCAATACAATGGGACTGGCATGGGATGTAACGTCATTACAAAATTATTCCTATTTTTGGGTGTAATAATAAAAGAAACCAATTCTATAAAAAATAAATTATTGCGGTCATTCATGCGGGAAAATTTATAAGCTCATAATATATTTATTTTTAGTAAATCTTCGGGTTTATGTATGAGATAGTGAGGTTGATATTCTAATAGTATTTTTTCGGAGTTAAACCCCCATGTAACAGCTATAGAAAATATATCATTTTTTTTTGCAGCTTCTATATCACGCGTTTCATCACCTACATAAAATGCTTTTGATTTATTAATGTTAGAGAGTTTAATAATATTTTTTAACATATTTTTTTTCCCAAAGTAACTCGATTCTGCTTGAATGAAATCAAATAAGTGTCGTATATTATTACGCTCAAGCCACTCAATAACATTAGCTAAAGAGTTAGAAGTCAATATTCCCAACGAAATATTTAAAGCGTGAAGTGTTTTTAATGTTTCTACAAGATTAGCAAAAGGAAGCAGGAATGGAATTTCGCTTCGTATATATTTCCTTGCATGGAGTAGCACAGTAGGGATTTTGTAAAAGGGGATCTCTAAATGTTTAATTAGTTCTTTTGAGGTTAAATTTTTTAAATTGCTTATTTCATCCTCATATATCTTGCGAAAGTTGAATTTATTTGCCAATAAATTAAATGCTTTTATGGCTGTTTGAAAACTGTCTACTAGCGTGCCATCGAAATCAAAAATTAAATAAAGTTTCTTTTTCATTGTAAAAGGCATTTCCAAATCTATAAATATCTTACCAGTTAACTATAATTCTTATTTTTTCAAAAAAATACATCCTTCTCAGTATCCTATCACTTAAAATTAGCTATTCCAAAAAGATTTTTAACCATTTCATATATTGCCAATCTAGTCAACCAGTATCCGAGTTAAGACCATAGATAGTATGTTATATATTAACCAATAATGCAGCTCTACATTTTTTATAATACACTTTGGAATAATTTCTAATATATGATCTTAAAAGCTCTAATTGTAAATAGTAAGCTTTAGGCTATTATCCATTGCTTCCTCCCATTCTCTTTTAGGAGGCTCTTGGTTAAAAAATCGTAGTCCACGATACCCATTGATTATTCCCGCTGAGCAAGTGACTGCTAAATTAATTGACACTGACGATAAGGAAAAAAATGCTGTTAGCAATAAAAAAGCCAATTGAGCAACAAAAAAACCAAATCCAATACCAATGATAGTATAAATTATTATTACTCGTATTTTCTTTAAATTGATACGTTGTTGCCGTTCTTTTTCTGACAACATAAAATCAGCCTCTAAGGCAGAATAAAGTGTTTCGAATTTTGCATTTTGTTCTACCTGCTCTTTTTTATCACGTTGATGGATGTAATTCATTAATAGCATAAACGCGACATAATTATAATGTATATTATTAGAAGACGACCCATCATTAAAACGTTCCATAAAATTAGCAGCAACGGAATATAATTTTTTCCTAAAATAAGTAAGATCAGCTGGGTATTTGATTAAACTCAAAGTAAAATTATCTGCTAACACGAATAAATCGTGAATATCAATCTCAGTTATTAAAGGCTTACATTCTTCATTTGGTTCTGCCCAAGAATAATGCTTAACATGATGAGTTATGGCCCCATTGTTTTTCTGAATGTGCTGCTCATAGCAGCACATTGATAAAACATGTGTATTATTGTCTGAATTTATAACTACACTTTGCATGCGCATGTTGACATTTTTAAATGTTACATATACTAATGAATATTCATCTTCATCTTCATAAGGCCATTTTTTTTGCTGCTTAGCTCGTTGAATGCTCTGTTGTATCTTCTGCACATCTGGTAAATTATGGTGAAAACTTTCTACAGTTTGGCATGGCATATAATCTATAGTGCCAACATGGCATTGAATACCATCGTAAGGTCTATCGGGTAGTGCATGTAGAGGCATATTGTCGTTATCGGATATTAATGTTAGCCCTGTAGTGTTGAGTTCATATTGAGCGGTAATTTTACGTATGCTATATATTCCCTTGGCTATAGATTCCTGAACAGATCCGAGTGTAAAATAGTCACTGGCAAAAGTGTCGCGAGGAACACCTCTATCAAAAATCAGTATAGTACTGCCCGTGGAAAGCAGAGATCTTGGGAGAGGATATTTTTCCTCTTGGGTTTCAAAAAAATCATTAGGCGGACGGATAATAATCCAACACATTACCATAAACTCATTTAAGATTGTTAGTTGAAGGAACGTACAATGAATGAAGCACAGTTCCAATTGGTATTAGATTATATAACATCTAGGCCTAATGAAGATAAACAAAAAAAGTCTATTAGCTTAAGCCTAGCAGGATTAACATCATTTCCGCTAAATAATGCTAGCCTTACTAAAGACCAGTTGCGTCGGCTAGCTGATTGCCTGAGTCTTCATAAGAAATACTTAACTGATATTTCTTTGGTAGCTAACAATATTGATGATGAAACAGCTGTTTATCTAATAAGATGTATGTATAAAGACTGCGCCCTTATTTTATGTGATTTATCTAACAACCCTATTTCGTTAAATGCAAAACAATATATTAACTTTTTGCTCACTGATAATATAAAATCTCCTGGGATGGCGGCGTATTCTACAACCACAATTAAATTGTACTATTGGCAAAAGAGCCAAAAGATAGAACAGATAAGGAATTTTTCAAACGCGCATCATACTGGACATGTTGCCTTAGAGATTTTTACTGAAACTGGTAAATATATTTATGTTAGCTATTGGCCTAAATCATCTGCTACCTGTATAACTATGTGGCATACAAAAGCTAAACTAGTATCAAAACAGTCTGAATTAAAGAACCACCCTAATTATACGGAAATATTATTAGATGATTTTGATCTAAATTTAGACAAAATAGTTGATCGATTTTTCATAACTTATCATCGATGGAAAACGCAAGAAACATGGTCAATAGTTCAGCATAATTGTGCAACGCGTGTTGTAGAGTTGCTAAAAGAAGGAGGATTTTTAGAAAATTTTCCAGCTATTGATCAATTTGGCAGTATAAGGTATTTATTACTATTGTGCTATTCTAGGATATTTATTTCTATTGCATTGTTAGGTAGCGGTTTTTACCCATTCCCTTTCTTAAATGAACCTTATTTTCATGAAACATCCAAGGGTTTTCTAGCAGCATTAAGTTTTATTGTATTCAATGGGACTACAATATTTATGTTGGAAAGGAAATTCGAAAATAACCAACTGATTGAGTCGAATAAGTGGGATTGTGTTATTGGCTTAAGCGCTTCTCTTGGATTCGGTGTTGGCTCTATTATACATAAAAAATTTATAAATCCTATTATTGATGACTCCTTGTTTCAAGCAACAAAATTACTTGATTTATTGTTACTACCAGCAACAGCCGCTGGAATGATATTATTTGGAAAAATAACCAGTTATTTAATAGATTTGATGGGTGGAAAAGGCCATACGATCACGCCAAATAATATTGCCAGTTGGGTAGAGTATCTAAAGAACAGTAAGAAGATTGATGTGAAAGCCAGAGAATATGTTTTTTATAAGAATTTATCATTTGCAGTTATATTTTATACCGCTTGGATTGTAACCTATACAGCAAGGAATTTTGTTAGTAGAGATATTGCTATGGGTATAGGAATAATTGGGGGAGTTAGTTTCGGGTATATTTTAGTAAAGATACTTCATCATCTCACCCTAATCAAAAAATATCTTCCTCGATTAAAAGAGGAAGACTTAGCTTTTATTCAGTTACATGATAAAAATTTAGAAAAACATGTCATTTTGTCAATAACAACGCTTCTCGGAATTGTTGGAACCGTTTCTTATTGTAACTCTCAAGCTGTACAGAAAAATGATAAAACCATCGCCAATCCTTTTTTAGAAAGCATTTTGGCCCCACTTGGCGGAACAATAGGATTTATGGCAGGTGTCTGCGCATACTATATTTTTAGTAAAATGCCAAGCAATCAAAATCAATATGGAATAGCAAAGACAAATATAAATGATAAAGAAGATAGTAGTAATTCACCTTCTGAAAAGAGTCCTTTTGCATTAAAAAATATTACCTATAACACACTTCCTTTTTTTAAAAAGAAAGAAATCTATGAGGGTGAGGTGAAAGAAGAGGTTCACCCAAAAGAGAAACGTTCATTTTTATCATGTACGCTACTATAAAGTGTTGCCATTATTTATGATATAGAGCATCCTTTTGTGTCAGGCTTAGGTTCATTATTAGCCTTCTCTTCAGAAGGAGATGATGAGCCATTTTTCTGCATCGAGCCTGCATCTACAGATGAAGTTCTAGCTTGTTGTGTATGAGCCAGACCGTGAAAATCATTGTCTTTGGAATTCCAAAAAGAAGCTGGGTTTTCAGCAACTTTTTCTTTTTTTTGTACCTCCATTTTTTCTAAAAGTTCACGAATAAATTGCTCTCTCAATTTAATTGCTTCTTCTAAATCTACGCGTATTTGATTACGCTTTTGTATCTCTGGGATTTTTTGTTTAAAATCAGCTACCATAGATTTTAATGTATAATTTGGAACAAGATAATCCGAAGAAAAACGTTCTCCCGTCATTGGGCTCCTGTTATTTCCTCTTCTTAACCATTCAACTATATTATGCTTTTCGTAAGTATGGCCATCGCTTGCAACTACTGGTTCTTGAAAAATTTCCTGGCTAATTGGGCATAAATATCCTTCAGGGATAGGTATAATTGAACATATTTCCTCAGAATCTTTGTGCACTTTCTCACCGGTTACTTCCTTTGAGCTATCTTTTTTCTCTTCGGTACCTGAAAACATATTAATTTATCTCCAATCAATAAAAAATATTTAATATAGTTTATATACACAATTTAATAAAAACATTATTATATCGATAATATTCAATAAGTAAATTTATATTTGATATTGTCAGATTGTGTTCGTTAAGTGATTGTATTATGTTTAATATGAGCAGCAGACTGATGTAAAACAGTATCCCACCATTGATTAAATAGATAATTATTAGTAGATAACCATTTTACAGAAAAAGTCGGAAAAATATGTTGTGATACAGCCGCCATAAAAACATCTCTTTTTGTCGTAGTGTTACTAGGAACAAAGCGCATACTATAATAAAATGCTCTTTTGTAGAGTGATCCCATCATTGGCGACCACATATCGATTAAGTTTCCCTGTGGTTGATATTGATAAACAATTCTATTTTGCTCTAAGTGATAGAAATTATTTACTAAACTGGCTGAGAAAATAGCATATGTCCATTGCGCTTCTTCTGCAGCAATGGATTCAGCGCCGGTGCTTTTAGGTAATAAAATACCACGACGTAATTTTAATGCGGCTGTCGTCAGTGTGAGTTGACGGATTAAAAAACCATAATCCCAGTGAAAATCTTTTTCAGAATAAGGCATGGCTTGGCAAAATTCAGCGATATTAAATAAAGTCGTATCGTATAGCTTTTTGTAAATTGAAGTGGGACAACTGATTAAGCTTTTAATGTCCTTAATAGCACGTCCAATTTCCCAATAGCGAGATGATTCTTCACCAGATAGAGAAGGCAACACTTTAGGCATGGTTATTTTCTCTTTCGTCATGATCAATAGGCTCCTGTGATATGTGTTGTTTTTGTTGCATCGATTGAATTAATTCTTCCACTTTCATGGGAAGAGATATGTCATCTTTCTTAGGTAATGGCATGCGTAACTTATATAATTTGCCACCTTCTAATAGACAAAAAGCTTGTCCTTTAGGGAGGTTCAGCACATCATTTTGTTCAATGAGACGATATTCGCTGTGTGTTAACCGATCTTCGTTCGTTGAACGGTAATAAATACCTTCTTCTCCATGCGATGTATCTGCGCTGCTGGAAGCAGGAAGAGCGCGCAATACAGGAACAGTCGGTAATTGATTTAAAAACATTTCAACAGTTGCCGCTTCTTTACAACGAAATAGAACCACTGTTCCCATATTCCCAGCGACTTGCCCTGCTTTTGCTGCTGTTTTTAAGCGTGCTTCAACATCTGACCAAGTTTGAGTATAAGCAGTGACCGTGAAGCCTGCGCCACGTGCTTTGTTTAACAGGGGTATAAATTCATCTCCAATGATTTCGTTAAATTCATCGGAATGTAAGCAAATACGAGGTAATGATATTTTTTCCTCAATATCAGGGTACCCGTCTTGCAAACCGAATTTATATAATCGGCCTGCGACTGACACTAAATCGGCAAACATGGCGTTGCCTACAGCAGCGGAAATGACAGGATCAGTCAGTGCATCAAGTCCGACATACACAATTTGCTTATTACGAATGACTTGCAGCCAGTCTAAAATAGGTCGTTCATCTTGAATATCGGTATAATCAGGTGATAATAGCTCAGCTGCTTTTCCAGTTGTCAGCTTTTTAA
>JBGAPT010000005.1:42380-93005 GCA_044221135.1 Gammaproteobacteria bacterium
GTAACGACAGGCTTGGTGCAGATCATCAAAAATTGGATTGTATGTTAATTTGTGACGCTCAACATAGGCAATCAGACCTTGTAAAAAAGGGAATTCATGTTTATCGGTGCTCTTACTTTTAATATATTTAATCACCCACTCCTTATAGTTCATATCGACTTGCGGCAACCAGAATTTTAAGTATCGTTCAAGTAAGACATCCATTTTTGTAATATAATATTTTATTTTTTTATAATCGGGTTTTTCACCCATTGCGACGAGTGCCATTGCAATCGAATTGATGAATTGCCAGCCAAATTCTTTAAAGGCGGCAGATTCACCTGAACTGGGTAATTGATTAGAAATACGATTAGCGACTTCTGTAACACGTGTAAAATTACCAATAGGATTATAGCGACAAGATTGGTCAGGAAAACCTAAATGAAAAATCAGAAAATTATTTTCGCGACCGGCTAATTTTGCTTCTGCGTACATCCTTCGTAATAAATCACCATCTCCTTTTGGATCAAGCACAATGACTACATCGCCGCGTCTAATGTCTTGGCTTACTACAAGCTCTGCAAAACGTGTTTTTCCAACACCGGGTAATCCTAGTACTAATAAATGACTCGCACGTTCCACTAAATCGATAGTGACCTTTTGTTCTTTATCGGCTACTCCATGAATGCAAGGCTCACCACCTACTTCAGGTGAACGTGAGGGGTATTTATAGTGTAAGTTATAATCTAAATCGAGATCACGTAATCGTTGGGTATGCTGTGCTGTCCATAAAAATCCTTTACCTAGGAACAATTTTTTATCACTGATGGGCAATTGTTTTGCGCTCATTGTATACGTTGGCATGCGTTTTAAATTACGTTGATAACGCCAAATGCGATATCCTTGTTTAAATCGATAACAGCCAAAACATATCAATGCACAAGCCAATCTGTGTGCCGTATTATTAGATAGTAAAAATAAACAAGGACAAGTCAAAAATAATAATGCGGCTACAATAGTCGCTAAGGTAGTAACCCACTCCACAGGTGGGCGTAATAATCCCTCTAGTGGAGTTTGCATGCTCATTTTATAATTCTCGTAATAGATGAATTGTTTTGCTAATAAGGTTTTCACAAACCAATAATTCAACCATGATGAGCCACAGACCCATTCGCCATGTTTCTTTGCGCCACTGTGAAATTTTTTCAGGTGTGGCTTTTCGGTACTGGCCAATTTTTAAAACAATATAAGGCCAGCAGAGGATAAAAGAACACAATATTCCCCAGCGGAGTAAGCAATACTCCATGGGGTGATGTTTAGTTGCTTCCGTGATAGAATTTAAAAGCGTTGGACCATGGATATGGATAAATGCCCATAAGAACCCTGCGAATAGCAATGGAATCGCTATTCGCATTCCAGCAAAAAATAAACGGGATATTGTATGGATAATCATATAAAAGACCAGGTTATGAAAAATTCACTGTTATTTAAAGTTGTAAAAGCGGTATTTAGAATAAGCGTTAAGATACTTAGGTTTTTGCTTAAAATTGTTTTGAGTGTTTTTGCGCCGAATAAAAAAATAAAAGAGTTTAGAAAATGGCAAGATGACTACGATGAACATACAAAATCCATTACTCGTCATGAACCATTTTAATATATTAAAGTAAAGCAGCACCTGCCGTTTTTGCGACAGTTTTTGCAGTTTCTGCCCCTTTATTTGTTGCACGTTCGCCCATTTTATTCATTCCCATTGAAAATCCACTAACAATATCACCCATCGCAACACCCATTGCGCCCATAAAAATAAACCAAAACAGAGGAGCAAAAATAACGAGTGATGCAATGATCATATCAGTCAATGTGGCACCTGCTCCTTGTTTGGCAAACCAGCCCGAATAGAATGCCTGCATTAACGCACTATCTATCCAACTGACTAGATGCCAAATAAATCCCCAAAAAATAACTGAGAAAATAAGCACGCCACCTGTTATAAAAGTGCTGGGGTTATAACTATTAAAGATAAGTGCGAATGGAAGAAACGCGTAAATCATTAGTAATAATAACGCTTGCATGATCGGCGCTGCCTGGCTTGCTGCATAAAGCTTGGGATATTCTTCCATCTGATGAACCCAAATACCTAGCGCAGAAACGACATGTGAATAACCGTGATCACCAATAGTTGTATTAGCGTTCTCAAATCCATCTGCATTATTGCTAATAACGCGTTTAACTATATCATCCTGTGTTTTGATATCATCCAGATAATTTTTAAATTTCTCTGAAAATGATTTAGGCAATACTTGATACAAACGGTTTTTCAATCCATATTCGCTATCATTCCACCATTCTTGACATGAAGGTGTTCCATAGGCAGGCGAATTTTTTTGGTTCACATCGGCATTAATGTCCTGATCTGCTGCATAAGGAAATCCTGGAATGGGATGAGAGGCTCTCAGGTTTTGGTAATACACATCACTGAAACTGTGAGAACCTAGCCACTCAGTGTCTTCTACACCATATTCTTTGATATCTTCTTTAATTCGATTAAGATCCATTGCCTTATTGATTTGTTTATCCTGATTAAATTGAGTACGTGCAGGAACATAACACATCGTTTCAAAATCCTGTAATTCTTGTTTGATTTCAGGATCAGTAATGTGTGCCATATTGACTTGTGTGATCATTTGTCGCAAATTGGGCACGCAACCTAGCATAGTATTCGCTGCATGTGTTATTCCTTCTGAAATGGAAATGACGACATACCACCAAACAGGAATAGTAGGACTATCCGTGGGTATGGAAAATGCTTTGTCATAAGTTGTGCCAGTATCACCTGCATGATACGTTTCACCCTGGTCGCTGCCACAAACAGGAGAATAAGAGATGGCATTTGCGCTGACTGGAATACAGGGTGACGCTGCAAATAAAATAAGTAACAGTGTTACAATGAGATTCACTTCCATTCTACGTAAGGCAATCTGTCCTGTATCGCGATGTGCAACATAAGATTCTGTTACATTACGTAAAATCATACCGATAAAAGGCAGATAAACAAGGCCTGTTTTCGTTAAGAGTTCCCATAGTTTGTCATAGAGACCCCATCCCATTAACAGGGTGTAAAGTTCTGGGACGGATTGCACACCGATACTCATGGAGTTGGCTCCTTTTGGATTGCCCCGTTTTCCATCAGGGGTGCAGAAGAGGAAACCGGCGTAATATGCATGGCCTCTTGTTCTTGCTGATTGGAAAATTGCAGTGTTTCAGAAAGTGTGTCTGACATTGTTTGTCTGCGTACCTGACTTTCAAACGCAAGCGAGCGAATATCATTATCCAACTGAGTAATGGCTCGATTAATAATGATCTGTGCAGGATGATTAACTGAAATGACAGGTACTTGTGCGCCTGTTGTTAAAATATTTCTGGCGATAAATGCTTTATCCATGGCGCGTTGCATCGCTACTTCTTGTGCTAGCTTGTTGATAATGATTTTTTGCTGTGTCATATCCATTCTATGAATGGATGCGATCACATCTGGGCTGATGGCAATGCCTTCAGCAGATACTTTGGTTAGATTATCTTTAGTCATCTCTGCATTGCCGGTGACTAGGTTACTGAGATTATCCCGAATGGTATCGCTGCAATCATTTTTATCTACCTCACAGGATGTCACCCACGGCAATAATCCATGGCCTACCAAACTACCTTGTTGTTTTTTGCAGCTATCATCATTGCAAGTAGTAATCACTTGATCGCCAACCACATTAGCTATCCATGTACTAGCTGATTTGGGATTCGGAAAAAACTGTTTTAACTCACTATTGGATGGTGTATCAGGCGCGTCCGCATCGCTGCTTAAATCTCTATCCAGCAAAGTGTTATAACCTGATTTCACAGTATCCGAAATAACATGAATAGGTGGCTGTGATTTACCACCCGCATGTAAACTATTGTCCCAATCATTTTTACCTTGCACCCAGGGTACACCATCTTCTCCATTATGAATGTCGATCTCTTTTTTAGAATGATTAATATCTTCATTACCAGAGGATATTAATGTTAAGTGTTTTTTCCATTGATCATTAACAGAAATGGTCCCCCAATCTTGATAAGGGTTTTGACCTTTGGCAATTTGATCTTTGACTGTTTCGCAGGATTTGGTTGAAACATCCAATTGTTTATGTGCAGATAATAAAGTGTTATTTAATAAATTATAAGCTGTTGGGTTTGCTTGTGCCAATAAATACATTGGTAATTGAACTAAACTCCCTGTTGCACTAGCTACAATATTTTGTTCCAGATTTTCGCTGCTGTTTCTGAGATCATTAATGCTATTCGTAATAGAAAGCGCGGGGTTATAAGCGCTACAACTATAACCCATACCTAAATTGGTATTGGTATTCAATACAGTCGTTCGTGTACCAGAAACAGGCGGTAAAGCAAAATCATTGCCGCCACCGATTTTATAATAAAGTCTGTTATTGTTGTGCCCTATTGGAATAATATCGGCAGCATAGGCTGCTGCATTTGATGTGATGAGTAAAATGGATAATAGTTTTCGCATTTAGGTTCTCCCTATGTATTGACCCTCCCCATCAGCACAACCTTCATAATGACGCCACACTATCCAGACATAAGCACCTTCCGTATTCAACATATCTGCTGTATAGGAAGCACTGTCACCTAAAATATGACAATCTGTTTGTGTGATGGGGTAAATCATTTGAAAATAGGTTTCTTTACTGTTTTCTTGAATAGGCGCAGCAGAACAGTGTTTGCCACAAGAGATAGAAAGGTATTGATAGACATGTCCATATTCAGTGTGTTGAGTTATTAAATCCGTTGCACGTTCAGCAATGACTGCTGAGGCTTGCACATCATTCTCACCAATGACTTTACCTTCATGCGGATAAATACTGCCCCAGTTTGTTAATCCAGTACCGACGTGATGTACTATGTTTAAACCCAGTGCCATCGCTTCTTCTGGCAAGGCTGCAGGTGGCAGCCCTCGCCATAACACACTGTCTGCCATGGATTGAAAATAAGGCCGCCACGGTGTAGCCGTACTTGGCAATAACCCATGTTCCGGAATCACCATCAATGCAGGATTGCCAATCACATCGGCTTCTTTGAAAATCACCGCTTGTTCATGGATATCTAATAAACTATGGTTTCCACTGCTAACCTCTAATCCTGTCACACCTTTAACAATACCTTGTTGAATCGGCTTCCCTATACTGTCTAGCATTTTATTAATTTCAATCCATGGATTGTCATGTGCTCGAGAGAATACACTGACAACTAGGTCAGGTAAGTAATGGTCCAATATAGGCGTTGTATTCACAATGCCCCATTTAGATAACCACACGCAATGATGGATTGGGACTTTGTAGCGCAAACAGTTGGGTAACGCAGCAGTTGTATCTTGGATGATTGTTCCAGAGTGGATCGGGCTATGACTTGCTTGAATGGATGTTGAAAGCATCAAGCAAAGTAATAATCTTTTAATCATCGTGATAATTCTTTTGTTTGCATTGCATCATGTCACGCGCAATGAGTTTGACTGCTTCAATTTCTGAACAGTGATATTGTTGCATCACACGTAACCGGTGATTTTTTTCATCCTGTTCTGTTGCGGCCAGTGCCAGATATAGTCTGGGCGGTATGTTGCGGAACAAGCCATTAAATAGCGTGCTAAATATAACACCTTCGGTATATTTGCCTTTTTCTTTTCGTGTGGATGAAAGCAGAGACCGCTGTTCCTGTGTAAGAATTCTAAAATCTTCGATTTGCTTGATTTCATCCGGTGGAACATGTAAACACAGCCAATGCTCTATTTGTGCTAACATGCGCCGTGCCCCTTCAGGGAAATCTTTCATGTTTTGTGTAGCGATTCCTAACCACAAGCCTAATTTACGCCCTGTTTTAGCTACTCGCGTCTGAATATTGGCAAGTAAGGGAATAGCTGTAAAAATATGGTTTTCATCGATAATAGTATAAATAGCGCGATCACTATTTTGATTTGATTCTGCCAACGTTTGAATATGGTTAAGACACCCTGAAAATGCAATAGAGCGATGTGCCTCATAACCTTCTCTGGCAAATAAACCAAAATCGACAATAGTCAAATCAGCATTGACCCATGGATTGCCGCGGCTATTAAAAAACTGACTTGCCATAGGGTCTTTAGTAAAATAACGCATGCTATCTGCCATTTCTCTACTACGCCGGATTTTTTTTGCATCACGGTGTGGGTCTAATTTTAAGGTCAATCGTTCAAATGCATTCACAATATCTTCTGCCACCATTTGACTACGTTGTTGTGCACGTACAGTGTAGGCTGCATCAATGATGGCATCCATAATTAACATGCGATCACTGCGACGAACAAATTCTTCTTCACGTTTTTCACCGCCCGTAATCATAATCAATGCAGATAACACCATGTCACCGAGAATGTCCCTATCTTCCTCCTCCGAAGAAGAATGAATCAATTTCTCGCAGGTTTCTTGCAAATAGTGAGTCCGCTGTTGAGATTGAATTGCTTCAATCTGATCAATGACACGTAATCCATCAGCAAATGGATTAAGAGACACAGGATTTTTAGGATCAATTTTAATTTTATTGACCTTTAACCCCAATGATTGACAGTATTCACCTAATAAATCAAAAGACCCTCCGACATCAATAATAAACATTCTGGGAAAATAGCGTGCCAAGAGATACATAATAATAAAACATAATAGATTAGATTTGCCGGTACCACTCTCCCCTAATAGTAAAAAATGTGCGTTTTTTGTTTTGTCTTGCATGAAATCATAATAGAGAGGTTCTCCACCGCGATTGAAGCAAATGAGCCCAGGATGGGCAGTACCGCGACTACGGCCATAAAAAGGCAGTAGTTTTGCAATATCACTTAATAAAAAATACTTTGAACGATACGTATTTTTTTTATCAAAATGAAAATCATAGCACATCGGTAAATAACGTAGATAAGCATCCATCGGAAATAATTCATCATCTGTGATGACTTTAAATCCATTGCTGTTTAATAATACTTCTGTATGCGCTTCTTTTTTGCGTAAATCTTCCAGCGATTCACCACAAATATACAGACCCATGACAACTGGCAATAATAAATTACCATTTGCAATGGCTTTTTCAGCTACTGCAATTTCATCTTTGACTTTTAAAGCCTGAGCATGATTTCCAACCGCAGAGCTATGAATGGTTTTTAGATGAAAGTCCACTTCGCTGGGTGCCTGCATCACAACGGTGATGACAAACACGCTAGATTCAGGAAGATGGTCTAGCAAATTAAACACCTTATCATCGGTATGACGTTTGCGTTCAGCAGAAATGTGGCCAATCTCAGGTGTCACTGTCATGCTTTGGATAGTAATGATTTTATGCGGCATGCCATCAAACAACCAGCCTTCTTCAAAGGATTCAGGCGCGCTAAAAAATAATTGTTCTGCCAAATCAAATCCAATGGGTTTTTGTTTTTCTTCTGGATAAGTTGCTTTATCAATGAATGCATTTTTTGGGTTAAACCATTTTACCATCCATTCATAGAATTCCTTGCCTTGCATACGCTTAATACGCAAACCACAAGCACGTAATTGATCAGAAAATTTCCGTGATACACGTAACATTTCTTCAAGGTAAAAGTAACGTTCATTTTTAAAATCTTGACGTCGATATAACACAGCATATACGTGTAACAATCCCCCACGGAAATTAAGGTCAGTCACTTGTGAATCATGGAAAATTCCATTAGGACGGCTAACATAATCCAAGTGATCTTTGATATTTTTTAAAAAATCCTGTGTCACTAAGGTTGATTTTCTATGCTCTGGGAAACTGATTTCAATATCTTGATACACATTGGATAGATCAGCTTGCTTTTTTGCATAGACTTGTAAAATCCATGGGTTACCTTTTTCACAAGGGATAGAATTTTTGATAGCTTCGCTAATCGCTGAGGCAATTTCTTCTAACATGGGTGCTGGACGTGCTTCACAAGATAAAGGTGTTATCTTGAAACAGACACCTAAACTGGTATTATCTTCTAGCAAAAAACATTTGTATTTTTCGTTATAGTCACGCCATGGTAATCGTTCTATAAAAGATGGATAAAATTGATAAGAATTGGCAATATCCTTGCGTGTGGTATATGATTTTTTATGACTAGATTTAAGCATGTGCTTCTCCTACAGTTCATTGGATAATACATAGTGATCTTGAGTATAAGCATTAAACGCAGTGTAATATCCAGGAACAGGCAGTTCATCCTTTCCTGCCAGGTGTGGATAAACATACATTTTTAATTCTGGATTGAGCACTTTATGAAATGAGCTATTTTTTACATTTAACGGTAGCGCAGCCTGCGTATTAGCTTGATGTGATTTTATTTTTTCTTCTGGGTCTGCGGTCTCCATACTGTCATACACTTGTTCCATAGTCGGGCCTTTCTCGGGTACCACATTACCCGACAGGCTGCTGCAGGCCGATAAACTAATCAAGCTCACGGCTAATATAAGTATTATTGTCATGCGCATAATTCAATTTCCTCCCTCTGGGGTCATAATCAATATGGATTTCTTTAGCGAAATTAACGGCTATCTCAATGAACATTCCTTTTTCATCGACAGGCGCTACGTAAATTGCATCAAATGATTGTTCTTCACGGTCATGCCACCATTGTTGTAAACCATTGGCGACACTCGATAGAGCTTGCCCAGCAACATACTTACCTTGAGAACCCGTAATTGATGTTGTAGTTGAGCCTAGCAAGGTATTGGAGTTAGTTGTTTGTGATTGTGCATAGGCATTTGCAGCGCCCACACCTGCATTAATCGCGACGCCTCCTGATAAATAAGCAGGTGCATTGGTAATTAACTTGCCGCGAATAAAAGGATTGCCATATTGATCAGAAAGATAACCTAAGCTATTTGATTTAGTGTAATTACCAATATCATTATCATTAGAGGTAGTCGATGAAATGGTGCCGTCATCAAAAACAAATGTTAGCGAGGTGATCCATCCTCTGACACTCATTAAATTCAAATCACCTTCACAATAACCGCTCACAATCATTTGTAGCAAATGTGGAATGCGTAATCCATTGGCTGCAAGATTATCATCAGAAATGACGATCTTAAAAGGATATGGATCGGTAACAACACCTTTAACTGGAATGCGACCTACTAATGCAGTCATTAATTTATCACGTACCGATGTGCCATTCGCCGGAATGGTATAATACGGGATCAATTCAGGTTTGCCTTGCTCCACAGAGCTCGATTTAGTCAATTCGCTGGAATGATCATTGAATAGATTCATGAGTGGATGAGCTTTGGGAGCTTGAGTCAAATCATCTACCACTGTGATGGGTTGTGATGCCGAATCAATCGCTTTGTTCTCTCCTGCTTTCTGTGTGATGTCTTGTATCTCATTTTTAAGTTTTACTATTTCTTCCATTAATCGGGTATTTTCCTCAGTGTGTGCGGAATTTGCTTGATTAAGTAATTCAGTGTTCTTTTTTTTAAAGGTCTCATTATCCTTTGCAACTTCCTGAATTTTTTGTTTCGTGATTGATAAATCAGCGGTCAGCGTATCCAGCGATTCAGCAGCGCTATCATTGGATGCTGCATTTTTGATTATCTTTTCTTTTTCTACTACTGTAGAGGTAGGTGCTGATCGATGGAGCCAGGATGCGACGATACAAATAATCATAATTACCAGCACAGGTATTGCCACGTATTTTAAAAGGCTATTGGTATTATGCATCGCCATGACATACCCCCATTACATCACCAAACGATCGATTAGACACTAAAAATAACATGACTGAATCTCCACTCTTGTCACCATACGGTTTTAAATAAGCGGTGGGATATAACGATCCTGCTTGCCAATCACCACAGAGATCTTTTCGAATATCAATATGCGTTCTATGTGGGTATTTATTGCGTAATAAAATAGCTGTCACATAATGGTTTCCAGCGACCCAAGAGCCTTCTGGGTAAGCAATGACCTTATCGCCATAGACCAGGTCAGACACAAATTTTTCAGTGTGCATGGGAGCACGCGTGAAAATCGAAGAGTGCGAGATAAATCGTTCAGGAGCATACACTTCCTGCCATGCAAAACGGATTAAATCAGCAAAATTAATATCATCATTAGAGGTATTATTCTCAATGACTTCTGAAACCGTCTCGCTTGTTGTTGCTATAACATTTTTATTTTGCTTAACATCAATTTGCTGCGTTGCATCTGATGCATTATCACTCGTCACCAGATCAATCAAAACAACTTCACCGGTTTCTTTAAGCGTGATATAGACACGAGTTTTCTCAAATGGTTTCAGTGCTGTTAAATAAATTGATTTATTGTTATTCAATATGCGTAACTGATCTGAAGTCAGAGCGCTTTTAACATCAACACTCACAGGCGCAGAAAAAATAAGGCGCTTTTCTCTATTAAGAGGTAACGCAACAGAGATCGGGTCGCCTTTCCATGTCAAATGACTGGTGTCCTCTGCAGGAAAATATTTTTTGAGTTTCTGCATTTCAGCATCAGTCAATGTCAAACTACTTAGCGAATCTGCATAAGCTGTTATATTCAGACAAAAAAAGAGCATGACAATGAGCACATATCTCATGCTATAGTCTCCTATTTAATATTAGATGTATGTTTTCTGACGTTGTGGCTCTGAGATAAATCCAGCGAGTGCTAAGCCATAAGGGTTGTTCTGAGGTGATACATTGATACGGGTCACTTTCAGAGGGTAAATAATTTCTACATCTTTCACTGCTTGATTATTTTTAAACTCCGTTAACCGCATTTTAAGATCCACTTCCCATGTATCATTTCCCAATTTTTTCACATTGATTGAATCATAGGCTGCACCACTCAAATCTTCTAATAATTCAGCTTTAAATCTTGGCGTTAAGTAAGACCAATACGTATGAATATTTTTTTGATAATCATCACCTGTTTCTCCTGGCCAGTAATTTAACTCTTGCCAGACTTCATAAGCAAAGCTGTAAATTAATGGCTCAGGGATACTACCAGCCTTCAATGTAGCACCATTTTGAATATCAGGTGGTAAATACAGCGTTAAACGTGAAGGTGACGTAATCCAGCCAATAAAAAATGCAGCACTTAACAAGCATAAAATAATCATGAATCGCTTTTGTAATTGAATAACCTGCTTGTCTGCATCTTCTTTTTTCCAGGCGGATGTTATCCATTCTCTTACTATTTTTGTGCTCATGTTAGAAATCTCCGCACTGACCATCGTCCTAACCGAGTAATATATCGACTGTGAATCAGTCCTTTCTCGGATAGTTTTTTTATTAACAAGTGTTGGTAGTAACCATAAGGCTTGCCATACTTTAATTTCTGCAGTCTAGCTAACATCCATTTTGTCACGAAAAAAAACAAAGCACTGGCTATGAGATAGCCAGGCCAGACATAGCCAAATAGTATTTTTGTGCCTAGTGAAAAAATTAAAGTGAGTATAACTAGAGAAATAATGGAGACAACCATGATTTCAACCAATGTGCAGTCTTTATAAATCGACATTTTATGATTAATATGGTTTAGCATGGTGAATTTTCCTACGGTTTGGGCGCATCGGTAATCAGTATATTTCCTGCATATAGTAATCCCAAGCATACTGCTAATGTAAAGACACCCACTAATGCCCAGGTAAAGAAATGACTTAATTTTTCCATCTTTTTTGCTTCTTGATAAGCCGAAATCATTTCATAGCCTACAAACAAAAAAGCAAGTCCTGCTAATAAATAACAACCATACCCCATAATCGTTAAACCATAGGAAATTAGACCTTCTGCATAATTACCATCTTTAATATTTAATTGTTCAGGCGGCCTTGGAAGATCAGCCCATGCAGGTATAGATAACAAATAAATGAAAAATATCCATAACATATTCTTTGTCTTGCAAAATAACGAATGCATGATTGGTTCCTTATGGTATAAAAACAAGTGCAATAATCACAGAGATAAGAAAAAACAATTGAATATATTTTCCAAATAAACTAGCGACATTTCCGCTATGATGGCTTTTGTAATATTTCATTAATTCTAATGCACACCAGGACGCCCAGATCAAAAAACCACTGAGTAAACACGTCCGAGTAACCAAGTTCAAGTGACTTGCTGATATACCAGCTGAATCAGAAAATGCTTGTAGTACACTGTCACTTAACATGATGCACCTCTTTCAAATTGAGATAATCTCCGTTAATGGCTTGAAAATGGCGCGGCTCACTGATGGCATGATTCAATTTTTTCTGAATACCTTTTTCAATGGCATTAATATCTTCCAGTAATCCATTGTGTGATACTCCATTGGCATCACGGTAAGAGGTATAGCGAAACTTTATTCTTGCCCCTCTTTCCTGTTCTTGATTAGCTGAAACGACTAATGGTTTGATGGCCTCCAATTGGTTTATTATTTGGGTAAGATAAATTTTTTCACGTGTTTCATTAGCCATTGCCTGCAGAGAAAATAAGCTCATTAACATTGCGATGATAACGATCACTTTCATATTGACCTCATAAGTATTTTTTGAAATTTTTGATAGAGAGCATCGTGAAAAGACTGGATAACGCTGCCATCGGTATTAAAAACAGGTTGGGTAAAATAGGATATGGGCTAACCATATAAATAAAAAACAATGTAAAAAATGATGCTCTTGCTAATGGTTTCAATCGATGAAACAAAAATGTGCTTTCCCTTGCACCCTGAAATTTACGTTTATCACGTAACACTAACCCATCAATGATAAAAATAAACAGAATAACCAGCATGAAGAGTATAAATTTGATAAATAAACAGATACGAGTTAATATAATTTCTGTCACATCTAAGAAAATTTTGTCATCAATATATTTTCCAACAAAAGACTCAACCGTATTTTTCACATGCTGAAATAATTTTAATGCCATATCAATATACTGAGCATGATATTGCTTGATAAGCATCAAATTATTACTTAGGATTTTTTGAATAATGTAGCTGCTGTTTGTATCATGCGATAAAATTATTCGCACACTAAACCAGACTTCCAAAAAAACCCAGGATAACATGCTCAATAGAACAAGATTAAATAATGTGAAAAATAGAACGCCTGTTATACCAGAATGATTTGTTCTGGATTTTGAATAGTTGGTTTTCTGATTTTCCATAGCCTATTAATTCCTAGGAATCGGCGTAAAAAGAGTATAATCAAAAGGCTGAATTAAAGGCTCTGTGGAATAAAGCCTCGCTGCTGCTTCGTGAAATGCTGCATTAAATCGCAGCTCTCGCTCTAGCTTATTATGTTCCAGTTTTGCTGCTACTTCAGCAAAATGGCGCATTTCCTCGGCGCTGTCCGCATGGATACCTAATACTTCAGGCGGCGATAAATTTTTATAATAATGTCCACTAGGCCCCTGCATGAGGTTCAGGTATTGCTTCCATTCCGAATCTGTTAGTATCCAATCTTTGGCTGTTCCGATATGACTCACTCTCACAATTGTATTTTGGCTGATAGTATTTTTTGTTTGGGTATTTATCACATCATCCGATGCAAAAGAGCACATAGGCAGTATGAGCAGACTCAAGAAGGATAATTTGTAATTCATTGATCAGGCTCCTTGCAAATCGACTTTAACATACTGACTTTTTTCATTCGCAAATTCAGCACAGTCTGCCTCGTAATCAGCACTGATTACACGCCACCCTGTCAATAAATCACCGATTGCTAATGGAAAAATGTGATTATCATATTCAACAGAAACATAGGATTCACCAGCGATAATATCCACTGAAATGACATGAAACGGTAAAGCACTTGCATCCAAAAATTGCTTACTGCCAACCCCTTCAGCAATCGCTTTTTTCATTTCACCCATTTGAGAATCTATATCATCTTTTACAGATGAAATTTGACTAGAAACTTTCTGAATATCAGAGGTCTTAGCTAAATTAAGCATGGATTTTTGAGCAACAACAATATCTTGTTCTAATGATTGTAGTGTCATTTGCTGCTGTCTGCTGTTGAATGGATTACTTTCAATATCATGTAATATAGAATGAATGTCATTCAGTTCATTTACAATGAACGCACTACGTTTATTTTGTAATGACGCCAAATCAGTCATCTTCATATTTTTATAGCCAATCATGCCTATAAAAATAAACAAGACAAGAAATCCTAGTTCAAGAATGAGGAAAAATTTATCGCCATATATCATCTGAAATTGATTGCGATACTTATTTATCCATTTCAGTCTATTTTTATAAAAATGCAATAATATTCTCATCACTAACCTCCCTTCACGAATTTCTTATATTCAGGCTTTAATTTGAAATCTACTACTCTATTAACAGGGTCTTCCGATAGATAAAACGCCCAGCCTGATAAGGTAATGAGTGCATGGCTTAATGACATAGGAGCTAACTCTCGATCAATAACAGGCAATGGCTTCTCAAGCATTATTTTTAAAGCAGAACTTCTCTCTGATTCTGCTACCAGAGCATAACCACTGAACCGCAAAAGATAATTGATGGCATCCCCAACTGTTTGGATATTCCTCATAAAACGTATTTGAATGGATTGTGATAGCAAATGCATTTGAGAAAATTTAGGTCCATTCGTCACAGTAAGATAACGACTGGTTTGTGTCACATTATTATCTGCCAAGCCTATTTTACATAATAAAATGCCTGGCAAAATGATTGCCATGATTCTGTACTTCATGATTAAGATACTCCGGATTGAATAACTAGCAGATCGAACGAGAAAATTAAAGGCGTAAAAAAACCCGCACTCGGCAGGTTTTATTTATTTAATAGAATAAAAGCATAGTGAATTTATACCAGAATGAGCCGGCTCATGTCAAGAGTCCAAGATAATTTAAGCAAACAGCCTCATCAATTTTAAATAGAGACATAAGGCTGTTTAAATAGCTGACTAAAAATTTTATGCCTTCTTTTTCATTTTGCTAGTTATTGCTGTGTCTGCTGTAGCACTGTGATCCGCTTGAGCAATAGTAGTAGAGAGATGGCTTAACCAGTGGCCTGCTCCTGCCTTATGTCCAACCCACAATGTAAAGCCTCCACCGAGAATACCACCAGCTACCGTTCCAACTGTCGCAGCAGGGATAGAACCAACTCCCACTCCCGCCGCTGTACCTGCAGCAGCACCCACCTTAGCCCCAGCCCACGCACCTGGCGCAGCCTGAGTAATACACTCTATGAGTCGCAATACTTGTTTCCATGCCCACCATCCTAGTGTAAGTCCAAGTTTTTCTTTTAATGCCTGTGCTGTCGCTGCAATTTGTAGAACACCAGTATCTTCACCAGCCTCTTCTTTAGTCATTGGTGTCTTTGGAGTCTTCTTTTTTAACGCGTCTATTAGCTGTTCCAACTCCGTTTCTCCGGGGTACTGTTGTTCACTGCGCTTTTCTTCTACATCAGCTTTATGTTGTTTTGAAAAAGCTGCTTGTATTTTATTTAGAGAATCAATTAAATCATTACCAAAAAAATCAGTAATCTGTTTTTCTTCTTCTGGAGAGAAAATGGCTTGCTGCTGAGCTGAATCGGACGGAGAACTCTGCGTTTGTGTTTGAGCAAAATTACTTGTTCTAGGACTTTGAGGAAATAGATTAGTTGCTTCATCATTTTCTCCATCAGAACCAACAAGTGTATCAATCGAAAAAGCGTCACCTTTTTTAGGAGCATTCTCTTCAATTTTTTGCCGGCAATGTTGATTTAACATATTGCCATAAAAGGAAAATGTTTGAGCTGATATAGCTGGTAAACTTGTTGGGGACTCACTGGGAAGTATATGTTTTTGATCCTTCTTACATTCAAGCAACTCCTGATGGTCTTTTACGCCTATCAAATCATCAACTTTCTGTTCTTGTACAAGAGCATTATATCGTTTTGGCCAGACGGGAGCTAAAAACAGCTTAGCATCTTTCTTCCCTTTTTTTAGCCTGATAACATAGAGATGGTCTTTACGCTGTCCTCCGGGAATAAAATTCTGTTCTTTGATTTCGTCAAGCGTTGCGACATTGAACTCTAGAACGGTAATATGTTTGATTTCTGGAATTAGACGGCCTTGCATACTTAGTTATCCTCTTTTTGTTAAACCTATTTAAAAACCAATTTCAAAGTATCTTGTGCTATGCAAAAGTTTAACATGTACACTTTTTAAACACAAGTGGTAACCTTTACTATTTTTCAGGCTTGATAGTCCGGGTAATTTTAAAATAAAGCTTAGACCTGGACGGATTTTCACAATAAAAAACATAACACTTTGAATAAAAAGAAAAAATATAATTGACGTACATTGAGATTTTGTATTTTCTATTCGTCGCCAAACCAATAGAGAAGAAAATCCACTGCGGCCTGTTAAATTATTACATAACTTCTTAGATAATTCATGCTAATCAATTAATAAAAGAATCACTTGAACTTTATTTCAGGCGGCAAAAACGCTTATACACTGTAAAAAATTATCCCTTATTTCTCTGAGAAGATCGTTAAACCGTTATACAAAAACTAAACACAATCTAAAATGCATAGATAGAGAGTGTGTTCACGTGGCAATGGCATTTAAGCCTTATACTCAAGATAATTTTCTATCAAATTTGAAAAATATATTGCCGATAGATGCTTTCCTATTATTGTTACAGATGCTGGATTTTGTAATACATAGTTTGAAATCATTGTAAAGTTAGGGTGGGATTTTGCAGGGTATGTACTAAAGTAAGATTTTTATTTGAAGCAACGCGGCGTATGCAAGCTTTTTACCGCATAGCTCTCGGTACTCTAGTTAATGTTAGTTCTTTTAATGAATCATATGATTGCACACGTTCAGATCCGTTACCTGCCGCAAGCCAGAGGTTAGTAATTTTTGCGAGTGTCGTGGAGCGTGGAGAACTAGGATCATGAGCTTTGACGGAACGTTCTCCATCTTTTACAATTCGAGTATCTAACGTTAATGAGAGTTTCGAATTTCTTTTTTTAGCTGAAGTTAATTTACCGTTATTATTACTTTGACGGTAGAAAAACCTACATAGATAGTGAGATAGTTTAGCTGTTTCTCCATACATTTTAGTAATTTGTTCTTGCTGATTCTCAGGTGAAAGTGCTGGGTAATAACGTATAATAAAATGAATAATATTTTGAGACAAATTCTCACCAGAAATAATTTTTGATTGATCTTCAGGAGAAAGCATAATAAATATTTTTCTTTGCGTATCAAATTCTCTATTAATATCACGTCCATTTATAGGACCACAATAACGTAGTCGTTGTGGTATCACCGGGTATGCTGTTAAAAATAGAGTTGCAGCAGCAATTTGATCGGAGGTTGGTAAGTTATAATTATTAATTCGTTGAAAATGTTGATCATTGGAAAATCCTTTCGAAGATACATAAGATGCACAATATATGCAATTCTGATTTTTTATTCCTTTTTGATCAATTATCAGAATTTCCTGTATACCTAAATTTTCACTTAAAGAAGCAATCATTGTTTCAGCATGTATTTCCACCAATCCTAATGATAGTGAAAGATTTTTATATCTTTTATTAGCAATTTTATACCTGTTTGCATCTAATAATGTCTCTAAATCATATACACGTGGAGCATGATAATTGGTAGTCGCTATTAACCTACCTCCTTGAGTGATGCCTATAGCAACAAATGCAGCTGTACGAGGATTCACTTTAGTTGCTTCCAATATATTCGTAGCTACATCGGAAAGAGTCATAGGATTATCTTTTTCATCTTTTATCACAGCGCTTTTTACTTCAAGATTAGGTTTTTCGAATTGTTTTGCTCCCATAGCAAGCATAGTTAAGAACAGAACGGCTGAATTTTTTCTATATGAATTATTATTACGATAATTATATTTTTCCAGTGTAATTTTTGTGTGATCGAGAGCGCTACTGAGTATCTTATGAATTAAAGGATGTTCTGCTTGGGTATATTTACATAGTATTTTTTCAAGAATTTTAACTAGTTGATATAAGTAACCTAAATATTTATATAAATCACTTTCGGAATCCCCTTTAAATTCAGCGGCATTATATTCGCGACTTGTTAATTTGTACAATAATTCACGATAACCCAGATCAAGACAAAAAATATTTGCCTCGCACATTAACGCATCAATTAACATGCGTTCATTATTCGTTTTTATCGCTACTAATAATTTTTTCTCAAAATAAAGCTCATCTAATTCATAGAATAAGGATTTTAAATGTTGGAATTTCTGGGTATAAACTGGAAATTCAGTATTTTTATCTAATTTTTCAACTTCAGATAATAATATTTTTTCAAGCAAATTAAGTAAAGTTTGTTTATCATAAGATCTGTCTGGTGGTATGTAATTATGTTTTTTAGCGATTGCAATAATAATTTCTAATTTAATTTGTTCACCTGAACTGGATTCATTAGCACACCACACTGCAGAATAGTATTCATTGTTAATAGCTTCTGGATCAGCACCCTTTTTTAATAACCATCGTACTATTTCTATATGGCTATGACCGAAGATGGCTGCGATCATCAACGCAGTTGCATCAGTCTCCTCATCTCTTATATCAATAGGAACACCAGTAGCCATTATTTCTGAAACAACATCTAAACGATTTTCTTTTATTGCATCAAATAAATTACGTGGCATCATAGGGCAATTCCTTTTCTATATTCTTATGAGTTGCTTAAAAATAAATCTAATCAATATAAAAATACAATTTGGAGAATAGAAGTTATATTAAAAGTTAACGTAATGCACGAAATTTTTATAAAAGATTTAATATTCTTAATAAGCGCTCAACCTTCCTGCTAACCACTGCTTTGCCATGCTCACATAATTTTTAAATTGACTAGCTGATATTTGAATCGCATCAGCACGATCACGCGATTTTTTTCTATCAAAGTAATGAATACGCAATGCGGTTGCCATTTTACTATTCTGCGCAGCCATCTCTACCACTAACGCTTCTATTTCTTCTGCATCTTCATCCACAGGCAACGGTTTCACACCGGTGCTTTTTATCAAAACACCCACCGTCATCATCACATATTCAATCGTTTCTGAACGAAATCCTAAACCATAATAATGATTGCTGTGAAACCATCGTGCCCAATGTTCCAGACGTTTTTCAACATACACCATAAAATTTTCTTTTCTCTTATTCATGCACTATCCTTATTTCCCATGTTGGATTAAAGTTTCGAGTTCTTTTTCGAGTAGAGCAACTTGCGAAGTGATGTGTTCGATTGTCCATTGAAACCGTTTTTCACTTCTGGGGATGCAGCTGTATTTAACAATACGTGGAGCGTGAGGCGCATAAGCTGCCTGCTGCAGAAATGCGGCATGTTCTTTAAGCCTTTGAATACTTTTTGTATGGTGTCTTATCTCAGTTTTGATGGACTTAATTCGCTTTTCTGTTTCGGGTGATTTGCTTTCTAGATCAATCATTTTTTGCTCCTTACCATGTTTTTATAAAATTCCAATAAGATTTTAATAATTGCTAAAAGAATTAATAATAGGGCCTGGTTTAGCCATTGTCAATTCCTAAAAGAATTATTTGATTTCTTAAAGAATTTTATTAGACCATGTTTTAAGCAAATAATAGGCTATTGTTTTTATTTAATTAACAATAATGGGGACGGCCTATCATGAACAGAAGATTTTGCTTGTTTAAAATCCTAAAAGAATAGATAATGAGTCAAATAGTAATTAACAAAAACGAGAATATTTTCATGATTGAGCTTGCCAATACAGCCATCCAAGCAGACGAAGCTGAAATGTTAACAGCCAATCTGCATCGTCTGATGCAACAGAGTGGAATCAGTGAAGCTGAATTGGCACGACGTTCTAATATTCCTCAACCCACTTTACATAAAATTTTATCAGGCAAAACCGATGATCCTCGTGCGTCGACGCTGAAAGCATTAGCTAATGCTTTTGATGTATCAATCGATGAGCTGTTATCGGGCATTACGACCTCGCGGCAAACAAATACTGCGTCTAAAACGCAATCCATCGCGATTATTTCTTGGAGTGAATGTATAGACGCTGCTCATTTTATAGCGAATTTAACGTCTACAAATTGGGACCATTGGATTGTAAGTGAATCTTTATCTCAACAGGCTTATGGTTTAGCTACAAAAGCTTCTATGGAGCCTCATTTTCCCAAAGGGACCATTTTAATTATTGATCCTGATATGACAGCCGAAGATGGCGACACAGTAGTGGTACTCTATCCAAATACAAAAGAAGCCACTTTACGAAAGTTATCAATCGATGGACCTGAAAAATTGTTATTACCACTGAATGCAAATTCAAGTCCAAGCCACTTTGAAAAAGACATAAAAATATTAGGGGTAGTGATTAAGTCTGTATTTTCGTTTCATGCATAATCAATGCCACTACACTGCCTAAAGAAAAAATTTGATGTAACTTTTATGGCAAATTTTTACGAATTGCCTTGAATGAATCCAAAAGAATGTCTCTAAAATAACAAAGTACACGTTTTTTCTTGGCGTTTTAAAGAGAGAAGCGTAACATCTCAACATCATTTACCTCTTACAATTTCTTATTGTGAAGCGCCTATGTCATCACACCTCTCAACTTGCCTTCCATTTGTCACCGGTTATGCATTGCAGAATTATTCTTGTGCAGAACAAGGCATATTGGATGCATCAGAAAATGGTTATCAATATTGGTATATGGATGCAAGTTTGCCTTTCAATCTATCTAAAACATGGGACACGCTACGAATAAAAAACATTATTTATAATATGGAATGTTATTCCGTAAAACCTATTTTGCATGGAAATTATAAAGTGCCTCTGGCTTCGGATGTAGAAGAATTAAGATTGGCTGCATTAGACTATACAAAAAAAGAAATTGATTTAGCGAGTGTTTTATCCGGCCCTTTAATTATTCATGGTGGAGTTATTGTCGAGCCTCGTCAAATGAATACTATTAAAAAAGAAGCGTTAAATAATTTCTTATGCTCGATAGAAGAATTGGCCAATTATGCAAGCAAAAAAAACGTTTCAATCTATTTAGAAAATTTATCTTATTATAAAAATTACCGCCCATTTTCTTATATCTTTACTCATGATGAAGAGTTTGACTATTTGCTTTCTCGAACCGACTTACCCTTTTTTCTCGATGTAGGCCATGCCAATATTGGTAATGAATCTCCTAAAGACATTTTTAGAAAATATGCAGGCCGTATTGTAGGTATGTCTTTAAGCAATAATAACGGACAACAAGATCAACATCTTTCTTTAATGGACGGTAACATCGACTACAAAGAATTCGTTGCATGCATCGAAGCTTGTCAATGGAAAGGTATTATTGCTTTTGAAACACGAAACCAATCTCCAATCGGCAGTATCCATGAATTGACCCAAATTTATTATAAAACACAAGAAAAGGCTGTTGAAATCAAATGAAAGAAAATCGTCTCCTCATACTTCTTATTGCCTGTTTTGCTGTGATGTGCACACAAGCAGGTTTAATTATGTATTCTCCCTCTATTCCTTTTTTACTAAAGGCATTTAATACAGACTATACCGGTGCTACCTATACTATGACAGCTTACATATTAGGGTATGCGATTGCCATGTTTTGTCTAGGCGGTATATCAGACCAGTTAGGCCGCAAAAAAAGTTATCTCTTAGTAACGGGCCTTTTTAGTATCTGTTCTTTGCTGCTTATGATCACCTCTTCTATTCATGTATTTATTGTTTTGAGATTGCTACAAGGTATCGGCGGTGGCGGTTGCGCTGTGATTGCAAGAACCTCAGTGCGCGATGTTTTTGAAGGAAAAGCTTTGGTAAAAGGCATGTCTTATATTTCTATCGCCTTTTATTTTTCCATGGGCGCTTTTCAATATATTGGCGGGATCATTCAACACTACGCTAATTATAAGATTGATTTTCTAGTTATGTTCTTCTTTTCCATTAGCATATTATTATCCATCGTTTTCTATTTTCCCGAAACGCACTCTCAATCTAAAAACAGAGTCTCTGTTAGACAATTTGTTGGCGATTATTTAACGATCATACGCGAAAAATATTTAGTGGTCTTAGCGCTTGGTGGAGGCATTGGTTATTCAGTTCTACTCGCATTTAATATCATGGGTGCATTTTATCTGCAGAAATGCCTCAATATATCCCCTGTGGCGATTGGTGAAATTGGAATTTGCCTTTCTCTATCTTATATTTTTGGTGCTATGCTAACTAATCATTTAGTCAAACAATTTGAAATCACGACGTTAATATACATTGGAAAGACTACCCTGTTTATTGCAGGGATATTATCATTAGCCAATGCAATGCGAGATATTCAAACTGTTTTTTATATAGTTTCTCCGATTATGTTAGGCGTAGTGGGTCAAGCGATGGTATTTCCTTGTGCGATGACCAAAGCGATAGAACCCTACCGAAACACCGCAGGGGCTGCGAGTTCATTATTTGGTTTTACGCAACAGCTAAGCGGCTTTGTGGTTTCTGCCATTGTAGGATGGCTGCCTTATCAACAAATCATCTGGTTTGGTGGAATGATTTTTTTAATAGGGTTAATTAGCTTTTTATTTCTAACCCCGTATTTTTTAACCAAGGACGTCAAAAAACAAAATGAATATTCGCCAGCAGGTTATAGACCAGAACCTTGAACGTGAAAACAAATCGTATCGTTTTCTCGTTTTTTTCGTCATGCTTTGCATGATGATTATGCTCTGTAAATCCATATTCAGCTATCGCTTAGTCAATATGCATGGTCATATTATCCAAGCAGGACAATTTATTGCGCCTTTATGGTTTACTTTGTCTGACATTATTACGGAAATATATGGTTACAAAATAGCAAGGCAAGTAATTATCGCAGGCTTTAGCTGCCAAGTTTTATTTACAATCATGACGCTACTCCTACTGCACTTGCCTCATCCTACAGCTACATATGATACACAGGCTTATGAAATTGTATTTGGCGATATGTGGCGAGTCACTTTTGCTGTACTGATTGCGTTTATTCTTTCAGGATTTATTAATATTAAACTCATCAGCCGATGGAAATTCTTAACCCAAGGCAAATATTTTTGGCTGCGCAGCATTGGCGCATCCGGTATATCTGAATTTTTCTACTCTATTTTCGCTACTTTTATCATCCAATATGGAAAACAAGACGCACATACCTTATTTTCCATGATCACTGCTTCTATCTTATTAAAATTACTCTATTCTGTTATACTCTCTTTCCCAGCGAATATAGTGGTTAATGTCGTTAAAGAAGCTGAAGGCATCAAATTTTGATGGAGAAATTGAATGAAATTTATTATAAACGCTGAAATAATATCGGTTTCTTTTCCAGTGGGAAAATCTTTTTCAAACCACGTACGTCCTATTACGCATATTAATGGCCTTGTAACAAGATTATTTACAAAAGGCGAAATTGAAGGACAAGGATTCATTTATGGCCTCAGTAATATTGTTCCACCCAACATTGTTCCTCATGTTAAAAACATTTTACAAAAACTATTTGAAGAAAGTGAGAATATAGAAAATGCTGCTCAACTCATGTCGCATTGGAACCGTTGCTGGCATGCCTATCGTTCCGTTAAATGTACTCCTGAAGAATTATACGCGATCGCTGTCGTTGATATTGCTATCTGGGATATATTTACCAAAGCAAATCAGGTTTCCTTACATCAATTCTTAGGCGGTCATTTACTCAAAATCCCTGCTTATGGTACCACCGGATGGCTTTCGTTCTCTATTCCAGAGCTAATAGAAGAATGTGAATTTTACAAACAAAGAGGTATCCATGCATTCAAATTACGATTAGGACATGCTGACGATTACATACGAGTAAAAGCAATACGAGAAGCCATGGGAAAAGATTTTATGCTGATGGTGGATGCGAATCAACGTTATACGCCCGAACAAGCTGCTAAAATTGCCCAAGATTTATCGGAATTCAATATCACCTGGATAGAAGAACCCACCCGCAATCATATTCCTGAGATTGCCGAAATTAGGAAAAATAGCTGCCTTCCCATCGCACTCGGTGAAAACATCATTGAAACAGAAGATTTCGAAACCATTTGCCAAAGAAAATTAACCGATTATCTACAGCTTGATATACCTCGCTGTGCAGGGATTACTGGTTTTTGTGAAATCGCCAAAATGGCTTTGAAATATCATATTCCATTATGTAGCCATCTATTATACGAACTATCCGTAAGCCTGATAGCCGCTTTTCCCCATGGTTATATGGTTGAGTACGATAATTTACTGCCTACCGATATTTTTGTAGAAAGTCATACCGTTCGAGAGGGTTATCTTGTTCCACCGACCGCTCCAGGCAATGGCGCTACACTGACTGAACGCGCTTTAACAAAATATCAAACGAATGTGTTATCTTTAGAACATGAGGAAAAACCACGATGTCGATTATAAATTGCAAGAATGAAAAAAACTATTTAACCAACCAAAGATAAGGACGACGTAATTTCTCATGCCTCTGAAAACGATCTCCTGCTCGAACATCATGCATTTTTAACCCTGCTAAAAAACCAATATAAAATGCCTGGACCGTATTAAATCCTTCTATCAACGCTTCTGACAATACGATATCACGGGGATCCATTATAAACTCTTCCTTGGTTTTATAACGCATAAAACATAAATTATTTTTTCTATCCTGATAACACAAATAATAAACCCCACGAGGAGCACATAAAGGATGGTTGACATCCGGGTAATTTGGCATAGGCACTGATTTTTGCTCTTTGAATATCTTGGCATATTCCATGCCTATATAACACGCCTGAGTAGGATGCAATCGATAAATAATATTTTCATCGGCGATCATATCAGCTAAATTAATGCAAAATACCATTCTTGTATTGACACAATGTAATGTGTATTTTTCCATGGATGGATCAACATCGATGATGCGATAGAAAATATATTTTGTTGAACGATTAGTAAATTTATCTAAACGTTCACGAATGATTATGGGTAAGAACTTTTTTAATAATTCCATTTTTTGTTTATTTCATTACAAGTTTATGACTACCCTTAGTCATAAAGATATTAGCTTAACGAAAACAAGAAAGAAATTCAACAATCTACATTATTAAATACATCAAGCTTTGGAAGAAATAGTCTTGCATTTTAGTTATTATATTAATAAGATACTTTAATAGATCTCCGCTAAATAAAAATAATTAAAGATAGCATCTATCAATAAAATTTTGGAGCCAACTCAAATGCAAAGAAAAATTCCAAAAATGTATTTTGATGCAAGACAGCTTGATGAAAAAGCAGATCGTAGTAACTTTTCTTCTGAAAAATGGAAAGCATATTACCTTCAAGAATCCAAATCCGATTGCAATTTGAATCATAGATCAGATTCTGACAGTGCATTTAATGCATTATTTAAGTATATGCCTGGTACTTTATTAGGTAAACAAAGCGAGCAGACATTAGATGCTCTTTTTTTTGATTCTCTTGCCATGAATCAGGAATTTGATATGCAGGGAATTTCTTGGAACTTTGTTACTACGCATCCTACGGATAGAGGAAAGCCCGAAAAATTAGGCAAAAATGAGCCATTCGCAGCATAATTGATGAAAATAAAGTTGTTCAAAATATTATTTATAATCACGAAGGCCTTAGCATAGTATCAGTAGATTTTGCGGAGCATGGCGAACATAAACCTGGTCATTGGCATCTTTTTGCAGAGCCAGGAACGAGAATAAGACAGAATGGAGAAACTCATGCTTATTCTTATCGGGCATGTCCGTGGATTTGGTTATCCATACCAGCATTTTCAGAAGATGGTGAAGAGCTACACTTTGGAAGGACACCAGGTAATGGTGAATATGAAACCATGACGATTACGTTCGTAGGGACAGAAACCATAGTACCTCCTCCTAAACCCAAGCCCTGCATTAGACTTTCTAATATGATGCGAGGCCCAACAGGCCCTACTGGCGGAGCAGTTGGTATAGTTTCTACTATGTGGCAAGGCATCACAGGAGCCACGGGCGCAACAGGTCACTACATAGCTGGCGCAGCTTCAAGCCTCTGGCAGGGGGTAACGGGTACTGCCAGTACAATTTTAGGAATTGCGAAACCTGCATCAGGTCCATCTGGCCACCCTGATGTTTTTGCAACAAGTACTGCTGAAAATTATTCTTCTCCAAGTGTGAGTTCTAGCTCTTCTAGCTCTTCTAGTTCTTCTAGTTCTTCTAGTTCTTCTACTAGTTCTTGTCCATCAAGTCATTCCTCAGTTACAATTTCTTTGTCCAAAACCCAGAGAAAAAATAGAAATAGAAGAGAAAAACAAAGAACAACTCCCATAGAGCAAGCGTCTCCTTCTATTACAGGTCAACCTAGTACCACTGGTATGTATAATAGTGATAGTAGCAAAACATCAACGACACCTAATGTATTAAAGTCTCCATCTAGTCCTAGACCACCAAGTAGTCCCCCACCTTCGCCTCGCTAAAGGATAGTCTTTGTCATTAACTTTGTATTTTGAATTATTAGAATAGCCTCAGCGTTGTCTTATTGGTCAATATCTCGTGAAATAGCATTACCAACTGCTAGCGTATATTGACAATATTCACATGAGTCTTTATAAGCAGGTAATTCGTTTGAGCATAAACATTCATATGCTTTATAAATGACAGGCTCAATCCATTCCGTATTACCTGTATATGGGATTAAAGAAATATCAAATAGTAATTGTTCATCAAAACGATCACAATTAGTACGGCCGTTACAATAAACAAAATAAGCTATATCAGAAACATGAAATCCATTTTTACGAAAAAGCCATTGATAAATTTCTGCTTGTCGTTTGTATCCTATCTGCCAATCAGCATCAATAGAAACTTGTTCAGCTTTTGATGTAGCCTTGTAATCAACAATAATTAGCTCTTGAGTTTTAACGTTAAACCATAAATCATCAATACTGCCTGTTAATATGATGTTAGTTTGGGGAATATGAAACTGAATCCCACGTCGCAGAGAATCACGCCATTCTTCCAATTTAGAATGTAAATATGGTATTGCGTTAATACCATTTTTAATAATTAACGGATGAGGCTCCTGCTTCTGACGATAATAATCAAACTCTTTTTTTAATAAAGCATCTACTGCATTATTCAAAGTAAATGGATATCCTGGCGGTTGACTAACTCCTAAGCGACGATCAAAATAAAAACAACGCGGGCACTTTATAAAAAGATCTAATTTACTACGACTGATTTTATGAGGATTGGATGCTGCGGGATCAAAAAGATTACGAATACGCTGAGAGCGATAATTACTTGCCATTATTAAATCCTTTTAAATAAATAAGCTAAGATTTAACTTAATTTTTATAATATTTTCTTAAAATTTTCTTATTGTTTCCTGGAGAGGTGGTAAATTCTTTACGATTCGTACGCTCTCAACACTCACCCGTACGATTCGTTTTAGAAGATCAATAATATATCGTGGATTATCAGACCATTCGTTTGGATCATTTGTAATACCGCTTGCTTTGTCTGTCATAAATTGATAACGATCCATAATCCATTCAATCGCAGATTTGCCATTCACAACGTAGTCATAGGCTTCAAGAGGAATGTCACGTAACACGATATGTTCGTTATAAATAATAACTGACTTATCTGGTTTTCCATCTTTCTTGTTAAAAACCATTTTTGATACCCGGTAATCAATTTTTTTCTCTTTTTGACGTCTTTTTTCTTCTTTTAACGAGTAAGGTTCAATGATTTCATAATTTAAATGTAATTTACCCAACTTACGTCCTGAATCACAAAATTCATGGAAATTTTTTGCAAAAGGAATTCTTGGTAACATTTTCTTGAGGTTAGCAGCAAAACGCTGTTTATATTCTGGTGAATGTAGTATCCCATAGATATACCAGAAAATGTCTTCTTTACTAATGTTCTTATCAATATAATGCTCACGGAATATATTTAATGCCCAATCTGTAATAGTATTATGACGGATATAACCGTCAAAATTGGATATTTTAGAAGAAATAATATTTTTTTTATTAATTTTATTATCAATTTTTTCATACCAATAAAGTGAGAAACATTGGCTATTATTTTGCATTTGAAAATCTGAAATAATATTAGTAACTAGGCATGAAAATTTTTTTATTATTCCAACACCTGTTATTGAGATAACAACATTATTGTGATTTAACGTAGGAAATAATTTTGGCATCTGAGAGACAACTTCATTAAAACAATTACTAAAATACAGCCATTCTTTAGTAAATGGCCTATACATGCTTTTTGTTATTGATCTTTTTTCAAACTTATATTTTTTACCAATTTTAGCAGCTGTTTTCAATGCTCGAGTCCAGCTAATATGTTTTGGATTAATATCAATAGTACTTTCAATGTTAAGATTTTGATTTTTTTGTTCTTCACAGCATAATTTTTTATAACGTAAGCTGTTAGTATTAAAAATATTTATCATTTTATTAATATTTAATGTTAATTTTCTTCGATTCATATTGTAAGTCCATGCATCACGACCTGTTACAACGCCTGAAGAATATACGTCAAAAATTTTATTTTCTTTTTTTAGATAACTTTTCTCTCCAAGCGGAATAAAATTATCAAATATAGGATCACGTTGATTAACCCAATCACCTTCTATATTGGGTGTTAGTGTTTGCCAATTAATATTTCCTATATCTCTGAAACCAGCAATAATTTCAAACTTCTCTTTTTTAGTTAGATAATCACCAATATCATAATAATGCAATTTGCAAGGGCCATTACGAGTTGGATCTTTTATCATAATGGTAATAGCCACCGGTGTACGAGACCCTTCACCAAAAATACCTCCACCTTCTTTTCGGCGTTCTTCTCCTTGTGTGCGAGCATTACCACGAAGATTAAACACGTAGAGCGTGCTATATTCTTGAGTTAAACATTTACGTAATCCATCCATATTGTTAGCATCAAGAAATGATCCGTTAGTAACAAAAGCTACAATACCTTTATCAAAAATGCGATTGGATGCCCAACGAATAGCACGAATATAAGAATCATAAAGATTTTTTACTAAATTTGCAGTTGATTTTTCAGCATACGTTTTTTGAATAAAATTATCTAAAGTAGGATAGTTAATATTTTTATTATCATCATTTGCACTATTTTGCTTTGAGAAATACGGTGGGTTTCCAAAAATAACACGTATTGGTTGAGATCGCTGTCTTTCAGCACGTTCATTATTTTCAGGTAAAACCACTTTATCTGTATGATCATTCTCCTCAGTCATTTGAAAAGTGTCGGCAAGCACCATTCCTCTAAAGGCATTGTACATTCCTGTTTGCTCATGAAAAGCTGTTTCTATATTGACTGTAGCTATATAATAAGCTAGTAAAACTATTTCATTGGCATGTAATTCATTTTTAAATTTGTAAACAAGATTATCACTACTGATAAGACTAGACTGAATAAGTCTCACGAGAAAAGTACCTGTACCACAAAAGGGATCAAGAATCTGTACACCTTTGTCACCGATATTACATTTAAAATGTTTTTTTAATGCAAACTGAACGCTATTAATAATAAAATCTACGATGGGAACAGGGGTATAAACTATACCCAATCGTTCCGCCATATGCGGAAATGCGTTTTGGAAGAAAGTGTCATATAAATTACGGATAATATCTTGTTTTGTTTTATCACACTTTGCATAGCTAATTCGTTCTCGAATATTCAGATAGAATTTTTCAAGTTCACCTGTTTCAGAAGCTACTGCTGCTGCATCAAATTTTTTAACAATAGCTTGTAAGGCTTTAGCCACAGGGTTATTTTCTGAAAAATTATTGCCTGCGAATAATGCTTCAAATATAGGTAAAGTTAAAATATGCTGAGCAAGCATCTCAATAGCTTCTTTATCAGTAACTGCAGGATTAATTGTATCCTGCAAACCCTTTAAAAAGGCTGCGAACTCTTTTTTTAATATTGAATTATAAGTTATTAGATCTTTAATCCGAACAATCAAGTGTTCAGCTACATTTGAAATATCCTTTGCCCATTCACTCCAATACTCACGATCACCAAATTTCTTAGGTATTGCAGCGTAAACAGCCTGACTGATTGCATCGATGGGTAGCATGGGGAAATCAAGCAACAATTGTTCTTGCCTGCTATATTCTGTATGTTTTCTATGACTAAAACTTATTACTTTAATTTTGTTACGAAATTCTGCTTCATCTACTAATGATTCATCGTGTGCACGTAGTGCTTTTAGGACTTTCCATATGCCTTTGAATTGAGGATCATTTTCAATATAAGTGTTATAATCTTTAATTTCTTCAGATGGTATGCAAACAGGTAAAATAATATAGCCATATTTTTTCCCATCAGCTTTTCGCATGACCCGACCTACAGACTGCACAATGTCTACAAGAGATTCCCGAGTATCAAAAAACACTACCGCATCTAAAGTAGGTACATCGATACCTTCAGATAAACAGCGTGCATTTGAAAGAATGTTACATTGGCTTTCATCTATTTCATTTTTAAGCCAATCAAGTTTATTTTGTCGTACCTGAGCATTCATGGTTCCATCGACGTGCTCAATAGTGCAATTAATCATTCTATTATTATTTTTAACATCAGATTGTTGGTAAATTTCAATGAGTCTTGTAAAAATTTCTCTGATCTGCTTAGATTTTTTAATGGAATTGGAAAATGCTACAGCACGATGCATCGGGGAGATATCTTCGAATAAATTTTCTTTTTGGCCTTTCTCATCAATAAGTACGAGACCTTGTTTTGAAAGACCTTTCCAGCTTCCAATAATTTCAGTTGCAAGAAGGGTATCAATAGCTTTTCGGTTATCGATTTTATAAATATTATTGTAATTGTTTGCTAATTTTGCCATTTCACTTTCATCAACTGCAACAATTAATACTTTATATTCTGAAAGCAAATCAAGATTCACAGCATTTCCAAAACCTAATCGATGAAATTCTCGACCAAAAAATTTCTCATTATCCATTGAAAACAAAGTTGCTTTGACTTCATTTGCTCGATTTTTTGAAGTGTCTGCATAAATACGAGGCGTTGCAGTCATATAAATGCGCTTTTTACTTCGAACTCTATCATTATCATGCACTTTAACAAACATAGATGGTTTTTCATCAGGCAATGTTAATCCAGCAGTTCGGTGTGCTTCATCACATATAATAAGATCGAATTCAGCCAAACCATGTTGTTGAGCTTTAGAAAGTACTTGGATCGATTGGTAAGTGGAAAAAATTACTGTGTGACGATCTTTAGTTTGATTTTTTACCGCATTAATAAGTTTTCGTGCATCCGTTGTAGCAGGGTAAGCTAAATCATGGATAGGAAGATCTTCTTTGTCCTTACCCGCTTTTGTGTCTGAGCAAACTACAAACGCATGAATTGGTTGAATTGCTTCGGATGTCCACTCACGCAACGATTGAGAAACTAGAGAAATTGAAGGTGTTAAAAATAAAATGTGTCCGCCTTCTGGAACAATTTGTTCTGCTAGTCTTAATGTAGTAAAGGTCTTGCCTGTACCACAAGCCATGATAAGTTTACCTCTATCCATTTCTTTAAAGCCGTTAATGACATCCCTAATAGCTTCAATTTGATGTTCCATTAATTTTTTCTTAGGCTTAAGACGGAGTTTTTCTGGATGGCTCGGACTAAACTGGCTCCAATCTATTGGACTATTATTTAAATCTTTTAAACATATACGAGAAACAGGGATTGATTGGTCTTCAAGTGCTTTCTGTGCGTTTGGACTCCATTCATCAGTTGTAGAAATAATAAGACGTTGACTGAAACCTTGTTTGCCATTCTTCGTTTGAAAACGTTTGCCTGATGCTGTAAAAAAAGAATCAATGTCTGCTTTCTGAATAGAGTGTTTCAGATCGAAAAATTTGCACTGGATTGCCCAATAATCACCTGTTCCACGTTCACGCGCAACGAGATCTATCCCAACATCAGCTCCGCGGTGTTCTGGCCATTCAGACCATAGCCAAACATCTGAAAGTCGATCTGTATATTGCGGATCTGTTTTTAAATAATTGCTGATTAATCTTTCGAATAACATTCCTCGATTACGATTATTATCGGTTACTTTTGAAAATTCTGTTAACAGATCGCGGATAGTAGTCATGCTGAATGCATCTCCTTGCATATTAACCAGCATTACATTTTAAAAATCATCCCTATATACAAATTACTTCAAATAAAAAAATTGGTATTCCATTTTTTGATAATGACAATTTTTGCTTTTTAATTGACAGGTTTATCTTGAAAGAAAAATAAGAGAGAAACTTATGACTCTTTAGCAAATAACTAGTAAAGTAAAATATTTTCATATCGCGATCGAAAATTTTCAGAATAGCTAAATGGGCATCTGATAATTTTTTCTTTTCAGATTGAGCATCTGATCTCTGTCCTCGAGCCATCCCATGCCCCATAGAATTCAGAAACTAATTTTCCTGGTAACTAGCAGCTATTAAAAATTATTTGTTTAGTATATTGATTTTTTTAATGTATTTGTTATTAACTCATGTTATGCGCTTCGACGTAAATTAGAGTTTACCCTTCACCAAATTAGGGTAATACCTTACGGATAATTATGAATATACACCATTTGATGTTATTAATAATCTTCGCAGTTAAAATACCGCAAAATTTAATCAAATGACTACTCTTAGTCGTAATTAAAATTATCTATTAAAAACTGCGGAATCTATCAAAAAAACTGATTTTAATAGTTCATTTTATTAATTTTTTATCAAATTGGTCATCAATCAATAATTTCTTTTAATTTATTTGCCCATGCTGTAAGGGCTAACCGCTTTTCGTCATCATAACTATGTTTAATGTAATGTTGCTCGGTCACACCTCTTTTAGCATGATTTAGTACACGGCTTAACGTCTCACCAGGAACCCGCAAAGCAGCCATATGGGTTGCTCCCGTACGGCGGCAATCATGTACACAAAAGTTTTTTATATCTGAAAACGATTGCATACTGCGTCGTAAGGCATGATCAACGGATTGACCGCGTATGGGTACGTTTGTGCGTTCAGATGGAAAAAGCCATCGTGAATCACTGCTGATTTTTTTGACTTCCTTTAATAATTCTACAGCTAAATCTGAGAGAGGCACACGATGAGCTTGTTTATTTTTGGCTTTGCTTGCTGGGATGGTCCATACCTTAGCACGCAGATCAAATTCGCTCCATTCTGAAGAAATCACTTCGCTTTTACGTTGTGCTGTCACCAATAAAAATTTCAATGCAAGCTTCACCGCTTCTGACATAGGAGCATCCTTTAAACCATGCCAAACTATTTTGATTTCGTCCATAGACAAATAGCGATCACGACGATTTTCTTTTGCAGGCGCTTCAATCATAATACAAGGAGTGGATTCAAGAATGGCACGTTTAATAGCAAAATTAAACATCCTACGAACACAAGCCAGTGTACGGTTCGCAATAATAGGCGATCCTCGTTCTTTGATTTTGTCTAACATCTGGATAACATCACGTCGCGTAATATCTTTGGCCTTACGCTTTCCCCATGTAGGCAATATGTCTTTTTTCAACATGCGCTCATCTTCCTTCCATGATCGTTTATTGGGCTTGGCGTGTTTTTCTAGATACTCTTCAATTAAACCTTCTACGGTAGAAGCATCACGTGCTTCTAGCTTGTCTTTCGCTTTCTCAAGAGCGGGGTCTATACTGCTATTAAGTTTCTTTAACGCTTCATGGTGTAACTCTTTGGCTTTGGCCAGGCTGCAATGAGGATACTTTCCTAATGTCATACGCCTTTTGCGTCCAGCAAAATGATAGATATAAATAAAAGATTTTTCGCCGGAAGGAAAAACGGTAATGCCAAAGCCATTCCCGCTTTTCTCACGAACATCATAAAATTTAGTTTGGCCTTGTTTAGGTTTTAGCGATTTAATAAATCTTTCTGTAAATTGCATAAAAAATCCTCAATCGGTGCGGAATTAGTTATGGGAACGTTTTTTGATAAACGTTCCTTAAAACGTTCCTGTAAGATGCTGGCAATGCATGATGCCTGATGATAAACGTTGAAGCAATAGAAATGTAATAATATGTTAAAAATTAGTATATTATAATTGTTAAAGCGGTAGTCATGAGGAATGGTGAATAACCGTGAACACAGTGTATTGCCCGTTTCGTAATCAGTAGGTCGTGAGTTCGACTCTCGCCGTCGGCAGAATAAAATCAATAGGTTACAGATTGTTTCAAAAATTTTAGTTTGATGGTGCTATGGCGGTGCTAGGATGTAATTGGACTTCGTATGATATAATTTAGTGTGAATAATAATTCTTATCTTTTTACAAGGAGAATAGTTATGAGCACTCTCTCACTTATATCAGGCCAAAAACCCCACCCTCCGATGAAAGCAAAAGGTAAGTGTAAATGCTGCGGTGGTAAGCATAGTATAAATAAAAATGATAATTATTTTGCTATTCCAAATAGACGGATTAAAGGGCCCTTTACCCCAACTCCCAAAAGATATTGTATAAGCTGCTTTAAAAAAATAATGAAAAAAACACAGAAAGACTTGGAAGAGTGTCAAAAAAATCTAACTAACTGTATTTATTCAAAAGAATAAATATCGATTTTTTATCTCACTATTTTTGTAATGTTTGATTAGGCTTCAATGCTAAGATATAACTACTAGCAAATTTGTGGAGGAGTTATGGGGAGAGCAAAGGAAAGAGCTGATGAAATTGCTGCTCGGGGCTATTATGATATAGAAAAATTTGTTTGTACAAAATGCGTCAATGATAAATTTCTTAGAAGAGCTATTAATTTAAACGCGTCAAGCGAAACCTGTGATTATTGTCATAAAAAATCTAAAAATAAAAATATTGCTGCGTCAGTGGAAGTTATTATTGATTTAATACTTAAGGGATTTGAATATGAGTGGGAAAATCCACTTAATGAATTAAGGTATGTTTCGTCTGAGGGAGGATGGCAAGGAGAGGTGTTAGATAATTGGGACATATCCGAATACATTCAAGACGAAGCTGAAATTGAAAATATAGAGTTACTTAAAGATATCCGTGAATCACTTGTTGATAGAGAATGGTGTAAACCAAATCGTGCTAGTTGGGAAGATACTCTAAACTTTAGTTGGAATACTTTTACTAATCTAATTAAACATAAATATAGATATACTTTTTATCAAATTCCAGAAGATGCTTATAGAAATTCATGCGAAGAATACATTTCGCCTAAAAAAATTCTTACTGTAATAGGGAAAATTATAAATACTCACAGGGGATTAATAACTCAACTTTCTAAAGACACCGAAATTTTTAGAGTACGTTGGTTTGAAGAAAAACCTAATGTAGCTTTATTAACAGCAAAACTGTTGGGTGCTCCTCCTCAAGAATGTGCCGTAGTTACAAATAGAATGAGCCCTTCTGGTATTCCTTTATTTTATGGAGCATTAGATCAACAAACTGCTTTTATTGAAACGGTAAAAGATGAAAAGGCTAGATATTGTGTAATAGCTAAATTTAAGGCTTTGCGCAATCTTAAAATATTAAATCTATGTTCTTTGCCAAAAATGCCTAGTTTATTTGATAAAAAAAATAGAGGTACTAGAGATGTAATAAGATTTCTTAGAAAATTTTCAGATAACATATGTTGTCCGATAGAAAGAGATGGTCGAGAGCATATTGAATATGTTCCTACGCAAGTGTTATCTGAGTATTTCAGATATATTTTTAAATATAAGAAGAAAAAAATTGATGGAATTTTATATCCAAGCTCAAAAACACGTGGTTCTTGCTGTTCATTATTTATTGAAAATGATGAATGCATAGACCCAAATAATAATTTATCTGAAACATATACTTTATGTTTGATGAACGTTATTCATAACAATGAATAATTAGGATGTTACTAGTGACTGTACTTTGGACATATAGTTCGTCTTTACATGGGAATGATAAAAAAAACATATTGATCATGATACGAGTAGAAGCTTCGTATTTCTTAGAATTAAATTAAATATTCAATTGAATTAATAATTTTTTAAAAAATATTGAATGCAATACCAAAGTACAGTGCATCACACATAGAGTGCAACCTAAAAAATCAAAGTTTCTTGTTTTCTTCTATGATAAGATTTTTTAACATTTTTTTATGAGAATTTACTTGCCTTTTCGCCGCAGGATCGCCAGTAATTTTAGATACCTTAGTAGCATATTTTGGCATAGATTGGGGGCCTATATCTGTTAGCTTCCAATATAGGGTCTTTGACCTTATTTTGTCCTTTTTAAAATGTTTTGCAGTGCGACGCGCATTGCGCACAGCGTATTTCATTTTTCTTTGGTGTCTCGCAATGGTGGAGTGTCGTAGAGTTTTTTTCGCTCCATTAAAACACAGGCCCAGATATTGGACTGAACCTGTTGTCCAAGTGTCATCATTATTTTTCACCTGGCAAATAACTTTATTGCTTTCATGCTGAAATTTTGCAATTTCTGTTTTTTCTTTATTGATTTTTAACGTTCCACCTTGTTCCCAAAGCTTTGTATCTAGTGCTTGCTCAATAAAAGGTTCACATTCGAGTGGGCAAATAATCATTATATCATCTGAATACCTCCAATACATGCCTTCCATTGACTTAATATAATTATTCATAAAAATATCAAAGTTGATCATTGCTATATTGGATAATACAGCTGAAATTGGAGTACCTTGCGGTATACCACGATCTTTCCAATTGCTACCATCAGAATTAGTAATAATAAGACTCTTATATCCTTGTTCACGTCTGTCAATCTTTTTATGAAAATCATCAGGGTTACATAGAGGTTTTGTTGATTTCTTTAAATGTTCCTGCTTTAGATCTAAAGCAGCAAGACATGCTGATAAATCAATTCGACTAAAATGAGTAATTGATTTAAATAAATTATAATGGTCGTCTGGAAGTACATCGCTTCCTAATACATCGCACCATTGTTTTTTTAAAATCAAATGATAAATGTTATCAAAAAAACCACTGATATCCATTGCATACACAATACATGAGCGTCGCTTTTTAATTTCTTCAAAAGCAGCATTAGCCATGTGTATGTTACAACCTTTTCCCGATCTATATGCTAGCACACAATCGTCAATGCCAAACTCTCTTCGTAAAGATGCATAGCGAGCCTCAAGAGTATTAGCATAATAAGCATATATCTGAGCATCTAAGTGCGCAGCATAACATATCAATCTATTTTTATGCCGAACACGCGATGTACCATCACTTTTAAACCCTTTAAAACGACGTTCACGCTTTTCATATGACAATAAGGGCCAAAAATTATGATTCTTAACTTTATGAATAGAGGTAACAATTTTTTTCGCAGTTAGAAAATTAAGTGGATAGTCAAAATGTCTATAACCTCGACTAATAAACCATCCATCTTTTTTTATTTTTTTGTTGTACATATATATACTGCTTAGCAAACTCAGGAGAGCCTCTATGAACTTGTGCCTGTTCCGGGCATCTCCTGAGAACTCTGGAATATAACTTCCAACACACAAGATTTGTAGATTAAAGTTCGACCTAAACGCTAGTTACCAACGCTGATCAAACTCTTTTCTTCTTGCACTTTTCATCCGCACCCTTAGGTTGCTTCGGCACATATAGCTAACAAGCCTTGTTATAATAACGAGGAGATTCAAATGAATCTAAACATCATGATCATAATATGCTTGAGGATTGCTCTGTTAGTTATAGTTATTGAAATTAACCTTACTACTGAGACGAAACATGTGAGATCGCTCTTTACAGTTTCAACATCCTTCCACCATGACCATTCATGGAGTGATAAAGATAATACTACAAGAAAAAGAATTAAAAAAGCCCTAAATTATTTATATTGTGCGAATTTTTTCCTTGGCTGGTTATTGATTACTCCTAGATCAATTTGCGTTTGGTTTTATTTTAAAATAAGGTTAAAAATTGATCGACCGATGATTTACTGATTAAAATAATGTATCTTGGGATTATTATTTGAACTGTAGAACTTCTTCTAGTTTTTTTCAGATTGATTAATAATTCGGCTAGTAATGAAATTATCTAGATCAGACTTACGGTATTTCGCCAAGCGGCCAATTTTCACGACAGGTAAGTTATATCTTTTAGTGCATAGCCAAACGGCTAAAGTACCTTCAGTAACATTGAGATAATGTGCGGCTTCTTTTCGAGACAATAATTCACTTTGGAAAAGCTTTTCTTTTTGCATGAGAAAGATTCCTGAATTATAGAAGATGGTTTTGTTTGGAAATAATGTGATATGAATATTTTTTAACTGCCAAGGTAATTAGAAGTGATATATTTTCTGCTATGGCCCAGTTCTTCGGATAAAATTATTCTGGCTTGATGGTCTATCTGTTTTTGTTCGTGAGTAAGTTGTCGCAATTTAGGGCCGCCTGCAATTGGTGCATTCCAGTCTGTTAATTCTTTATAGCGATTCTGTGCATAAGCGTGACGTAATCCGTGTAAATTTTTTAAGCCAGCACGTTGTACCTGTTTGTCGTAAACGTTGCGTTGATTGATATATTTTTTATTTTCAGGAATGAGTGAATTTCCAAATTTTTTAGCTTGTTTTTTTGCTTCTTCTAACCAATAGCGTTGTTCTTCTGTACGGATAGGTATCGTTCTGCCTCTGCCGCCTTTGCACCAAGATGAAAGTAGTTCGATGTGGTTATTTTTATCTGTCATGTGAGGTTTTAATTTAATTGCTTCTTCGCGTCGTAGGCCAAATACACGTTGTAACTGTAATGAAATATAAATATACGGATTGGTAATTTTAGAAAAATCTGGATTGTAGATAGCTTTATTTTTGGTTGGTAAGTAGTTTCTTCTGCCGATACCGATGTCTTGATTAGATTTGATAATGCTGGGTTTGTTAATACATTGACATAAAAATCGTAATACAGAGGTACGGTTTTTAAGAGTTGCAGTTTGTATGTTGTTTTTCATCCAGTATTTGACGACGGCTGTGATATGTTTTTCTTGTAAGCCTTGGATTCTACGTAGTCCGTAACCTAATTTTACTAAATCATTTGCGAATAAATTTAATATCTTCTTTCTGGCATCTTGCGTTTCATAAGATCCCATACGTGCGGATTTTAATACTTGAGTAATTGATCGTTGTAAATCGTGTCGGATACCCATTATTCATCTCCTGGTGTATCAATGGTCTTTTGCCCCATGACGGCTGATTAGCGTTTAGTGCTAAGCATCTCAATCTTTAGCGCCGTGCGACTAAAGACCACAACTTACGTTGCCAGGAGATGAATGGTTGGGGTGGTGCTTTAATATTTCCATATTTCAATAAATTTTTTCGTGATTTTTTGCAGATTTTCCTCCGTTATTAGTTCGTTGATAATTTTGCGTATGGATGGGGATGATTCAGTTGCTGTATAAATAGCTTGTTGATATTGTTTGAGTAATTGAAAATTAGCTTCATTGATAAAATGTTGCTTTGTATCAGAAGTTTCATGATTTTCTTGCATTTGGTTGACTCCTTAGTGTATTGATAAAATGAAGTGTTTAATGAAGATAAACGATATTTTTTGTTAAATTGACTCAGTGTAACGTTTCATAAATTGATTTATTGAATATCTTATTGCGATTGATGTAGACCATTGGGCAATGGCGATCAGCTATTTCATCACATCAACTGATCTTATTCTGCTGTTTTGAGTCGTGCAGAATGGCGACAAAGGTGGGTAGTATAAAATCGCTGGAATCGGAATTTTTTTGAAACTCGTCAAATGAAAGTTTGTGCTGTCCTATTACCAGGGTGACGACTTTCAAAAAAATGCTATTTATTTTCATAAGATTACGCGACAAAGAGCGCCGCGTCACTACGGACATCTTCGATGTGCCCTAGTGACGCGGCAGAATAAAAAGAAAAGCCCCATTTGTATGGGGCATGCTTGAAATATCAATACTCGCTAGGCAACATTAAACAATAATAGTCACCGGAATCACACAAATAAAAATGAACTGTTTCCATAGGAAAATCAGTCCAATTTATAAGGTGTTTCAAGTAAATATTACCGTTGCCATTGCTAACAGTCATAACCGCAGACTGATCTGAATGGGTTGATAGTTCGATGGAGTAAAACCAATCTCTATTTTCTTTAAGCAGACGTGGCAGAATGACAAAAGCAATTTCATCAATCAACCAATAGCTGTCTGTTTCATTAGCTAGATGTTTGATACCTTCTGTATAACACATCTGGCTGATCCAGTGCTGATAAATTTCATCAGAACCGGTAAAGTGCTTTAATTCATCCAAACTAAAATTTTTATTCATCGTGATTTCTCCTAAGTAATTAAACAATGGAGAAATCGCCTGTGAGGGATTTCCCCACAGGGTTGATAATAAAATGGCTAACTATTTTCTGATGTTGGTTCAGGAAATAGTATATCGCTGACTATTTCTATAACGTCCCAATTGACCCCTACATTTGCATCGTGGTTTCTACGAATACGCTCTAAAACCTTCCATGTTTGCGATGGAGTCAAATCAGGCCGTACAGATAACACATCATCAATATGCCACTTAATACAGATTAGTTTTTTTGACATACTTGCCTCCTAAAAATAAACCATGAGAGGCAAGCCACGAGGGACTGGCCCTCATGGGTAAAACACTTTACATCAAGCCATGTTCAGCAAATGAATAGGTCTTTTTACGTGAAACAATAATATGGTCTACGATTGTGATGTTCATCACAGAAAGAACACGCTGTAAATCATGCGTTATGTCTTTATCTGCTTGACTAGGGTCACAGCTATCTGACGGGTGATTATGCGCAAAAATAACTTTTGAAGCGTTATGTTCCAACGCTTTTTGCACAACTACCCGAGGATAAATCGCAGCTTCATTAATGGTTCCAAAAAAGAGTTTTTCAAATGCTAATAAACGGTGATGGTTATCAAAAAATAAAACAGCAAACACTTCATTTCGTTCTTCTGCTAAGTGCAATCGTAAATAAGAACATACATGATGCGAATGACTTAGGATTTCCGAATTGTAGCGTAACCGTTTTTCCAAACAACATAATGCACGAGCCACCAGTTTGGTTTCTGTTGGATTTAGCAAATATGATGGTTGAGGACAAACACTAGACATATCAATTTCCTCATTGAATACTGAGGAAACTGATCCCATTGGGGTAGTTTCCCCAGTGGGTTGTTAAAGAAAAACTTATTTGATTAACCAGGCATGGAGTATCATGATGCTATACATCACTGCGCCACCAATGATTGCTGAGCCTGCTTTAAAGCTGTAGGCAATAACTTGAGAGCGGATTTCTGTACGGGTTCCATGTTTTACTCCTAACTTGGTTTCAACAGCAACCAGACGATGTTCAACAGATGAAATGCGCTTATCTACCGAACGTATTTCAGTACGCAGTTCATCACGAACACCTGTTATTAGGCCACTTAATTTTTCAATTGCATGGTCTATTGTTTTACTGACTGCCATATCCACCTTCATATCAATTAATTCAGTTTGTAATTGAAACAAATCTTTCGCTTGAGAGTTATCCATAGAATGTCTCCATTTTATAGTTTGCACGTGACTTGTGCAACATACTTTGGTTCTTCTTCATGTCATGTTTATTGCGGTATAAGGTGTGGACACCTTCTACGTAACATTCATGAACATGGAGAAGTTCGCCATGGAGCTGCACGATAAAGCGCGGGTCGTTTTCTGACATTCCTGCGTAATGCTGCTGAAAGCCAGAATATTTGGCATCGAACTTTAATATGACAGTTTTATCTTTGGATAAATAATGATCCAATTTAGCAAAGATAGGAAACCTGTCCTTATTAAATCGACATTCCAACCACATATCGTCAGATTGTGAGTCATGAAAGGGTTGTATCACATTTAATGTGGCATACCATTCATCACGCTGACAACAACGCACATCATGCAAATAGCCATGACCGCTCAAGCTAAGAAAAGTATTTTCAAGCATCGATTTTCTCCAAAAATAAAAAGTCGGAGAAAACCTCAACCCTTTTGGGGAAAAGAATATTCCCCGACTGGGTTGTGAAAGACTCTATTTGTGATCATAGAGGCCAATAGCGTGGACCATTGGGCAATGGCGATCAACGTTTCATCACGCTTGTTGATCTTATTCTGCGGTTTTGAGTCGTGCAGAATGGCGACTAAGCTAAATTTAATTATTAATAAGTCAGTAAGAAATCAAAATTTATGATGTTTTTATTTTAAAGAGATTTATTGATGAGTTATCTTTGGAAAAAAATAAGAATATCTCGCACAATTTTTTAAATTTTTTATGCTTTGCAAATACAAACGAATTAAGATATTGTGTATCATGTAAATTATCTTTAATTTTTAATAAAATTCTTAAGTTATCTACCTGTTAATCTCAGAGAAAATAAGGAGATTGTTATGAATACAAGAAGAATACAACAAAGTATACTCGTTAGACCACCCGAAGAATCAAAATCGGGTCCTTTATGGGAAGATGTCGATCAAACTACGCGTGCTAAATATTTAGATATTGCTGATCCAGTTGGCTTAATTACATTTCGTGGTACATCATTATGTTCAGGCTTTTTAACAGGTTCTCAAACATTTATGACAGCGGGTCATTGTGATCTAATGGAAATGTGCCGAGAGAATTATGATGAGTATGGGGCAAGCCATTATAGAGTTGTCTTTGGGTATGATCAGGTAGAAGGAACCAAGCCTGCTCCACGTTCTTATACTGTTAAAGAAATAAAAGGATTTGAAAAGTGTGATGACTCTCATGACGTCGCTCTCTTTAAATTAAGTTCAGATGCAGCATCTAAGTACTTTGGCAGATTAGACTTTCAACAACGATACACACAAGAGCAAGACATTGTCGTTGCGCATCATCCAGAGGGTCAAACCAAAAAACTGTCATTCGGGAAGATTGTAGGTTTTAATCCTCAAAGAGGATTATTTGCTCACACAGCAGATACTCTAGGGGGTTCGTCTGGAGCACCTGTTGTATCAGATCGCAGCAAGAAAGTAGTTGGATTACATGTTGAAGGGGGCGATACAGTAAATCATGCTTTGCCTGCTACAACTGTTTTAGCTGCTTTAAGGCGACGGTAAATCATTATAAGCGCTTCAAATTAAAAGTAAATGCATCTGAAGCGCTTACTGTTTTTTTAATCTAATAAAATATTAAGTGTTGTAAAATAAATTCTGATTTTTTGAGAGTAAAGTTGATTGTACTGTTGGGTATGTGAATTATAATTACCAATACCCGTTAACAAATTTCTTTCGCTTGCGATGGCTTTGGCTACAATCCAAGCACTTACTTTAATATTAATGCAAGGATCAAATTGTACTTGTACTTGTGCATTGAGTAATGCCATGGATTTTCAATGTGGGTAGCCAAGAAGAATTAATTTGTGCTGGGCCTATATCATATGAACCATCATTATTCTTCACCAGTTGCCCTACTTTGCCGCGTTCTATTTGTAAAATAGCAATTATTTAGCAGGGACATGATACTCTATAGCTGCTTCATTGATGCATTGCAAAGGTATTGCCATATTATACAAAAGAACCATAAGAGAAACCTATAATAAGAAAGCTTTAAACGGAACGGTGATGTTGGTCTCTACGCAAGATGTAAAAACTTGAAACGGGGTGTGCTATCAATATCACTTTCAAAATTATAATACGTAACTTTCATTTCCAAATAGGGAAAAAATGAAAAAACAAAAAAATAATACGGTTATTAATCTTCCCGATGAAGAACAAAAAAAAGCACCGGCGGTAAAACGTAAAAACGCTTCTTTTTCATCATCGCATGCTTTTAAAAAAAAGCGTCCAAAGAAAATATCATCTAATCCTGATGAATCCGTTAACAATTCAACTGCTACAGACAGTGCATCATCAAAAAGTTTATTAGCACCTATTTTTACTATGAATGACCCTTATTCTTACCCTCGGTGCGAATACTATTGGCGGTATAAAGGTACAAGCTATTTTGAAATGAGAGATACTCAATATTGGAGTACTTATCATCGTAGCGACCATACTCGTTATGCTAAGGTAGTAGGAAAAGGTAATGCTAAATATCAATCGCAATTTCATCTCCCTCGAGGAGAATTGAAGAGAAGTGATCAAAACAATCCTTATTATCCCAAAACAGGCAGTTATAAAAATCCTTTATCAGATCCACGCTATGCAAAGAGAATTCAATATCTTGGTGAGCGTCCGAAAATACAAAAAAGAGCCGTCGATTCCATTCGAGAAAAACAGTTAGAATATAGATTAAAGATGGGCGCAATGATAATAAGAGAATTTAAATCTTGTTTTAATGAAAATGAATTAAAAAATATAGAAGCTCAAAGACCCATTGTTTATATGGAAAATGATTTTCCATGTGTTTTAGTTTCGATGCCCTGGACACAACAAGCAGCATGGGTAAAACCGTCACAGAAACAAACTCAGCGATATTGGTCTCAAGAAACAAAATCTCCATTCTTCCAGCAACTGTTAATGGCTTACTATGTATCTATCGTTAACTATAACGCCGAACAAGAAGGTATACCCATAGAAATTGTGATGCGTTCCAGCTTCGGTCATTTATTACCTAGCGTAGCTAAAACAGGCAAAAGCTTTCGAATTAACATGGGTATTATTCCATCAAGCTATGCAAAAATACTCGGTAGAAGTTTACATAAACTATATCAAGTTTTTTCTCAATTTGATGATAAATCAAGTAAAAAATTTCCATCCGATCGTTATACAAAAGATCTCGATGCTTATAATAAATCTAATAAAAAAGCTAAATCAAAACAAAGTTTAAATTGGAAGGGCACGTACTGGACAGTGCTCAGACAGACTGGAAGTTCTAGTGGAAAATCTGTGTTAGCTGAAATAGTAAGAGTACAAGCAAGCATAGAATTATTGGCAAACTATGTATTTGAATCGCTCATACAAAACGAAGGAAATGTAGATGAAGAGCCTATCATTCGGATGTTTTCTGGTTTTAAATTGACTAAGAATAATAGTGTTTCTTTCAGTGAGTTACCGAAAAAGGAATTACAAGGAGCGTCTTCAAAAAGAGCGTGGGTCAAAGTTACTCTTGTCGAGGACAATGATTTTTGGGAAGTGGTTGAATCAATTTTAGAAGGTTTTCCAGCTTGCAATAATGACGATGTTGGAAGTGATTTTATTGCTACAAAGAATATACTCAATTTATATGCCTATTTTGAGAAATTACATGCTAATTTAAAAGTTAATATTGAAAAATATGATGATTCAAGTGACTCTGATGGAGAAGTTACTTTAACCTATACAGAATCATCTTTGCATAACTCTAGCTCAATGATAAATGGCAGATTCACTGCCTGCGAGCATACAGAATTATACGCTAAAAATGTGATTGTTAGCACAGGCATGTATGCTATTAGTGCTGCATATCAGTTAGCTCAGCAGTATTTAAGAATAAAGAACTGTGCAGATTTTTCGATAATATTAGATCATATGTACTATGAAACAAGGGACAATATCAAAATTTTTAAACCACTTCCTGAAATACAGCAAAAGACCAAAAGCAGTAATAGAATTTTATTTTTTGATTTAAATCATTGCAATGCGGAAAGTTCACCATTTCTTTATGAAGACATAGATGAATTAACAAATCAAATTACCCTTCACAAACCACAAATTTTGATTTTAGATTATACAAGTGCCACTAATCATAAAATGCGTCAAATTTGTGATTTATTATTTACTCCCGTCGTATATGAAGCATATGAAGATTCAGGTTTTGAGGGAAGTAGGGGATGTAGCTATAATCCATATCTGTATGTCAAATTAAGGGAAAGATTTGAGCTAATTATATTCATTAATAGCGGTTTAAAATATGAAAGCGGAGGTGCTGATCGCAATCCATTTGGCACTTTGGGGATTATTTGTAACAACAAAGAAGATATTGAGGCTATTTATGCGCCATTAAAAAATAAGCTTAAAGGAGATGAAGGCTATTTACCTCCAGCTGCTTATAATTTGCGTCGAATCTATAAAAAACTTGGCTACGTTTCAAGCTTAAAACATTTTATTGCTGATTGGTGTTATCACAAAGGCTTGTCTTATGAAGCAAATAACGAGCGCGAAAAAGCACTTAAAGAATTTTCAAAAGCTTGTCAACTTGATTTTCCTCATGCATATAAATTTTATATTGTGCCGATTTTAAAAGATTCTGAGGAATATTATAGTCGAGTAGATAAAATGCGTTACGCTTTATCTTCTCTACAGGATAGATGCAAATTGCTTATCAATCAGATTAACTATGAAAATCCCGATTTAGAGTACATTAAATTTTTACTTCTTTGCCTGAAGAACATGGAGGGATTAAATACATATAAAATGGATGACAATAATGCGCTTGAGCATGCAGTTCAAAGAGCGATGTTGGTGTCTGAAGAAAAACAAAAATTAGTTTATCTGCCCATTATTCGATTGTTACTTGAAAATGGTGCATTATGTGGCGAACACTATTGTAAAAATTGGTCTAGAGTACGTGAATTTTTAATTAAAAATGAAATAACTTTCACGCTAGGCCCTAGAGAAAGCAAGGGTGATTTAAGAAACTTACCTCGAGATAAAGATAGCAATAGAGATAAGGAAGAGAAAGTAAGTGCAACAACCAATCCTGTTGTCTCTCCCCCTAGTGTTCCCCTAGAATCTCCCTCCAAGAAATTATTAGCATCCCATAGCTGTACAAGCTCTGTATCTTGTAGTGGTTCTGAAACTAAAACTGTCTATCTTGATCATCAATTGCGAGTTTTTGAAGAAGAAGCAGGTCGCATTATGTTAGAGCCAAAGAAGTTTAAAGGCATTAATTATGCGAGATTAGATAGATTACTCGATGATCTTGACAGTTTTTCGGGACAGCATCCAGATAAAGCTCCAGAAGCAAGTAGTTTAAAAAGTACACTGCTTCATTTATTAAGTTCGGGATTGGGTCGTGAAGAGCAGCAATCTTATCATGATAGAGTTTCTTCTCAACAAGAAGATGTTCCTTCCGATGGAAATTGTTTTTTTTGGGCATCTGCACGCCAATTCATTCATCTCTTACGAACTAATGATGGGTTAGTCCAGCAACTTCCTTCAGCTTTTATTAATCTAATACAAGAGAAGTTACCAGCGCCGCTTAAAGAAATCCTTAGTGACAAGCACCATGCATTTAATAAACAGCGCCCTTCTGGTGGGGTTTTAGTTACTAATTTTGAAGATGTTTTCCAAAAAACCTTAAGGATTACTATTGCTGAACAGCTTCAACAATTCAAGGTAGCAGACGGTGTTTTGCAAAATATATCTCTAGATGATATTAGCTTTATAAGAGATGTATTAAATGGTGCAATAGCTGATGGCGAGATTCCAGAAAAAATAGAAAATGAACCTGAATACGTAACTAATCTTCGAAAAGTCCAAAGCTTTTTAGAGGACATACAAAATAAGATTACTACCCCCATTAGTGATGAACTACAAAAAACTGGTCTTTTTATTGCTAATTCTCAAGATGATAAAGATCAAGATAAAAAAGCCAAAGCAAAGCAAGCCCAAGAACAGCGTAAAGCCAAAGTCCAGGAAGACACTAATAAAAAAATTAGAGAACTTATAGAAAATGACAAAGAATATAGAGATAAGTGGAATGAAGCTTTGGATTCCCTTCGTGCTGTATTGCTTGCAGATAGATGCAATGTAGGCGAAGAAGCTGCTCTTCTATTAAGCCGTTTCTTCCCGAACATTGTTATTCAATGCGACTCTCAAAATTGCGAAGAAAAAAGAACCTGCGTTAGTCAATATTATTTAAATGGAATAAAAATCGCACGTGATGGTATTAAGGGAAATGTTCCTATTATTCACTTGATTAAATTACCCTGGGCCCACTATCATTCTGCCGGCCAACTTTTAAAAAAATATTCTTCTCATCAATCGAGCCCAACAAAAAGAGCTCTCTTTCCCGCAAGCGTAAGTGCAACTCAAAAATTTAAAAAAGTAAGTCAATCAAGTGAACAAAAAGAAAAAAGTGAAGAACACAAAGACAATGCTAATCAACCAACAAATGAATATCAGGCTAACCCCTTGCCGTCCACCTCATTAATGGATGATGTAGCAACAACAATGATGTTGGAGCCTTTAGGAACACAAAAAATGACTTCCGAAAGTGAAAAGCATGTATTTGCCTGTAATCCACAATCTCCTCTGGGTAAATACAATATATTCGCAGAGTCTGGTAAAAGAATACCAGTAGTTCACGAGGATTTTACCAACGACCTTAGTGATGATTTTGATGATAGTCTTTATGAAGAAGATACAAATCAGAATACAAACTCACGAAATGTTAAAAAATAATAAAATTATTCATTGATATATTGATAAAAATAAACAATAAAAAGACCTATCCAATATACAACCATACTAAATCCGATGAAAAGTAATAAACAAAGAAAATATTTTTGCCACGACTTTAAGTTAATTGTAGGGATCGTAGTTACTGATTTTGCATATCCTTCGTCTGACTTTATATATGCATTTACTTGTTGATACGTAATAGGAGGAAAATATAAGTATGCTATTGTCACTTGTTCATTTGGAACTAATGTAGTAAATAATATTTCTTTACCATTCTTGGGAATTAATACTTCTGAATGTGCAATATTCGGTGAAATATCATACTCTGGAAGAACATGATGTCCTATTCTAACATTTTTTGCAGCGATACGTCCGGTGTTAATAATAACCAGAGAATGTGTAAAAATATCAATATTTGGATTACAATTTTTAAGCTTATGAGAAGTAATATGACCATAATATGCAAATAATCTTGCGCGGTCATTAAAATATTTTTTTAATAAAAATCCTAGAATACCAGTGATGAAAGGAGAAATTATTGCAATAATTGAACTAACATTCATTGAAACATCCTTTTCCATTAATAAGACCTATAATATTAGTTATAGGCTATTTATACAAGCTTAGATTAAAAGGACTAAAAAATCCTGATAAGGTAGAAAAACTCTATGGCACATTATCCAAAAGCTGCATTCAACTATCGCTTTATGCTCATTAATAAGTGGTATTTTATAAGATACTCAAACTAATAAAAGCTTTAAACCATTCCTGTTTTATTTCCAGCAAGCTGGATGATGGTTTCAATATTATTCTCAGCAGCAGACTGATGTAAAACAGTATCCCACCATTGATTAAATAGATAATTATTAGTAGATAACCATTTTATAGCAAAAGTCGGAAAAATATGTTGTGATACAGCCGCCATAAAAACATCTCTTTTTGTCGTAGTGTTACTGGAACAAAGCGCATACTATAATAAAACAAGCCTTTGTAGAGTGATCCTGTCCTTGTCTGAATTCCTAGTTTAAGCGGCAACGGGCAATTGAAATAGGTCCCCACAAAACTTTTTCCAGCCATAGCTTCCAATTGGCATAACGCTTTTTTTTAATTTAAAACAACTTTGGGTAGGCGTCACACCACCTAATGAGAATCGTTGTAATAATTTTTAAATTAATTTAGTTTAAGTTCTAGATCATGTTGGGTCCAAAATAGAATATGGTCGAAAAATTCGCGTCGTATCGTACAAATTTAACGAGCTGGTAGCATAAGCGGCATAATTGCATCCAGGAAAAAAATCCGTTTATAGTCTTGGCAAGACTAAGGGTCCATTCAGATAAGAGATTTCATCAGCAATAGGGATAATATTAATTAACCCCCACTCTCTTACTAAATAAACCAGCTCAGAACGATTATAGCAGTTAAGTTTTTCTTTAATATTTTGAATATGAGTTTCTGCTGTTCTGACTGAAATAAAAAGTTTATTTGCGATCATTTTTGCTGTATAACCAAAAATATAATTCTGTAACACTTCTTTTTCTCGACGAGTAAGCAATTTTAAATAGTTCTTTTTGTCTTTATTTTCTAAATTAATAATTGTTGATGTCCAGATAAAAACCATTTTTTCTTCTGTTAGAAATGGGTAAAACTGACCTCTCATTAATTCACCATTTTTAAAATAAAATTCAATGCATGTAATATTATTTTTTTTATATATATCCATAACAGAATTTAAAAAATGCTGTGGATTTTCCATTCTATTCATTGCTTCTTTTAAGCTAGGAGATTCGCTGCGTGCAGATAAACTTTTATTAGATAATTTGTAAATATCTTTAAATTTATCACTACAGGAAATAAGTTGATGATCAGAGCTAATAATAAGTCTTCCTTGATTTTCTTTATCTAAGTTATTTAAAAGTAAATCAACTAGTGATATTAATTTATTCATAGATATACCTATTAAATGGTTATTTTTCTACTAAATAAAATATATAAAGTTTTGCATAAAATATCTTTATAAAATACAAATATTCGATATATTTAGCTATATATTGTAAATATAAATTCCCACATTTTAAGTGAGGGAATTTAATAAGCTA
>JBGAPT010000039.1:0-19204 GCA_044221135.1 Gammaproteobacteria bacterium
GTTTGTGAGGCAGGCAAAATAAATAAATCTTTGATATGTTTATCACGAATTAATGCTTGGTTTAAATTGGCTTCATTGCGTATCACGTTTACGAAATCATAAACAACACGGCGCTCACAACCCATAATTAAATCAAGATTACGTAAGCCTATATCAAAATCAATAACGGCTGTTTTAAAACCACGGCTAGCTAACCCTACAGCAAAAGACGCGCTAGTTGTTGTTTTACCTACACCCCCTTTTCCGGATGTGATTACAATAATTTTAGTCACTGTTTATTCCTTCGTTAATTATAAAACTTCAATACGGATCTGCTCATTTTCCAAATAAATCTGTTTCATGCCATCACCCAGGGGTGAGTTTAACATATCTTCTTTTGTTAGATAATAGCCTGCTATAGATACTAATTCTGCATCGAGTGTACTACAAAAGATCCGTGCTTGTGCATTACCTTGTACGCCAGCAAGCACTCTACCTCGTAACGAGCCATAAACATGTATATTTCCATCAGCCAGCAGCTCAGCGCCTTGACTGACTGCAGCGGTTACAATTAAATCACTGTCTTTAGCATAGACTTGCATGCCAGAACGAATGGGGGTGGTCACTAACTTAGTTAACCGATGCGCGGGTTCTTCTTTTTTCTGGGATTTCGTGTCTGCTACACTCAGCTGGCTGGATGTTAAAACGGGTAGGCCCATTTCTGCTGCTGCGTTATGCTGTTCCTCGCTACCACCTCGTATTCCAACAGGAATCATATGATTCGCCAGTAGCATTTCTTTTAATTTAATAAAATTTAATGTGCCTAGGGATTTGACTTTGTCTAAGTCGATAATAACGGGTAGATTAATAAAAAAGGGGGGCGCATTGCGTATTGCATTTAATAGCTGCTGTTCAAGTGCTTCCCAGTCATAACGGATAATTTGTAAAACAGTACATGGCAAAAAATTCGCTTTAAATTGAAAGCACGTTTTTTGTTCTCTATTGGAAGCACTCACTGCCATCTGATTAATCCCTAAAATTTTCGAACTGTAATGGTAAATTTAATTTGGCTTCACGTAAATAGGCAATGGCTGCTTGTAAATCATCTCTTTTTTTACCTGTTACTCTGACTTGTTCGCCTTGTATGGTAGCTTGTACTTTTAAATTGGCTTCTTTAATACTCTTGACAACTTTTTTTGCTGTTTCTGTATCTAATCCTTGTTTGACATCGACTACTTGTCTTGCTTCATTTAATTTAATTTCTGCGGGTTTATAATCCAGTGAACGTATATCCACATTGCGTTTTGCTAATTTATTTCGCAAAATTTCATTTACTTGCTTCAATTGGAAATCCGTTGGAGCAATAAGAGTGATGGTATTTTTAGATAATTCTAAACGAGTATCTGTACCTTTCAGGTCAAAGCGGGTGTTAATTTCACGATTGACTTGGTCTATTGCATTAGTGACCTCATGATTATCTACTTTAGAAACAACATCGAATGAAGGCATGTTTATCTCCTATATTTGACGTAAAGCTGAAATCAATTCAAATGCAGCATCCACTGATGAACGGCCTTTATGACCGTGCGATCCACCCACTCTATCAAAAGCTTGCTCTTCAGTATCCACTGTCAACAGACCAAAAATAACGGGGATATTCTGGGTAAGAGCAACCTGCTGACAGCCTTGGCTCACTTGTTGACAAACATAATCAAAATGTTTGGTTTCGCCCATAATGACTGCGCCAAGACAAATAATGGCTTCAAATTTATTAGTCTGTGCCAACCGCTGAGCAGCAATGGGAATTTCGATGGCACCTGGAACCCAAATAACGGTTATTTGTTGCGGGTTAAAATTTAATTCGTGTAATCGTTGAATAGCACCATTGTAGAGTTTTTGAGTGACGTCTTGGTTGAAACGGCTGATGACAATAGCAACGTTAAAAGAACCAGGAATAGCTTGGACGTTTAGGATTTTCATTCTCTATCCTTATACTTTTTTAAGGCGTTCTTGTTTATATGTTGCGCATAAGCAAAGCTTATGTTTGCATTAGTTTACCAACGAATATCACATAAAGCATCACTTCCAAACTGTTCCCAGTGAATTTCGCAGGTACCTAAATCAAGTGAAAAATCGTTTCCGAATGCAGCTTGGCCCTCACCTAGCCATTGAGGAGCAACGTAAATATAAGCTCTTTGTAATAATTTTTGTGCGATCAATGTAGAAAAACATTTGCCGCCCGCTTCAACCCAAAGATCATGGATTCCATCTTGTCCTATTTGTTGAATAACTTTTTTTAAATCTAATCCATCTTTATTTTCATCTACAGGGATACAACGAATACCCCATTTAATGAGTTGTTGTTGACGCATCGTATCTGCATCTTTAGCATGCAAAAGGATGAGTGATTTTGCTGTTTTAATGACTGCTGCAGTATGAGGAAGGCTTAATTGACTATCTAATACATAAATAGGCTTAGCAAATGTTTCATGAGTCAGGCGTGCATTTAATTGAGGATCATCCTGTATAATTGTCTTTACGGTTGTTAATATTGCATCAGCCGCCTTACGCGATGCATGGGTCACTTCTTGAAGTGCTTTACCCGTAATTTGAATACGCTCACCTGATTTTCCAGCTATCTTACCATCCAATGTTAAAGCAATTTTTGCAGTCACAAAGGGTTCTTTCTTTTGCTGCCAGTGATTATAACTCACATAAAAAGCGCTGATATCTGGAGAAGGCATGTAGTCACAGATAATGCCCTTGTCTTGTAATAGGGATGCGCTTTGTCCCGCTACTTTAGGATTAGGATCAGTATAACCATAGACTACGCGTTTTATGCCAGCTTGAATGAGCGCATCTGTACAAGGCGGTGTTTTTCCAAAATGACAGCAAGGTTCTAGCGTAATGTAAATGGTGGTGCCTTGAGCACGCATGGATAGTTTTTGTAAGGCATCTACTTCAGCGTGGGGGGCTCCAGCAGCCATGTGGTAACCCGTCGCTAACACTTTATTGTCTAGCGTAATAACTGCGCCAACAGAAGGATTAGGTGAACAGAACCCGCGGCGAATTTTAGCGAGGCTAAGAGCTTGAGCCAGGTAAATTAGATCAGTGTTTTTATGCAGCTTCCGATGATTTTTCACGGCCGACTAACTCAACAATATCCATAGGAGCCGCGTCACCTTTACGATAACCACATTTCAATACACGAAGATAACCACCCGGTCGTGATTGAAAATGTGGCGCAAGCTCGTTAAAAAGTTTGGTAACCATCTCTCTATCACGTAAACGTGCAAAAGCAATACGGCGATGATGCACGCTATCCGATTTAGCCATCGTAATCAAAGGTTCAATATAACCTCTTAATTCTTTAGCTTTAGCGACTGTCGTTGTAATTAATTCATGCTTCAGCAAAGAAACCATCATGTTTTTAAACATGGCCTTGCGATGACTACTATTACGACCGAAATATCTACCACTGTGTCGATGACGCATAAAAAACCTTCCTACTCATTATCTTTATGATTGACAGACTGCCAATGTTCTAACCGTGTCCCCAAGGAAAGTCCATGCGTAGACAAAACATTTTTAATTTCTGTCAGCGATTTCTTTCCTAAATTGGGTGTCTTCAATAAATCTGTCTCACTGCGTTGCACTAAATCACCAATATAAAAGATACTCTCCGCTTTCAAACAATTAGCAGATCTTACCGTTAATTCCAAATCATCCACAGGACGCATAAAAATAGGATTAACAGATTGCAGATCAGTAGCCTCTTTCAACATAGGTGATGATCTCAAATCCACGAAAGGTGCCAACTGTTGTTGTAAAATAGTTGCAGTACGGCGTATGGCTTCTTCTGGGTCTAGAGTTCCATTTGTTTCAAGATCAATGATCAATTTATCCAAGTTAGTACGCTGTTCTACACGCGCACTTTCCACCGTATAGGTTACTCGACGCACGGGGCTGAAACTTGCATCTAAATGCAATACACCCACTGCTACTTTTTCTTCTTCATCACGGCTTCGAATAGAAGCTGTTCTATAGCCACGTCCTAACTGTACCTTCAGAGTCATATTTAACTCAGCTGTTTCATTAAGATGGGCAATGACAAGCTCTGGGTTAATAATCTTTGTATCATGCTCTTGATCGATGTCGCCTGCCAACACTGGCCCAGGGCCTTTTTTATGTAGCTTTAAGATGACTTCTTCACGACCCAATAACTTAATAGCCACATTTTTAAGATTCAATAGAATCTCTATGACATCTTCTTGCACGCCAGGTATGGTGCCATACTCGTGCAATACACCATCAATTTTAACCTCAACAATAGCAGCACCAGGCATTGACGAAAGTAACATCCTTCGCAATGTTGTTCCTAATGTATGCCCATAACCTAACTCTAACGGCTCCAATGTGACCTTAGCATGAAATGGCGTGATTGTTTCAACGACAATTTCGCGTGGGGTCAAAAACTCATATGGATTATTCTGCATGAAATAACCTCATAAAATCCAATAGTTATTTGGAATAAAGCTCAACAATAAGCTTCATATTAATATCAGGAGGCAAGTCAGTTCTCTCTGGCACTTGTTTAAAAGTACCTTTGAGTTCTGTTACATCGACCTCCAACCAGCTGCAGCCTTCTCTAGCTTTTGCTAAAGCAAGTGCATTTTGAACGCGTACTTGTTGCTTAGCACTCTCTTTAAGGCTAATCACATCGCCTGCTATCACTGAGTAAGAAGGTATGTTAACCACTTTACCATTTACCAAGATAGCACAATGATTGACTAGCTGCCTTGCCATAGCCCGGGTTGCTGCAAACCCCATTTTATATACCACATTATCTAACCTGCTTTCCAGAAGCTTTAACAGGTTCTCACCTGTAGAGCCTTTTAAGCGAGCTGCTTTTTTAAAATAATTAACAAATGGACGTTCCATCACACCATAGGTGCGACGTATCTTTTGTTTTTCACGCAATTGTAAGCCATATTCAGTTTCACGGCCACGTCTTGCACCATGAACACCCGGCGCAGTATCTAACTTACATTTGGAATCTAAGGAACGAACTCCACTTGTTAACGAAAGATCCGCCTTCTCTCTACGTGAGTACTTACATCTACGTTTAGCCCGTGGGCTACGCTGACTAGCCATCAACTTTCTCCTACACTATTACAGTCTCTTTACATATCTACTATGCCGGGCGTAATGCCTTGATTTTCTACGCTCAAAAACCAAGGCATTCCACCTCGGCCTAGCGAAATGTCAACAGACCTTACTTATACTCGACGCTTTTTGGGATCACGGCAACCATTGAAAGGTATACCTGTCGCATCAGTAATCGACAAAATCTTTAATCCTGCTGCGTGTAATGATCTAATTGCAGATTCCCTACCAGGACCAGGGCCTTTTACTCTTACATGAACACTCTTCATACCGAAATTTTCTATTGCCACAGAGGCTGCTTTAGTACCCGCTTCACCCGCTGCATAAGGCGTAGATTTACGTGATCCACGGTAACCACAGCTAGCAGCACTTGACCATGCTACTGCATTACCTTGGACATCTGTAATAGTAACAATTGTATTATTAAATGAAGCACGAATATGAACAACGCCATCAAAAACTGTCTTTTTGGACTTTTTGCGGCCTTTAGCGGGTGTTGTAACTGCTTGACCCGACGATGATGCAGAACCCGTCGTCTGAGATCCGGTGTCTTCGTCTTTAATAATCTCAGCAGGCGCTTTTGAGCTTTTTGCAACTGCTTTAGTTTCTTTTGTCTGTTGTTCTGTCATTTGAATATAATTTCCTAAATTGCTTAACTATCAAAGAACTACTTATACTTTACCTTTGCGCTTGCCTTTGCGGGTGCGTGCGTTTGTACGGGTACGTTGTCCACGAACCGGTAAGCCACGACGATGTCTTGATCCGCGATACGAACCTAGTTCAACAAGGCGCTTAATATTCATTGAAACATCGCGACGTAAATCACCTTCAACCTTAAATTTGGCTATTTCATTACGCAAACTCTCTAATTCTACTTCTGAAAGCTCTTTTCCTTTAGTTTGCGGATTAACTTTCGCTAACGCACAGATTTTACGGGCCCTTTGACGCCCAACGCCATAAATGGCGGTCAGTCCAATGACTATATGTTTCTGTACTGGTATATTTACGCCTGCAATACGGGCTGCCATTCAAACACTCCTACTACTTCTAATTTCCAATATCCGCATAACTCAAAATGGCGGTCAGTTTAATATCCTACTGATAAAAAAAGCAACACATTAATCAACTAATCATTAACCTTGTTTTTTGCCCTTTTTTCTTTGCAAATCACTCTAACCACACGCTCCTGCGCACAATTTTGCAATTGCGACACATTTTCTTTACTGATGCACCTACTTTCATATTCACCCCAATTAACGCAACCTAAACCACCACCGCGTATACTCGTCTTTTTCAGTAGTGACTCATACTGGTATGACATAATATGCGCTTGTACTTGTGCCATAAAATCCATCACAACAACGACGATAATAGGTAATGATGTTCCACCAAAGTAAAATGGCACATTCCCAAGTTAATATCATGTTCTGGCAATACGTGAATAAAGTGACATAAATTGAATACCTGTAATGCGATATGACCATATCTATGCCAACAGCGTACCCGGACAACGATACCTGTGGTATAAATGCACACCCGATTTCTTCAAATTTCTGCGGTTTCACGAGGATTAAAAAGCATCACTTTCTTCAAAAAACAGAAAAATATAATCGATGCTGTAAAATAAAGCATATGCAAGGGTTGTCCATTTTGCAGCGCTACACCTATTGTGCCTAACCATTCCATCCCTTTTCCATGCCCGAACCATTGCGCAAGCGTTGCTGGAAGCAAAATAATGCTTGAAGCAAAGATGGGTGGTATGACACCCGCCATATTAATTTTCAGAGGGAGATGACTACTCTTTGCAGAATATACATTTCCACCTTGCATTCGACGCGCATAATTGATTGTAATTCTGCGCTGTCCACGTTCCATAAATACGACAATCCCTACCACAACTGCAACCGCTACAATGATTAAAAGTAATATTACAATTTGTAACTGGCCTTCTCTAACCTGTTCTAATGTTCGAGCAATTGCAGAGGGCAATCCCGCAACAATGCCCGCAAAGATAATGAGTGAAATACCATTACCTATACCACGCTCAGTGACTTGTTCTCCTAACCACATTAAAAATAAAGTACCCGTCACTAACGTCAGCGTCGTTATAAAATAAAAAGAAAAACTTGGATCTAGTGCAATGCCATGTGCTGCAAGCATTTTTGCTATACCCGCTGCCTGAAAGGTTGATAATATTAAAGTACCATAGCGTGTATATTTATTAATTTTACGCTGTCCTGACTCACCTTCTTTTCGCAACTCAGCTAACTGTGGAGATACCAGTGTCAACAGCTGCATAATAATCGATGCAGAGATATAGGGCATAATCCCTAAGGCAAACAAACTAAACCGCATCAATGCGCCACCAGAAAACATATTAAACAAACCAATAATATTATTCTGTTGCGCGTTAAATAATTCTTGTAAGCGTTGGGGGTTTAACCCTGGAACAGGTATATAAGACCCAATACGGAATACAAGAATGGCAAACAATACAAACAATAAACGTCGTTTTAAATCTGCTATACCCGCCGTTGCAGTATTTATACCGCGATTGTTTGTTGCCATTTAAGCCTCAATCTTTGCGCAGGAGTTCCCGTTAAAAAATGCGAGAATTCCTTTCTTGTTTAATCGCATCAGTCAGCGAGAATCGCTAATCTTTCCGCCCATTGCTTCAATTGCTTTACGTGCGCCAGCTGTTACAGCCAACCCTTGTAATACTAGCGCTTTTTTCTCACTCAGCTCACCTGCTAAAATAACTTTGACAAACTGAATGTTTTTATTAATCAACCCAGCCTCTTTTAATGCGATAAGGTCTACTACTTCCGCCGTGATTTTACTCAAATCAGATAAGCGAACTTCATCACTCACCAACGCTTTTTGAGATTTAAAACCTGACTTTGGCAGACGACGTTGCAAAGGCATCTGGCCACCTTCAAAACCAACCTTATGGTAACCGCCCGCACGTGCTCTTTGACCTTTATGGCCTCTGCCACACGTTTTACCTTTACCAGAACCAATGCCGCGACCCAGTCTTTTAGCTGGCGTTTTTGCACCTGGCGCTGGCTGTAGCGTATTTAGGTACATTTTATATTTCCTCAACTGATAATAAATAAGAAACCTTGTTAATAATTCCTCGATTACAAGGAGTATCAGCAATGATAACTGTATGGTGTGGACGGCGCAGGCCTAGACCTTTTATGCATTCTTTATGCTTTGGATGTCTGGCAATCATGCTACGCATTAATGTTACTTTTAACTGTTTTATACTGCTCATTGTTTAATTCTCAGTAATTTCTTCAACTGTTTTACCGCGTTTAGCCGCGACTGTTTCTGGAGTTGATATATTTTCCAGTGCATTAATGGTTGCCCTAACGACATTAATAGGATTAGTGGATCCTACAATCTTCGCCAAAACATTCTTGACGCCCAGTACTTCTAATACTGCACGCATAGCACCGCCTGCAATAATACCAGTACCATCTGAAGCTGGCTTCATAAAGACTTTTGATGCACCATGTTTCCTGTCATTTGATAATACAAAGTATCGCCTTTTTCAGTGTGATTTTCTTTGCAACTTATTTTTCCATTTCAACCCTTTTTGTATAGCAGGCACTTCGCGAGCTTTACCCACGCCCACCCAATAAGACCCCTGCATCGCCAACGACAATTAGCACCTTAAAGCTAAATATCCTACCACCTTTTACCACGATTCTTACGTTTCCCGTGTAATTTATTATTGAGATCAACACGGTTTTTGTCGCGCACTTTCATTGAGGTTTTTGCCATAATTATTGACTCATCTCTTTCTCTTTAAATGGAAAACTAAAAGCTTGTAATAATGCCTGGCCTTCTTTATCAGAACATTCCGAGGTAGTAATAGTAATATCCATCCCTCTGAGTGCATCAATTTTATCGTAATCAATTTCTGGAAATACAATTTGCTCTTTAAAACCCAAGCTGTAGTTGCCGCGACCATCAAATGATTTAATACTTAACCCACGAAAATCACGTACACGTGGTAACGCGATAGAAATGAGTCGGTCTAAAAATTCATACATACGTTTACCGCGTAATGTAACTTTGCAACCAATCGCCCAATCTTCACGAAGCTTAAAGCCTGCAATGGATTTACGTGCCAATGTAACCACTGGTTTTTGGCCTGAAATTTTTTCAAGATCAGACATAGCAGCAGTAATCACTTTTTTATCTTCCATCGCTTCGCCCACACCCATATTTAAAGTGATCTTTTTGATGCGTGGAACCTGCATGACTGACGTATAACCAAATTTATCTTTCAGTATTTTTATTACAACATCTTTATAATATTCTTGTAATCTCGCCATAACTCACCTGTACTTACACGTCTATCACTTCGTTAGTGGATTTAAAACAACGTACTTTTTTTCCATCATCCATTGTTTTAATCCAGACTCTACGGCCCTTACCAGATGCTTGGTCATATAGCATCACATTAGAACGATCAATAGGCTGTGTCTTAATAATAATTCCACCACGGTCGCCCGTATTGGGGTTGGCTTTAACATGTTTCTTTACTGTGTTAATTCCTTCAACCAAGAGTTTTGCTCCTCCAAGTAAAACAGAAAGAACAACGCCTCTTCTACCTTTATCCCTACCCGCGATAACAATCACTTCATCGCCTTTTTTTATCTTTTGCATACTCATGCTTATATTCTCTTAAGAATTAATACCTGGATTTATATTACTTCATCAGCCAAAGAGATAATTTTCATAAAATTCTCACCGCGTAGTTCACGTGTAATAGGCCCAAAGATACGTGTACCAATCGGTTGCAATTGTGCGTTAAGCAATACAACAGCATTTTCATCAAAGCGTATCGCTGAACCGTCTGGACGTCTCACACCCTTACATGTCCTAACTATCACTGCATTACAAACTTCCCCTTTTTTTACTCGGCCTCTTGGAGCGGCTTCTTTTATACTCACTTTAATAACATCTCCAATATTGGCATAACGACGATGCGATCCACCCAGTACTTTTATACACATTACGCGACGCGCACCGGTATTGTCTGCTACGTCAAGCACTGTCTGCGTTTGTATCATACCGTGACTCCAGTTATTCAACGAAATCTATGATTTCGTACTTAATTATAAAAAATGACCGCCAATACTATCATATTTGACTATAAAATATATAAAGAATTTGAAAAAAATTACTTTATTATCTTTTTATTCAAGGATATCTTGCTCGATCTTCCAGGAGTTCTCGCTGAAAAAGCGCGGGAACTCCTTCCTTAATTATATGCTACGCATAAGCAAAGCTTATGCTTGCACTCAAGGGGGAAAATCACGATTCTCCCCCGAGAATCCCCCATCGCGTCATGTCAGCGAAGAATCGCTATCGACCTTCTCTAATACTTGCACTAAAACCCAATGTTTTGTCTTTGACAAAGGACGGCTTTGTTTGATTAATACAACATCACCAATCCTGCATGTATTCTCATCATCATGCGCTTTCATTCTCGAAAAACGTTTCATGTATTTACCATAAAGCGCATGCTTAACCTTGCGTTCGACTTCTACTACGATAGTCTTGTGCATTTTGTTACTAACAACTCGACCTACTACACTCCGACCACCTGTTGTTTTTTGCTCTATCATATTGACGAACCTTCTTTTTCACGTAAGATTGTTTTCACACGAGCAATTTGTTTTCTCACACTTCTAAACAAGTGAGACAGCGGCGCCTGTCCAATGCCCTTCTGAATACGTAAATTAAATTGTTCTTTTAACAACGCAATGAGTTCAGACTTTAGCTCTTCCACCGATTTCGTTTTTAATTCTCTCGCTTTCATTACATTATCGTCCGCGTTTCAAATATTGATTTTACAGACAGCTTGTCTGCGGCCAATCTCAGTGCTTGCCGAGCAATGTCTTCCGTAACCCCTTCGATTTCAAACATCATCCGCCCTGGTTGTACTAGAGCTACCCAGTACTCCACATTACCCTTACCTTTACCTTGTCTGACTTCAAGTGGCTTTTTAGTGATAGGCTTGTCTGGAAAAATACGAATCCAGATTTTTCCGCCACGTTTGATATGACGTGACATGGCTCGGCGCGCTGCTTCAATTTGTCGTGAAGTGATACGACCAAACTCAGATGACTTCAAGCCATATTCGCCAAAACTCACTTTATTACCGCGAGTTGCTACACCGCGATTGCGCCCTTTAAATTGTTTGCGAAACTTAGTTCGCTTTGGCTGCAACATTGTTACGCCTCCTGTTTGCCTGAAGCTTTTTCTGTAGCCGCTTCAGTTTGTTCTTTATCGCCAATGACTTCGCCCTTAAATATCCATACCTTGACGCCAATGACACCATACGTGGTAAAAGCTTCGCCCAACCCATAGTCAATATCAGCTCGTAAAGTATGCAAAGGTACACGGCCTTCTCTATACCATTCGCTACGCGCAATTTCAGTGCCTCCCAGACGGCCACTGACACAAATTTTAATACCCTTGGCACCTAAACGCATTGCAGTTGTAACCACTCGTTTCATTGCACGTCTGAACATAACGCGTTTTTCTAATTGTTGCGCGACTGTTTCAGCAACTAATTTAGCATCCAGCTCAGGCTTACGAACTTCTTCAATGGTAATATGTACTGGCACGCCTAAAATCTTGGCAGCTTCATCTCGCAATACTTCAACTTCTTTACCACTCTTACCAATAACAAGACCGGGTCGTGCGACATGAGCCGTAATCTTGGCATTGCGCGCTGGACGCTCTATTTGAATGCGACTCACACCTGCTGACGCTAACTTTTTCTCTAAATAGTCACGCACCGTTAAGTCTGCACATAATATATTGGCAAAATCTTTTGATGGTGCATACCATCTGGATGACCAGTCTTTTACTATACCCAAGCGTATGCCTGTGGGATGTACCTTTTGTCCCATTAGTTTGTCTCCTGATTCGACACGATAACGGTTATGTGACAAGTGGGCTTCAGTATTCGACAGCCGCGACCTTTTGCGCGTGCATGCATACGTTTATAGTTCGCTGCCTGATCCGCATAAATCTGACTAATTTTCAACTCGTCAATATCACAACCTTGGTTATGTTCTGCATTTGCAATAGCGGATTCAAGTACTTTTTTTACAACGCCCGCTGCTTTCTTTGTACTAAATCGCAAAATATCTAAAGCACGATCAACAGGCAAGCCTCTAATCAAATCGCATATTAGCCTGCATTTTTGTGCAGACAATCTTGTACTTCTTAACCTTGCCGCGACTTCCATTATACTGACCCCCTGCTCTTACTTTTTATCTGACTTATCCGATTTTTTATCATTAGATGGCTTGGATGGTGCTCCACCTGCTTCTTTAACTTTTTTATCCGCTGAATGGCCCTTGAATGTGCGTGTTATAGCAAATTCACCTAGCTTGTGACCAACCATATTTTCTGTAATAAAAATAGGTACATGTATCCGGCCATTATGTACTGCAATTGTTATTCCAACAAACGCTGGAAGAATCGTTGATCGACGCGACCATGTTTTAATGGGACGTTTATTTTTAGAGGCAACAGTTTCCTCTACTTTTTTCATTAAATGTCTATCGACAAATGGTCCTTTTATAATAGAACGCGGCACTATAAAATCCTCACAAAATAAATTGAATTATATAAACCAAAACTTATTTACCTCTATCTCTGTCACGCACAATAAACTTCGATGTGCGCTTATTTTTACGTGTCTTATAACCTTTGGTAGGTGTTCCCCATGGACTGACGGGATGACGTCCACCTGACGTTTTACCTTCACCACCACCATGTGGATGATCTACTGGATTCATTGCTACACCACGGACGGTAGGACGCACGCCGCGTCTACGACTTGCACCTGCAGTGCCCAATGAACGCAGATTATGTTCTGAATTACCCACTTCACCTATCACTGCACGACACTCGGCCAACACTTTACGCATTTCACCGGAACGTAAACGCACTGTGGCATAAATACCTTCTCGTGCAATTAACTGGACGGAAGCGCCCGCGCTACGTGCTAATTGCGCACCCTTCTTAGGTTTTAACTCAACACAATGTATGACCGAACCAATCGGTATGCTGGACAATGGCAAGCAATTACCAACTTTAATAGGTGACTCTAATCCAGAAGAAATGATATCGCCAACCTTAAGACCATTTGGAGCCACAATATAACGTCTTTCACCATCTTGATAAAGAACTAAAGCAATATTAGCGCTACGGTTAGGATCATATTCAAAACGCTCAACCGTGGCATCTATACCGTCTTTGTTTCTTTTAAAATCAATAAGACGATACTTTTGCTTGTGTCCGCCACCAATATGCCTGCACGTGACACGGCCCTGATTGTTACGTCCGCCAGTTTTTTTCTTTGTTGTCACTAAAGCAGCATAAGGTTGACCCTTATGTAAGTCTTTATTGACAACTGATATTACAAAACGTCGCCCTGGCGAGGTTGGTTTAGATATTACTAGTGCCATATGTTCCTCAATAATCTATGTTTTTTCTGCCTAGCGAATTGTCAACAGACCCTATATTGCCGCTCTAATAAGAGCCGCTATTATAATGATATGCCTGCAAAAGCCAACATAAATAATAAAAATTTTCAGACTTCTCTTGTTTATATGCTACGCATAAGCAAAGCTTATGCTTGCACTTAAGGGGGAGAATCGTGATTCTCCCCCTTAAGAATCCCCCATCGCATGGGGCTCTCCGCGGGAACTCCGCAGATATACTTTCTTATTTCTCTTTTATATAGTTGCAAAATCTATTGTTTGACCGTCTTGTAACTTAACATACGCTTTCTTCCATGCCTTACTTTTACCCTCGATTTGTCCAAAACGTTTAGGTTTAGTCTTAACATTCACAATGCGCACTGATTCTACTTTTGCTTTAAACATCAACTCTACGGCTTCTTTTATAATAGGTTTTGTTGCATTCTTGATGACTTCAAAGATATATTCCCGTCGTTTTTCAGCGCCTATTGAAGCTTTTTCTGACATATAGGGGCGTAATATCACATTCATTAAACGTTCTTGTTTCATTTAAGCAACTCCTCGAGCTGCTTGAGTGCAGCAACTGTAATCAATACTTTTTCACTACCCACTAAAGAGGCGGGATCAACAGCAGCGACATCTCGTATATCAATTCTTGAAAGATTACGGGCAGCCAAATAAAGATTTTCTTCTACTGCTTCTGTAATAATTAACAAACGATCATTTAAATTAAGAGCATTTAACTTGTTAATAAAATCTTTAGTCTTTGGCGTTTCAAGGGTAAATGATTCAATAATCAATAACCTTTCTGCACGAATTAATTCAGAGAGAATAGAGCGTAACGCACCGCGATACATTTTTTTATTTACTTTTTGATCGTAACTACGCGGTTGAGCAGCAAATGTCACACCACCTTTACGCCAAAGTGGGCTACGAATCGTTCCCGCACGAGCACGACCTGTTCCTTTTTGTCTCCATGGCTTGATACCGCCCCCGCTGACTGCAGCACGGTTTTTTTGTGCTTTTGTCCCTGCACGAGCAGCAGATAAGTAGGCCGTTACAACCTGATGTATTAGCGGTTCATTGAATGCGCATGCAAAGACACCTTCCGCGACTTCAATATTTTTACTTTTTTTACCTATGATTTGTAACTCCATTAGTTACCTCCGCTCTCTTTCTTGCTTTTCTGCTTGTTTTTTACAGCAGAACGAATAATCACGTCACCACCTGCCGCGCCCGGAACAGATCCACTAACCAATATAAGATTACGCTCTGCATCAATGCGCACGATCTTCTGTGATTGTATAGTGCGTTTGACATTGCCTAAACGGCCTGCCATCTTCTTGCCTTTAAATACTTTACCGGGTGACTGTCTTTGACCAATAGACCCTGGCGCTCTATGAGATAAGGAATTACCATGTGTTGCATCTTGCGCTGCGAAATGCCATCGTTTAATAACGCCCGCATAACCTTTACCTATGCTGGTACCCGTCACATCTACTAACTGGCCCACTGCAAATTTATCAACCGTGAGCTCAGTGCCAACGCTCATGCCATCCAATGTATCCAATCGAAATTCCCATAAACCTCTGCCGGGTTCCAGATTGGCTTTAGCAAAGTGGCCTGCTTCAGGCTTGTTAACGCGCGATCTTTTACGTAATCCCGTTGTTACCTGAATAGCCAAGTAGCCATCCTTTTCTATTGTTTTTAATTGGGTGACTTTATTTGGCAACACTTGTATAACTGTTACCGGAATAGAAGCACCTTCTTCGGTAAATACCCGAGTCATTCCGCACTTTTGCCCGACTAAACTGATACTCATTTTTATAGCCTCTTCAACTATGCTTGTTTGCTACTTAAGGGAAAGAATCGCAATTCTCCCCTTTAAGAATTCCCCATCGCGTCATGCCAGCGGGAACCGCTGATTGCTAATCTTCAGCATCTACGCTAATTTGAACATCTACACCTGCTGCAAGATCCAGCCTCATCAACGCATCAATTGTTTTATCTGTTGGCTGATTGATATCAACTACACGCTTATGTGTACGAAGCTCATATTGATCACGCGCATCTTTATCCACGTGTGGCGATGTCAAAACGGTGTATCGTTCAATACGTGTTGGCAAAGGAATAGGGCCATGAACTTGCGCACCTGTTCGCTTGGCTGTTTCAACAATCTCACGTGTTGAACGGTCAATTAAACGATGATCAAACGCTTTTAAGCGAATACGAATCCTCTGATTTTTTCTTGCAATAGACATGTTTTATCACTCTTTTATAATTACTCAAGGACCTTAGCAACAACTCCTGCACCCACTGTGCGACCGCCTTCTCGAATAGCAAAGCGCAAACCTTCTTCCATCGCAATCGGTGCTATCAGCGTGACAACCATCTTTGTATTGTCTCCTGGCATCACCATCTCTACACCATCTGGCAACTTCACTTCTGTTGCAGTGATTAGAACTTTCTGCACCTACTAAAGATACAGGATCAACCGCAGCCACATCACGCAGATCTACCATTGGCAAGTTTCGTGATGCTAAATAGAGATTTTCATCAACTGCATCCGTAATCATTAAAACACGCTCATTGTCAGCAATTTTTAGTGTTTCTAATTTTTTAAGAAAATCTTTTGTTTCGATTGCTTCTAGTGTTAATGATTCTATTACAATGAATCTCTCTGTTCGTATCAACTCAGAAAGTATTGCACAGTGCGCCTCGGTACATCTTTTTATTAACTTTCTGATCGTAACTACGCGGCTGTGCAGCAAATGTAACACCACCTTTCCGCCATATGGGCTTCTTATTGTTCCTGCACGAGCTCGACCAGTGCCTTTTTGGCGCCAAGGTTTGATACCACCGCCTCTGACTGCTGAGCGATTTTTGTGCCTTAGTTCCTGCACGACCTCCAGCGAGATAGGCTACAACAACTTGATGAACTAATGCTTCGTGAAATCACAGCCGAGAAGATACCTTCCGCTACTTCAACTTTTTCCTTTGAACCTGATATTTTTAGTTCCATTAGTTATCTCCTCTTTTCTTTTCTTTCACTGCGGGTCGTATAATTACATCACCACCTGGAGCACCTGGAACAGCACCTCTTACTAGAACTAAGTTTCGTTCTGGATCTATTCGCACTATTCTTTGAGATAAGATTGTACGTTTGTCATTACCAAGATGACCTGCCATCTTCTTTCCTTTGAATACTTTACCTGGCGACTGTCTTTGGCCAATAGAACCTGGGGCTCTATGAGATAAGGAATTACCATGTGTTGCATCCTGAGCTGCAAAATGCCATCGCTTAATTACACCACCATAGCCTTTACCTTTGCTTGTGCCAATAACATCGATCATTTGACCTTCAGCAAATAAATCAACTTTAAGCTCGCCACCTACAGTCATACCATCAAGATTTTCAACACGAAATTCCCACAATCCTCTGCCTGGTTCTACATTTTGCTTTCGCATAGTGACCGGCATGTGGTTTACTAACACGTGAACGTTTACGAGCACCTGTAGTAACTTGGACGGCTTGGTAGCCATCGTTTTCAAGCGTTTTTATTTGTGTAATCTTGTTTGGTAAAACTTCAATTACTGTAACTGGAATTGAATCGCCCTCTTCAGTGAAGACTCGCGTCATTCCACATTTTTTACCGACTAAACCTAAAGTCATTTTTTTAGCCTCTCAGTACCCAACCGTAACCCCATCATCATTCGTGAGGTTTGGTATTTTTTAATCCTCTGCATCTACACTTATTTGAACATCAACACCCGCAGCAAGATCTAATTTCATCAGTGCATCAATAGTCTTATCTGTTGGTTGATTTATATCGACAACACGTTTATATGTTCGCAATTCATATTGATCTCGAGCATCTTTATCAACGTGTGGTGACACTAATACCGTGTATCGTTCAATTTGTGTCGGTAAAGGGATAGGTCCACGAACCTGAGCCCCTGTCCGCTTGCTGTGTCGACGATTTCTTTGTCGAACGATCTATCAAACGATGATCAAACGCCTTTAAGCGGATACGAATTCTTTGACTTTTTCTAGCAATTGACATGATTAGTTACTCTATTACCTTAGCCACAACGCCTGCACCTACTGTGCGACCACCTTCTCGAATTGCAAATCGCAATCCTTCTTCCATCGCTATAGGAGCAATCAACGTCACCACGATCTTAATATTATCTCCAGGCATTACCATCTCTACGCCTTCTGGCAGCTGGCATTCGCCTGTTACGTCTGTCGTTCTGAAGTAAAATTGGGGTCTGTATCCCTTGAAAAATGGGGTATGTCTTCCACCTTCTTCTTTTGACAATACGTATACTTCTGATTCAAACTTTGTATGCGGTGTGATTGACCCAGGATGTGCTAACACCTGACCGCGTTCTACATCTTCTCTCTTCGTACCACGTAACAACACACCTACGTTATCACCTGCTCGTCCTTCATCTAACAACTTACGGAACATTTCAACGCCCGTACAGGTCGAACGTATTGTTGGTTTTAAACCTATAATTTCTACGTCTTCACCAACTTTGATAATTCCTCTCTCTACGCGGCCAGTCACTACTGTTCCACGACCAGAGATTGAAAATACGTCTTCGATTGGCAATAAGAATGGTTTATCTATTTGTCTTTCAGGTTGCGGGAAATAATCATCCATCGCTTTGACTAACTTATAAATCGCTGGCACTCCAATCTCACTTTGATCGCCTTCTAATGCCTTTAGTGCTGAACCGATCACGATTGGGGTCTTGTCTCCTGGAAAATCATAGCTTGATAACAAATCTCTTACTTCCATTTCTACTAACTCGAGCAGCTCTTTATCATCTACCATGTCTGCTTTATTCAGGAATACTACAACATACGGTACACCCACCTGACGTGCTAACAGAATGTGTTCTCGGGTTTGTGGCATTGGGCCGTCTGCAGCGGATACAACCAGAATGGCACCGTCCATCTGCGCTGCGCCAGTAATCATGTTCTTCACATAATCCGCGTGTCCTGGGCAATCTACGTGTGCATAATGTCTATTATCTGACTGATATTCAACATGCGCTGTAGCAATCGTGATTCCACGTGCTTTTTCTTCAGGCGCTTTGTCAATCTGATCATACGCCATTGCTTCACCGCCGAACTTATCAGCCATACATTTCGTCAGCGCCGCTGTCAGTGTTGTTTTACCATGGTCTACGTGACCAATCGTACCTACATTTAAATGAGGCTTCGTACGTTCGAATACTGCTTTTGCCATTTCTATTCCCCCTTATTTTAAACCTTTATTTCTGTTACGCGGTGCTTTTACTAATTACTTGCTCAGCGATGCTTGCTGGTGCTTCATTATACTTTGAAAATTCCATCGTATATGTTGCACGACCTTGTGTCATTGAACGCAGATCTGTAGCATAGCCAAACATTTCACCCAATGGTACTTCTGCGTGAATCATCTTGCCAGCTGGGCCATCTTCCATACCTTGAATAATACCTCTACGTTTATTCAAGTCACCCATGACATCACCCATGTTATCTT
>JBGAPT010000040.1:0-17789 GCA_044221135.1 Gammaproteobacteria bacterium
GTTACGCAATACTCTGCAAGGTACAGGTGTTCAAGTTCAGCGCCAAGGTAACTCTATCCAGCTAGTCATGGCGTCGGATGTGACATTTCAGACTGGACAAGCAAGCGTCCGTTCAAATTTTTACCCCGTCTTAAATTCTGTAGCCATCGTTGTTAAGAAATATGATAAAACAAATGTTATTGTGACAGGTTATACCGATAATGTTGGCGGTGATGCTTATAACCAAATTCTATCTGAAAATCGTGCGAAAAGCGTGGGAGATTATTTAGTGTCTCAAGGTGTATCTGCTAATCGTATAGTGACTGAGGGTAGAGGGAAGCGTGACCCACTTGTATCAAACAAAACAGCGGGTGGACGTTCGATGAATAGACGTGTAGTTATCACGTTACGGCCAATGTCTTAATATTGCTGTAGCTAGGAGGAGTTCCCTTAAAATAAAAGTGGAGGGGACTCTTCTTATTGTTTTGTTGGAGCGATGATTGATAAGGAGATCATTCATGAACAAAATCCTGGTTTATACGCTACGAGTATTTATATTTACTTTCAGCATTCTTAGCTTTTCTCTTCCTGCTTTAAGTGCCAATCTTGCTTTTATGAATGATACAGCGAGTCAATATTTTAAAGACCAGGATTGGAAAATGTTTAAGGCAAGCGCAGATCATGCGCTCAATACATTGCCGAATGGTAAAAGTGAAACATGGCGAAATGCTAAAACTGGCAATGGCGGTTCTTTCATGCCTCTTAATTCTATCAGAAAAAATGGAACAGTTTGCAGAAATTTACGAATTACTAATCGTGCGCAGCATAGAACAGATCAATATGTTTTTATGTATTGTAAGTTTCGCACAGGTTGGAAAATTCAGAAATAAGCAGTGGGTAATAGATTTTGGACAGAAGCGGCTTCCGCTGACACTGCGCGATGGGGGATTCTGAAAGCGGGGAAAATTGCGATTTTCCCAAACATAGGCTTTGCTTATATAAACAAGGAGGAGTTCCTGCTGAAAAGCGCGGGAATTCTTGGGGTTCTGGAGCATATTAGTGGGCTGATATAGGCTGAAATGATGGGAAAAATTATGGCAAGATTAAAAATTTTGCTTTTTATCACTGCGTTCGTTTTTTCCTCAATGGTCTGCTATGCACACGAAAAACAGGATGATAATTTAGATTTTAACATCGAAAAAATTCAAAAACTGACACAGCAAACAGGTCAGCTTGATCAGGCTGAAAAAACGTATAGCATCGTCATTCCTCGTGATGATTTAAAAATTCTCATGAGTGGTATGGAGCTTCCCGTCAACAGGGGACTTTCATCCCGTATCTATTTTAAAAAAACAGATAATCAGACAGTAGTCAGCGGCGATTTAATTTTGCTTCAGGATCAAGTCAATCCCGTGATGAGTGTTGCACTGAAGAATGGGCTAGAAGTAACGGGTTTAAATAATCCTTATCTTTGGGATTCTCCAAGAGTCATGGTGATGCGTATCAAAGGTGAGGGTGATGTACTTCAGCTTGCCAGTTCTGTCGGAGAGATTTTAAGAACAATAAAAACGACAAGTAATGGCGGCGGAGATTTTCCGATTGGTGACTTTTATTCTTCTGCAACGACGTTGACGGGTCATAAAATAGATGTTTTGTTGGGTGTAAAAGGAGAATTTAAAGACAATGTTTATCAAGTTCAGTTTAATAACGAACTCAAAAAAACGGATACAGACATCAATAAAATAATAGCAGTTAACACGTGGGCATCTTTTGCGGGCTCAGATAATGAGGCAGTTGTAAATGGTTCTATAGTCATACACCCGTCAGAGTTACAGAAAGCATTAGTGACGTTGCGTAATGCTCAAATTTATATTTTGGCAATTTATCAATATCCAGTTGATGATGACCAAACATTAATGTCGATTAATTTTTGGGGAGTTGGGAGTATACAAGTTTTAGCTAAAACGTTACGCTCTACTTTCCTTGTCGCACAAAATGACAATTTTTCTAAAATACAAAGAGAAGGAATTTTGGCAGAAAATTCTGCGGTAAATATAGAAAAAATAGCTGGAATAACCCCCATTTCATCGTCATTACTCCAGAATAGTTATTGTAGCTATGCCAGTGCATTGCGCAATTCCAGTAAATTTGTTGAGACAACAAGTAATCAGCCTGTGTTAAGTCAAAACCAAGAGACTGCAGCGAAAACCATACCAACGTTATCAGAGCCAAAAGATTTAGTGTATCGGATATTCTTGCCTTCGGCTAAAGTGATTCTCTCTAGATTGTCAGTTGTGAAGAATAATAGGCTAGATAGTGGCTTATTATCTCACCTTCTAAGTCCCATAGCTGTGACTGCTGTGACGAACCCATTATCACCAAAGCCACATAATGCAATGGTTTCGGCTGGCCCTGTGGTTTCCGCCAGGCTTATTCTTTCGAGATTATCAGTTGTGAAGAATAATAAATTGCAGTGGTTTTTATTATCTCGTCCATTAAATAAAAACTCTGCAACGGTCACTGTTGTGACGAATCCCGTGCCAGTATTACCAAAGCCACAGAACCCAGTAGTTCCGATTGGCTCTGTAGTTTCTGCTAGGCTTATTCTTTCGAAACTATCGGTTGTGAAGAATAATAGTAGAGTCCAATGGGTTTTATTACCTGGTCCATTAAATAAAAACCCTGCGACGGCAACTGTTGTGACGAATCCCGTGCCAGTATTATCAAAGCCACAGAACCCAGTAGTTCTGGTTGGCTCTGTAGTTTCCGCTAGGCTTATTCTTTCGAAACTATCGGTTGTGAAGAATAATAGTAGAGTGCGATGGGTGTTATTATCTCATCCATTAAATAAAAATCCTGCAACGGTGACGACTGTATCGCCAATAGTATCAAAGCCACAGGATGTGAGAACCAGGCCATCACCCGTGATTTCTGCCAGAGAAATGCTTTTGAAGTTATCTGTAGTCAAAAATAATAAGTTAGTGATAGTCTTATTATCTAATCGCCCAATTATTGGGTGGTTATTGTAATAGGAACAGTTTAGATTGATTCATTCATTGCTTTTAGGTAATAAATCATTCCCCGTTAATATTATTCAAGGTCCTTTGGCCGGTATTAGTTGCGCTCCCTTTCGTTTGTTAACATGGCGATATAGCCAGCCTGCTTTTTCATGTACGGAAATGATTTCCTGTAAGACTCTTATTTATCAACCTGCATTAGTGCAGCAGCGTTTTATAGTAAAGGATCCTGCTGAGGGCCCGGTTAGTTTTCAGTTGGCGGGCAGTGATCCACAGGAAGTGGGGGAAGCAACCAAAAGAGTGACGGATTATGGTGCAGATTTAATTGACTTAAATTGCGGATGTCCAGTGAAAAAAATAAGAAATAAAGGAGCAGGCTCTAGCCTTTTAACTAATACTGCACAACTTTATAAATTGATTTGTGCATTAAAACAAAATACAACAGTGCCTGTATCCATTAAGATTCGCGTTGAAGCAAATAGCGATGAAAAATTTAATAAGGAAGTAGCGAGCGTGGTGAGTGAAGCAGGTGCTGATTTTTTAGTAGTGCATGGACGACACTGGACTGAGCAATATGAAACACCTTGTCGTTATGATGAAATTCAATTTTTTGTTAATGAATTAAAAATTCCAGTGATTGGTAATGGGGATGTAGCATGTGTTGCTACATTAAAAGAAATGCTAGCAACAGGTTGTGCGGGTGTGATGATTGCGCGTGCTGGCGTAGGGCAGCCGTGGTTAATTCGAAAATTAATGGCTGAAATGCGTCAAGAAAAATATGCTGTTCCTTCTCTAAAAGAAATAGGCGATATTTTTATAGAACATGTGATAGGTCTTGATAAATTACTGTGTAGTGAAAAATTTTCTATTTTACAAGCCAGAAAATTTGCTAAATACTATGGTAGAAATCTGATAAATAAAATGGAATTTTGTACTGCAATGAATACTTGTACCAGTTTGCGTGAGTTAAAAACAATTTGTTCTTATTATTTTGTGTCTTAAACAACTCCTGCAGCGACGATGCCAATCCACTCAACAGGCATGAGGAGGAACGTGATCGTGTAAGTTTTGTGTTTTGCGAACGACTGTCATTAAATCCATCTCAGCCAGTTCATACAATTGGTTAAAATTAGAAATAACAAAATAAATAGGTTGTTTAATGTCAATGCGGTAAGGAGTCAATAAGGCATCGATTAAATCAAATGGCCTGCGTTCAGGTAGTTTGCTTTCGATACAGTAAACGGTTTCTTCGATGGAAGAAAGTATTCCTCCGCCATAGGCACGTATGCCCGCTGGGGTTTGGATCAATCCAAACTCTACAGTAAACCAAAATAATCTAGCGAGTTTGATGCGTTCTGCAGGTGTTGCGCTTAAGCCTAGTTTGCCATATTTTTCTGCGTATTGAGCATAAGCTGGGTTGGTTAACATGGGAGAATGCCCAAAGATTTCATGAAAAAGATCAGGCTCTTTGATGTAATCGAAATCTTCTCTGGTGCGGATAAAAGTAGCTGCAGGAAAACGGCGGCTTGCTAATAGAGAAAAAAACTGCTCAAAAGGAATGAGAGCAGGCACAGGCTCTAAAGACCAACCTGTTGTTTCCTGTAACACTTTAGATACTTCGTGACATTGAGGAACTTTATTCTGCGGTAAGTTTAATAATTTTAACCCATGAAGATATTCATCACAGGCACGATTTAAAACAATTTTTTGCTGGCGAGCCATGAGGTCATGCCAAACGGCGTCTTCTTCTTTTGTATAGTCAGCATTACCGTTTGCATCAACGGGTTTTGATACATAGGAACTGTTTTCTTTATAGTTCATTTTATTTCTCCTCGCTAATGTTTGACTGTTACGAGTTTTTTATCATGAAATAAATATTTCATTAACACAGCAGACAAAACGAGGCTAACAATAGCGACAATAAGCGGTGTAGCAGGGCTAAAATTCGCTAATATACCGACTAACAATCCATTTAAACCAAATGCAAATGCCATGACTGCACCTGTAATGCCCATGATCCAGCCTTGCGATCTAGCATCCACTTGATTTGAAAATAAAGTCAGTATGGTTGAGTAAGCAATTGCCATTGCCATGCCAATAAAGGCATCATAAATCCACACATACATCACAGAGGGTGCGATAATGGTTAAGGTCGTGCCTAATGCTGCAAGTAAGCTGTTTGCTATCGTGCATTGTTTGAGTGAAAAACGCTTTGTCAGAGGATCTACTAACAGTCCCGTGCCTATACCAAAACCAACACCCATTAATCCCATGTAAAAGCCAGTTTGTAATGAATCAAAGTGGTATATATTTAATAAATACGTTGAAATGAATGAATAAATGCCACTCCACCCAAAGATTAGAACTAACAGAATAAAAGCAAGCTCTCGAATTTTTTCATGCTTAAAAGCATCTATAAAAATGTTTACCGCATAATGAAATTTGAGATGAAGTTTTTTAGTGCGCAAAAAAGTTTCACGAAACATAAGCGATAACAGTGCGGCATTCAATAATGAAATGAGCGCGGCGAAATAAAAAGGGACTGAATAATTAAACCAATGCAACAAGGTAGAAGTGGAGAGTATTCCACCAATTATAGGTCCTGCAATAAATCCTAATGAACAGAAAAATAGAATTGTTCCTAAATTCCGTGCCTTGTGTTCAGGTTCACTGATATCAACAATAGCTGCTTGCGCGATGGATTGACTGCCCGCGGTGAATCCTGCAATGATTCGACCTATTAATAATAAGAGATAGCTATTCATTACGACAGCTAACGCTGAAGCTAGATACCCCCCGCATGCGCCAAGCAAACAAATCATCAATGATTTTTTTCTGCCTATTTGATCCGACAAATCGCCTAAAAAAGCGGCCCCAAAAAACCAGCAAAACATATAAATACTAATAGTGAATCCAAAAAGAAGATTACGGGTGCTTGCGTTTAGATTGCTAGAAATGAAATGGGAATGCGGATCAATGACCAGCGCATTTAGAATAGGAAATACAAGTCCCAGGCCCATGCTGTCTATAAAAAGTACGAGAAATAAGGGTGCTGCTGTCAGGAAAAACCCTTTTTCCTTTTTTGATGCGAGAGTAGACATGGTATATGACCTCTAAAATATTACTAGGTATCATATCTGTTCTATAAAAAAAAGCTATATGACGGATTCTGTTTAGGAATAAAAAAATGATGCGTTTACCACCGGCCTCATCGTGCCCGATTAAAGCTGAAAAGAAGGATGCTTTTAGTCGCTTAGAATAATATGATATGCTTTACCGAATCATTCATTTTCTACCTAAGCAATGTTGCTAAAGATACCCCTCACTCACCACTACGTATCGATCTCTCCTGCAAAAGAAGAGCTCTATAATTGAAGGATTTTCCAATGATGACATCCGCCCAAGAGATATTAAATACCGTATTCGGATACAATGAATTTCGTGGAGAACAGGCAGCTATTATTAATCATTTGATAGAGGGTAACGATGCACTTGTTCTGATGCCCACCGGTGGGGGTAAATCGCTTTGTTTTCAAATTCCGGCTATTGCAAGAGCGGGAACTGGAATTGTGATATCGCCACTGATTGCTTTAATGCAAGATCAAGTCGATGCTCTATTGCAATTAGGTATTAAAGCTGCTTTTTTAAACTCCAGCCAGGATACGGAAACAGCCTGGCGAGTGGAGCAAGATTTAATAGATGGCAAACTCACTTTATTATATGTTGCACCTGAACGATTGATGACTGCTCGCTTCCTTCAACTGTTAGAGCAAACCCCGCTTGCGCTATTTGCGATTGACGAGGCACATTGTGTTTCACAATGGGGACATGATTTTCGTCCTGAGTATGTACAACTTTCCATTTTGCATGAACGCTTTCCACTCGTTCCTCGTATTGCTCTAACTGCAACCGCAGATGATCCAACACGACGCGAAATGATTGAACGCTTGGGACTGACTCATGCTCGACAATTTATCTCAAGCTTTGATCGTCCCAATATTCGTTATCGCATTGTGCAAAAACAAAATACGCGTGAACAATTACACCATTTTTTGGAGACAGAACACCGCGAAGACGCCGGTATCGTATATTGTCTCTCTCGTAAGCGAGTAGAAGAAACAGCAGATTGGCTTTGTGGAAAAGGCTGGGACGCATTGCCTTATCATGCAGGCTTAAGTACAGCCATGCGACAAAAAAATCAATTGCGTTTTATAAGAGAAGAGGGCGTTATTATTGTTGCAACCGTTGCTTTTGGTATGGGAATTGATAAACCAAATGTGCGTTTTGTAGCGCACCTGGATTTACCAAAGAGTATGGAGGGGTATTATCAAGAAACAGGACGAGGCGGGCGGGATGGTCTTTTTGCAGATGCGTGGCTTTCTTATGGCATAGGCGATGTTATTACTCTGCGCCGCATGCTCGACAGTTCCGATGCAGATGAGCAACATAAACGGTTAGAACGCCGCAAGCTGGATGCTTTATTGGGTTATTGTGAAACAACATTGTGTAGACGCCAAGTCATGCTGAATTATTTTGGCGAGCAGTATAGTGCTCCTTGCAATAATTGCGATAATTGTCTTGAACCTGTTTCGACATGGGATGGAAAGATAGCAGCTCAAATGGCGTTATCGTGCGTCTACCGCACAGGCCAGCGTTTTGGTGTCAAACATTTAATTGATGTATTAATGGGTAAGATGACGGAGCAGATCGAACGTTTTCATCATGATAAAGTTTCTACTTTCGGCATTGGCCATTCTTTTACTCAAGCACAATGGCAAAGTATTTATCGTCAATTAGTTGCGGCTCACTTATTAACGGTAGATATGAGTGGTTATGGTAGTTTAAAACTGACTGAAAAAAGTTTTACACTCTTGCGCGGTGAGCAGACTATTGCATTTCGCAATGATCCCGTACCAAAAAAGAAAAAAGAAAAATCCATTACCAAGCGTGTCAATAATCTTCTCCCTACTCCCAATGATCCATTTTGGCATGCCTTAAAAAATAGGCGATTAGAATTAGCACGTGAACAAGGCGTTCCACCCTATATTATTTTTCATGACAGTACGTTACAGGAAATACACGATAAAAAACCACTGACGCCTCAAGAATTTGTCATGATCTCGGGTGTTGGGCAGAGTAAATTACAACGTTATGCAGCAGCATTTATGGATGTTGTTGCAAGGTATAAAAGCATGGAATAGTCGTAACTCGTATTCATTTAATAGTAATAATGCTATCAGCTTAAAATTGATTTAAATCTGCTCAAAAACAGGAAAAATTCAGTATGAGCGTGTAAATATAACATGAGTCAAATCAATGGAGATCCGCTGTCATCCTGGCACCTTAACCAATAACAATAAACGGAAGAGTATAATTAAGTAGTATCGACAATAAAGGAGTCATTGTCATGTCTACTTTACTTCGGTTATCAAGTTTATTATTTTCCTGTTCATTATTTTTTTTATTAGCATCATGCGCGACTACGCGTTCTGATGGAACTAGTTCTTATACGAATTATGCTGAACGTCTTCCACAGCAGATGGATACGGGTAATAGAAAGGTTGTATTAATTGATCCAAACGTTCATGCATGGGGCGCTTATGATGTAGATGGTCGTTTAATTCGTGCGGGCATTGCAACATCAGGTGGTGCTGTATGTCCACCCGATGCGAATGAAAGCAATTGTCGTACTGGATCAGGCACATTTCATATTACTTCTATAGGTGGAGGCGATTGTTATTCAAAGAAATATCCTAGACCTAATGGCGGTGGGTTAATGCCTTATTGCATGTTCTTTAATGGAGGACAGGCGTTGCATGGATCACCTGATGATATTGTTGTTGAAGATAATATTAGCCATGGATGTGTGCGCATTCAAATTCCTGAGGCAGAATGGATGGTAAATAACTTCGCGCACATAGGAACGAAAATTATAGTGGTACCTTATCAATCGTAGCATAATCGTGAGTGTGGGTGAGATTTGTCATTCTGAATCCTTGTAAGGGTTCAGGATGACAATATCGCATTTCGAAGTATAATAGGCTAAGTAAGGAATAGCTTACCCTGACAAAGGAGTTTTTTATGCAGTACAGTCGCCTCATCATTTTTCTATTTTTTTTAGCCTCTAGTTGTTTTGCAGAACCTCATTTTGAAGGTGTTTATAGATGCAAGGGGTTTGATCCTTATTTAAATAGAGAGTATTCAGGCACAATAAAGATCGTGCACTATAATACTGTTTACAATGTATTAATGAAATATGACACGGGAGAAGTGTCGCGGGGTACCGCTGGACTATGGGATGAGAATACGATCGCAGTTGTTTTTCAGGATATTAAAAAGTTAGAAAATATTGGGCTTGAGCGGTATACCTACTCTAAAGATCGTAAAAAAATAGAAGGTTATTGGGTGTACTTAGGAAAAGATAAATTAGGGAAAGAAGTTTGTGAAAAACAATAAGGTTAAATTCAATAATAGCGTATTTAAACTATTCAGCGCAATCGGGCACGATTAAGGCAAGGGAAAATACTGATTAGGGAGGTCTGTTATGTGTGCTTCTTGTATCATTTCCCGGTTCTTTTTCCAACGGTTTTTTCGCTTCTTCTACTGAAGATGATAGAGCAGGAGTCTCTGTTGATGGTTCAGGCTTGTTGAAAGGCTGTTCAGGCGGCGCTGTTGAACGAAAGGTTCTGGGTATGAACAGGTTAAAGATTTTCATCATAAGACCTACTGAGGTTGTGACCTGTGACTCATTATTTTCCTTTACTGCTTTTCCTACATAAGCATTTAACTGGTTGCTACGATAACTAGGCGGCAAAAAGAACCCGAATCCGAAAAGTAATGCCCATGAACTGACTTCAACTATAAGGCGCCAATGGGGATTTTGTTCCATGAAGTAGGTATAACTTAAGTTTGCCATTGCTGCTCTGATCTCGGGCTTAAGGATTGTGCTCTGAGAAATATTAAATCCCTTGGCCTCACAATACAGCAGCATCTTAGCTAAGTTTGCACGTGAAGTCTCATCCAGTAATAACTCTTTAATGACAGCTGGATCAGCATACAGTAACCCATATTCAATAGTTTGAAATTCTGATTCGCCCTCGGGTCGTGCGCCCACTAAGTGATTATAGATATTTCTTATCCAGCCTGTTGCCCTCTCCCACAATGTTGGGACTGCTACAGCGACTGCAGCGCCTGCTGCAGCACCTGAGAATACGCCTGTTGCGGCAGAGACACCTTGAAAATAATTCCATATTGATGACATCCAGCTAAATGGATTGATAATGTTAAGCACATGTGTGAGATACGAAGCTATACCTGCAATTGCCGAACCCACTAATATGCCTGTTACAACTCGCCAAAATTGCTTTTGAAACCATGGCTCAGGCAATTCGTAATTTTCGCATTGTTTTAAAAATCCTTTAGCTAAATACTTGTCTGAGAAAATAATCAAGCCCAGTGCTTTTTCCTTAGCACCCGTAAGATCAGGGTTTTTTAGTAGAGCAGCGATGACTGGATCTTGTTTATAGTCATCAGCAGTTTTGTATTCATTTGTAGCTTGTTCTGGTAGCTGACGATATAAGTTATGAAGCTTTTCTATTTCTAGGATATCTTCATTTTCAAATTTAGTATTTTTAGCAAGAAAGGTAGGGAGTGCTTTGAGTAATTCATCAGAAGCTTCTTTTAAGTGATTAGCGTGTGCTGCTGAGCTATCTCTGAGCTTAAATGCTTTTTTTCGTAATTGCTTAATAGTGCTTAATAAATCGCTACTTGAAGAAACTAATTCTGCCGCTTTCGTTGCATACGGTATTAGGCGTTTTTCTTCTCTTAGATCTCCTACAATAAGAGGGTCTTGAAAAATCACGTTAAAGGCAGAAAATGTGGTTGCTTGAGCGAGAAAATTATTTGGATTTCTTTTAAGTTCATATTGGATGCGATTATTGGATTTATTTAAGTTAAAGGTGTAACCATCCTTTCCTGTATAGTGGTAAAGACTTGTAACCATTATTTGATGTCGATAGCTGCGTCCTAATCTGAGCCTGGAGGGTGTTTCATTTGTTTTGTTATGCATTTCTTCATTATTCATAAACCCTTGTTCATCGCCTAATTCATTTAATAAATGTCCTCCTGCTTTTCTAGCAAGATCTGTGTTTGCATGTGTAATGATAGAGGTTACTTTTTCCATGTGGTTTTCGAATGAAGCAATTAATCCTGTTTCACTCGCTAAAGACGTAATATCTCCCTCTGTAAAGTCATGTGTAAAAGCACGGGTTCTTTCTCGAAGAAGGGTGAGATCAATGGGATCACCACCAAGCATTTGTTTTCCAGCATCCCAGGAGCGTAAATTATCTAGATAAGCAATTCTTGCTCGTTTGTCGATTTTTTTTATATGAGCAGCAGTTAATTTACTTAAATCAAGCTTGTCAAGATAAGATTTCAAATTTTCTTCTTGAACGCAAGAAGTAACAGCATCAGGACTAGTTAATATTCCCCAATGTATCAATATGGCATGCTTTCTCTTACATAAAGATATAGCCGTATCACAGTCAGGTTTACTCCAATTTGAAAATTGACTGGATAGAGATGGACTTAATTTATCTTCATCTTGTGGGCTGACAGCAGAAAGAATAGATTTAAACTCCAATTTATGAGTTAACAACCAAGGGCGCATCTCTTGACTTTCTAATATCCCCAATGCCAATTTTTCTCTATCATTTTTTTTACAACCGCAAAAAATTTCAAACATTTGATCTGGATTATTTGCAGCGATACCGTTAATGAATTTATCAATGAGATTTTGTTCCATATTTGTTTTATAATGATGGCTAAAAAAACGCTGAGCAAAAAGTAATTTAACATGAGGGTTAGGCAGCGCTTCAAATACTTCAAGAACAGTCTCTGTTTTTCCTATTTTTTTAATTATTCCATCAATAGCAGTGTATGCATTGTCTGTCTTGAGGATGAGTAGGGTACTTATATGATTTTTTACAATAGTCATTAAAGTTTTTTTACCAAGAGAGGCTTTTTTTGTTTCAGTTGTAGTAGTTCTCATTATAATTCGAGCGGCAGGCGCATCAGAAAAAACATGAACGGATTGTTCTCTTGCTGCTATCTCTGCATTTCTTTTTGATTCAGATTGCTTAGCTTCATCACTTAAAAAAGCAGATTCATCAATAGCTTCAACTGATTTTTTTAATTTTGAGGCAATCCAAGATAAGTCGTTTATTATTTGAGTTTCGTTTTCATTGTTTAATAGAGTGTTATAAATAAAAATTGCTTCGGGATCCGCATCTGATACTAATTTAAATAAATAGGCACTATAGGATGATATATGGTCCACTTGTGATTTTAGATCACCTAATTTTTTATTTTTTAACACTGGATTTCTATTGTGTTTATATTTTTCTGTCATTTTTTTTAATTCTACACTTTTATCTCCAACATTACTTAACATGGCCAAAAGAGTTATCTTTCTGTTTTGTTCTAGTGAGTTATTCTTTTTAATACATTCTATAACCTCAGGAAAAGGGACTAGGTGTGCCAATTCTATTATTTCTTTATCTGACAAAGATGTTGCTTGAGCATCTTTTAAAATAGTATAAATAAGTGATGTTCTTTCGGTAGGATCAATATCATTTCTTTTGCAGCGCGAGTAAGCCTTTTTTATTCCAGCTTTATTAATAAAGGCACAATTTAATTTATCTAAAAATTCACGTTGTACATCGCTATCCTCTTCAAGAAAATGCAAAGCAACCTTATCCAGCTCTTCCATACAATTAAAATTTTCAGAACTGTTGCCAAGACGTTGAATGGTGTCTATCAAATTAGATGAAGATTCTCCACAATCAAATAAGCTTTTTATTATTAAAGCGACTGTTTTTTGGGCTAATGTAAGAACGAGCGATTCTCTATTACGTGCATTTGGATTCATTTGAATATTGATTGATTGTAACGCTTCGTGTCTAAGCAATTGCAACGCGTATTTTATTTCTTTTTCTAAAATGGCTTTATCAAGATCACTTAGTATATTATCTTTTTTAAGTGCCATCATATTTTCTAAAATAAACGAAATTTCTTGCATTTTCTGGAATCGGTTATTAGAAATTCCATAATGGTCTTGCGCTGCAAGAGAAGTTGTGAATTCATTTAATGCAGTATGTAATTCCAGTCGATATTTTTCTAAATAAACTTTACCAATTTGTTTTTTATTTAATTCTATGATGGCTAATTTGTTCTCGGGCGAGAGCGCTCGATGTTCATTTTTTTCATCATACACCGTAGTTGTATTTTTTATTTTTTCCATTAATTCCATATAAGAAAGTTTGTCGCTTAAACTATAGAGTGTCTCTAAGATATGCTTCTTTTTTTCTTCGTTTTGTTCTGCATGAACAGACTTTGAATCCAGTAAAAATTTGTTGATAATAGAATTAATATCTTCTTTAGTTTTTATTTTTTCTTTTGCAGATTTTAAGAGTTTATCTGACTGTTGTTGATGATATTGATTGAATATTTTTTTAAGCTTAGTTCTGTTTTTTTCAAAGACCTGGCCTGCTTGGCTGATTGCAAACAGGGTGTGAACATAGTTTGTTGGCTTTCCATATTTTGTGGAATAACGCTTTTCTAAATCCAGCGCAGCATTTTCTATTTTCGTTTGCAATTCTACCCATAAGGCTGTTTTTTCCCCTTCATCGACAGTAGGATCGTATTGTAGATATTTTTCTGCCGCTTTATAAATTGTTAGAAGCGCGGCTATTTTTAATGCATTTTCTTTAGGGCTTCTTACTAGATGGTATACTGGCGCAAGCTTGTCACTGTTAATTATGTCGAGTACAAGAGGTGCAAGAGAATCATATTTTATTTCAGGAGGGTCTGTTTTTTCTAAAAGTTCTTTAAAAATTTCATCTAATTTGGGTTGTTCTAATAATATTCCTCCTTCAATTCTACTGATTATATGTCGTTTTATTTCATATGCAATAACACTGGCTGCTTTTCGTTTTTCAACGGAGTCACTCATTTTTTTTATTTCTTCTTTATCTGGTTCTGAAAGTTTAAGATCACTTTCATGGACTGTAGCGTTGGGGCTTACTTTGCGTTCTTCTTTTTTTTCTAAAGAGGCTTCAGCTAGAGTTCCATTCATCGTTGTGTCATTTGATGCGGCATCTATTTTTCTGGATAGGCTAGCTATACGTTCAAGAATTTCTGGTTTAAGTGAAGAATCTGCAACTTTAAGCATAGCTTTTAAATGGAGTTTGGTTGTTTCGAGACAGCGATATTCTTTAGGTTTCTTCTCTTCTTCTTGAATTTGTCTATCTATAGCTAATAAAGACTCCCGAGTGACAGGAGCTAATGCTTGTCTAATTTGGCTGCTTCTGGATGATTGTGCCATATCGGATCACCTTGTCTGTTGACGTTATAGGCTTTTTTACGCCTCTGGACAAAGTATAGACCATATTGTTAATAACGGGCTGAAGCACAGTCAGTGTATTAGAATCTCTTTATCTCGGTTATTTTCTATCTTTAAAAATCAAAGAGTTGTCATAACGAGTCATTTTTATTCTCTATGTTTATTGAGCATTAAATGAGCAAAATTTGCAGCTTATTGATTTCTGCTATGCCAGTTATCACTTGATTCTTGTCTTTAAAAAAGAAAACCCCGCAGCGGATGCGGGGCAAGTTTTGGGAGTGTAATAAAGGAAGCACTCACTATTTCATTTCTATGCTATCTCTGGCAAATTCCATTCCATTTTCTCTTTGTTATAAATAGGCATGGGTATGATTGCAATCACGGGTTTTTGTTTTGGACGCAACCAGTTGAGTGTTTCTGCTAGATTAGATTCTTCCATTGCAATGCAACCTGCTGTGCCAGAACTTGGGCTTTTCCAAATGTGTAAGAAAATACAGGAGCCTGCACCTTTAGTAGGTGGTGTGTTGTATAAAACCATAGCGCCAATTTTATATTGATCCACCGTACGCATTTTTTCTCCTGAGTTCCAATCAATCTGAGGAACGCGAGTGCTATCTATTAATTGATTGTAATGAGTAGAGTTAACATCATCGACACAAATACTTGTATTGGTGAGAGGGAAATAATTTTTCATGTTGCTGGTTTCATCAAATCCAAAAGTCTGTCCTATTTTGTAAATTCCAACAGGTGTTTTCAAATCACTTTCTTTTTTGGTTGGCGCTAAATCATTATCTTCTATAATAGCGTGATGCTCATTGCCCCAGCCTAAACCCCTTTTACCAAGGACAACAGGTATGGGTTTTCCAACCGGTTGCCAAGTATCCTGTGTGGAGTGACGTGTGAAGCGTTGCAATTGACCTGTTGTGCTGTCCCAGTCAGACGTTGAGACTATGATTAATTGTTTGCTGGTTGATAATAATTTTGCTTGTGCGGATGTTTCATTGGCAAAGCATCCAGAATATATAAAAAATAACGATACTATAAAAATAATTTTTTTCATATGTAAACCTCTATAAAGTATGTATGAAGAAACGATTCATTCTCGCGGAATTTTAAATTGAAAATTTTAAAATAGATAGTATAGAGTAAGTGCTAGCTAATGAGGGTATTCTATTCCGTGGCACTTCAACATACGATTTTTTGCTTCGCATTTTAAACATTCACAACTTGATATGGATTAAAGCACAAGGGCGATGTGGTTAAAAAGTTACGTGTCTTGAACGATAAGTTAAATTGTTAGACAAGTTTTTATAAAACGCTACTTATTGTTTGTTTTAAATGAAAAATTTACTTAAAAAAAGCTTGCTCTCATCATGACAATTCAATACAGTAATCTACTTGAACTCTTTGATATGATCCGAGACAGAAGTGAGTGACGACGGGTGGAATACTTTCACCTGATTTATTATTTAACAGTATGGAGACATGATTTATGAAGAAATATTCACAAGTATCTTTGTTTTATGCAGGAGCTACAGCAGCTGCGTTGCTGTTTGCTTCTACATCTGGCTTTGCTGCTGCTAATTACAAAGGTGAAGTGTATAAAGGTGAACCTGCTGCGCCATGCCCTGTTGAGAAAGCGTTGAAAGACGGTTTCTACGCAGGTATCCAAGTTGGCTATGATTCTTATAGAGCTGTTAATAGCTATTCTGTTGTTGATACAACTGGTGTACTGAGAGCAAATGGTAGTAATGCAGTCAATGCAACAGGTTGGGCTGGCGGTTTGTTCGCAGGTTATGGACAATACTTCCAAGATGCTTACTATTTGGCAGCTGAAATTTTGGTGAACACCAGTGGTGCAAGCCAAAGCAATAACAACACTGTTCTATTGAATAATGTAGGCGGAACAGTTAATTCTAAGTTCTCTGCTAATACAAGCTATGGTATCCGCGTATTGCCAGGTATCAAGTTAAATACCAGCTCATTGTTGTACATACCTTTAGGCTATATGTCTGCAAGCCTGAAAGGTACGGCAACTGCAACAAGTACAACTGGTTTAACTGCTAGCGCTAGCAAGTCGTCATATCAAGGTGGATTCGTTTATGGTATTGGTATTGAAACCGCTATTTACGAAAACTTCAGCTTGAGAGGCGAATATACCCACACTAATTACAACTCGATTAGTAATGGCGGCGTTAAGTGGTCTCCTTACGACAACCAAGTTATGTTAGGTTTGTTGTACCACTTCATGTAACATCAGAAACGGGCAAAATTATTAAATTTTGCCCGTTTTATTTTCTTCTGTAAATTCCCAATCTCTTATCCAAATCCAGTGTGTCATCACAGTTTCCATGCTAAAATTAAATCTATTGACTTTGCACATTGTCTTTGGATGAAAAGCTTACATGGATGAAGTGATATTTTTAATTATCTTGTCTTTAAAAAATCGTTTTGGAGATCATTATGCTTGATCTTCATGAGAAGCGGATTTTACTAGTTGATAGTAATCCTGCTATTCACGAGGACTTTCATAAGATATTTCAAATAACCCGTGATGATACAAGACTAGCAGAAGTAGAAGTAGCATTATTTCCTGCTAAAACAAAAAAAGCGAAAGCACAGCAGGTTTTTTTAATCGACTCGGCTTATGAAGGTGAGCAGGCATTAAAATGTGTACAGCATGCGGTGGCTAGCCAGCATCCGTATATAATGGCTTTTATAGATTTAGATTTGAATTCTGGTTTGGATGTGATGACCACGATTCAGCGTATTTGGGAAGTGGACCCCGATATTCAATTGATTCTATGTGGTGCTTATTCCATTAATGCATGGCAAAAAATGGTAGAGAAATTACAGCGCCCAGATCACTTTTTAATCTTAAATAAACCATTCGATGTCAGTGAAATTCGTCAACTGGTATTCTATTTGTCTAGACTGCGGGATATTCATCATAAAACTCAAGAAAAAATAGGCGCGTTAGATACAAAAGTTAATTATCAAGCGACACACGATAGTGTGACGGGGTTAGGAAATCGTTTATTGCTGATGGAAAATATTTCTTCTGCACTTGAACAGGCAGCGCAACGTGGACTATGGGTGGGCGTGGCGTTGCTTGCAATCCATAATTTAAAAGAAATGAATAACATTTTGGGATATACCCTATGCGATAGCTTGCTTAAGGGGGTTGCTGAAAAATTAAAAATGAATAGTTTAGAATCATACACGCTTATTCGGTGGCGAGATGATGAATTTGTGCTTATTCTTGCGGCCGAAGCAAGTGAAGAAAGCATAGTTTCTAAAATTAACCAATTAAATACAGTATTTTTGGCACCTTTAAAAGTTGAAAATCATTCACTAATTGTTTCGATGCATATTGGCGTTGCTATTTATCC
>JBGAPT010000041.1:0-18599 GCA_044221135.1 Gammaproteobacteria bacterium
ATATACGGCCTATACGCTCTTCTTTGTCTTTTATTGGGTTATAAACTGTATCGCCTGATTGTAAAACACCCGAATAGACACGGAAATAAGTTAGCGTTCCTACATAAGGATCAGTTGCAATCTTAAATGCCAATGCTGAAAAAGGTTCCTCATCCGCAGGATGTCTTTCTGCAGGTGTAGCGGCTGCATCATCCAATTGACCCTTGATTGCAGGAACATCTTTAGGTGATGGCAAGTATTCAACAACAGCGTCAAGCATTGCTTGTACACCCTTATTTTTAAAGGCTGAACCACATAGCATTAAAATAATTTCGTTTTTAATAGTACGTGCACGCAAGCCCTGTTTAATTTCTTCTACGCTTAATTCACCTGTTTCAAGATACTTATGCATTAATTCTTCAGATGCTTCAGCGGCAGCTTCCACCATAATTTCACGCCACTTTTTACATTCTTCAAGCATTGCCGGACTAATGTCACGCGCCTCATAGGTCATGCCTAACGTCGCATCATCCCAATAAATTGCTTTCATGCGCACGAGATCAACGACACCTTCAAAATGTTCTTCTGCGCCTATTGGCAGCTGAATTGGAATAGGATTAGCAGACAGTCTTGTGCGCACCTGATTCACTACACGCAAGAAATTAGCGCCTGCACGATCCATTTTATTCACAAAGCCAACGCGAGGAACACCATAACGGTTTGCCTGGCGCCAAACAGTTTCTGTTTGAGGCTCAACACCACCCACTGCACAGAGTACCGCGCACGCACCGTCCAATACACGTAACGAACGCTCCACTTCAATCGTAAAATCAACGTGGCCTGGTGTATCAATAATGTTAATACGATGCTGTGGAAATTGCTTATCCATTCCGTACCAGAAACAAGTCGTTGCAGCAGACGTAATGGTAATGCCACGTTCCTGCTCTTGCTCCATCCAATCCATCACAGCAGCACCTTCATGCACTTCCCCTATTTTATGGGAAACACCCGTATAATAAAGGACGCGCTCAGTAGTTGTGGTTTTACCCGCATCAATATGCGCCATGATGCCTATGTTTCTATAACGCTCAATTGGTACTACTCGTGCCACTGTCTATACCCCTTTATTACCAACGATAATGCGCAAAAGCTTGGTTTGCTTTTGCCATTCTGTGCATATCATCACGCATTTTCACTGCAGCACCTCGACCTTCATGCGCATCCAGTATTTCTGCAGCCAAACGCAATACCATTGTTTTTTCACCTCGCGCCTTAGCAGAGCTTGCCAACATACGCATAGCCAAAGCTAAACCACGCTCAGCATCTACTTCAATTGGCACTTGATAAGTTGCGCCACCTACACGACGTGATTTCACTTCAACGGTAGGGCGAATATTATGTAATGCTTTTTCCAATGCTTCTAAATTTTCTTTGCTAGCGATATCAGGCTTCGCTTTTGCACTGCCAGCCGATCCCGTCCCTTCGCCCTCATCAGACTCTGTTTTCTTGCCTGGATGCTTCTCTTTTTTAAGGCGTCTCTTCGCTTCAGCAAGTGCGTTATAAACAATTTGCTCCGCTACAGATTTCTTCCCTCTACGCATCACAACATTAATAAATTTAGCAAGCCACTCACTTCCGTAAAGCGGATCAGGCAAAATTTTTCTTTTAGTCGCTGCTTTTCTTCTCGGCATTGCTAGTACTTCCTATATCTCATTTTCTCTAAATTCTGCGGCCATACCGCAGGTAATACCCTTAAAGCGGGACCCATTATTGCTTAGGTTTCTTGGCACCATATTTCGAACGGCCTCTACGGCGACTGGTCACACCGACTGTATCCAAGCTACCCCGTACAATATGGTATCGAACACCTGGTAAATCTTTTACACGACCACCACGAATCAGGACGACAGAGTGTTCTTGAAGGTTATGACCTTCACCACCAATATAAGCTGTCACTTCATAGCCATTGGTTAAACGAACACGTGCTACTTTACGCAAAGCAGAGTTCGGCTTTTTGGGAGTGGTTGTATACACACGAGTACATACACCCCGTTTCTGTGGAGATCCATTCAACGCTGGGACCGTTGATTTTAAAGTTTTCGGCGCTCGCGGCTTACGCACGAGCTGGTTTATCGTTGGCATTCCTGAAACTCCAGCCTATTATTAATCATAAGTTTAAATCAGGAGTACCCGCTGAAAAACGCGGGCACTCCTTCCTTTTTTTTATGCTGCGCACAAGCAAAGCTTGTGCTTGCACTTAAGGGGGAGAATCACGATTCTCCCCCTTAAGAATCCCCCATCGCGCAATGTCAGCGCTAAAGCGCTAAATTTATATAAATTAAATAACGCCTCTCCTAACTTTCTTAGGAGGAGGCGCGATTCTAATGAAGGAACATGCTTGCTGTCAAGCGCAGTGATGACAATAATGTCATTCCATGCAAATCAATAGATTACTGATCTTTTGCTCGTTCAAAACGTTGTTTCTTAACGCGACGTTCCGCGTGATAGGTCAATCCAGTCCCGGCAGGAACTAAACGCCCTACAATCACATTTTCCTTCAACCCTCTCAATTCATCAGTCTTGCCGCCTACCGCTGCTTCCGTTAGTACGCGTGTTGTTTCCTGGAAAGAAGCGGCTGAGATAAATGACTCTGTAGCAAGTGATGCTTTAGTAATACCCAGCAACACGGACTCATAACGTGCAGTCAATTTGCCATTTTTCATCGCTTTTTCATTTTCCTCACGCAATTGACTATACTCAATTTGCTCGCCTTTTATGAAATTAGTATCGCCTGGATGTGTAATAATAACTTTACGCAGCATCTGGCGAATAATCACTTCAATATGCTTATCATTAATTTTTACACCTTGTAAGCGATAGACATCTTGTACTTCATTCACAATAAAGTTCGTCAATACATTGGTTCCCAACAAACGTAAAATATCGTGTGGGTTCAATGAGCCTTCTGCAATGACTTCACCTTTGGCTACATGTTCACCCTCAAATACATTCACATGGCGCCATTTTGGAATAAGCTCTTCATGAGCGGAACCATCTTGTTTCGTAATAATCAAACGACGTTTACCTTTTGTTTCCTTACCAAAGCTTATAATCCCAGAGTCTTCCGCCAAAATAGCCGGATCTTTTGGACGACGAGCTTCAAATAAATCAGCAACACGCGGCAATCCACCTGTAATATCGCGTGTTTTCGAAGTTTCTTGAGGAATACGAGCAATCACGTCACCGACCTTCACACGTGCGCCATCTTCGAAATTAATAATTGCATCAGGCGGCAAAAAGTATTGCGCAGGAATGCTGGTACCTGCAAGGAAAATATCTTTTCCTTTTTCATCAACCAATTTAATCATTGGCTTCAGCTCTTTACCCGTCACACCGCGTTGCTTGGGATCTATCACAATAATGCTGCTTAATCCTGTCATTTCATCTGTTTGCACCATCTGATACAGTGAGCTCAGCACCATAAGGAATTTTATAACGTTCACGTTCACGACCATGCTCATCTACCACTGCCAATTCACCCGAGCGTGATACAGCAATATAAGTTCCACTATGATGCTGAATATGCTTAATATTATGTAGCTTAATTTTCCCAGCTAATTTAATTGAGACGTTATTGGCTGCCGTTGCACGCGATGCAGCGCCTCCTATATGGAAAGTTCTCATGGTTAACTGTGTACCGGGTTCACCAATAGATTGTGCTGCAATGACACCAATCGCTTCACCGATATTCACTCTATGCCCTCTAGCCAAATCACGTCCATAACAAGCAGAGCAAATGCCAAAACGGGATTCACATGTAATAGGTGAACGTACAAACACTTGGTCAATGGATAATTCTTCCAATTTACTGACCCACTTTTCATCTAGCAGTGTTCCAGCTGTCACAATGACTTTATCACTCGCTGGATCACGCACATCGGTCACAATTACTCTACCCAACACTCTTTCATGCAATGGCTCAACCACATCACCGCCTTCAATGAGTGGTATCATGGTGATGCCTTGTGTTGTACCGCAATCCTCTTCTGTTACAACTAAATCTTGCGCTACATCCACCAAACGTCGCGTCAGATAACCGGAGTTAGCTGTCTTTAATGCTGTATCAGCAAGACCTTTGCGCGCACCGTGAGTCGAGTTAAAGTACTGCAATACGTTTAATCCTTCGCGGAAATTAGCCGTAATAGGTGTTTCAATAATCGAGCCATCGGGTCTAGCCATCAAGCCTCTCATACCTGCTAACTGACGAATCTGTGCAGCCGAGCCTCTTGCCCCAGAATCTGCCATCATGTAAATGGAATTAAATGATTCTTGCTTAACTTTCTGACCTTTTGCATCTTTGACAATGTCATGTGATAACTCCGCCATCATCGCCTTGGCTACTTGATCATTTGTACGAGACCAAATATCGATGACTTTATTAAACCGTTCGCCTTGAGTTACAAGTCCAGATGCATATTGCGCTTGGATCTTACCGACTTCATCTTCTGCCTGTGCAATAATGGCCACTTTTTCTTTAGGAATCACTAAATCATCTATACCGATTGAAACACCTGATTTCGCTGCATAATGAAAACCCATATACATTAGCTTATCAGCAAAAATAACCGTCGCTTTTAAACCGATTTCGCGATAGCAAATATTAATAAGATTAGAGATCGATTTCTTATTCATGACACGGTTTACCAGATCAAACGACATCCCTTTGGGTAGCAATTCAGACATTAATGCACGTCCAACAGTCGTTTCAACAATCCGATGATTTTCTTTAAATTTGCCTGGTTGTTCCCCTGGAAGATATTCTGTAATACGTACTTTAATTTGCGCCTGTAACTCAGCTTCATTATTTTCATAAGCACGATGAATTTCATTCACATCCGTAAAAATCATACCCTCGCCACGCGCATTCACACACGGACGTGTCAAGTAATAAAGACCCAGCACAACGTCTTGGGACGGAACAATAATCGGTTCGCCATTCGCGGGAGATAAAATATTATTCGTTGACATCATCAATGAACGCGCTTCTAACTGAGCCTCTAAAGATAATGGCACATGCACAGCCATTTGATCTCCGTCAAAGTCAGCATTGTAAGCAGTACAAACTAACGGATGTAACTGAATAGCCTTACCTTCAATCAGCACGGGTTCAAATCCTTGAATACCGAGACGATGCAATGTAGGCGCACGGTTCAGCAGCACAGGATGCTCACGAATCACTTGCTCCAGAATATCCCATACTGCAGGATCTTCACGATCAACCATTTTCTTAGCTGCTTTAATGGTTGATGCAAGCCCCTGAATTTGCAGTTTGCTAAAAATAAACGGTTTAAATAATTCTAGTGCCATCTTTTTAGGTAAGCCACATTGGTGTAATCGCAATGTAGGACCTACCACAATCACTGAACGACCTGAGTAATCCACGCGTTTGCCCAACAGATTTTGGCGGAAACGTCCAGCTTTACCCTTTATCATATCAGCAAGTGATTTCAGGGGTCGTTTATTAGAACCCGTAATCGCACGTCCACGACGGCCATTATCCAATAAAGCATCCACTGATTCTTGTAACATGCGTTTTTCATTACGCACAATAATATCGGGTGCATTTAAATCTAATAAGCGCTTTAAGCGATTATTACGATTGATAACGCGGCGATACAAATCATTCAAATCAGATGTTGCAAAACGTCCGCCATCCAAAGGCACCAAAGGACGTAAATCGGGTGGTAACACAGGCAATACTGAAAGCACCATCCATTCAGGTTTATTGCCTGACTCTAGGAATCCATCAATCAACTTCAATCGTTTAGATAATTTCTTCAAACGTGCTTCAGAAGAAGTCGTTGTCATGTCTTCACGAATAGAAGTAATTTCAGCATCCAAGTTAAGTGCGCGTAATAATTCTTGAATGGCTTCCGCTCCCATGCGCGCATCAAATTCGTCGCCATATTCTTCAATTGCATCAAAATAAGCTTCTTCAGAAAGTAACTGACCCCGTTCCAGCTGAGTCATACCTGGATCAATAACCACATAAGCTTCAAAGTAAAGCACGCGCTCAATATCGCGCAGTGTCATATCCAGCAACAAACCAATCCGTGAAGGCAGTGAACGTAAAAACCATATATGCGCAATAGGGCTTGCTAATTCAATATGCCCCATACGATCACGTCGTACCTTAGAAAGCGTGACTTCAACACCGCATTTTTCACAAATCACACCACGGTGTTTTAAGCGCTTATACTTACCGCATAAGCATTCATAATCTTTCATGGGTCCAAAGATTTTTGAACAAAATAAGCCATCTCGTTCAGGCTTAAATGTACGATAATTAATTGTTTCTGGTTTTTTTACTTCGCCAAATGACCACGAACGAATATCATCTGGCGATGCAAGGCCAATACGAATAGCATTAAATTCTTCAAGTTGCGTTTGCTGCTTAACTAGGTTTAGTAAATCTTTCAAGGTCATTCCCCCTATCGCAATATGTATACTGTCATCCCGCAGAGTATCCGCGGAACCCAGAAAAATTTAGATCGCAATCGTTTATTCAAGTTCCATATTAATCGCTAATGATCTTATTTCTTTAATCAATACATTGAACGCTTCCGGTATATTCGATTCCATATAATGATCACCATCAACGATATTTTTGTACATTCTTGTACGGCCATTCACATCGTCTGATTTAACAGTCAGCATTTCCTGTAAAGTATAAGCTGCACCATATGCTTCAAGTGCCCATACTTCCATTTCACCAAATCGTTGACCACCAAATTGCGCTTTACCACCCAACGGCTGCTGTGTTACCAAACTATACGAGCCTGTTGAACGCGCATGCATTTTATCGTCGACCAAGTGATTGAGTTTCATAATATACATGTAACCCACTGTAATTTGACGATCAAATGCTCGGCCAGAACGTCCATCATAAAGTGTCGTTTGTCCACTTTCAGGTAATCCTGCTAACGCCAGCATTCTTTTGATTTCACCTTCATTCGCACCATCAAACACAGGAGTTGCCATAGGAACGCCTTCACGAAGATTATTTGCTAAGCTCATAATTTCTGCGTCGGACAAGCTAGCGAGATCTTCTTTATGCTTGGTTCCATCGTTATAGATAGCACTTAAGAAAGGACGAATATTTTTTGCCGATTGGCTTTTTTGCAACAACTCACCTATCTTAATCCCTAACCCTTTTGCAGCCCAGCCTAAATGTGTTTCTAACACTTGTCCGATATTCATACGTGATGGAACACCCAATGGATTTAAAACGATATCCATAGGCGTACCATCTGCCATGTATGGCATATCTTCTACTGGAACAATATACGAAATAACACCTTTATTTCCATGACGTCCAGCCATTTTATCGCCAGGCTGCACACGTCGCTTCACAGCAAGATAGACTTTCACAATTTTCAATACGCCTGGAGCCAAATCATCGCCTTGCGTGATTTTGTTACGTTTTGCATCATATGCTTTTTCATATTCTGCACGCTCTTGTTTAAATTGAAGGGCTGCTGCTTCAAGCTGCTGATTTGATTTTGCATCTTTCAAGGAAATCTCAAACCATTTTTCACGCGGTACTTCAGTTAAATACGCTTTGGTAATTTTAGTCCCTTTCTTTAATTTATTAGGACCGCTTTCTGCCAGTCGATTAAGCAATAATTTTTCAATACGCTGGAAAATATCATTTTCCCGAATACGTAATTCATCACTCAAATCTTGCTTCACTTGTGCCAACTCATTTTTTTCAATCTCTAATACGCGCGCATCTTTTTCAACACCTTCACGTGTAAAGACTTGAACATCGATGACAGTTCCTTCCATACCTGTAGGCACTCTGAGTGACGTATCTTTTACATCAGATGCTTTCTCTCCAAAGATAGCTCGCAGCAATTTCTCTTCCGGTGTTAATTGTGTTTCACCTTTAGGTGTCACTTTACCGACTAGAATATCGCCTGATTGTACTTCAGCGCCTATATAAACAATACCGCACTCATCTAGCTTAGATAACGCGCTTTCACCCACATTGGGGATATCTGCTGTGATTTCTTCAACACCTAATTTTGTATCACGTCCAACGCAAGTTAATTCTTCAATGTGGATACTCGTAAAACGATCTTCTTGCACTACACGTTCAGAAATCAAAATGGAATCTTCAAAGTTGTAACCATTCCACGGCATGAAAGCCACCAAAAGATTTTGGCCCAGTGCTAACTCACCTAAATCAGTCGATTGACCATCTGCTAATACATCACCGCGTTGAATCGTGTCACCTTGTGCTACTAATGGTCTTTGATTAATACAAGTGTCTTGGTTGGTTCGAGTATATTTAGTCAAATTATAAATATCCACACCTGTATTACCCGATTCAGCTTCGTCATCATTGACACGTACAACGATACGCGATGCATCGACGTAGTCTATAATACCGCCTCGCTTAGCCACGACAGTAACGCCTGAATCAATCGCCACCAAGCGTTCTATACCTGTACCTACCAACGGTTTTTCTGTCTTGAGTGTAGGCACCGCCTGGCGTTGCATGTTTGAACCCATTAATGCGCGGTTAGCATCGTCATGCTCTAAAAATGGAATCAACGCTGCCGCGACTGAAACAATCTGTTTAGGTGATACATCCATAAACTGCACTTTATCCGGTGTAGTCATGGTCGATTCATTACGATGACGCACAGGAATAAGCGCATCCGTTAGCTTGCCTTTAGCATCTTGGGTTGCATTTGCCTGAGCAATCACATAATCACCTTCCTCGATCGCCGACAAGTAAATCACTTCATCCGTCACTTTACTGTTAATCACTTTACGATAAGGGCTTTCCAGAAAACCGTATTCATTGGTGCGCGCATACACAGCAAGCGAATTAATTAAACCAATGTTTGGGCCTTCAGGCGTTTCAATCGGACAAACGCGGCCATAATGCGTAGGATGCACGTCTCGGACTTCAAAACTGGCGCGTTCTCTCGTTAATCCACCCGGCCCTAAAGCCGATACACGACGCTTATGAGTGATTTCAGCTAACGGATTATTTTGATCCATGAATTGGGATAATTGACTTGAGCCAAAAAATTCTTTAATGGCTGCAGAGACAGGCTTCGCATTGATTAAGTCTTGTGGCATTAAATTCTCTGACTCAGAAAGACTTAAACGTTCTTTCACCGCACGCTCTACACGTACTAAGCCTACGCGAAACTGATTCTCAGTCATTTCACCCACACTACGAACACGGCGATTCCCAAGATGATCAATGTCATCCACGTTACCTTCGCCATTACGAATACTAATCAAGGTTTTTAATACAGCAATAATATCTTCTTTTGTTAACACACCTGGGCCCGTAATTTCCTGACGGCCTACGCGACGATTAAATTTCATCCGTCCAACATCCGATAAATCATAACGTTCTGGTGTGAAAAAAAGATTTTTAAATAAGGCTTCAGCCGCTTCTTTTGTCGGTGGCTCACCGGGTCGCATCATGCGATAAATTTCGACTAACGCTTCTAGTGGATTCGTTGTTGAATCAACATTCAGTGTATCCGAAATATAAGCACCATGACCAATATCATTCACATAAATAGTTTCAAAACTTTTAATTTTCGCAGCAATAAACGCTTTGATAATATCAGGTGTAATGGCATCGTTCGCATTCGCTAATATTTCACCTGTCTGTGGATTAATGATATTTTTTGCTAGCACTTTTCCTAATAAATAATCCGCTGTCACATCTAACTTTTTAACACCCGCTTTCTCTAGTAGTTGAATATGGCGCACTGTAATACGACGGCCTTTTTCAACAATCACTTTACCCGCTTTCTTAATTTCAAAAGGCGCAATTTCACCACGCAAACGCTCTGGAATTAAATCAAGACTAAATTCTTCATTAGCAATATGAAATACATTGTTTTCAAAAAATAACGCTAAAATATCTTCTACTGAATAATCCAATGCACGCAACAAAATAGTCGCTGGTAATTTACGACGACGATCAATACGGACATAAATAGCATCTTTTGGATCAAATTCAAAATCCAGCCATGATCCACGGTAAGGAATGATGCGCGCAGAAAATAATAATTTACCTGATGAATGCGTCTTGCCACGATCATGCTCAAAAAACACGCCTGGCGAACGATGTAATTGTGAAACAATAACGCGCTGAGTACCATTGATAACAAAGGTACCATGCTCAGTCATTAAGGGCATTTCTCCCATATAGACTTCTTGTTCTCTCACATCCTTAATGACTTTCGCAGTACCCGATGCTTCTTTATCATAATGTATAAGACGAACTTTAGCGCGCAGTGACGCAGCATACGTTAAACCACGACTCGTACATTCTTTTACATCAAATATGGGCTCGCCAAATCGATAACTGATGTAATCCAGCTCTGAATAGCCTGAAAAACTAACAATAGGAAAAACGGACTTAAACGCAGCATGCAATCCAAAAAGACCGCGCTGCTCTGGATTAGTATTCTCTTGCAAAAACTTATGATACGACTCTAACTGAAGCTCAAGTAATGGCGGTGTTTCGATGGTACTTTGATGTTTGCCAAAGTCTTTACGAATGCGCTTTTTCTCGGTGTAAGAGTATGTTGAAGCCATAGCTAAGATACCTCTGCATGATCATTCTATGTAGGGTTTGTTTACATTTCTACTATCCGGGTCATACCTTGATCTTTTATGCTCCGCGCTTCGATGACGTGTATGTCAACTGCGATGATCGAAAATCCAGGCATTCCACCTCAGTCTAGCGAAATGTAAACAGGCCCTAAAGCGTGTCTAAAATACTTTATCCGTCTTCTTGTGTTTGACCGATCTATTCGACTGGTCACACAACAAAATGAATAAAATAGAAAAAGCCGGAGGTTAAAAACCTCCAGCTGCCGCAACTTAATCCGGCGAAAATCACAACTATTGAAAAAAGTGATTACTTCACTTCAACAGTCGCTCCAGCCTCTTCCAATTGTTTCTTAATTTCCGCTGCCTGTGCTTTATTAACACCTTCTTTAACTACAGTAGGTGCAGCTTCAACTAAGTCTTTAGCTTCTTTCAATCCAAGTCCTGTGATAGTACGAATTGCTTTAATCACATTGATCTTGTTTTCGCCCGCTTTAGTCATATGAATGTTAAATTCGGTTTTTTCTTCCGCAGCAGCTTCACCACCAGCGCCTGCAGCAGGTGCAGCAACAGCAACAGCGGCTGCAGCAGACACACCAAATTTATCTTCCATCATTTTAATTAAATCAACAACGTCCATGACGCTCATTGCTGAAATTGCACTTAATATCTCTTCTTTATTTACGGCCATGATCTTCATCACTCCACTTTAAAATTAAAATTAAAAATTAATCTTTACCTGTTTGCTGTTTTTGATCGCGCAATGCAGCGAAAGTACGCACTAATTTACTATGCGGTTCAGCTAATGTACGCACAAATTGAGTAATCGGCGCTTGCATGACAGACATCAGCATAGAAATTGCTTCATTGCGTGTAGGCAAGTTTGCTAACCGACCTAAGTCTTTTGCTGGCAATAATAAGCCATCAATTGACAAGGCTTTTACTTCAAGTTTTTCAAATTTTTTAGCAAAATCTCTAAACAAGCGTGCAGCTGCACCTGGGTCTTCACTAGAAAATGCAAGAACCAATGGCCCTGTTAAAGCAGGATCCATACAGGCAAACTGTGTTCCTTCAAAAGCACGACGTGCTAACGTATTACGAACAACACGCATACGCACGCCCGTTTTACGAGCATCATGTCGCAAGTCCGTAATCTGTTTGACAGTCAGACCGGAATAATTCGCGGCAACCACCGATGTAGACTGCATTGCAACTGCAGCCACTTCAGCCACTATGCTTTTTTTATCATTTAGCTTTAAGGTCACTTAACTACCTCCTTCATTCGATATTACTCTTAACAAGCAATATCCGTTGACGAACAGCAACACCTCTTGATGTTCGGCATTACCACCATCTGCGTAGGTTTACTTTCCGCCTTAAAAAAATAGCAAGGACAAGATCGTATATTAAGCAATTGCACCTACGGTCTTTGACAGGGATTGGCTCGATCGCACTAGGTTATAGCACGGGCTGCGTCAACCACCTATCTAAGTCTTTATAATCAAGCTTATAATGCTGCTACGCTTGACATATCTATCTGCAATCCAGGTCCCATTGTGCTAGACACTGTGATTTTCTTAAAATAAATGCCTTTTGCAGAATTAGGCTTCGCTTTTTTCAATGCAGCTATTAACGTTTCTAAATTCTGCACCAAATCATCTGCTGTAAAATTAATTTTACCAATCATGCAATGTATAATCCCTGCTTTATCAGTACGGTAACGTGCCTGTCCCGCTTTAACATTTTTCACTGCAGTGGTGACATCAGGCGTGACTGTGCCATCTTTTGGATTAGGCATCATCCCACGTGGTCCTAATACTTGACCTAACTGACCCACCACACGCATCGCATCCGGTGTTGCAATGACAACATCAAAATTAATTTCACCTGCTTTCACTTTTTCCGCCAAATCATCTAGACCTACGATATCTGCACCGGCTTTAGTAGCCGCATCTGCATGAGCGGGTGAAGTAAATACTGCAACACGAATAGTGCGGCCTGTCCCTTTAGGCAAGACAATAGAACCACGCACGCCTTGATCTGATTTACGTGAATCAATGCCTAAATTAACACAGACTTCAACACTTTCATTAAACTTGGCAAGTGGCATACTCTTTAAAAAAGCAAAAGCTTCTACAGGTGTATATAACTTACCTGGAGTTAATTTTTCTTTTATTGCGCGTACTCGTTTAGATAAAGCCATGGCTTATTTACCCCCTTCTACTTCAACACCCATGCTGCGTGCACTGCCAGCAATCATACTCACTGCTGCTTCTAAACTCGCTGCATTCAAGTCTGGCATTTTAATTTTTGCAATCGCTTCAAGCTGCTTGCGTGTGATTTTGCCTACTTTATTGGTATTCGGCGTGCTGCTGCCTTTCTCAAGCTTAATGGCTTCTTTAATTAAATAAGAAGCGGGCGGTGTTTTAATAATAAAGGTAAAGCTACGGTCTTCATAAACTGTTATTTCAACAGGTAATGGTTTACCTTGGCATTCTGGGGTTTGTGTTTTAGCATTAAATGCTTTGCAAAACTCCATAATATTAACCCCTTGCTGACCTAATGCAGGACCCACTGGTGGACTTGGATTCGCTGCACCCCCTTTGACTTGCAGTTTAACTAACGCTTTGACTTTCTTTGCCATGATACTTCTTCTCCAAATGTGGGTACATACGCTTAAATAAGCGCTCAGGATACTAAGCAGCAAACTTCAGTTTTGCTGCAAGTCTATCACCATCCTGAACAGTTACTAGCAAGCTCCCCTGTAAAAAAACTCAATTTAAAGATCAGCAAAAACTGCAGATCAATTTAGGGTCTGTTTACAATTCTACTATGCCCGGCATAGTAGAATTGTAAACAAACCCTACCCTTTTTCAACTTGATCGAATTGCAACTCCACGGGTGTTGAACGACCAAAAATCAGTACTGCAACACGCATGCGATTCTTTTCATAATTCACTTCTTCTACCACACCATTGAAATCTGCAAAGGGTCCATTAATAACTCGCACCACTTCACCCATCTCAAACAAGATTTTAGGCTTAGGCTTGTCACTACTATCTTGTACACGCCCGTAATATTGTTTCTGCTTCCTTCGATGTAATAGGCGCAGGCTTATCACTTGTTCCACCAATAAATCCAAGCACTTTAGGTATGGATTTAACTAAATGCCCAAGTCTTGTCATTCATTTCCATTTCAACCAGCACATATCCTGGAAAAAACTTTCTATCGCTTTTACGTTTCTGCCCGCCGCGTAACTCTACTTCTTCTGTGGGTACCAAAATATCGCCAAACAGTTCTTCTAAACTATCCGTATGAATACGATCTAATAAAGCCTGTTTGACAAAGTTTTCCGATCCCGAATAAGCATGTACAACATACCAACGTTTCTTGACACCGTTTCTGCGACTAATTTATCCGTATTTCCATTGGCATGAGCTGTATTTATTTTTTCATTTTGCTCAATAAGATCTTGCGGCTTTTTCGGTTCTATTTCATCTGTCATACATTATCCTCTTTGCCCGGTAAGCCAGCCAATGAGCCACATTAAAATACTATCTATACCCCATAAAATAAGCCCAAGCAGTAATACCATAGCTGCTACAAAAAGCGTGGTTTGCACCGTTTCCTGATAGGTAGGCCAAACTACTTTGCGCAACTCCATACGCGATTCGCGCGCAAAATTAAGCGCTTGCTTACCCTGATAAGTAAGCAACGCAATCCCAATAGCAATAGCAAGTAAAAATAGCCAGCCCAATAACCGCAAAGGCCATGGCTAATAACTATAATAGTAATTAGCTACAATACCTGCGACCAATAAAAAAGCCACTACTAGCCATTTTAGCCAATCCGATGTTGTACTACGCTGGCCTTCTATTGCTTTAAGTACCATCAATGTATTGCCCTGACTTTAAACTCATTTAATTCACACAAAATTTCATAACTCATGGCAGGCCAGGAGGGAATCGAACCCCCAACCTGCGGTTTTGGAGACCGCTGCTCTGCCAATTGAGCTACTGACCTATACTCTATTCAAGAACTTTAGCAACAACCCCTGCACCCACTGTGCGACCCGCCTTCTCGAATAGCAAAGCGCAAACCTTCTTCCATCGCAATCGGTGCTATCAGCGTGACAACCATCTTTGTATTGTCTCCTGGCATCACCATCTCTACCATCTGGCGCTTCACTTCACCTGTCATCCATGTTGCCAGATAAAACTATGGAACGATAGCCTTTAAAAACGGCGTATGTCTTCCACCTTCTTCCTTCGACAAAACAGCGTAAATCTCTGACTCAAATTTAGTGTGCGGCGTGATCGATCCAGGATGCGCTAACACTTGACCGCGCTCTACCTCATACGCGTTTCGTACCCCGTAACAAAACACCTACGTTATCCCTGCTCGACCTTCGTCTAACAACTTCGGGACATTTCAACGCCCGCTTCTAGTCGTTTTAATCAGTAGGCTTTAAGCCTATGAGTTTCTATTTCTTCACCGACTTTAACGTCCCTCTCTCTACTCAGCCTGTGACAACCATTCCACGGCCTGAGATAGAAAACCATCTTCAATCGGTAGCAAAACGGTTGTCTATTTGTCTTTCTGGCTGCGGAAAGTAATCATCCATCGCTTGAATTAATTTATAAACAGAAGGAACTCCTATCTCGCTTTGGTCCCCTTCATCACTTTCAACATAGAATTAATCCTGTAAATTCTTTCTTGGAGAAAAGTGTAAACAATTCTTAGTCTTTGCCCCGTCTATAACTCTAACAATTCTTAATAATACCATATCCTGCTTTATTCAAATAACCACTATATAAAAGGCACTCCCACCTGGCGCGCTAACAAAATATGTTGCGCGTTTAACGTATCGACATCAACGCTGAACAAACTAATATAGCACCTTCATCTGCTGCTCCCGTAATCATGTTCTTCACATAATCTGCGTGACCGGGGCAATCTACATGCGCATAGTGTCTCTTCTCTGATTCATACTCAACATGCGCTGTCGCAATCGTAATACCGCGCGCTTTTTCTTCTGGCGCTTTATCTATTTGGTCATACGCTAACGCTGTTCCTCCAAACTTCTCTGACATGCACTTCGTCAGCGCTGCTGTCAGCGTCGTCTTACCATGATCTACGTGACCTATTGTGCCTACATTTAAATGTGGCTTTGTGCGCGTGAATACTGCTTTTGCCATGACCCGTTACTCCTATACAAAATCCAAATAAAATTGAACCCTTGTCAGGTATTCCCGCTGAAAAACGCGGAAACTCCTTTCTTATTTTATGCTGCACATAAGCAAAGCTTATGTGTTTGTCCCCCATCGCATCATGTCCAGCAGGAACCGCTGAACCTTTATAAATACCCCACCCTAAGACTGCTCTCTATAATAAGAATACAGCTCAGTATACATACACTGGAGCCCATAACCGGACTTGAACCGGTGACCTCTTCCTTACCAAGGAAGTGCTCTACCGACTGAGCTATATGGGCATGGAGCGGGTGATGGGAATCGAACCCACGCTATCAGCTTGGAAGGCTGAAGTTCTACCATTGAACTACACCCGCTTTTAGATACTAGAAATTGGATAAGTTAAATAACAAGCGCTTGTATGTAAACTTTGCACTTTTTGAATCAAACTTATCTAATTTCTAGTATCCATCCCTGAACATGGAGGGGGTAGGATTCGAACCTACGAAGGCAGAGCCGTCAGATTTACAGTCTGATCCCTTTGGCCGCTCGGGAACCCCTCCTAAAACCGAGCCATGGATTTTGCTTTACTCGACAGCTGTTGTCAACAGAATGCTGATTTATTTGTTAAAAAGTGGTAAAAGGAGGGTTGTAAAAAATAATTGCTGAATAGCGATAACATTTACTATCCAGCAGCACTACCAACGCGACGACGGACTGGTAAATCTTCAGGCATTTCAATCTTACTTTTTTCATATACTCTTGACATCGCCGTACTATTTGGCACTTCACTGTAAGCACCTTCTGCAGTACTTACCAGTAACTTACGCCATAAAACAGTAAACCAACCGCCCAAAAAAGCTAACGCGCCAGGACCCGCAGGATTAGCAGTAAACATGCCTACCTGTCCTATCGTATTTGGCTTAATCGCAACCGTTACGGTTAATTCTCTAATATGCGCATGGCTTGAAACACATTCAGCTAATGGCGACCGTTTTGGTTGAGCTTGGTGTATTAGCGGTTCTCTACTACTGTTGCTTAAGTCTGTGTGCATGTTAACAGAATTCGGCGTCGCCTTTTTCTCAAGGACACTTTGTGAGTTTAAAGAAGTATCCGACTCCCCGTGTTTTTCTAGCTTCGAAACAATCGACTGATCTATACTAAAATATTGACCCACTTTCTCAATTTGCCTACAGACCCAACCAAAAACACCTGTTGAAATAACAGGCGCCATCTCGTATACCGGAATACCAGGTATCCATGCCAAAGGCAATCGAACCACTGCTTCAACAAGAACAAAAGGGGAAATAACAACGCCTACAATGAACTTAGATAACCCTTCAAGCATATCCCCTGGTGTCAAAGCACCTAATGCATGCTGGATCTTTCTTGCTCCAAAAACAGACATGACAAATGCATTACCCAAACCCCACACCAAAGCGCACGCATGGCCCAAAAATGCAGGCAATATATTAGCTATTTTTTCAGTAAAAACAGCCCGGGCAGCCAGCACAATAGCACCTGTCAAAGTGGCAATTAAAAATAATCTTACTAATTTTAACCCCGCAAAGAAGTAATATTTTCCTAGCTCGGTCTTAGTCATATCCTTTCTAAGCTCGTCATTCATGTAAAATTCTTCGTTCCAGTAAGCGCGCATTCCCTCCCAGCCTTTATTTTTGATAAACCCACCAATGGCTACAAAAAAGATCATAGCCAAACCTACACCTGTCGGAACTCCAATAAGAACTGCTATAGCAACAGCAATTCGGAAAGATATAAAAGTTAAATTATCAAGCAAAGACCTGCCAGATAACGCAGCATAAGAAGCACCTGCACAAAATGATAAGAAAATCCCAAAGAATGCCATGAATCTTTTAGTTACTACCGACAGTTCTTCTCCTTCACTATCTTTCCAAAAATCATTTTTTATAAGAAGAGATTTCAAAACATCATAAGTATCATCACGAACTAAATTAAAATTAGCATAAAACGCAGAGATAAATACAAAAAATCCAATAACTGGCAGAATAGGGGCAAGAACAGGAAAACAAAGATGAATTAATGCTATAACCCCAGCAGTTGCAACACTCGCTTCACCCAGACCTAATAAAAAAGCCACGGTAGCTGCAATGATATCAAGAGAATTTTTCTTATCCCTTGTAGCTTGTTTGCTTGTTATTTTATCCCCCTTATCATCAGATGCATAAGCTCGATATGCAGGATTAAAATAGCTGTCATAAGTGGCACTGCGATCAGAATCGACTTCTAAAGCTATCTTCTTTTGAGTCAGCTGCACAAGCCGATTCACATCTATCTTGTAATCACGAAATTGTTTATCTAGCTTTGCCTTATGTTGATTAAGCGATTTAGCATATTCTTTAGCTGCAAGAGTGAGTTCACCAACTTTTATATGCGGATACTGCTGAATAATCTTGAGTCTCTCTGCTTCTGCTTGATCAGTATCTCCTACAAATATCTGTTGAATATATTTTCTAAGTGACTGAGAACAGGCATCCTTATTAAAGCTACTAACTAAGACAGCATCCGTACGAAAGTTTTGTGAATCTTGATAATGCTCTATTAACGTTTCACAATAAGAATTTGCTGCTTCCTTTAATGCATCATATTTTTTATTTGCAAGCTCGAAATAAGCACCAACAAACAAAGTCTTAAAATCAAAATTCTCTTTCTCTAATCCTGCAGCTACTTCGCCGCGCAACCTTTCAAGCATCCCAGAATCAAGAATGGCAATTCGCTCTATCAATGCAATC
>JBGAPT010000042.1:0-18979 GCA_044221135.1 Gammaproteobacteria bacterium
GATGATAGTATTTAAATGACAGTATTTATTAGCCAAACAGACAAATAAGATGCATAACTCTCCTGATTTAGGTTATAATATGATCTACCCATTCTTTAATGGAGAGCAAACACATGGATGCTGTCATTGACTCAAACATTAAGAAGTCTTTAATAAAAAAACAAGGCTGTTTTTCCAAATTAACAGATGATGAAGTTGATCAGCTGTCTATGCTTTTAATTGAAAAACCATTCGCTACAGGTGAAACCATTGTCACGGAAGGTGATCTTGTTGATAGCGTCTATTTTATCGTGCAAGGAGAAGCCGATGTCAGAGTCGCTAGGATTAATAACAATATCATGACTTACAAATCAGTCGCCACTCTGAAAGCAGGAGAAGCAATCGGTTTAAATGAATATGGTTTTTATTCCTTATCAGGTAAACGCACTGCAACAGTGGTTGCCATGGCTGATATGCTGGTCTTGGAGTTAAGTGTGCCAAAATTTCATGGTTTTGCATTAGCCTATCCTCACGTAAATGAAGTCATGCGTAAAAGCGCTGAGAAATTTACTACGCCTCCGGCTGTTGGTTAATTTGTAAAGATTGTTTAACATAAAGCAAATAATTACAAAACGTTACAACCCATCAAAGCAAATATCAGGCAAATTTTAATTCCTAGACTATACTCAAAATAGCATTCATAAGGTTAAGGTAATTTATCTGGGGAGGGAGTATGTTTAGCAAAGCAAATGCATCCAGTGTGATTGATCCACTAGTCAGTGCAGCGAAGAGTGCACGAGATACTCTTTATCTGCTAACCGGAACAGGGCCACTCGACGTACATGAAAGATTTGCTGCGGAGTCTATGAGTGAGCAGCAAGACGCATTGGAAGATCATGCTGAGGATTTAAAAAAAGCAGTAGCCGCCAACAGCAGTATCCCTCTCTCAGAAGAGTTTTCTGAAATGCAAGCAATTATTAAAAAGATAATTCCTGTTTTTAAAGAAGCAACAAGCTTAATGAAGGACTGTCAAGATGCATTTGTGAATGGGCTTGCTGAATGTAAAAATGTTAGCGAAATGCCCGACAAAATCGTAGGCATCATGGATTCGCTCAATGGACGAGTTGAGGAATATAGAAATCATGTAGGGCCTATTGGAAAAGAAATAGACGAGATGATAGGCAAAATGCTAAAAAGTAGTTCCACGAGCTGGAAAAAAACAGCAGCCTATCTTCTTCTAGGGGTTTGTGGAGAGATTGCTTTATTAACGATGGGTTGCGCAGCATTACTGATGACGTCAACTACAGCAGTACTATCCGCTGTCACTTTAAATCCGATAGGTCTTGTTGCTGCGGTGGCTGCAACAGGAGCCATATTGACAGGCATGGCTGCAAGCTTGGCTGCTATACCTGTTGCATTAGGAGTTGCTGTTGTTAATCGCGTGAAACCGGCATCTGAGACACCGGCGGGTCCTACTAAGTAGCGATTTTAGAAAATAAAGCGCACTCACTGTGTTATCTTTGCTTTCACTGTGTCATCTTTGCTTTCACTGTGTCATCTTTGCTTTCACTGTGTCATCTCCGCTCTCCCCCTTGTCATCCCCGCTCTCCCCCTTGTCATCCTCGCTCCCCCCTTGTCATCCCCGCGAAGGCGGGGACCCATCATGCAAATACCACCAAACAATGATGAGTACAATTGAAATTGAATTATCAAGAAATAAGGTAGGTAAGGAGACAAGTCATAATGGGTCCTATGACTTCACAAACGAAGTGCACCAGTTATACTTGGTGCCACTATGGGAAAAAAATACAGACAACTCTCGCCCGAAGAGAGAAATGCGATTTCCTATCTTTGTAGAGAAGGGAAAACGAACGGGCAAATTGCAGCAGCTTTGGATCGCTCGACATCGACGATTACTCGAGAGTTAAAGCGTAATAAGACAAAAAGCCAAGGCTATTCAGCAGGTTATGCACAGCAACTTGCTGGTAGTAGACGCTGGAAAGGAAGCAAATTGGAGCGTCAACCAGGTTTGAGGTCCATTGTGATGGACAAACTTACTATGGGATGGTCACCCCAACAGACCTCTCACTGGCTGATGCAGGAGCAAGGATGCAAAATAATTTCTTATGAGTCAATATATCGTTTTATTTACGCGCAACTTGTGAGAACAAAAGATTATAGTTGGCGAAATTATTTGCGTCGTCGAAAGAGTAAGCGTGGCTGGTATGGACGAAAAGGAGGAAGTTCAGCCTCTTTGATTAAACATCGAGTTTCAATAGATCAGCGACCGCACTATATAGAAAAACGAGCGAGTCCCGGTCATTGGGAGGCTGATCTGATGCTTTTCTCAAAGTATGGCCAATCTCTTTTAGTTGCTCAAGAACGTCAATCACGAGTTCTTAAGCTGTTTATTTTAAAGAATAAAGGAGCGGAAGGAGTTGTAAATCAATTAAAGGATCTACTCGGTTGCCTCCCTCAATCACTGGCGAAAAGTGTAACGTTTGACAATGGAAGTGAATTTGCTCAACATCATCAATTAAATAGGGTGGGAATAAAGACTTATTTTTGCGATGTGAAATCACCTTGGCAAAAAGGCGGAGTAGAAAATGCGATTGGACGATTGCGTGCATTTTTACCACGCAAAACGGATCTAGGGGAGCTGAGTCACCAAGATATTGAAAAAATCGTGGCAAACTATAACCATACGCCACGAAAATGTTTAGGATACAAAACGCCTGCTCAGGTTTTTATAAAACAGTTGGTGCACTTCAAATGTGAATTCACATCCCCGCCTTCGCGGGGATGACAACTATTTGTAAGCGGGGATAACAATATTTTTTTACAAACGGAGATAACACATATTTTGCAAACAGAGATGACACATATTTTGAAAGCGGAAATAACACATAAATACTCAAAGCGTTTCCGTATACATATAATCTGGTATCACACACTCCCAATGAAATTGTTCTTCAATTTTTTTCTTCAACGAAAGCGCCGCCTCAGGCTCGCCATGCGTAATAAATACTTTTTTAGGGTGATGATTAAAATTCTTCAGCCAATCTAAAATTTCTTCATAATCCGCATGTGCTGACATATTATTTAATATTTCAACTTCCGCTTTCACTTCAATGAGCTCTCCAAACATTTTTAACTGGCGTTTACCATGAATAATATCAGCGCCGCGCGTACCCGCTGCTTGATAACCTGTAAACACAATCGTATTACGCTCATCAGGACTAAATGTTTTGATATGATGTAATACACGCCCGCCTTCTAACATACCACTTGCTGAAATAATAATTTTAGGAAAAACTTCTCTGTCTAACAGTTGAGACTCTTCCTTCGTATTAATATAAGTTGCCACTTCACACACTTTTCTTGATAATTTTTCATCAAGACGATGCAGTGCAGAATATTTCATAAAAATATCCGTCGCATCTTTTGCCATGGGACTATCCAAATAAATAGGCACATTCGGAATACGGTTCGATACTTTTAATAAATACATTAAATATAACATATGCTGCGCGCGGCCCACTGCAAAAGCAGGAATAACAAGAGTACCTCCACGTGCTACGGTACGACTAATCACCTCAGCCAATTGAATCAATGGATCCACTCTTGGATGCAAGCGATTGCCATAGGTTGATTCCAATACCAGATAATCTGCTTCTTGCATAATAGAAGGTGGGTGCATCACAATGTCGTTCGGCCTGCCTAAATCACCTGAAAATAATAATGTTTCATTATAATGTTTAATCTGCACAAAGGACGCTCCTAAAATATGCCCCGCGGGCACTAGCGTCACAGAGGATTCCTCATCTAATTTATATTTTTTCCTAAATTCAATTGGGTGAAATAATTTTAACGTTTTTTCCGCATCTTGACGCGTATAAAGCGGCACTGCTGGATGATGTTTAGAATAACCGTATTTATTCGCATTTTTTGCTTCTTCTTCTTGTAAATAACCACTGTCTGGAAGTAACACGGCACACAAATCTTTTGTAGCAAAAGAGCAATAAATTTTACCTCTAAAACCATTTTTCATTAACACTGGCAAATAACCACTGTGATCAATGTGCGCATGTGTTAAGATGACAGCATCAATCAAGCTGGGATCCATTGGAAATTTTACCCAATTTCTTAAACGTAATTCTTTTAAACCCTGAAACAATCCGCAATCTACCAAAATTTTCTTATTATCTAACTTCAGTAAAAATTTAGAACCTGTTACCGTGTTCGTTGCACCTAAAAAAGTTAATTGCATTTTTTATCCTTAATAATATTTCAGCGGTTCCCGCTGACATTACGCGATGGGGAATTCTTAAAAAGTTCCGTTAACACACTAAACAAATCCGCAACCAATCCATAATCAGCCACTTCAAAAATAGGTGCCTCAGGATCATTATTAATAGCAACAATCACTTTGCTATCCTTCATGCCCGCCAAATGTTGTATTGCACCTGAAATACCAATCGCAATATATAAATCCGGAGCAACCACTTTTCCTGTTTGGCCCACCTGATAATCATTCGGTGCAAATCCCGCATCCACTGCAGCACGCGATGCACCGATGGCTGCACCTAATAAATCCGCTAATTTTTCCAGTAATTTAAAATTTTTAGCACTTTTAAAACCACGTCCGCCTGCTACAATGATTTTTGCATTGGTTAATTCAGGTCTAACGCTTTTTGTTATTTCCTGGTTAATAAAAGTAGTGCCTGCATTTGGAATTATTTTATCAATTATTTCCACAGGAATCATTTGATTATCAACTGGTGCAGCCGCAGCAAATGCTGTCGAACGAACCGTGATTATTTTAATGGGCTCCTGGATTGATACTGTCGCTAACGCATTGCCCGCATAGATATAACGTTCAAACCTATCAGATGAAAGAATATTCACGACATCCGATACCAATGGGAGATCTAATAATGCAGCGACTCGAGGTAAACAATTTTTACCTGTAGTACTCGCTGCGGTTAGAATGTAATCATAATTTTTTGCAAGACTCGCTATTAATTCAGCGCTATTTTCTGCTAATTGATGTGCATACTCAGGTGCATCAGCTACTTTAATTTTGCAAATTGCAGGGAGTTTTTGCGCAGCCTGCACGACCGCTTCGCATTGATGTCCGATGATTAAAACATCTATATCGCCCGCTAATGTCTGCGCTGCTGTCAGAACAGGATAATTCACTGCACTTAATTTTTTATTATCATGTTCTGCTAGCAATAACATTTTCATTACAAAACCTGTGCTTCGTTTTTTAAACGATCCAATAATTCTTTCACTGTCAAAACTTTAATGCCAGCGCGTCTTTTTGGAGGCGCCGTGATTTTTACAATGTGTAAACGAGGTTTTAAATCAAGCTGCAATACGGATGCCTGTATTATTTGTAAAGGTTTTTTTTTGGCTTGCATAATATCAGGCAAGGAAAGATAACGCGGTTTATTTAAACGTAAATCCGTCGTGACCACAGCGGGTAATTTCAAAAGCAGCGTTTCTAAACCACCATCCACTTCACGAGTCACTTGTACATTGTTTTTTTCTACAACGATCTTAGAGACAAAAGTCCCTTGCGGCCAATTCAATAAACCAGCCAGCATTTGTCCTGTTTGATTATGATCGCTATCGATTGCCTGTTTACCCATGATAATTAATTGTGGTGATTCTTGCAGCGCAATGGCTTTAAAAATTTTCGCTGCCGCCAAGGGTTGAATACTTAAATCAGTCTCAATTAAAATAGCACGATCGGCACCCATCGCAAGTGCAGTGCGTAATGTTTCTTGACACACTGATAAACCAATTGAAACCACAACAACTTCTGAAGCAATCCCTTGTTCTTTTAAACGCACCGCTTCCTCAACCGCAATTTCATCAAATGGGTTCATCGACATTTTGACATGAGCCGTCTCTACATCGCTCTGATCATCTTTTACGCGTACAGGAGTGGTGTAATCGATTGTTCTTTTTACTGTGACTAAAATTTTTATCATTCTGCATCCCTGCTTCCTTTCATAGTGTGTAGTATTACTGATTATGGTTTTTTTTAAAAGTAAAGTCTTCGAGGGAAGGGATTTTTATTTATAGTGTCATTTCCTCCTTCTATTCTGTCATTTCCTGCTTTTATTCTGTCATCCCCGCTTTTACTCTGTCATCCCCGCTCTTACTCTGTCATCCCCACTTTTACTCTGTTATCGCTGCGTTCTACTTGTCATCCCCGCGAAGGCGGGGACCCATCATGACTTGTCTCCTTAACTACCTTATTTCTTGATAATTCAATTTCAATTGTACTCATTATTGTTTGGTGGTATTTGCATGATGGGTCCCCGCCTTCGCGGGGATGACAGAGTAAAAGCGGGGATGACAGAGTAAGAGCAGGAGATGACACATTAGAAACAGGGAATGATACCTTAGAAGCAGAGAATTATTAAACGACACGACACAATAACTAACAAAAATCTCACTATAAATACCAACAAGCACTCAAAATCCCACGTGATTTACCCCCCCATGAGGAGTATACTTCCTCCCTCCTTCACTCGAATAATCAGTAAGGCGAGTCACATTAACAATAATTTATGCCAACTATCAAAGACTTAAGACGCTACCTCTTCGGAGATCCCCTTAATCCATTCAGCCCGAATATTCTCAGGCATGTCTCCTTAGTTGCCTTTTTAGCCTGGGTAGGTTTGGGTGCTGACGGTCTTTCTTCCTCTTGTTACGGCCCTGAAGAAGCGTATGTCGCGCTCGGTGGTCACACACATTTAGCACTGTATGTAGCTTTAGCCATGGCCATCACCGTATTTATCATTTCACTGGGCTATAACCAAGTCATTGAGCTTTTTCCAAGTGGTGGCGGTGGCTACAAAGTCGCAACACAATTACTAGGTCCTTATATCGGGCTGATTTCAGGTGCCGCGCTTATTATAGATTATGTATTAACGATTGCCGTCTCTACTGCAAGCGGCATGGATGCCATTTTCAGTTTTTTGCCTCACTCCGTTTTTCATCATAAATTATTTGCAGAATCCATGGTGATTATCTTCTTGCTCGGTTTAAATATGCGCGGCATGAAAGAATCCATCAAAATACTTTTACCGATTTTTGTAGGCTTTGTCATCATTCATTTTTCCTTGATCATCTATGGCATCGCAGCGCACAGCAAAGGTTTACTCAGCATCATCCCCGATACAATTACGGAAACTCAAAATTCAGCGAAGATCATGGGCTGGTTTCCATTACTGGCTCTCACCTTGCATGCCTACTCTTTAGGTAGCGGTACGTATACTGGTCTGGAAGCTGTCTCAAACAATGTAAACCGTTTAAGTGAACCGCGTGTCACCACAGGTAAATGGACGATGTTTTACATGGCGATTTCTTTAAGTTTTATGGCAGCCGGTACGGTATTACTCTACTTACTTTGGGATGCTCATCCTAGTCATGGTCAAACATTAAATTCCGTGGTTTTTCAGACTATTTTAGGAAATTCCTGGCCAGGCAAAATAGTCTTATACATCACCCTCACATTAGAAGCCTGTTTATTATTCGTCGCTGCCAATACTGGATTTTTAGGAGGGCCTGCTGTATTGGCTAATATGGCATTGGATAATTGGGTGCCTAATCGGTTCCGTCATCTTTCAACGCGCTTAGTCATTCAAAACGGTCTTATTGTATTTGGTATTTCCGCTCTCATGATTTTGCTCTGGAGTCATGGCCGCGTTTCCTGGCTCGTCATTTTATATAGTATTAATGTGTTTGTTACTTTTTCGTTATCGTTATTAGGCTTATGTGTCTATTGGGCAAAACGCCGAAAAGCAGCCTCACCTTATTGGCCTTGGCGACTTGCATTTTCATTATTCGCTTTTCTGATTACTTCTAGCATTTTATCCATTACATTGATCTCTAAATTTGAATCTGGAGGCTGGGTCACTGTACTGATTACCTGTGCCGTCATTACAATTTGTTTGTTAATCAATAAACATTACAAAAGTGTCTATAAAAAATTGGCAGACCTGGATGCGCAACTCAAACATCCTATCACTGAAAAAAATTTGCATCCCATTGTCCCAGATCCATCCCAGCCTACTGCTGTCATCATGGTGGGTAAAAGTCAGGGAATAGGGATGCATACATTATTGTGTATTTTTCGCATGTTTCCTCGTCATTTTAAAAACTTTATTTTCTTAAGCGTCGGTATAGTCGATGTAGAAAGTTTTACAGCGGGTGAAGCATTGGAACAAATGCGCCATCAAGTCACGGATACACTGGATTACTTTGTACAGTATTGCCAGCAATACGGTTTTGCTGCAGAAAGCTATGATGCATTTGGTACCGATACGGTAGAAAAATTAACAGGCCTGGCTGAACAGGTAGGAAAAAATATCCGAACTGTATTTTCTTTGCAAGCAAACTCATTTTTGAGCATGATAACTGGATTACTCGTATTCTACATAACGAAACACCCACAACACTGCAGAGGCAATTACATTTACAAGGCAAGGAGTTGGTGATTTTGCCGATGAAGATATAAAATCTATCCAGCACCTTCTTATCGTACCATCTCGACTCTCTGTGTTATCTCCGCTCTCTATGTCATCTCCGCGCTCTCACTCTGTCATCCCCGCGAAGGCGGGGACCCATTTAGCAAATACCTCCAAACGATAAATCAGTACAATAAAAGTTAAATGCTCAGGAAATAATGCAGCTTAAGAGATTAGTCACGATGGGTCCCCGCCTTCGCGGGGATGACAGAGAAAAGAGCGGGGATGACAGATAAGAGCGGGGATGACAGATAAGCGCGGGGATGACAGAGTGAGAACAACGCCGTAAAATCCCAGATAAACCAGAAAAAAATCAAAAAATCCTCCCAATTTATCGTGAATTATTGTTTATTTATAATTATAATACTACCATGTCATCCTCGCGAAAGCGGGGACCCATCACTACGTATAAACACCCTGGCCACCCATCCTGAGGAGAGACAAGTGAAACCTGAAACCCCCGAACGCAACGTCATCATTGAGCAACACAAACGTTTTTCCCAATCTGCACTCTGGCGTCTGCAACGCGAATATTTTGATAAAGAAGGCATTAATGCCTGGGTCAACCAAGTGCCTTTTTACATTACCAGCAACCCTTATATCGCAAGCTGCTATGCAAAAATAGTCTTAGCTTTTATGCGTGACTGGACCCAATTACACCCTGAAGCAAAAATGCATCCTTTTTATATCATGGAACTCGGCACGGGTTCTGGCCGTTTCAGTTTTTATTTTATTAAGACACTACTCGAATTAATAAAAGATTTACAAATTAAAGATATTAAATTTTGTTACATCATGAGCGATTTTACTAAACATAATATCCAATACTGGGAAGAGCACCCTTCTTTAAAACCGTATATTGAACAAGGCATTGTTGATTTTGCACTTTATGACATGGAAGCAGAACGTCCTCTGCATTTGATTCGTAAAAATGTACAACTCTCACCTGAATTACTAGTCAATCCACTCACTGTATTTGCTAATTATATTTTTGATACTATTTCACATGATGCATTCACCGTGCAAGAGAAAAAATTATATGAATTACTCTTTAGTTTACACACCGATGAATCAAACATGGATCGTAATCGCCCCATTAATATGGAAAAAATAGGCGTTGATTACAACATTCATGAAATCAAAAGCGCTTACTATGGTGATCCACACTTAGATGCCATTTTAGATTTATATAAAAAAGAATTACACTCTACCAGTTTTTTAATTCCAATCGGTTCTATACATGCGATCAAGTTCCTGAAAAAATTATGTCATGATAAATTATTTATTATCTCAACAGACAAAGGCTATGGCGCTATCGAACATTTAGATAATTTAGGCCACCCTTCCATTTCTTTCCACGGAAGTTTTTCAATGATGGTTAACTTCCATGCGATCGGCGAATATTTTAAAAATAGTGGTGGCGATGCGTTTTTACAAACACCTCGCAGAGGCATTAGAACATCAGTCTTTGCAAGTGGCTTTAAGCTGAATGACTTACCAGAAACGCGTGTTGCCATTTCTGACTGGGTTGAAAAAATGAGCCCATCTGATTATTTTACATTGCACAGCCGTGTTCGAGATCACTTTTCGGATTATGATTTAGATACCTTGGCATCGCACATGGAATTCGCTGGTTGGGATCCTCATATTTATCTTAAAATCAGCTCCAAAATCACTTCATTAGCCCCCGAGGGTGATGTTGAAACAATCGCCTTTATCGTTAAAAACATGCCGCGTTTGGCTGCCAATTATTATCATATGCCAAAAACAGAATGTATTTTGTTTGAAATCGGCGTATTTTTCCACGCCATTAAAAATTACGAACAAGCCTTATATTATTACCAACAAGCACAAAAATATGTCGGCGAACAATTTGGTTTATTCTATAACATGGCATTGTGTGAACATCATTTAGCAAAACATGACGAAGCATTAGCCCATTTCAAACACGCGCTTGTGCTGGATCCTGATTCTAAAGAAACAGCGGAGTGGATTACGTTTACAGAAAAGGCGTTGTTGGAGGAGAATAAAGAAGCCTGAGGCAGCTATACCGTCAATTGCGAGCTGGATACCTTCATAAGCGCTGCTTTGTCTAAACCGTCATTGCGAGCCCTTACAAGGGTACACTATTGTCCAGTAAATCAATATCATAATAACACTATCTTAATTCAAATATGTGATGCGTCAGGCCGTAGGCCGTCAGAAATTAGCCCAGGCTAAGGGCGCGTTTTTTGCGCCCGCCGGCCTGGGTAATGCATTCCCCAACAACACAAGCGCTGAAAGCGCGTTAGGTTGGTTATAAGCATAGATATTTTTCGTCATAATTAATTTTATAAGCCAGTAATAATTTTTTTAGCTCATCTTTAAATGAGAGAGTTTTATGATGATTTTCTTGATTTTCAATATATTTTATAACTGCATCAATACTAGATTGACTAACACTCAATGCACCATAGCCATATAGAGTTGTGATAATGATTGTGACATGATTTTTTCCTGTTGGTCATCTGCCGCGCTTTCAGCGCTTGTGTTGTTGGGGAATGCATTACCCAGGCCGGCGGGCGCAAAAAACGCGCCCTTAGCCTGGGCTAATTTCTGACGGCCTACGGCCTGACGCATCACATATTTGAATTAAGATAGTGTTATTATGATATTGATTTACTGGACAATAGTGTACCCTTGTAAGAGCTCGCAATGACGGCAGTGAAGTGAACTATTTATAATTTTTTCAACAAAGCCCCCTCAGAAGAAAGATCTCAAGTAGCAGCATTCGCATAAACCAAAATGCCTCAAAAATCTACAAAATAAAAAATTCCAAGCAATTCCTACATTGCACTCCTCCGCATTAACTTGCATTAAGAATGACTTTTCTATAAACTGTATACAAATTAACCTAGGAATCTAGTTTATGGCTACTAAGCCAGGTGGCTCACCTAAACTTAAAAGCTCTGCTGAAGAAGACAAAAAGCATAAGACACCGCTATCCGATATTTTTAGTTGGGAAAATGCATTATTCTCAGTTGTCATTGGTGCTGCTGTAGTAGGCCTACTTTTTTTTTCATCTCTTGCCCTGACAGCCATCGCTTTTAATGCGTTTGCTTTTGTCTTGACAGGTGTAGCCGTTACTTTTTTTACTGGTATGGCTTGTACTTTCTATAATTGTATCGAAAAATGCAAAGGAAACGCTGAAGATGATCTTCCACCAACTGACACAAAACAAAAGATGCAGGCAGCGCCACAGACAAGAAACGACGCGCATACAGCAACAGGGACCAAACAACTACTAGATACTACCTCCAAAAAATCACCTCCTCGGAATCGAGAAATTCAGTACTTAGCCGCAGTCACCGAAAACTCGTCCGACGAAGAAGATTCATCAGAAGAGGACGCCCTAAAGAAAAAACCGTTATCCGCCACCACCGAGGCAAAAAAAGGTTTGCCACATGAAAACGACCTCTCCAAAAAAGTAGAGTCCCCTTCTCAACTACCGCGCGGATTCTTCTCCACTCGCCACGTAACAGAAATCCTCGTCATAGCTCTGCAGTTGTCTGCTGGTAGCAAGAAACAAATTACTTCTGTTGAAAATCCAGAAGGAAAAACTCGAAACTCTACTGAAACTCAAAAAATAAATAAAGAACTCTGGTATCCAACACAAATAGCCTACTTCTTTAGGATCACTATATTTGGCCACATCTCCAAAATCATGCAGCCTCAAATTCCCCGCGCTATAGAAGATAAAGAAAATAATCGATGCAGCCGTGGTTCAACTACGCCCACATCATTGCGAGTGCAGTGAAATAATCAGTCTTCTGATTGTCATGTGAATTAGATTATCTTCTCGCTGCTTTATATACCTAAATGCTGCTTCATAGGCCCCTTCCCCCTGTGGGGGAAGGGGCCTATGAAGCAGCATTCACGTAAAAACAAATTATTCACCCCACCGCCAAACTCCCCATCACCACCCTCAAAAACCGCACCGCCTCACCACCCGTCAACACCCGATGATCAAACGTCAACGACAACGGAATCACCCGCCGAATAGCGATGGCGCCCTCATGCACTCGCACCACTTCCTGTTTCTTTCCACTCCCGAGTATCGCAACCATCGGCGGCATAATAATAGGCGTCGAGTATTGCCCGGCTATCATTCCATAATTAGATAAAGTAATCGTTGCACCTTGCAAATCATGAGGCGCAATCGTACGATCATGCACTGATTTTTTAAACTGATTAATCGTTTGACGCAGTGTTTCCGCAGATTGACTCGCCACATTCCGCAACACCGGCACAAACAAACCGTCCGCTGTATCCATCGCTAATCCCAGATGAATTTCTTGCTGCACACTCCATACTCGAGTCGCTGAATCAAACCATGCATTCAATAAAGGTTCTGCTTTAATGCCTTCAATCAGCGCCTGAATCAATCGTACTGTGATATCACTATTCTCCGCCCACGCTGTTACATCTGCTTCATCAAACACCGTCACAGGCACTATTTCCTGATGCGATTTTGTCATCGCCAATGCCATCGCCTGTCGAACACCATGCAATATCTCACCCTGCCCTGTCGCTAATTTCTTAACATCATCCGCTGTCACTTGACCTTGTAATCCTGTGGGAGTGACCCGATTTAAATCCACCTTTAATTGTTTAGCTAACGCACGCACCGCAGGCATCGCTTTCACTGTTTTTTCTGCGGATGTTGGCATAGATAATAGCGTATCACCTTCATTCAATACATGATGACTCACTTCCAATCGACCCACTACCGTCCCTTCATCTTGTGCTGCAAATTCCACTAACGGTGCATGCGTTTTAATTATGTCACCTACCCGCCCATATAATTTCACAATACGTCCCGCTTGCGGTGCAGGCACATCCACTACAGCTTTCGCTGTTTCTACAGACATTAATAGCTGATCCACCAAAACAACATCATTTTCTTTCACATACCATGCATGAATCTCAGCCTCCGCCAATCCCTCTCCCAAATCCGGTAAATAAAAAATACTCATGCAAACTCCATCACAGTATGCACTGCTTTCAAAATTTGTTTTTCACTGGGTAAATAAAATTTTTCTAAGCGCGGATAAGGCACCGTTGTATCATAACCTGTGACACGCTGCACGGGTGCTTTCAAAAATAATAAACCACCTTCTGCAATCTGCGCAGAAATATCAGCGCCTATTCCACCTGCTCGGGCCGCTTCATGAATAATCACACACCGACCTGTTTTTTCGACAGAATGAAGAATAGTAGCCATATCCAATGGTTTCAGTGTTGCCACATCAATCACTTCCGCACTGATATTTGTTAGAGCCAACTGCTCTGCCACCGCCATCGTTTCTTTCACCATCGCACCCCAAGTGACTAACGTCACATCCGTACCTTGACGCAACGTAAAGCATTTATCTAATGGTAACGCTTGACCTTCATTAGGCACAGTTTGCTTTGCCCAGCGATATAAACGAGCCGGTTCTAAAAAAATCACAGGATCTGGATTACGTATGGATGCCAACAATAACCCATAAGCACGCGCGGGTGAGGACGGTATCACAACACGTAATCCAGGAATATGCGCAAATAACGCTTCAGTACTTTCTGAATGATGCTCGGGTGCATGGATGCCACAACCATATGGCGTACGAAATACAAGCGGACAGTGCAACCGCCCGCGTGTACGATGACGTAAACGCGCTGCATGATTAATAATTTGATTGAGTGCCGGATAAATAAAACCCATGAATTGAAATTCCGCAACCGGTTTCAATCCTTGCAACGCCATCCCAATCGCTAAACCACCAATCATCGATTCAGCTAACGGTGTATCACGCACACGCTCTGGACCAAACTGATCAAACAAACCCACTGTTGCACGAAAAACACCGCCATTTTTAGCAATATCTTCACCTAAAACAACGACACTGCTATCTGATTTCATTTCATAAGCCAGCGCCTGATTCACTGCTTCAACGAGTGTTATTTCATTCATGATCATTCCTCAACTGATCACGTTGCTTGGCATAAATATCAGGTAATGTCTCATATAAATCATCAAACATCGTTTCAGGTAATGCGAGAGGGATAGCCGAAAAAATCTCTACCGCATGCTCCACTTGCTTCGTACAATCCACCTGTAATGTTTCTTCTTGCGATGCAGTCCAGACACCCAAATTTTCCAGATAGTGCCGTAACCGCGCAACAGGTTCTTTTTTCCATTCAGCATCCCGCAATCCTTTAGGCTCATAGCGGCTCGCATCATCTGCTGTGGTATGATCACTCTGTCTATAATTAATCATTTCTATCAAAGAAGGCACATGCTGTTCACGTGCTTTTTGCAAGGCAACTGCAACACGTTCACGCACTGCAATAACATCATTCCCATCCACCTGCTCACCCGAAAACCCAGCTGCAATGGCTTTTTGCGCCAATGTTTGCGCGGCTGTTTGCGCAGCACGCGGCACTGAAATCGCCCATTGATTATTATTAATGACAAACACCACAGGCAATTTCCACACACCCGCCACATTCATCGCTTCATAAAAATCACCTTGTGATGTTGCCCCATCACCACAAATCGTTAACACTGCTCGCTTTTGCTTTTTAATTTTTAACGCTGTTGCAACACCCGCAGCCAACAATCCCTGACTACCCACTGGAATACTAAAAGGTAAATCATCTCCCCCACAAGAAAAACAATTTCCCCGTTCATCACCACTCCAATACAATAACATCTCCGTCATCGTCACACCACGCTGCAATAATACGGGTGTATCACGATAGTAAGGAACAAAAACATCTTCTTTGGCCATCGCATCCCCTGCGCCTATAAATACAGCTTCCTGTCCTCGCACTGAAGGATAGGTACCTATTTTCCCAGTCCGTTGCAACGCAATTAATTTAGTATCAAATACACGGCTCAGCACCATGGCACGGTACAATTGAATTAAATGATCTGGATTTTTAGCAAACTCGGGAAGATCGTCAACTGTTTGGCTAGCCTGATTGAGAATTTGATAATAAGGTATTTCAAAGCGTGCAACCATTTCCATTGATCTGTATTCCTTGGGCTTATTTCATTTGTAACCATACCGAGGAGGAGTGGGGGAGTCAATAAAAAACATATCTACTCAGCGTTACCACCAGCTTAATCGTGCCCGCGTGCGTCTTTTCCTTGAGTTTTAATCATCAATCTAGACAACAGCCAAGAAAAGACGCACGCGGGCACGCGCACGGGCACGATTAAATTAGGCCAATCTCCTACACCATCTTAATCCAATACCCCTTGAAAGTTCACATCACATTAATTGTAGGTTATATAAGTTTATTAACTTTTCTACAAGGAACATTGCAATGAGAACATATGGATCGATTCAAACTTGTTTTTGGGGAAGCACAGAAACCCGTCAATTATCAGATCAAGCGAAGTTACTTATTACGTATCTTCAAACAAGCCCGCACACAACGATGTTAGGTTGTTTTCGTTTACCTGTAGGCTATATAGAAAGCGATTTAGGATGGGACTGCGATAAAGTCAATTATAGTTTAGACGAACTGAATACAAAGGATCTTATTTTGTATGATCAAGCATCCAGCTGGCTGCTGATTCCACATTTTTTAAAATTTAATCCTGTCTGCAATCCTCGGCAAGGTATGTGTATTCAAAAATTATTTGATGCGGTACCGCCCTCTTCTGTATTGTTTAAACCATTAATTAACAGTTTATTAACCTACGGTAAATTTATGTTATCCACATTCACTGACCGTTTGCATCACTTAAATAAAAGTGTAGAAACGGTCAAATCACTTTGTAGCACAGAACAGGAACAGGATCAGGAACAGGATCAGGAACAGAATAAAAAGATTGATATGTCAAATCCAGAAAAGCAGACCGCTTCTGAATCACTCGAACAAACCTATTTAACCCAGGCCAAATCCATTCTTGATTTTTTAAATGAAAAGACAGGCCGGGTGTACAGACAAATTGGGACAAATTTAAAATTCATTGTAGCGCGTCTAAAATCAGGTGCAACAGTCATGGATTGCCGTCAAGTCATCGCAAAAAAAACACGAGAATGGAAAGATAATCCAGTTATGGCAGAATACCTGCGACCTGCAACGTTATTTAATCCTGTTAAATTTGAACAGTACCTAGGAGAATTAGTTGTGCCAAAAGAGGAGACTTCCAATGCGTAATTTAGTTTGTATGGAGTGTGGAGATTATTTAACATTGAATGCAAACGCTTGTGCTTGTGGCTGGCGAAAATATCCGGGTGTATTGACAAAACAAATCGATTATCGATGTGCTTATATGCAAGATGATGGCAAACCTTGTCATGCACCTGGGAGGATTTCACGTACTTGCACTGCTAACGGTGCATGGTATTGTGCAGATCATTGGAATTGTTATTAAATGAATTAACTCGCGCTCATCTGACAAAGAAAAGGAAAATTATTATGCCAGATTACTATACCGTTCAAACATTAAGTAAATTAACAGGCATCACTAAAGTCACATTACGTTACTACGACAAAGCAGGATTATTTAAACCGACTTATAAATCGCATGCGAATTATAGGCGCTATACAAAAGCAGATTTAGGGGTATTACAGCAAATCACAACGTTGCGCTTTTTGGGATTTTCAGTTGAACAAATGAAGCAAATATTGTCTGATGCATCGCTTAATATCAAACAATCGCTGCGGGTACAAGAGATGATTATGTATGAAAAAGCAAAACGTCTTACCGAAGCTGCTAAATTAATAGGAAGTTTGATTGATAGTTTAGATCAAAATGATTTAATTGATTGGAAAATACAATCTAAAATCATTGAAGTACTGCAACTACAGGACACCAGTAAAAATACTTGGTATAAAACATTTTTAACACCTGCTGAAGCAAAAGCATTTGAAACACTCTCGGACCAGCGTACGCCAGAATATTGGGGAAATTACCAGGCACGCTGGGCAGCCTTGTTCAAAGATATTGAAGGTAAGTTGTATACTGATCCAGAAAGTGAAACGGGTTTACAGTTTGCAGAACGCTGGTTTGCTTTAGTCAATGAAGTTTACAAAAATAATCGCCCATTGGGCGATAAATTATGGGAAGGTTATAAAGCAGGTGTGATCAGTGATTCTCCTTTGCCTTATAAACCTGAAGTCATTGAGTACATGGCGAAAGCCAAGAAAAAATATCTAGAGAGTGTGCATGAGTGATTTCAATCTAGCAATTCCATACGTCTTGCAGCATGAAGGCGGATTTGTTGATAATCCATCTGATCCAGGTGGTGCAACACAATTTGGCATTTCTTTGCGATTTTTACAGCAAATCAAAGCGAATGTTACATCGAATGATATTCGCAAACTTTCACAAAGCGATGCCATTGAAATTTATCAGCGTGAATGGTGGCAGCGATATCAATATGCAACCATTCATTCGCAACAACTTGCAACCAAAGTATTTGATCTGGCGGTTAACATGGGTGCGCATCAGGCACATATTTGTTTACAACGTGCTATGCGTGCTGCAAATGGATACTCTCTCATTGAAGATGGGCTATTAGGCCCTCAATCGTTTCATCTCATTAACACTGTAAATCCTGATATATTGCTTGCTGCTTTTAAAAGTGACAAAATTTGCGCCGCTCTTGGGAAGCGTCCTCGCGGGACCTGGTGGTGCAATTATTGGCGGTTTGATTGCATCTACTTTTGGAGGGGATATTAATCAGCCGGATGCGTTGCAGGAATTAATCACAGCGGATCCTGCTGCTGCACTTAAATTAAAACAAATTGAGCTGGACCATCAAATTGAACTACAGCGCTTAGTGATTCAAGCAGCGCAAAATGAAGCGGCAACGCAATACGCTGATAACGATAGTGCACGCCAACGAGAAGTAGCAATTGATTCAATCCCTTTTTCTCATAGAGATAAAACCCCTGCGATGCTTGCCTATTTACTTACAGTAGGATTATTTATTGCATTGGCTTCCTTGTTTTACTTACCCATCCCACCTCGTAATCAAGAAGTCATTTTAGGTATTGTGACAAGTTTAACGACGGTCTGGATCAGTGCAATGGGTTATTATCACGGTAGCTCTTCAGGGTCGCGGTTAAAAGATGTTGGGATGATTCAGCAGTTACAAGGGATGGGACAGGAAAAGCCCATAATAAACATGAGGTAACAGGTTAGGAACAGTTAAAAAATCTTATTTTGTCATCCCCGCTGCTCCACTGTCATCTCTGCTGCTCCACTGTCATCTCTCTTGCTCCACTGTCATCTCTCCTGCTCCACTGTCATCCCCGCGCTCTCTTATGTCATCCCCGCGAAGGCGGGGATGTGAATTCACATTTGAAGTGCACCAACTGTTTTATAAAAACCTGAGCAGGCGTTTTGTATCCTAAACATTTTCGTGGCGTATGGTTATAGTTTGCCACGATTTTTTCAATATCTT
>JBGAPT010000043.1:0-17172 GCA_044221135.1 Gammaproteobacteria bacterium
GTGGATTCAATAATTTTGACTATAGAAGCTAAGTCTGTAATAGAGCCGGTTTCGATAGCATTGCGGAGTAGTCTGACTTCTTGAGTGGTGCTTTTTGTGAGAGCATAGATGAGAGGAAGGGTGGGTTTTCCTTCTGTTAAATCGTTTCCCATATTTTTGCCTGTTTGTTCGGCGGATGCACTGTAATCGAGTACGTCATCTATTAATTGATAAGCAATACCTAGGTTTAAACCATATTGTTGCATGGCAGTCATATAGTCTGGATTGTCTGTACAGAGAGCAGCGCCAGCTTGAGTTGCAACTTCAAATAATTTTGCTGTTTTACGCATAATGACATCAAAATAAGAAGCTTCAGTGGTGTCGGGATTGTGACAGTTAATGAGTTGTAAGACTTCACCTTCTGCAATCAAGTTAGTGGCGTTTGAAAAAATACTTAAAATGGGTAAGTGTTGTAGTTTAACGATGAGCTGAAAAGCGCGTGAATATAAAAAATCACCGACCAGTACGCTGGCTTCATTTCCCCAAATGGCATTTGCAGTTTCGAGGCCGCGGCGTAAGCTGGAGCTATCAACGACATCATCATGTAATAAAGTGGCTGTGTGGATGAGTTCGATTGCAGAGGCGAGTTCAATGTGGTGTTGTTTTTGGTGTTGAAAGGCACGGGCAGAAAGTAAGACTAATAATGGACGGATCCGTTTGCCGCCAGCGGTTAAAATATAAGCAATCAATTGATTGATGAAGGGAACATCTGATCGTAATTCCTCTGATATAAACTGGTCCGTTTTGATTAAATCAGTTTGCACCAAAGAGCGTATCGATTCCAACAGCATGAGGTATCACTTTATAATGAGCTTAAGTACTTGAATCGTAGTAGTAAGCGTATATTGCTGTCAAGCATGGAGATTACATAAACTAAGAAATAAATGTACAATATTTGAAATTTATGTACAATACGCGTCTTAGTTTATAACAAATCAAGCGAGGTTATTTATGTCATTCAACAAATTAGTACTAGCTATTGCATTAGGGCTTGTTTCACTGAATAGTATGGCTTCTATTATGGTGGTATCAAATACAGCAACAAAAGAAGGAGAAATGTTCGAAGTTGTGGCATATGGCAAGGGCACTACTTATGTTGATGTTGGAGCTCTTGGTGCAAACCAGCACACTAAAGGTATTTATGAATCGCTCGCTGATGATGCTTATGGCCAATATACAATTAGCAAAGTCATTTATTGTGTTGGGCCTGAATCCGTTTGTGCTCCTACTCCTACATCAGAAAATATGGCTGCATTTAAAGAATGTACACTCACCGGTGATGCTCTAAATGAGCCAGTTAATCCGTTCGGCTCTATCGTATTTGTGAATATAACTCAAGATGGTTGTAAAGCAACAGTTGACCGATAATTGTTTCTTGCGCTTCGTTTTCAGAATCTCTATAATGCGTTTCCTTTCGAGTCTGGTAAAACAAGGGTTTGGAGTATAAAGACATGCATGCAGTGATTCTGAGCGGGGCTAGACAGTACCGCGTCGAGGAAGGACAAACACTTAAGTTAGAGCTATTAGAAGCTGAAGTGGGTTCTACCGTTGATTTTAAAGTTCTGATGGTGACCAAGGGTGACACTATCCAGATTGGTAAGCCTTTTGTAGATGGTGGCAAGGTTGTGGCTTCCGTGATTGGGCAAGGCCGGCATAAGAAAATTCATATTATGAAGTTTAGACGCCGTAAGCATCATCAAAAGCAAATGGGACATAGACAATATTTCACAGAAGTGAAGATTGAAAAGATTGTAGCTTAAAGAGGGTTTGCAAGTATGGCACATAAGAAAGCGGGTGGTAGTACACGCAATGGTCGTGACTCAAACCCGAAATATTTAGGTATTAAGCGTTATGGTGGGCAAATTGTTAATGCTGGGGAAATTATTGTGCGTCAACGGGGCACGCAATTTCATCCAGGCCGCCATGTTGGGATCGGCCGTGATCATACTTTGTATGCGTTAATGGCAGGCAAAGTGGTATTTGGTAGGAAAGGGTCAATGCATAAACGTTGTGTTAATATTGAACCTATTGCGATGGAAGAGACTGCAGCATAAATTATCGTTTAATCAACAATGGAAAAGCCCCGCTAAAAAACGGGGCTTTTTTTTTCACACTGATTGATGGCCATTATTATGAAATTTATAGACGAAGCAAGAATCCGAATAGAAGCGGGTGATGGTGGTAATGGCTCTTGTAGCTTTTTGCGTCTTAAATTTATGCCAACAGGTGGCCCTGATGGAGGCGATGGGGGTGATGGTGGAAGTATATTTCTCGTTGCGGATGAAGGCATTAATACTTTAATTGATTACCGTTATGCACGCTTACATAAAGCGCGGAATGGGCAAAAAGGGGGTGGGCGTAATTGTACAGGCAAGGCGGGGCCCGATGTCACGTTGCGCGTACCGGTAGGTACGATGGTTTATGATGAAGATACGGATGAATTGATTGCTGATTTGACGCAGCATGGACAAAAAGCGTGTGTGGGGAAAGGGGGCGCGCATGGTATTGGTAATTCGCGCTTCAAAAGCAGTATTAATCGATCACCTACTCGCACTATTCCAGGCTCACCGGGTGAAAAACGTAATTTACGGTTAGAGCTAAAAGTGTTAGCGGATGTGGGGTTGCTGGGTATGCCTAATGCGGGTAAATCGACACTGATTCATGCTGTTTCGGCAGCACGGCCTAAAGTGGCGGATTATCCTTTTACAACGCTTTATCCTAATCTGGGCGTAGTGCGCGTATCGCAAGAGCGTAGTTTTGTGATGGCAGATATTCCTGGGTTAATTGAAGGTGCGGCAGAAGGGGCAGGGCTTGGCGTGCGTTTTTTGAAACATGTCTCACGTACGGTATTATTGTTGCATGTTGTGGATATTGCACCACCCGATGGAAGCGATCCAGTTGAAAATATTAAGGCTATAATCAATGAGTTGAAAAAATTCAACCCGGAATTACTTGCGAAGGAGCGCTGGCTGGTGTTAAATAAAACAGATTTATTGACAGCAGAAGAAGCAGAAAAATGCTGCCAGGCTATCGTGACGCGTCTGGGGTGGACAGGAAGAGTGTTTAAGATTTCAGGGCTGAGCCATAGCGGGACGGATGAATTGGCGCAGGAGGCGATGAAGTATCTTGAGACAAATGCGACCACTAGCATCCAGTAGGCAACATGAATACAACGTTATCCTCTTGGGAATTGAATGCGATTGATCAGCAATTAATTGATCTAGCTTTTATTGAAGATTTAAGTCTGCCGTATTGTGATCAAACGACGGCTTTATTATTTCCTATAGTCAAAGAAAATGCGCATGCGATCCTTATTTCAAAACAACCACAGCCTATTGTTCTTTGTGGGTTGCCTATTATCAAAGCGGTGCTGCAAAAATTGGGTGATTGCACTGCACAGTCAGATTATCGTGATGGCCAACTCATACAGCCAGGTGCGACCCTGTTAACATTAACAGGGTCTGCACAAACAATCTTAATGGCTGAGCGCATCATGCTGAATTTTTTGCAGCGTCTTTGTGCGATTGCGACGTTAACAGCTCGCTATGTTGAAAAAATTAAACATACTAAAACTCAAATTTTAGATACTCGAAAAACAGCACCCGCCTTTCGTCATTTGGAAAAATACGCCGTACAGTGTGGGGGTGGTGTGAATCATCGCATGGGTTTATACGATGCAATGATGATTAAAGATACGCATGTTGATTTATTAGGTGGGATGGCGGTGGCGCTTTCTAAATTACCCGATGAGATTCTTCAAAAATGCCCTGTTATCGTGGAAGTGCGCACGCTTGATGAGTTGACTATTGTCTTGGAACAAGGATTGCATAAAGTGACTCGTGTGTTACTTGATAATATGTCACTCGCGCTCATGTCTGAGTGTGTGATGCTTTGCAAAGGACAAGTGACTACAGAAGCATCGGGTAATATGTCTCTTGATACCATCATGACTGCAGCAGAGTGTGGTGTTGATTTTATTTCAGTGGGCAAATTAACACATTCAGCAGGCAATGTTGATTTATCAATAAAATGTGAGTTCTAACATGCAAAATACGATTTCACAACGAGGCCAGCGCTATCAGTTTGATGTCATGGTGATTGGAAGTGGTATTGCTGGATTATCTTATATTTTAGAATTGGTGACATTGCATCCTGAGATTCGTATTGTACTTTTAGCAAAAAGCCAACTCAGCCAGTCGAACAGTTATTATGCGCAAGGTGGTATTGCGGCGGCTGTGCCGGATGATGTTAAACAGCATATTTCTGATACCTTGGCTGCAGGGGATGGTTTATGCAATTTGCAGGCTGTGACAGCTATTTTAGAGCAAGGGTCTGCCAGTATTGATTATCTTACTGAACACGGCGTTTTTTTTGATCGTGATGAAAATAATAAGTTATTGCGTGGGATCGAAGCGGGCCATGCGGTCAAACGTATTTATCGAGTGGGTGATCAGACAGGCGCTGCTATTATTAATGCGTTGCTTTTGCAAGTGAAGCAATTGTCACAAGTGACATTATTTGAGTGTCATTCAGCCATTAATTTAATTACGCAGATGGAGCCGCATCAACCTGCTCAATTTCCTGAAGTGGTGGGTGCTTATGTGCTTGCTGAACAGCAAGGGCTTATTCATACTTTTCTGGCTAATGCAGTGGTGTTAGCCACTGGGGGTGCAGGTAAAGTCTATCGTTATACCTCTAACCCGAATGTCGCAACAGGTGATGGTGTTGCAATGGCTTATCGTGCGGGTGCACGAGTCGGTGGTTTAGAGTTTTATCAATTTCATCCTACTTTATTTTACCACTCTAAAATTAATAATTTTTTGATTTCAGAAGCATTGCGCGGTGAGGGTGCTTATTTACGTTCACCGGAAACGGGTGAGCGGTTTATGCAGCGTTATGCACCTCACAAAATGGAATTGGCGACGCGTGATGTGGTGGCGCGTGCCATTTTTTCTGAAATTGAACAGGGTCATTATGATTATGTGCATTTGGATATTCGACATTTAGATAAAGCGTTTTTACAACGCCGTTTTCCGATGATTTACCGTACATTATGGGATGTGGGTTTGGATTTGAGTCGTGACATGATTCCTGTGGTACCAGCGGCCCATTATATGGGAGGGGGTGTATTAACGGATATCACAGGAAAAACAGATTTAAAACGACTATTTGCAATTGGCGAAACAGCGTTTACGGGATTGCATGGCGCTAATCGTTTAGCCAGTAATTCATTATTAGAGGGAACGGTGATGGGACGTCATGCTGCACATTGTAGTCGTGCTATGATTGTTAACCCTCTGAAATTGCAGCGTTTAATCAGTGATTGGGATTCAGCAAGTGTAGTTGATTTGCGTCGTGCGAGCCAACTGAGTGTGCATTGGCGTGGGTTGCGTGGTGAAATGAGTTCTTATGCAGGTATCATTCGCACTGAAGCAGGTTTGCGTGATCAATTAAAATTGGTTTTGGCACGTAGAGATATGATCGAAGAATATTATTGGAAATATGCGATTACACGTGATTTGATTGAATTAAGAAATATTATTTTGATTGCTGAGTTGATTGTGCGTTCTGCATTAAATCGTTGCGAAAGCCGTGGCGGCCATTATCGCGAAGATTTTACGGGTAAATTAAGCATTGCGCAGGAATCCATTGTAAAAGCGAATGAATTTAGCAGGATGGAAACACCATGAGTACTGATTCACATTTTATGCCTGTAGCAAGTCATTTATTATATAAACCTGATATGCAAATTTGTCAGGATGATTATCCATTGGATTGGTATCAACAAGAATTTTTGCCTTATGCGGAAGAATATCAAGCTTTACCTGATCGCGATATGATGACAACATTATTGTGGATGGAGCCTTATATGAAAGCGGCTGCCGATCATTTTGGTGATTCGCTTTTGTTGCTTGCGCATTATTATATGGGGGGTGAAATTGTTAAAATCATCCACCATTTTGGCGGTACGATTGGGGATTCTTATCAATTGGCCTTGATGGCGGTTGAGCGTCCTGAAAAAAAAGTGATTGTTGAATCAGCCGTGCATTTTATGGCGGAATCTATCGCCATTTTAGCGCATGAGGATCAATCTGTTTATATTACTAATCCAAAATCAGGCTGCACGATGGAAATGTTAGCGAAAGATTTCATGGTGCAACCCGCGTTTGATCAATTGAATGCACGTTATGATGCGAATAATATTATTCCAATTTGTTATATGAACACGTCTGGCCGGATTAAAGCTATGACGGGTGCGCAAGGCGGTGCGGTATGCACGAGTTCTAATGTTAAAAAAATATTTGAATGGGCGTTGAAACAAAACAAGAAAATTTTATTTATTCCTGATCGGCACATGGGTGAAAATGTGGCGGCTTGGTTGGGTATTCCACCAGAAAGAATTGCGTATTGGCCTGCAGGATCTGCTGCTGCGAGTTTTAAATTATCGGAGCAAGCACCGGAAGTATTGACACGTTTTGATAAAGCACAACTTATTTTATTTGCGAGTGAGTGTGGTGTACATAGTTATTATCAACCTGACATGGTGGCTTATTGGCAACAACAAGGCTATCACGTAGTTGTACATCCTGAGTGCCGCAAAGAAGTGGTTGCGGCGGCAGATGGTTTTGGTTCAACGGCTTATTTGTGGGATAGAGTGATTAATGATCGTGCGGGTACTGCTAAATATGCGATAGGCACGGAAAATCATATGGTAAAAAATTTAAAAGACGCTTGTCTGAAAAAAAATATCCAGGTCATTAACCTGAGCGAGATACCGGATAATGCATTTAAAAAACGCGGTTGCGGCTGTGCTACTATGTCGCGTAATGATCCACCGCATTTAGTTGCTGTGCTGGATTTATTAAGACAAGGTAAAGTGCCTGAATTTAATAAAGTGAAACCGGGTGATGTGGTAGATGAATTTGTGGGTTCGCGAACGCGGTTTGATATGAGTGGTCAGCAGTGGGTTGTAACGAATGCACGAAGGGCATTGGAGAAGATGATTAGTATTACTCAGGGTGGTGATCGCACTTAATAAATAGAGTAGAAAAAAATATTTTTTCGCTGGAGTTGCAATCAATGCGAGGTATCCCAACGAAATTTGCTATTGTATGTCATCCCCGCGAAGGCGGGGACCCATTTAGAATTAACCGGGAACCCATCTTGTAGGTTCCGCTAAATGATAAATCAAACAATAAAAGTTAAATGATCAGAAAACCGTACAGATCAAGAGACAAGTCATGATGGGTCCCCGCCTTCGCGGGGATGACACACGCCGGAATGTTATTCAGCCGCTTTTGCTTGTTTTGTTTTGCTGGCTTTTACTTTGGTTGCAGCAACAGCACCTTCAGTAATTTTTTGAATCTGTAATGTTAAACGGCTTTTTTGACGAGCAGCTTTGTTTTTATGGATAATGCCTTTATTAGCCATGCGATCAATAATAGGTTGAGCTTTAGCAAATAATTCTTCGGCCGCTGTTTTATTGTTTGCTTCAATGGCAGCGCATACTTTTTTGATATAAGTACGAACCATAGAGCGTAAACTTGCGTTGTGTTGTCTGTGTTTTTCTGCTTGACGTGCGCGCTTTTTAGCAGATGCGATATTAGCCAAGGTATTCCTCCAGCAATTCTTAAGTTAAAATGAAAGTGTGCTAATATGCCCTTTTATTTAAGGGATGTCAATTTTAGCTTTTTCATTTCAGATTTGGATACATCCTTATAAAATAATCGTGCCCGTGCCCGCGTGCGTGCCCGTTTCTATATAACTCATTATTTATAGAGGGAAAGACGCACGCGAGCATAGGCCCGTTTACAATTTAACTCGAAGATAGTCAGCCAGTCGTTGCTATGATACGATATCAATCTTTATAATTTTGAGTTAATAATGAGCAAAAGCCTTTTTAAATCAAGTTCTGTCGTTGCCAGCATGACCCTGATTTCACGTATTTTTGGGTTTATTCGCGATATGGTAACAGCTCAATTATTCGGTGCTGCAGGTGCATTCGATGCGTTTTCGGTTGCCTTTAGAATACCCAATTTTATGCGGCGGCTTTTTGCTGAAGGGTCATTTTCACAGGCTTTTGTCCCTGTTTTATCTGATTATCAAAAAAATAAATCGCCTGAAGAAGTACGTGACTTTATCAATTCTATTGCGGGAACTTTAGGTTTTGTTTTGCTTTGTGTGACCATTGCAGGCGAGATATTTACGCCAGTGATTGTGCGCATTTTTGCCCCTGGATTTGAGACCACAGGGCCTCGTTATGAGCTTGCAGTAACGATGTTACGTATTACTATTCCCTATCTCATGCTTATTTCACTCACGGCTTTTTCTGGTGCAATCTTAAATACGTATAGCCGTTTTTGGGTAGCTGCTTTTACGCCTGTTTTTTTGAATATTGCAATGATTGGTGCTGCGATCTGGTTAGCGCCAGGGCTTGCTGTGCCTATTATAGGCCTGGCTTGGGGAGTCTTTGTTGCGGGGATTTTGCAGTTACTTTTTCAATGGCCTTTTTTAAAGCGTTTACGCTTATTGCCTAAACCTAAAGTTAATTTTGGTGATCCGGGTGTGCGTAAAGTGCTAAAACAGATGGTGCCTGCCTTATTTGGTGTATCTGTCTCTCAGCTTAATTTATTACTGGATACGTTATTTGCATCGTTCCTAATTGTGGGTAGTGTCTCTTGGCTTTATTATTCTGATCGCTTGATGGAATTTCCATTAGGTATTTTTGGAGTGGCCATTTCTACTGTTATTTTGCCGCATTTGTCACGCCATCACGCGAGCCAATCCCACGAAGATTTTTCAATGACATTGGATTGGGCACTACGTTGTGTTTTATTAGTGGGCGTGCCCGCCGGTGTTGTTTTTGCATTAATGTCAGGCCCTTTGTTAAGTACGTTATTTCAACATGGGCGTTTTGATGTGCATGCTGTAATGATGGCGCGTAAAAGCTTGAGTATGTTTGCAATTGGTATTGCGCCTTTCATGCTAGTTAAAATTCTAGCGTCTGGGTTTTATGCAAAACAAGATATGCGTACACCTGTGCGTATTGGTATTTTGGCTATGGTATCCAACATGGTATTTAATTTTATGCTTATTTGGCCATTTGCTCATGTAGGTATTGCATTGGCTACATCATTGGCGTCACTTGTGAATGCGGGTTATTTATATTATTTCTTACGGAAAGAAACATATTATCAGCCGCGTGCAGGTTGGCAGTCTTTTGCGATTCGGCTCGCAATATCAAACAGCGTACTTGCAATATGGTTGTGGTTTGGAGTGGGAGATATTGAAATGTGGGTCACCAGTACTGTCTGGTGGCGATGCACACATTTATTATTTTTATTGGCTTCTGCAATCGCTGTTTATTTTGCTGGATTATGGTTGACGGGAGTGCGTTTGCGAGATTTATTGATTCCACAGACAGTAAGGCCTGTTTACAATTCGCTAGGCTGAGGTGGAGTGCCTTGATTTTCGAGCGCCGCACTACAGTTGACACAAGGTCAATGAGGAGCGGAGCATAGAAAATTAAGGTATTACGCCCAGCATAGTAGAATTGTAAACAGGCCTGAATAGAAAGTGTATGCTGAAGGCGCCAGCATACGATTGTTATTACCCTAATTGTGGGCGGCTAGTAGGCGTGGATGGTTCTTGCGGTTCTTCCTGGTCTTCAGTGGTGCGTTTTGTTAATTCATCAAAAGGTTTTAAGACGAGTAGCGCATTAGGCGGGATGGCGTCATATGTAAACTTGTACCCACTCGCTATTTGTTTGTGCAGTACGGTAAACTGTGTATCTAAATTAACGTGTTCTTTTTTCAATTCTTCTAATGTCTCGGCGAGAGTCTCTTTAGTTGTTCCTGATGTATCTAGTGTTGTTTCTGTGGTGTGATTGCCTTGTTTTTTCATTGCTTCATGTTGAGCTGCCAGCTCTGACAATTTTGTTTCTAGATTTTTAAGATCGTTATTAACCTTTAATCCTTTTTTGATGAGTTCCTGTAGTTCGCTAATTCGCTGTTTTAAGTCTTTCTTGGTCTCTGGCTTAAGGGTTGTATTTTTTTCAAGAGTGCCTTCTAATTTAGTTACTTGTTTTTCAGCTTTAGGAACACTATCCCTGTCATCTTTAAGAGCTTTAATTTTGTTTTGTACGCTACTTAACTGATGATCGAATCTGATGCCACCTGCTAAATCATGATCCTCACCATAGAGAGCCCGTGCAAATGTCTCTAACATCCATTTGGTATCTCTACCTTTTTGTGTCGTGGCAGGGGTGTCTGGCGTTACATTAGAGGGTGTAGGCTCTGGCATTTTTTTGATCTCTTGTGCAATATACCTATTATAGCACTTTTACAAAAAAGTACTCCTATGCGTATAATCAATTGCTTTATTATTTAAGCAAACGACAGCGGTTCCCGCCGACATGACGCGATGGGGGATTCTTAAGGGGGAGAATTGCGATTCTCCCCCTTAAGTGCAAGCATAAGCTTTGCTTATGCGCAGCATATAAACAAGAAAGGAGTTCCCGCGTTTTTGAGCGGGAACTCCTGAACAAAAGATAAGGAACTTGTGTCTATTCAGATCATTCGCAACAATACCGTTACATCTGCTTTTAAAGGTTGTGTGGCAACGATAGGTAATTTTGACGGGGTGCATCGAGGGCATCAGGCATTGCTGGAGCAGCTTGATAGGCGGTCGCAGGCGTTTAATTTACCTTCGTTAGTGCTCACTTTTGAGCCTCAACCGGCTGAATTTTTTGCCAAGGGGGTAGCGACGCCTCGTTTAACACGGTTTCGTGAAAAAGTTTATTATTTGGTGCAAAGGGGGGTGGAGAAAGTCTGGGTGTTGCGTTTTAATGCAGCGTTGGCTGCATTGACGGCGGAGGCTTTTATTGAAGAGATTCTTTGTGCGCGGCTTAAGATAAAACATTTGATAGTGGGAGATGATTTTCGGTTTGGACAGGCTCGGCAGGGTGATGTTGCTTTATTAAAAAAAGCAGGGGAACGATTAAATTTCAGTGTTGAAATCATGCCTAGTGTGCAGATAGAAGGTCAGCGAGTCAGTAGTACGCGTATTCGGCAAGCACTAAATGTAGCAGATCATGCATTGGCTGAGCGGTTGTTGGGACGTCCTTATTGTATGTTGGGGCGGGTAGTCTATGGTGATCAGCTTGGACGTGTGTTAGGGTTTCCTACCGCTAATATTTATTTACATCGGCGGGAGACAGCGGTAAAAGGTATTTATGTTGTGCGATTGCATGGAATAGCAAAAACGGGATTGCCTGGAGTTGCGAATGTGGGTACACGTCCTACGATCGGGGGAACACGGACTTTATTGGAAGTCCATATTTTTGATTTTGCAGAAACTATTTATGGCAGACAGGTAGAAGTCGAGTTTTGTAAAAAACTGCGTGAAGAAGAGCGGTTTGATAATTTGGATTTACTGAAAGAGCAAATGTTGAAAGATGCAGAGCAGGCACGGGCTTATTTTAGATAGTTTTTAAGATGGCTATCTGAGCGATGATTTTAATTTGAAATAAAGAAGAACTATTATGACAGACTACAAAAACACTTTAAATTTACCTAAAACAGATTTTCCTATGAAAGCGAATCTTGCACAAAGAGAGCCGGATATTTTAAAAAAATGGGAGAGTTTGAATCTTTATCAAAAATTACGTGAATTAGGGAAAACGCGGCCGCATTTTATTTTGCATGATGGTCCTCCTTATGCGAATGCGCATATTCATATGGGCACAGCGGTGAATAAAATTTTAAAAGATATCGTTGTGAAGTCTAAAACAATCAGTGGATTTAATGCACCTTATGTACCGGGTTGGGATTGTCATGGGTTGCCTATTGAATTAAACGTTGAAAAAAAAGTGGGTAAACCAGGGCAAAAAATCAGTGTGAATGAATTTCGTAAAGCATGCAGGGAGTATGCGATCAGTCAAATTGATATTCAGCGTAGTGAATTTAAGCGGTTAGGGGTATTGGGTGATTGGGAGAATCCTTATCTGACGATGGATTTTACGTATGAAGCGAATGTTGTGCGCAGTCTGGGTAAAATCATTCAACAGGGCCATGTGGAAAAAGGGGCGAAACCGGTTCATTGGTGTCTGGATTGTGCGTCGGCGTTGGCTGAGGCGGAAGTGGAATATATTGATAAAACGTCGTCTGCTATTGATGTGCGTTTTACTGTTATTGATACAAAAAATTTTCTTGATCGACTATCACCTCTTATGCAGTTGCGTATACCGGAGGGTGAAACGGCTGAGCTTTCATCAGGGCTAATCAATGAAGAGAAAGCTATTTCTATTCCTATTTGGACAACCACGCCGTGGACGCTTCCAGCAAACCAAGCTGTTGCATTGAATCCAAATGATGAATATGTGTTATTAGAATGTAATGATGGTGAGAGACTGTTGCTGGCTGAATCTTTGGTTGAACAAACTATGCAGCGTTATGGAATAACAAATTATCGCATGCTTGTAAAAGTAAGGGGTAATGCATTAGAAGGTATTCAATTGCAACATCCTTTTTACAATCGCCAAGTGCCTGTTGTATTGGGTGAGCATGTGACGTGTGATGCAGGTACAGGTGCAGTTCATACCGCACCTGCTCACGGTGTAGATGATTATCTTATTGGTAAACAGTACCGTTTAGTGATGGATAATCCCGTGGGTGATGATGGTTGCTTTGTAGCAGGGACTCCTTTATTTGCAGGACAGCATGTGGCTAAAGTGAATGATCCCATTATTGAAAAATTAAAATCACAGGGTGCATTGTTACATTTGGCTAAAGTAACGCACAGTTACCCTCATTGTTGGCGCCATAAAACACCACTCATTTTTCGTGCGACACCACAATGGTTTATCAGCTTAGATGAAAATTATTTAAGAGCTAAAACATTAGAAGCGATTAAGCAGGTAGAGTGGATTCCTGAATGGGGAGAAAATCGTATTGCGGCGATGATAGCAAATCGTCCTGACTGGTGTATTTCACGGCAACGTACGTGGGGTGTGCCGATTACGCTTTTCTTGCATAAAGAAACGGGTGAGATGCATCCGGATTCGGTTGCATTAATGCTTGATGCTGCAAAACGTATTGAAAAAGAAGGTGTAGAGGCCTGGTTTAATTTAGATGAAAAAGAATTACTAAGCTCAGAGGATGCAAAGGAATATAGAAAATGCCATGATATTTTAGATGTGTGGTTTGAATCCGGTGTTTCACATGAATGTGTTTTGCAAATGCGTTCTGAATTGCGTTTTCCCGCCGATTTATATTTAGAAGGATCAGACCAGCATCGTGGCTGGTTTCATTCTGCATTGCTGACTTCAGTTGCTATGAATGATGAAGCGCCATACAAAGCTGTTTTGACTCACGGTTATGTGATTGATGTGGAAGGCCGCAAGATGTCAAAATCGTTAGGTAATGTAATTGCACCTGAAACCATTATCAAATCGTTTGGTGCGGATGTGATGCGACTGTGGGCAGCCTCGATTGATTACTCTGGTGATATTTTTATATCAGACGAGAGTTTGACCCGTATTTCGGAAACCTATAGACGTTTACGTAACACTTCACGTTTTTTACTGGCCAATTTAGCTGGGTTTGATCCAGCAAAACACTTGGTTCCATCAGAAAAAATGTTGGCATTGGATCGCTGGGCGGTAAACAAAGCGCGATTGGTACAGCAAGAAATTATTCAAGCGTATGATACTTATCAATTTCATTTGATTTATCAAAAAATCCATCAGTTTTGTTCAGTGGATATGGGTAGTTTTTATTTGGATATTATTAAAGATCGTCAGTATACAACACAAGAAGACAGTCTTGCGCGCCGTTCAACGCAAACCGCATTGTTTCATATTATTGAAGCATTGGTGCGTTGGCTTGCGCCTATCTTGAGTTTTACGGCAGAGGAAATTTGGCAGCATATTCCTGGTAAGCGCAATGAATCTGTCTTTTTAAATACGTGGTATACGGGCTTGGCAGTGTTGCAGGATGATGCTGTGATGAATTCAGAGTACTGGGAAAAATTACGGTTAGTGCGAGATGCGGTGAATAAAGAGTTAGAAAATCAACGTGCTGCAGGCAAGTTAGGTGCGCCTTTGGAAGGTGCGGCGAATTTATATTGTGATGCAGAATTAAAAACACAATTAGACAAATTAGAAAATGAATTGCGGTTTGTATTGATTACATCGAGTGCCAAAGTACATTTGGCAAATTCACATTTATCTGATGATGTTGTTGCAACGGAAGTGCCTGGATTGTGGGTGAAAGTAACATCTGTGAGTGATGCGAAATGTGAACGTTGTTGGCATCGGCGTGCTGATATTGGTGCTAATCCTTTGCATCCTACTTTGTGTGTGAGGTGTGTGGAAAATGTAGATGGGAAGGGAGAAGAAAGACGGTATGCTTAAAAATAAAAAAATAAAAACACCGCTTTTTGCAAGCGGGCTTTACTGGTTATGGGTGACAGTGATTGTGTTGCTGCTCGATTACACTACTAAATGGTTAGCAAAAAAATATTTAATTTTGTATTTACCGTATGCGGTGATGCCAGGATTTAATTTTTCACTTTCTTTTAATAAAGGCGCTGCGTTTAGTTTTTTAAAAGATCAGCCGGGTTGGCAAGTCTGGTTTTTAGGGGTGGTTGCATTTTTTGTTAGTGTAGGTATTTTAGTGTGGTTGAGCCGCTTGTCACGACGTGAAGCGTGGACGAGTATTGCTTTGAGTTTTATTGTAGGTGGTGCACTGGGTAATCTACTCGATAGGATTATGCAAGGGCAGGTAACTGATTTTATCCAACTGTATGTTTCTCATTTTTATTGGCCAGCGTTTAATATTGCGGACAGTGCAATTTGTATTGGCGCTGTGATGTTGTTGGGGAAGACTGTTTTTAAAAAAAATAAGTAACTGTTTAGCGATTAATCTATTTCATCGTGTCTGTGCCTACGTGCGTGCTGAGGTATCACCACGGAATTGCTGTGTGTCATCCCTTCTCTCTCATATCATCCCCGCGAAGGCGGGGACCCATCCTGCAAATACCTCCAAATGATAATTAGTGCAATTAAAATTGAATTATCAAGAAATGAGGTAGTTAAGGAGACAAGTCATGATGGGTCCCCGCTTTCGCGGGGATGACATGAGAGAACGGGGATGACATGAGAGAGAGGATGACACACAGTAGCAAATTTCGTGGGGATAACTCAGTTCCACGTTATTTCCTTATTCATTTAACATAACATGTTTGTTTTTTCTCATCGGTTTTGAACTATAAGAGGTTTAATGAGTCTCTTGGTGTAGAGTCCACTTCTGCTGTTGCACTAGCTTTCTTCAGTCGAGTAGGACTATAAAAAGCTGCCCATAGGCAGGAAAGAGGAGGGAGTGTATCCCACCAGGAAGTAGAAGGAGATTGCGCAGGAGATTTTGGCGATGAAGTGACTGGTGAGGGAAATGGTTGAGATGATGGTGTTGAAGGTGATGGTGTAGTAGAAGGCGAAGCAGAGCGTAATGAAAGAGGGCTTGTAGGAGAGAGCAAAGTTGTCTGCGTAGTAGTCTGTAATTCTGTTCCCGACGGAGTAGATGGTGTAGGATCTGTTGAAGGAGCAACTACTGTCTTTTTGCAAGATAGATAATTTATCATCTTCTTACACATATCCCAAACAACTATTAACCCTGCTACACCTGTTATCACTAACATGACTTTCGCGGCTTTATCAAAAGATTTATCATCTTCATCAAATAAACTATCCAATGTACGACCCACACGTGAAAAAATACCATCAACACCAAAACATTTAGCAACCAGTGTAACGGTGATTGCAGCACCGAGTTTACATCCTTCTTGTGCTAATACGGCGCTTGCTAATAAATGTAAATGTGTTATGAAAAATGTGATAGCAATGATACTTAGAATAGCGCCAAAAAATGAGCCTTCATATTCATGATGTCTGCTATTCTTATCGGGTGGCGGTAGTCCCCGTAACCATCTCGATAGTCTATTTATCAATCCGTGTCCATGAATTATCATTTTAGAAAAATAATCTGCACCCGACATGCAAAGACTTGTGATAAAACATACAAAAACGATGGAGGCACAGAGAGGAGGACCGCCTGTCAGAAATGTAATAACGCCTGCAATATGTATGAGTGGTGTTGTTCCTGTCAACACCAGGCAAGAACCCATGAAGATTCCAACTACACAAGACACGCCTAAAAATATTTTTTCGAGGAGAAACGGTCGTCTCGTTAAACCACCGAGACGACTACCCAGACCGGCACTTGCTCCTGTTGTGACTGTAACAGTACTTAAAAAACTAAAAAAAGTCAGAGGTAATGAGGAAGCGAGTGCTATACCAACAGTCAGTCCGATCAAAATGCCTATTAATGTTGACCAGCGTTCTACTTTAGTTTTTCTTTTAATGTCTAGATCAGTTTCATTAAAAAGATCTATTGTGCCAGCAACATAAGTCGCATTAGAAAACAGATGAGCAATCAAGGCGATGGTAGAAAAGAATGTTAAAACTAAAGGCCCCACTTCTATATTACTAATAAAAATTAATTCAGGCGGTAGGCCGAAGCAGTAGAGTAAAATAATGAGGCCAACAGAAATACCTGAAGCAATAAGCCCTGCTCGGGGGTAATGGTTTAACCCACTTATTTTTTTGCGAAACCGTTCAAAGCTAGTTTGTGTTTTCTCCCAATAAGGATGGGGCATATATTGCTCTTCATTTTAATGTTATATTTTGGACAAATGTCCAAAAAATGTGAATGTGTTCGCGCCTTGGTATTTTCTCCTTAAAATGATGCGATCAATCATTCACTTTCGCTTATTCATAATTTCGGGCTCATTGTAACAGATTCATTTGAAAAAAAGAGGAGTCTATGCATAAATATGTTTACGTTTCTCTGAAGTATCTCTACGAAATTTACTAGCACGCTACCCTGTTATCCCCGCTCTCACTATGTTATTCCTGCTTTCACTATGTCATCCCCGCGAGGCATTGTTGCGTGGATACGGTAGAGCTTAAGAAAATAAGTAGTTGCAAATCATAAGAGTATATACAATTTAACCTTCAAACCCGGCAAGGTAGGAGGTTAAATGTGTAAGCCTAAAAAGATTTGCAACTGGAAAGAT
>JBGAPT010000044.1:0-16377 GCA_044221135.1 Gammaproteobacteria bacterium
TGATTTTCACCCAAAGATAACATTTTAGGTGGGTTAGTATTAGTAGAGCTAAGATTGCTTCGATTTACTATTTCTTTTCTTTTCTTCGTAGCACTATTAGTTAAAGATCTATAATGCTCTACTGCTGGAGCAAAGACATATTTGTTATATGCCTCATAAAAAATATAAAGAGGATGGCCTGGAATATTTCTAATGTCATCAATATTTATTTCTTCCATGAAAATACCTTCAATAAAATAGGAAAAAAATTCTGCATGAGCTTCGTAAGGCTTTCTCTTACCAAGTGCCACACCTTCAATATACTCTTTATAAAAAATAAAAAGAGATCGTGGTATATTATCAGCCCTCCCTATTCTTACTTGATCTTCTACATATTTGTTAAATTTATCAATAATTTCTTTTTGAAAACTTATTACTGCGGGATCACGTCCTACGAAATCAGGCCTTGGAAGATGATAAGGATACGAAGAATAATTGTCATATACATCACATAAAACGAAATGCATAGATTCATGTAAAAAAGTAGAAAAAAGTTCATCAGAAGTAACGTCCCCTGCTATATAAATTTCTTTACGCTGATAATTTTGCTTACCTACACTTTTACCTTGTAATATTGTCCCAATAGCGGAAATAACAAAATTATCTAGATTTTCACTTTTTCTATCAACTCGTATAAGTAAGCGTTCATCCAATAGCGATGTATTTGTAGATAAAAGTGTCGAACGATGTAATCCTTGAACAGCTAATCCGACCAATTTAAAAATTGGCCATATGTGTTTGTAAGTAGGATTACGTGGTAATTCTTCGAGTGTCTCTCTTAATTTTATTACTGCATTTTTACTGTCTTTCTCATCTGACTCCCTCTCTGAACTGGTTAGGTCTCGGTTTATGTAAGACAAAGGAAAAATACCCTCAGAAGTAATAATGCTCATTGATGCAGATATTTTATCGGGATGCTGCCTAGAAATAAATTGTTTATAGCGTAAGAGACACACTTGGTCTTCAGTCTGCTGTTTGTATAAGTTGTCAACTTGTCCAAATTCCCAGGAGAAGGTACTCCCTGTAGGATCAGAAATATTAATACATCTTTTAAGATCAACGCCGGAAATTATTATGAGGGCGCTAAGTTGAGGATCTCTAATCTTAAAAGTCCAATATAAGAGAAATGAAAGATTTGTTTTGCTTAAAAAGTTCGGATTTTCTTTTATTATTTTAATAAAAAGCCTAATAAAATGATTTTTAGAAACAGGGGTGTTTTCATCCAACTTGTCTGTTAATATGCCAATAAATATTTTCTCAGTCTCCGCTTGGTGAGCTTTACCTGTATCAGCTTTTTTGCCAGCAACATCATGACCAAACTTCCATCCTGATCGAGTAGCACTTGTTTCAAGATTAACTCCCGAAATTACTATTATATACATGCTAACTTTAGGATTATTAAGTTGAACCGTTAGTCGCAAAAGACGGATAATATCTATTGTGCTCAAAAAACCAGAAGAACCAAGAGAATTTAGCATTGCCTTACTAAAATCGTCTATAAATTCCTGTTCTTTGTTTTGTTGTAATAAGGTTTCTAAATGAGAAAACATAATTTTCCATCCTTTGTAGAGTGCGGTTTTTCATATCTTAAAAAAATTGAGGTGCTTGATTTTTATTTGTAAATTGAATAACAATTTTAAGCTATGCAGATAAAAAAGTGACTCTATCTTAGCCCTTAAAAATAGAGTTGGCAATCATGTTTGTGCAAGTATGATTTTGCTATCTTGCCTACTTAGCATTTCAAATCCTATAAAAATAAGTAACCCCATCAGCCCTACACTATTCCAAAGCACGCGGGAACCGGCTGTTATATAAACATACGAAGCAATATTAGGAGTCAGTGCTAATGGCAGCGACATCAGGGCGCAATTGACTAATCCTTGATATTTTCCTCTCATGTGAGAGGGGGAAATTTGCATCACATGATGATACATGAAAGGAATAGCGATCATTTCACCTAAAGTAATGAGGGTCATCGATAACGCTGCATAATAAAAGCCATGGTAAAATGGCAAGATAAAATAACCAATAGCAATGATGAATCCTCCCGTACCAATAATTTGCAATGATTTATAATTTTTTAACCAAGAAGTCATTTGCATTTGAAATACAATGATCAATAATCCATTTAACGCTAGAATGATGCCAATTTTAGCTTCAGGGAGATGATAATTTTCTTTTAGGTATAGCGGATATATATTATTTATCAGGAAAACACACATCCCAATTAATAATACTAATCCTAATAAAATCAAAAAAGGTTTATTGACCCAAGGCGATAACTGATTTTGGCTAGCGGAGGATTTGGTTATCTGGGTTGTTACTGCGGTTTTATTTCGAAAAAACGACCAGAATACGATAGCGGCGATAATACTGGCTGATCCATCTGCAATAAATAACCAAGAATAATTAGCGGTTATTAATAAGCCGCCCAATGAAGAACCTAAACAGAAACCAAGATTAACGGCTTGATAATTTAAAGCATAAGTGCGAGCCCTTATTTCAGGTGTACTGAAATGAGTGATATTGGCATTGGTAGCAGGACGGATGCTTGCGACAAGTAAGCCAATAAAAAATAGCGCGCTCATTATAGCAACACTGGTATAGAGTGCTTGGAGAAAAAGATAGAGTACCCCTGTTGCTAATAGACTTACTGTTTGTACTTTAAAATAGCCGATACGATCAGCAAACACACCGCCAAGATAAGAGCCTGCGATTTCTCCTAAGCCGTAAAAACCTAAAATTTTTCCTGTGGCAAGAATGTTAAAGCCTAATTTTTGTGTGAGGTATAAAGATAAAAATATGATAACCATACTACCAGTTCTGCTGATTAAAGTGACGGTTGCAAGTAGCCAGATAGCTATTGGAATATTTGAGTAGGGGTTTTTCATCCCGTCTTTCCTTGTGATTTCGTTAGCGTTTTTTTGAAGATCGAGCGGAAATTGCTTGGTTATTGTACGTTTCAGCAGTTTCTTCTGCAATAGATTGAATAGCCTTAGGCGATAGCTTAACTGTGTGAGTTTTTATGACTTGGGTCAATATCTTGGCAAGGTCTTTCTCATTGATAGAGCCAGCTCGTCTTAAATGAACAAATTCTTCTGATAAAATTTCTTTTTTAAGAGATGTTATTGTCTTAAAGGGTTGGCCTTTCCCTGTTTCTAGCCATTTGAAATCCACATCAAACACGTTGGCATAAAATTTTAAATTTTCTTCATCCGGCGTACGAGCGCCTGATTCATGTTGAGAGTAAGTGGAAGCAGGCACTTTATGCTTCTTTAAAAAAGCTTTAGCTGTTTTAAATCCTGCGGCTTTGCGGGCAGCACGTAATCGTGCACCTAGACGGATCAGTGTTGTCATCGATTTTTCCTTAATGAAACTTTTAACTTTAATGAGTATACGAGAATAATTTCTCATTGTCTACGGTTGTGTATGGATTAATGTGATTGTTCATAGGATAAGATTATTTTTATCAATAAAAAATATTTTTTAAAAAGAGTTGACAGACTGATTTTTATATGAGAATTTATTCTCACAAGGATAGGCAGACGAATAGACTGCCAAGGAGGATACTATCAGTGCAATAAGAAGGAATTTTTATGTTATTACTACGTCGTCGCTCAGGGCAATCTATTATTATCGGTACACGTGAAAAAATCATCGTCAAAGTGATCAGGGAAGAGAATGGTATTATTACACTCGGCATTGAAGCACCTAAATCAACACCAGTGGATCGTGAAGAAGTTTATAAAAAGCGAGAATTAGATCGAGAGCTCGTTGCTTTGTTTGAAGAGGAGAGAACAGAGAGAGGGCATCATCATGTTAGCCTGTGATCAAGAAAAATCCTCGCGCTTACAACAAAAGCTTTGGCGCGAATTAGGGAATTCTCTCATTGAATGGCTGGCCTGTGATACTGTTGTAGAGGTGATGCTGAATCCGGATGGCAGATTATGGGTGCATGATCAAAAATCCGGGTTAACTTATCGTGAAACGATGTCTGCAATACAAGCGATGAATTTAATTGGAACCATTGCAAGTTTAAATGGCACGACGGTCAATGAATTTTCGCCTATTTTAGAATGTGAGATACCTTACCTAAAGCATCGTTTTGAAGCAATTGTGCCGCCCGTTGTAACGGCACCTGTTTTTTCTATTCGCAAACGTGCCTTACGGATATTAACACTCAATGATTATATTGACCAAGGCGTCTTAACCGAGCATCAAGCCGCCAGATTACGTTATGCGGTAGCTGAACGCAAAACGATTTTAATCGTAGGTGGTCCTGGCACAGGTAAGACGACATTTGCGAATGCTTTGTTGGATGAGATCACCCAGCAAAATCATCAAAGTGAGCGTATTCTTATTTTAGAAGATACACCCGAGCTTCAAAGCAATGTACCCAATACTGTTTTTCTAAGAACAACGCAGCATGTTAATTTTCAACAATTGCTGCGTGCCAGTTTAAGGTTGCGCCCCGATCGTATTTGCATGGGCGAATGTCGTGGTGCTGAAATGCTGACCCTTCTTAAATGTTGGAACACCGGCACGCCGGGTGGGATTGCTACTTTACATGCTAATTCTGCTAAAGCCGCTTTAATTCGCGTGCAAGAGATGGTGGCAGAATCAGGAAGCATGGCGCAACCTCAATTGATTGCAGAGGCAATCAATATCATCGTTTCATTGTCATTTACCCCCCTCCGGGGGCGAAAAGTTAGTGACATTTTAGAGTTAACAGGACATCACAATCAGGACTTCCAGTTGCAATCGTATGTTTTACGGAGTCCATCATGTCAATATATATCGCCCAATTAAAAAATAGTTTTACGTATTTTATTGTAGTCGGATTAGTTGCTCTTACTTCTTCGCCTGTGTTAGCGAGCTCTTTTGAATCGTTGCCATGGGACACACCTGGGCAACGCATTGAAAATTGGCTAACCGGTTCAGTCGCTAAAATTGTGGCTATTGTTTTGATTGCTCTTTCAGGGATTATGTTTGCCAATGGTGAGCATGGCAGTGCTTTTCGTCGAATGATGGGCGTTGTGTTTGGGATTTCGATTGCGGTCGGCGCAGTCAGTATTTATGCCTCCTTGGGTTTTTCAGGCGCCGAGGTGTGACATGCAGCCACTCAGACGATTAACTATCCATCGCTCATTAGTGCGGCCTTTGTTACTGGCAGGTGGTGAACGTAAGCTCGTGATGTTGAATTATGTATTCATTGCTGTTCTATTGTTGGGAGCAGGTTTAAATACACTCACCATTATCACCGCAATCGTATTGGCTACAGCAGGACATACTGCTTTGATGAAGTTAGCCACCTATGATCCTCAATTTCTACGTGTGTATCTACGTTATCGCTATTATGCACTTTATTATTCAGCACAAAGCAGTCTTTACAACAAACACCATCCGGTACGACCTGCTGTTGTAAAAGGGGTACGCTCATGAAAAAGGAATTTCGAGATAAAGCACAAGGGCTTTCGGATTTGTTGAATTATGCAGCGTTGATTGCAGAAGGGGTTTGCTTGCTGAAAGACGGTTCCTTATTGGCCGGATTTGCTTATCGCGGCCACGATTTAGAGTCTGCTGATTCAGAATCACTCGCTTCGCTTTCTGCTTATGTAAATCAAGCGCTGTGCCAATTAGGAGATGGCTGGATGTTACATGTCGACATGCGACGGTTTTCAAGTTGCGATTATCCATATCCAGAGAGGTCGTTTTTTCCCGATGCCACTTCTCGTTTAATTGATGAAGAGCGACGTAGACAGTATTTAAAAGAGGACACACATTTTGAAAGTGATTATGTGATGGTATTGACGTATCAAACACCGACTGAAACGACATCACGCTTAAATCATTGGCTTATTCAAGAAAGCAATGTAGAAAAAGGACAGGAACACAAAGATCGTTTGGTCAATTATTTTTTAGAAAGCATCAGCAAAATAGAAAATGCTCTGTCTTCGCATTTACATTTTTCTCGTTTAAAGAGTGAAGAACTATTAACCCATTTACATACTTGCATCACAGGATTACCGCATTCTATCAAATTGCCGCACACACCTGTTTATCTGGATACACTTTTAGCCTCTCAAGATTTTATCGGGGGCTTACAACCGCAAATCGGCATACACTCTATCAAAATCATCTCTATCATGGGCTTGCCTTTGGAAAGCCAGCCCGGGCTATTGAATTTATTTGAGCAATTGCCACTGGCATTTCGTTGGTCAAACCGTTTTATTTTTTTAGATCCCCATTCGGCTAATAAAGAACTCACTCTTTATCGACGCAATTGGTTTCAAAAACGACATGGACTCATGGGCATTTTGCGAGAAGTATTGAATAGTAATAGTGGAGGTGGTTTTCAAAACCGCGATGCACTTTCTATGACGGAAGATGCGGATAGGGCGATTGAAGCCGCCGATTCGACGTTAGTGCGTTTTGGTTATTACACCAGTGTTGTGGTGCTGTTCGATGAAAAAGAAGAGCGGTTAGATGAGGCCACCAAACTCATCTTAAAAGAATTAAGCTTGCGAGGGTTCACAGGCCGGGTGGAAACACTCAATGCCATTGAAGCCTATTTAGGTAGTTTACCAGGACACGGTTATGAAAATGTCAGAAAACCACTGATTCATTCGTTGAATTTAGCGGATCTTTTGCCATTAACAAGCGTATGGGCGGGACTTTCGCACAATCCTTGTCGCTATTATCCAGAGCATTCCCCACCGCTTCTTTATGCAAAGACCACAGGCCATACTCCTTTTCGGTTCCATCTCCATGTCAATGATGTAGCGCATACGCTTATTAAAGGCGTGACAGGGGCTGGGAAAAGTACACTCGTGTTAACGATCATCGCACAATTTTTTCGATACCAACAAGCACAAGTTTTTTTATTTGATAAAGGCTATTCGGCCTATCCGCTGTGTAAAGCCATGCAAGGCATGCATTATGATATTGGAAGTAGTAAAAATGATTTTAGTTTTTACCCGCTAGAATACATTCACGAACCCGGTGAATTGGATTGGGCATGTAGTTGGGTAGAAACATTATTAATGTGTCAAAACATGGTGGTGACCCCTCTTATTCGAAAAGAAATCCGTGACAGTCTTGTTCGTTTACAACAGCAACCTTTGTCTAAACGTACACTGACTGATTTACAAAGTACCGTACAAGATGAATTCATTAAGCAGGGTTTGCAATATTACACGTTGGGCGGCACTGTCGGTTCAATTCTTGATGCAGAACAAGACAGTTTGAGAGCAAGCCATTTCCAAGTTTTTGAAATGCAGCATTTGTTACAGCAAGGTGAAGCCTGCTTAAAACCGGTTTTGCTTTATCTTTTTCATCAAATAGACAAACGCTTAATGGAGGATAAACCTTCTCTCATTATCATCGAAGAAGGCCATGCATTTTTAACAGGGCAATTTGGTGCACAGCTTGAAACGTGGTTATTAGAAAAGCGCAAGCAAAATACAGGCATTATTTTTATTGATCAAAGTCTTGCAAAACTCATGCAATCACCTTACGCCTATACTCTCCTAGACAGTTGTCATACAAAGATTTTTCTACCTGATAAAGACGCAGATTCTGAACTCAATGCACCGCTTTATCAAACAGCAGGACTGAACAATCGTGAAATCGAAATGATTAAACATGCACAAGCTAAGCAACACTATTACACCACTTCGCATTCAGGCAAGCGGCTTATTGATTTAGGGTTAGGAAAGATTGCTCTGAGTTTTGTCGGTGTCGATAGCGAAACAGATCGTCGGTTAGTGGAGGGTCTTATCAGTCAGCATGGTAAGCAATGGGTCTATTATTGGCTCATTCAGCGTGGATTAAAAGAATGGGCAGAACAATGGTTACACTTTTTTAAAGAGGGCACAAGATGAGAATACATTTAGTAGTAGGTTTAATGGCATGCACTGTATTCATGCTGCAAAGCAGCAAAGCGTTTGTTTTTATTGATCCGAGTAATTTAGTCCAAAACACAGCGACTGCCATGAATACGGCCAACCAAGTGGCAACCCAAGCTAAACAGTTACAAGCTGAATTAAAAGACATGGAAAATTACAAAGGCGGTATAGGGCAATGGGCAAACGCACAACATTTTTTATATCAGTTAGCAAGCCAAGTCGAACAAGGCCAAGCGCTTGCTTATCAAATGGGGAACTTAGATAGTCAGTATCGAAACAAATTTCCGGGTTATGTGCCACCGACGAATTATCAAGAAGCGTATCGTAACTGGGCGCAAACGACCCATGATACATTATTGAGTACGTTGGCGAGTGCTGGTATGCAAGCAGCGCAATTTTCCACTGAACAATCGCAATTGAACGAACTGTCTCGATTAAGTCGTACGGCAGAGGGGCGTATGCAAGCGGTGCAAGTGGGCAACATGATTGCAACGCAGCAAGTCAGTCAATTACAAGCCTTGCGTCAATTAGTGATTACACAAATCAATGCACAAAATACGTATGCCGCTTATCAAACACAAAAAGAAGAAACAATAGAAGCATCCACTGCACAATGGATTAGTGCAAGCCATACGCCATTTCCTGTCTATGGCAAAAATCATGCGAACCATGAATAAGGGTTAATATATGTCAACAATCTTAAGTGAAATTGTACAGAACTATCAGCAAGCCGCGAGTCAGTGGCAACCTTATTTATTTCCTGTGACGCAGCATTTATTTGGCATGCTGGCGATGATTGAAATTGCTTGGTCTGGTTTGTTATGGGCAATGAACCAGCAAGACGTCGAATCGTTATGGCTTGAGTTTTTTAAAAAGATGCTCACAATTGGTTTTTTCTATACGTTGCTGACTCATGCTGAAGTGTGGCTGCCTGCTATTATCCAGAGTTTTATTAAAATCGGTGCAGGTGCATCGCATATTAGCGCATTGTATCCCAGTGATATTCTGGATCAAGGTATTAGTGTGGCATCCAGTGTCATGCAGCCTTTATTGACAGCGGGATTATTGCATTCAGGTATTGGGCTTGTGATTGGCAGCATCACAGCTCTGGTTGTATTGATTAGTTTTGCGTTGATTGCCGCCGAGTTGGTAGTGAGCTTAGTCGAATCCTATATTGTGATTAGCGCCGGCATGCTGTTGTTAGGGTTCGCTGCAAACCGTTTTACCTCACAGTATACCAGCAAATATTTAAGTTACGCTGTCAGTATCGGTGTGAAATTATTTGTTCTTTATCTCATTATTGGTGTCGGTTCTACATTAGCGACACACTGGGGAGAACTCATCTTACAGGGTGGTAATAAAAACATGGCACCCTTTATGGAAGTCATGGGCGGTGCACTCGTATTTTTATATGTCGCTAAAAATATTCCTAATAAAGCAGAGTCCCTCTTATCGGGTACGATCAATTTGTCTGGCAATGGCTTGACGGCCGTTGCAGCCGGTGCGGCGTTCATGGCTTCTCGAACAACACTGAATACGACACATTCCAGCATGGAAGCCATTAAACAAGCCTCCCTGGTCTCTCAACATCATGGCCATTCACCAATGGGCATGTTGAAAGGGGCTATGACTGCGGGTGCTAACCTGGCTTTGTCTACGGTAGGCAATCACAGCGGCCACTATCGCACCGTAGGCAGCGGCATGATGCAGAAAACACATGCATTAAATAGATCACTTGCAGAAAAACAAGAAATAAAAGCAGCCACTTCCGAACCTAATACACCTCAATGAAAAGGATACACGTTATGAAATCATTTTTATCTGTTTTATCTCAGTTGCATGACTTATTCGTGAAGAAGCATGTTGCACCGTCTTCAGAAAATATAGCAGAAAATACAACCAATCCCTATATTGCTGCACGGCATGAATGGAACTTGATGTATGGTGATATTATTAAAGCCAAACACAATTGGCAGCAAGTCGCATTATTATTGATTTTGACGCATCTTGTTTTATTGATCGGATTGATCATACTGGCTTTACAAAAACATGTTGTGCCTTATGTCGTGCAAGTGGATAAGCTTGGCAACGCTAATTTTAGTCAATTCTTAACTTCACAACCCACTCCATCGCCTTTAGTCATTAACGCGATGATCAGGCGTTATATTGAAACAGCCCGTACAGTGATTGCAGACCCCGTGGCTGAAAAACATAATTTAGATTTTGTTTATCAAATCACAAAAAACTCAGCACGTAGTGTGCTCGATAATTATTATCATGAAAAAAATCCATTTGACATCGTGAAAGCCGAAACAGTTGATGTGATGATCAATACCGTCTTAGAAAAATCATCCGAAACATGGCAAGTCGATTGGACTGAAACCCATCGTGATTTAAACGGTCATATAACAAATGAAAACCATTTTTCAGGACTCATCACCATTGAGCAGCGTGTTCCTTCTCGTGTGGAAGAAATCAATGTGAACCCATTAGGATTGTATGTCACTCATTTAAGCTGGGCAACTCAGCAATAAGAGGTCAATATGCAAAAATCATTTGTATTATTAGGGGCATGTTGGATGTTAACGAGCTGTATGGCGAATCATAATCAGCTTGTTTCATTCGATACATTGCCAAAAATCAGTGAACCTTCTAACGCTGCACCCGCAGTTTCTACACAAGCAGAATTATTACAGCAACAGCCGTTAGAAGAAAAATCTGCTTTGTCTCATTTCATCAAAACACATCAGGCATCGATTTTAGAAACCAATCAATCAGTACAATTTCCTTTTGGTCGTGTTGTTCCAGAAATAAGCTGTTTGCCTTTACATGCCTGTGATATTGCATTACAAACAGGAGAAAAAGTTACTGGTGTCTATCCAGGAGATACGTCACGGTGGCTATTTGAAGAAGCAGTGAGCGGTAATGAAGAAAAACAAGTCCATGTTCTTTTTAAGCCAAAAGAAGAAAATATAGCTACGAACGTTATTATTACGACAACCCAGCGCACGTATCATTTGAATTTATCTTCTAACCCCAACACATCTATTAAATATGTGTCCTTTTATTACCCGGATGATTTTTTACAAGCTTGGAAAGACTTACAAGAAACTACAAAAAAGAAATTAGACGAGCAGGAAGCTCAACACAATGAATTCTCAATAATGGGCAGTACGCTTCATTTTAACTATCGTATTGAAACCGCTTTATTCAGTCACCGGCCTTGCTGGATGCCGGTTCGAGCATTTAACAATGGCAAGCAAGTCTATATTCAGATGCCAGAAATTTCGGAGACGATGCCATTACCTGCTTTATTTATTCTGGGAAACGATAGTAAGCCCCAATTAGTCAATTACCGTATTAAAAAACCCTATTACATTGTCGATAGGCTGTTTCAAAAAGCAGTGTTAATCAGCGGTACAGGCAATGATGCTGAACGCGTAACCATTATTGATGAAAATAGAGCATGAGGTGAGCGATGCAAAAAAAATTTATTTTAAAGTGGGTGCCTAAAGTAACACATATTAATCCATGGGCTTTTGTGGTTGCATGTGTGTTTTTAGCGTTGGTGGGCGGTGTATTATTTTATTCTGTGACCAGTGCTTCTTCCATCAAGCAAAAAACAAATACTATACCAGTAGCTCCTATGGAAGCAGAAGAAGAAAAACCCTGGTATCAAAATGTACCGGATGCAATGATACAAAAAGAACCTTCTATCTCTTCTTCTCCCTCTTCAGAATTCGATACCAATGCATCACATGAGAAAGAAGCTAAGCTAAAAGCGGCCATGGATTCACCTCTTAAAGCACCTATTGAGCTAACAGTAGATATTAAAAGTGAAAACAGTGGTCAGTTACACTCCGCTTCTCCTCAATATAGTTTAAGTCAACCAACAGAAAAATAAAATTTTCTAACTCGACTCTCTCAAGCGATGGACGATGATACTTTACATCAACCTTTAAAAAAGCCTTTCTCACCTTTTATGCTACAAACAGGGACATTGCTACCTGCTACTTTAATCAGTGGCATCAACAGTGAATTACCAGGTCAACTCATCGCGCTTGTTAATCAAAATGTATATGACAGTGTGAGTGGACATTACTTGCTTGTGCCCCAAGGATCCAAGCTGATCTTACTTTACGATTCAAATGTTTCTTATGGCCAAAAACGTTTACTGGTTGTTGTCAAGCGGTTGATTTTCCCGAATGGTGATAGCATGGATTTAGAAGGCATGCCGGCTGTGGATGAGCAAGGCCAAACTGGTTTACATGATCAAGTTAATAATCATTACACACGGATTTTTGGCAATGCAGCCATGTTGGGTTTAATCACAGGTGGTTTTCAATTGAGCCAGCCAGCACAGACGACTTCGGCTACAACGATTTCCACTTCCCAAGTCATGGCAAGTGCTTTAGGTGAACAAATGGGACAAGTCAGTATGAATATGACAAATAAAAATTTAGATATTGCGCCTGAACTCGTGATTCGCCCAGGTTATCTATTTAACGTGCAAGTCACCAAGGACTTACTCTTTCCAGGAGCTTATTAATCAATAAAGAGAGGTCATTCTTATGAAAACACTGAACCGTGTGCAACTGATTGGTTTGTTAGGTGCTGATCCTAAAATCTATGCGATGCCAAGTGGCATCTTAGTTGCCAAATTTCCGCTTGCAACCCAATACGTCTATAAAGAAAAAACGCTACCGAATGTGATTCGTAAAAAGACAGAATGGCACCCCATCATCGTCATGGGCGACTTAGCGGAGCTTGCCGAACGGTTTTTACAAAAAGGCACTTGTGTTCATATTGAAGGAAGTTTGAAGTCACGTGAATATGAAAATAAAGAGAAGGCCATGCAACGACTCACAGAAATTATTGCAAGCGATATGATTGTTCTGCAGGGTGGAAAACAAGAAATCGCACCTAAATTAAAGTTGGAACAGCCAATAGAAGGAAAATAATATGAAGCTCATGTTAAAAATTTCCACCGCAGTTCCGCGTGTTGAAAAAATAAAGCTTGAACCCGAGCTTGTAGAATTATTTGATGCTTATATGGATTATTACAAAAAACAGCTGAGTATGGCTTTGACAGAAGAGCAAGTCATCAAAGAAATCATGTCTGCATTTATGAAATCCGACCGTGAATTTACGCGTTGGTACCATCAACGTACTGTTAAGCATGAAAAAGCTATTGAACCATAACAGCCAACGCACCATCAAGCAGCGCCTATTCTATACGGTGCTGATGTTAATGATTTTGCTGGCCGGCAGTTTTGTAGCAACCCAACTGACTGCCGTTCAGTTGCATTTTCATCCAGTACTAGGCAAGCCACTGATTGCAAGCCTGCGATTGTATGATCCAATCGATTTTTGGATATGGTTTTATCGCTATGGTGATACAACAAGTTTAGCAAAATACTTTCATGTAGGTTGGTGGTGCATAGCAAGTTCACTTTTAATTGTTCTCATTTTCTCTTTAGTAATTAACTTGCAGGAACATATCTATAAACCTCTTGCAGATACCCACGGCAGCGCTCATTTTGCAACACGCAAAGAAGTTAAACAAAGTGGATTGATGAATTGTAACAATGATACAGCTGTTTACGTGGGTGCCTATTACGATACAGTAACAGGCAAACTACATCATCTCAAAGATAGTAGCCCCACACATGTCTTTGTTTTTGCACCTTCTCGCTCAGGCAAGGGGGTAGGATTGATTATTCCCACTTTACTCAGCTACCAAAGTTCTGTGATTATCAGCGATTTTAAACTTGAAAACTGGCACATCACAGCAGGTTATCGAAAATCGATAGGCCAAATTGTTTTAAAGTTCGATCCGACTTGTACCGATGGTACCGCCGTTTGCTTTAATCCCTTAAGCGAAATTCGTTTGGGCCAACATGAAGTACGTGATGCGCAGCTTATCGCAGACATGCTCGTTGATCCTCATGGTAAAGGGTGCCACGACCATTGGTCAAACGCAGCTAATTCCTTACTGGTATCCACTATTTTGCATGTACTTTATAGCGAAAGTGATAAATCGCTTGCTGGCGTTCGGGCTTTTTTAACGCATCCCCACCGCACTGAAGAAGAAACCTTACAAGAGATGTTAGCAACCACTCATGATCCTGATTATCAGCATAGCTGGATTGATAGAGGTACAGGTGAACCAACTATGACCCATTCCATTGTTGCATCGGGTGCACGTGAAATGTTAAATAAATGCGAAGAAGAACGCACTAGCATTATTTCTTCTGCACTCACTTATCTTAAACTCTATCGTGATCCTATTATCGCCATGAACACCCGAAATCACGATTTCAAGATCACAGATTTTATTCATCATGAAAAACCCATCAGTCTTTATCTAGGAATCCCACCTTCTGATATCACTCGCACCATGCCACTTATGCGCCTCATGTTACAAATGATCTTATCACGCTTAACTGAAAGCCTGGAGCCCCATACCCAATCTTCACAGCGTAGACAAGTCCTGCTGATGCTAGATGAATTTCCACAATTCGGCAAATTACCTTTCTTTGAAAAAGCATTAAGTTATAGTGCTGGCTATAACATTCGTGCTTATCTCGTCAGTCAAGACATGCAACAAATTTATAAAGAATATGGCCATGATCAATCTATCGTATCTAATTGCGGAATACGCATCGCCTATGCACCCAATACGCTTGAGACAGCAAAGTATTTATCTGAGTCATTAGGTTCAACAACATTGCGGCAAAAACATATCCACTATTCAGGAAGACGATTTCAATGGTTAATGAATAATATGAGCATAAGTGAGCAAGATACGAAGCGACCATTACTGACCCCTGATGAATTAATGCGATTGCCGCAAGATGTAGCATTAATTTTTAAGAATGGAGTAGCACCGATTTATGGGAATAAAATTTATTACTATAGGGAATTATTGTTCGATAAGTGTAGATGGTTATAGAAAAGATATGCAAAGCATGAGATGATAAATAGATTTCTAATGGATGTCATATAAAAGGAAATTTTATGGTAAATAGAATATTATTAACAGGTGCAGGGTTTACAAAAAATTTTGGTGCTCCATTAGCAGATGAAATCTCAGGTTTAATTTTTAACGATGAAAATATCCAAAATAATAAAAAATTGCGTGAATTGTTTCAAAAAGAGCATAATTACGAAGATATTTATCAAAAAATTATACAATCTAGTGATTTTAATCAAACAGAAAAAAATATATTTAATGTAGCAATTCAGTCTGCTTATAAAGATATTGACGATCGAATTTTATATGGAAAGTTATCTCAGACGAATTTTGATATGTTTGAAAATCTCATACGACGTTTTGATAAAAGACGAGGAGGTTCAGGGTATATTTTTACTTTGAATCAGGATTTATTTATTGAAAGAATGAGCTGTGATATTCCTGATTATAATATGACTTTGCCGGGTGTATCAACACATGTGCACTCTAGTACTGAACCATTAAATCAAATAATTAACGAAGATAAAAGAATTTTTATTCCTGATGAATTTGAAATTAATCGTATAAAACAAGAATATGAAGTTAAATTACATAAAATTAACTTATCCTATATTAAATTGCATGGATCTCAAGAATGGTTTTCTAAAGATACTGTCTCATCAATGGTAATAGGTAGAGAGAAATCAAACCAAATAAATGCAATATCAATTTTAAAATGGTATTTTCAATTATTTAAATCACAGTTAAGTGTGGATAATACAAAAGTTCTAATCATTGGATATGGATTTAAAGACAACCATATTAACTCTGCTTTCCATAATGTAAATAAAAATAAAAAATTACAACTGTATGTTGTAGGTATAAAACCTAAAGAAGAATTTATGAATACACTTAGTAAACGAGACATCCATCTCGGAGATCAAATTATTAATTTAATAAAGGGCTATTATTCTACATCTATAAATGAGTTATTCTCTAATGATGGATCAAAAAATTTCCACCCTGAATGGAATAAAATTTTAAAAAATTTTTTTGATGAATAATTTTAAATTTTTTAGTACTAATTAGGTATAAATTATTCATAATTAATGGAGCTGCCTGCATGCCAATCAAGTTTACAGAAGATAATATTGCTGAAGGAATTTTTACACTAATACATAATTTTTCAAGGATAAGTTTATTTTCTCAGATAATAAATCCATATTTTGAAAATTTTATCATTACTCATAAAACTCTTCCGTTATCCATAGTTTTATCTGAATTGATTACCCATATATGTGGACAATTAGCTAGGTTATGGTTCGATAAATCAAAAAAATATAAAACTGTTTCTATTTCCGAGATATATTCACAGATATTAACATTTTCAAAGCTGTATTCAATAAAAGGCACATCTCATATTGATAAATTTCATGAACTTTCTGAAAAAATTAAAAAAATAGAATATGATTATAA
>JBGAPT010000045.1:0-16306 GCA_044221135.1 Gammaproteobacteria bacterium
AGATATTGAAAAAATCGTGGCAAACTATAACCATACGCCACGAAAATGTTTAGGATACAAAACGCCTGCTCAGGTTTTTATAAAACAGTTGGTGCACTTCAAATGTGAATTCACATCCCCGCCTTCGCGGGGATGACATGTATTAAAGCAGAGATGACACAGTTAGAGAGCAGAGATGACATAGTTAGAAAACAAGGATAACACAACTAGATAAACGCTCTACTTTTTCCCCAGATATTTAAAAAGTTCCATCGGCGTTTTCCCTTTTAACAGGATTAAGCCTAGCGATTCAAAGTGACATATATCCTGTACTTGTTTTACAGCATCTTTGGTTAATAAAATGGAATCAGGATCAGCTGCTGCTTGAATGCGTGAAGAAGTATTCACTGTATCACCCCATATATCAAACAAAAATTGTCGATGGCCGATGACGCCGCCAATGACAGACCCAAAAGCAATACCTGCTCGTAATTGCCATTTTGCAGGTAAAAGCTGCACGCTACTCGCTAGTAATTCCACAGCGCAATTCAAACAATCCAACACAGGATTTTTATTTTCTATTAACATCCCTGCTGTTGCTAAAAAAGCATCTCCGATTGTTTTTATTTTTTGTAAATTATATTTAATGGCTATCTCTTCACAAAGTTCAGAAAATTTCTGTAAATTTTCTTCTACTTCTGAAAGACTGTGTGTATCACAATACGTTGTAAAACTAACAACATCCGTAAATAAAACAGCTACATTTTGATAATATCTTGTCTTTACTTGGTTAGCTGTAGTGAGCTCAGTCACGATAGAAGGAGGTAGAATGATATTTAATAATTTTTCATAACGTTGTTTTTCAACTTCAATTTGCTGGTTATACTGCATTTCCTTATTCTGAAACCATTTTTTTTCAGCACAGGAACTCATGCGTACACGTAACAGATCTCTGTTAAAGGGTTTGGGAAGAAAATCTTCCGCGCCCAGCTTGATGCAATTAATGGTATTTTCCATCGTATCAGCAGCAGATACCATCATGACCATGATATGTCTGTGGCGCGCATGTTTTTTAATATTAAGAAGTACTTCAATTCCACTCATTTCTGGCATATCAATGTCCAGTAATACAATCTCAATAGGATTATCTTCAATCAGTTGTAATGCCTGGCGCCCATGATGGGCAATTTGAATATTTTTATAACCAATATTGTTTAAATAAAGCTTTAGTACTTGGCAATTCTCTTCAACATCATCGACAACCAAAATGGAAATTTCTTCTTTAAATCGTAAAAATTCTTCTTCTGTAGTGCTTTCTCGCTCTGTTGATGAAAATTCATCAAGATTAGAAACAGAGAGCGCATCAATTTTTTTTAAGAGAGTTGACTGTGCTGATGTAGATCGATGCTGGGATATATTAATATTGTCAATGAAAACTAATAATTCTCGAATGAGAGTAATCACTTCCTCCATCTTGCTGGATAAACTGCGTTCTTCAGCAAGTTGAAATTCTTCTAAACTAATTTCTGCGTAACCTTGCATTGAGTTAATCGGATTACGCAGGTCGTGTCGAATTTTGGATAAATAATTGGATAGATCAACGCTTTTCAATTGCTCTTGCGTTAATTTTTTTTCTAACAACCGAATTGTTTCCTGTTTAAGTAATAAGCTGCCTTGCTGAATATTTTGAATATAAGACACACAACCTGGCGCGCGTTTTTTATTATCTTCCACTAGAAAAAATTCTAATAATTGAATAAGACGATCGATATGTTGAATAATATTTTCTTTAATGAGAGAAAGTGTAACAAGAATAGTTTCCTTTGGATCTTCAGGCATGACGAACCTATTCCCTTTTATAAAAATGACTATTTGACGTCCAAGAGTTATATTTTAAACATATCATTCGATTACTACAAGAGCGCCTTATCTAGCAAAACCTGCTTTTCATGGTATTGAATGAATGTTATATTAAAAGTCTTGCTTTGTGTTGCAATAGTCAATGGCAAGGCATCGTGAGTCATGCAGTAGATGGAGCTTAAGTATGCAAAAAATGATGAATCTAGTAGTATTCAGACAATTTTCTTTAGTATGTTTGGTGATGACGGTTTTATTTTTTTTTCTTTCAAATACGGTATCTGCTCAAAATACAGAAAATTATTCTGATGTTCAATCGTCATCTAAAAAGCCAAAGCCACCTATCAACATAGGAATGAGTGCATCGTTAACAGGCGGTGATTCATCCAGTGGCCAGACTATCAAACTGGGTGTGCAACTTTATTTTGATAAAATAAATGCGATGGGCGGCATTCAAGGACAAAAATTAAATCTCATTGTCATGGACAATGGATATGAGCCTCTGCGTGCAGCGGCTGATTTACATAAGCTCATTGATCAAGATCACGTGCTCGCGATCATTGGTAATAATGGAACGCCTACTGCTGTTGTCACTGTTCCCATTGTGAATGAAAGCAAGATACTTTTATTTGGGGCGCGAACAGGTTCTTCACTTTTACGCAAAACACCACCGGATCGTTATGTTATTAATTTTCGCACCAGTTATTTTAATGAAGTACAGGCATTGATTAAAGGTTTGTTAGCATCAGGGATTAATCCAAATAGCATCGCGTTTCTTACGCAGAATGATATGTATGGAGATTCTATTTATTCAAGTGCGATGAAAGTATTAAAAGAAGAAGGCTACAGTAACCCAGAAGCATTACCGAATGGTCGATACGATCGTAATTCGCTAGATATTGTTTCTGCGTTATCTCGGATTGTTGAACAAGCCAAAGTCCCTATTAAAGCCTTTATTTTAGGAGGCGTCTATGAACCCAATGTTCAGTTTATCAAATTAGCAAGTAAAGAATATCCAAAAGCTATTTTTCTTACCGTCTCTGGTTTAATTAATGCAAGCGATTTAACGAAAGACATGAATAACAAAGTTATTGTATCGCAAGTCGTTCCCTATGTAGATTCGACATTACCAGCCGTGGTTGAATACCGAGAGGATTTAAAAAAATATGGTGGCGGCGCTGAACCCAGTGTGGGTACATTAGAAGGTTATCTCGTTGCTAAATTATTTGTAATAGGATTAAAAAAAGCAGCTGCCAGTCATCAATTAACACGTGAAGGGATTATTGATGTTTTTGAGTCAATGGGCAGTACGGATCTGGGCATAGGCGTTAAAGTGCATTGCAGCAAAACAGATCATACTGGAATTGATTCGCTTTGGGTCACTGGTTACAAAGATGGAAAATTTGTAGCGATTGATTGGCCGGAGCGTAAGAAGCGGTAGGTTAGACAATAGAATAGAAAACCCAGGATGAAAAACGAATGAAGTTTTATCTTAGAACCGCACATCTTTCAATACTCTTTGTAGCGATTGCATCGTTACTCATGCTAGGCGGTTCTGCATTATTCTTCAATCACATGTTAGTCAGAAACCAAAGCTATTTTCTGCAAGTCAGTGCAATTGAATCATCTCGTATTCTCATGAGTAATGCATTGGCCGGTTTTTTAGCGAGACAAGAAAATATTTTAACGGTACGTAATCTGGATGATTTAAACAGCGTGCCGCTACGCGAACCGTATGAAAATCAATTTACAAAAGGCATTACAAATTTATCGAATATAGCAAAAAATAATGCAACAGTTATTAAAGAACTCCAATTATTACAAAAAAGATACCAGGAATTTTTAGTGATTGATGGAAAATTGCTGAGTACCACTCAAATTTTATTAAAAATGAAAGAACAATTGCGTGCCATGGCACGCACGATAGATCAAGATGTCAAAGCATTAAAGGCGCAAGCTGGGAATATCAGCGGATTACTGACATTGAAAAATATTAAAATTATACGGGGTGTAAAAGAGCAATTATCGCTTCCTGATTTAATGAGCACAAAACCCAAGCGAGAGGCATTCAAGGCCGCCGTGAATCAATTAGTAGAGCGCTCTCTTGTCAATGCACAACGAATCAGTGAAAAACTAAATACGGACTTTGCCACGTTAACGACATTAATGCGCCAAGTCTCTGAAGAATCGGATCCTGATGCAATCATGAGTTTGAAAGAAAATGAAATTCTTCAACTGATTCAGCTAACCCATCAGGATTTACGTGAATTTAAAGAGCAATTAAAAAATACACCCGAGTTACTTTTAACTGCAGAGGAAATTGAAAAGAATTTTAATATCGTCGCAAGTCAGGTAAATGAAAAACCAGACAACATCATTGAGTTACGGCAAAATTTTAATAAAGCAACCACTGTTCTTTACGATACAATTGTTCAAGTAGAAGATTATGTGACAGGCATAACAACACAATTTACCTTGATCGACAATGTTGCAACCACATTAAGCAAAAAGCTGATTATAACTGCGCAACAGATTGCTAAAAAAAATCGTCAGACTATTATTGTGATAGTCGCTTTTGTTTTATTATTTATGATGATCGTAGGATATTATTTAACGCGGACTATCACACGATCATTGAATATGTTAACCAAGGCAATGAAGAAAATAGCTTATGAAGAAGGTGGATTAGAATATCGTTTAGAAATGACATCTTATCAAGATTTAAATGAAGTGATTACGACATTTAATACAATGACTTCTAATCTGGACTATGCTCAAAAACATTTACAGGAATTGGTAACATTAAAAACACATGAATTGAGCACTGCAAATAAAAGCCTTGAAAATGTGGTGAGTGAATTAAAAAATGCAAAAGAAGAAGCAGAGTCAGCTAACAAAATAAAATCTGAATTTGTAGCCAATATGAGTCATGAATTACGCACGCCACTCAATGCCATTATAGGTTATAGTGAAATGTTGCAAGATGATGTGCATGATGCTGGGCATGAAATGTATGTCTCCGACTTGGGAAAAATCACCAGTTCTGCTAAACATCTTTTAACATTAATCAATGATGTGCTTGATTTATCTAAAATTGAAGCAGGAAAAATTAATATTTTTCTTGAAGACGTTAAAGTCATTGACCTTATTAATGACTTAAAATCCATTATTACTCCACTCATAGAAAAAAATAAAAATACTTTCCAGCTAACAATAGCACCTGATGTGGATATGATGCATACAGATGTGGTCAGAGTGCGGCAATGCTTGTTGAACCTGTTGAGTAACGCATCAAAATTTACATCCAATGGCTGTGTTAAACTCGATATCCTATCATTACTGAAAAATAATAAAGAATTCATCCAGTTTTCTGTGAGTGACACAGGCACAGGTATACCTGAAGATAAATTAAAAAAACTATTTCAAGCATTTACTCAAGCAGATGCCAGCACGACTCGAAAGTATGGCGGCACGGGGCTAGGACTTTTTTTGACAAAACAATTTTCTGAAATGCTGGGCGGATCTATAGCAGTAAAAAGCGAACATGAAAAAGGATCTACTTTTACTATACTTTTACCTAAAGTCAGTTTGGCGGGTTTTCAAAAAGAAACGCTTGCATCACAGGTAGAATCTGTAAAATTACTCAAAAACCAAACACATAAAATTGTTTTGATTGTTGATGATGACATTGCTTTTCATAAAGAAATGCAAGCACTTCTTGAGCAATCAGGACATACTGTCATGCATGCTTTTAATGGAAAAGAAGGCTTGGCTATGGCAGCAACAAACAAGCCCGATGTGATTGTATTGGATATTGTGATGCCTATTATGGATGGCTGGTCTACATTGGCTGCTTTGAAAGCTGATACGAACCTCTCTGCTATCCCTGTTATTATCGTCTCCCTGATTGATGAAAAAGAATTGGGATTTGCGCTGGGTGCAATCGATTATATTCATAAGCCTGTGAGTAATAACGTGCTGATAGACAAAATTAAGCAATTGTTACCTCCTAATCAAGAATCAAATACTATTTTAATTGTTGATGATGATCCTATTGCGCGTGATCTGATGTCTAAAATGGTTGAAAAAGCAGGGTGGGACTATGTGACGGCTGTGAATGGTCGAGACGGAATAGAAAAACTTAATTTTTTAAAACCTTCTATTATTTTATTAGATCTTTTAATGCCAGAAATGGACGGGTTCGCTGTCATTAATGAATTACAGAAAAATGAAATATGGCGGCACATTCCTGTTATTGTCATCACCGCTAAAGAGTTGAATGCTGAAGAACGTACCATGCTTGCAAAATATACCAAGACATTGCTGCAAAAAGGAACTTTTACGCATAAAAAATTAATAGACGTTATTTACGATCAAATTAAAAATTTAACCAGCGGTTCCCACTGACACTACGCGATGGGAGATTCTTAAAGCGGGGAGAATCGCGATTCTCCCCCTTAAGTGCAAGCATAAGCTTTGCTTATGCGCAGCATATAAACAAGAAAGGAGTTTCCGCGTTTTTGAGCGGAAACTCCTGAAATTTAACTCAGGATAGGAGATAATAAAATGGGTGCTAAAATTTTATTAGTAGAAGATAATCCACTGAATCTTGATATGTTATCACGACGTTTAGATCGTAAAGGATTTACAGTCATTACTGCAACGGACGGTCAACAAGCGATCGACTTGGCGCAATCTGAATTGCCCGCTTTAATTTTAATGGATATGAGTTTACCTGTGATAGATGGATGGACAGCCACAGCGAAATTAAAAGCGGATGCAAAAACAAGTGCAATCCCTATTATTGCTTTAACCGCACATGCCATGGTTGGCGATCGTGAAAAAGCAGAACAAGCAGGTTGTGATGATTATGATACCAAGCCTATTGATTTTGTCCGTCTCTTGGAAAAGATTGCGAAATATATTTCTTGAATAATTCGTTTTTACGCGAGACTGCTACAGTGGGCCTTTTCCCCTGCGGGGGAAGGGGCTCACCGAAGCAGCCTCGCGTAAAAATGGATTATTCAGTAAAACCCCTACAGGGGAAAAGGCTCATGAAGTAGCATCGAATCAAATAATTTCCTTTACAGCTTATTGAGACTCACAGTATAGTGTGCGTCTCAATCTGAAAACCACTATTTTTAAGGGTGCTGGAGACTAAGATGTTAAGTTTTTTCCGAAGAGACAACAAGACTCCTTACAAATGGAGTACTGCAGAAAACTCTGGAAAAATTAAAGAGTTAGATACAGCGCTAACTGAATATAAAACCGCTTTACAAGAAAGCAAACCTAACACCCTCTTTCATACAAACGCTACAAAATTATCCGAGAAAAGAGAAAGACCAAGCCAGCTAATTACTTTGCTACCCGCAGAACAAAATGAAAAAATAAAAGAAATTCGGCAACTAACAACATTGATTAAAAATATGAACCAGTTAGTAGTGGGCTGTCTTGACGCAGAGAGGAAGACTGAGACACCTATATCTACAGCCTTTACAAAGTATATCCCGGACGACGCAAAATTTAATCCCAACACAAAAGCCCAACAAGACGCTATTATATTTTCCATGGATCATTTTATCCCCGACTGCAGCTCTTTCCATGAAAACGTCAGTCGATTTGTATGTCAGACAGAATCAGAGGAAAAAACAAATAAAGAAGATATTGTACTTCTCTCTAACTTCGCAGAAGCTCTTGTAGCTGTGATGAAGGATACAAAAGACGCCACTGCATTAGGCCAACTATTGCAATGTGCAGAAAAGATTAATAAAAAAGCGAGCTTATCAACAAACCTTACTTTCAGAGAGATTGCAAGTAAAGCTTCGGAGATTGCAATGGTTGTTTTTACTGTGGCATCAATAACTTTGGGATTTTTTCCACCTACTATGATGCTTGGAATGTTTCTCATGTACCCTGCCATGTTCTTCATGGTTCTCGCGCATGAAATTGATGTTCCAGACCGATCAGTGCAACGAGCTGTTGCCCAGTCTACAAAAGCCATTAGCCATCATGCGAAGACCTTTTTAAACCAATTAGCGGCAGCACAACAACCGGCGGTTAGCAGTGAATCATCTCCACCTGCCTGGAGGCGATTTCTTTGTTGTTCTTAATTAAGCAAAAAAATTTGCAATATCACTTATTGTAGATTAAAATATAAACAAAAATTAATCTCTTATCATTAATATATTCATTTTTAAAGGTTTTTTTATGAAATTATTGAATACGTTCTTCTATGCACTGAGTATTTTTTCTATCTCTATTTTCTCCACCATTGCTGTTGCAGAATCACCCGCTAAAACAAACAGCGCACATCAATACCAGTTTGCTGATACTGGATTAGGTAAAGAGTATATAGATAGTGTAGGTGTAGACGCAAAGGGAATGATATATGTGGCAACACACAATGGTTTATTTATTAAAGAAAAAAATGCACGACCCCTAGAACATTACGATTTGCAGTTAGAAGAAGGCAGGAACAGTGGTTATGTATATAGTGTTGCTGTGGATGCAAACCAAAATGAAACAATCTACGCAGGCACATCCGATGGATTTCTCATTGGAAAAAAAGACGCAGCAGGAAATTATCATTTCACATGTTACGATGACATGCTGTCAGTGAGAGTGGATAATGATCATGATAATGAGATATATAGTGTTTATGTAGATGGAAAAGGAAAAGTTTACATAGGAGCACATGGTCTATTCATCATGCAAGTGACTCATTGGCTTGGTCAACCGGATACGTATGCCTTTCAAAAAATAAATTTACCTACTCTTAGCGGTGATCCAGCACCAAAAGTAACGAGTCTGTATGTTGATACACAAGGAACAATCTATGCGGGAACAGAGAAGGATGGTTTGTTTATAGGGAAGAAAGGTAATGAATATCCAAGTGAGGGCGGGATCTTTACCCATATTAGTAAAGAATCAGGATTAAATGATAATACGGTAGTAAGTGTTTATGTTGATAACGGCGTTGTATATGCTGGAACAAGCCATGGCTTATTTATAGGAAAAGTAAGTGATGCTAATGGCCATTATTCTTTTACTGATGCGGATACGCGTTCTGTGTTGGAAGGTAAGTGGATTAGTAGTGTTTATGTGAATGAGGGGACAATTTATGTAGGAATAGCAGAATGGAATAGCAACTCTAATTCTGGTTTGATAGTAGGAAAAAAAGATGCTCAAGGAAAATATTCTTTTGCTCCTCTTGATATGACACAGTTGAATAGTAAGTTTGTGAATAGCGTTTACGTTGATAAGGCAGGAATAATTTATGCAGGGACAGCAGCAGGATTATTTGCTGATAAAAGCGCAACTGCACGTGAAGGTATAATCAATTCTGAGATATAACGTGTTATCCCTTGCTGTCATTGCGAGGAGGAGCGTAGCAAAAAGATCAAATCAGTAGAAATAATGCAGGGAGAACAGGATGAAAAGCAGCTGCTGGATAAAAATAAAATACATATTCATTTTATGTCATGTCAGTTTATTATTTTCTACTACAACACTGGCTAATTCCGCGTTATCAGATCTACACACTATTAAAATAGGCATGACTACTGCGCTAAGCGGCCCTGCTCAAATGCTTGGGAATAGTATGAAGCAAGGTATAGATATCTATTTTAATAAGATCAATGCAGCTGGCGGTATTGATGGTAAAAAACTGCAATTAATTACTTTAGATGATGGATATGAGCCAGAGTTAGCTGGCCGTAATATGCGTCACTTAATTGATAAAGATAAAGTGATAGCCATCATTGGAAATGTGGGTGCACCCACCGCTGCGTTGACTGTTCCTATTGCTAATGAAAAAAAAATATTATTATTTGGCGCATTCTCAGGGTCTGATGTACTTCGTAAAATACCGCCCGATCGTTATGTTATTAATTTTCGTGCCAGCTATAAAGAAGAATTGGCGAGCATGATAAAAAATTTACTGTCCATAGGCATTAAGCCAGACGAACTGGCTTTTTTTACGCAAAATGATGCATACGGTGATACGGGTTATCGAGGTGCAATGGAAGCGCTGAAAGCGGCGGGTTATGCACACCCAGAATCATTACCTTATGGTCGTTATGTACGTAATACTAAAAATGTAGAAGCAGGATTGGCAGAGATACTAGCAAAAATAAAAAAACCACTTAAAGCTATTATTATAGTAGGTACTTATGAACCTAGTGCGAAATTTATTGAATTAGCCAGTAAAGAATTTCATAACGTACTTTTCCTTAATGTTTCTTTTGTCGGCAGCACTGCTCTGTCTCTTGCATTAGATAAGAATAGTGATAATGTCATTATTACCCAAGTAGTTCCCTATTTTAATACGGATTTAATCGCTGTGCGTGAGTATCGTAATGATATAAAAAAATATCTTCCTGGCGTATCGCCAGGTTTTATTTCATTGGAAGGTTATCTGGTAGCCAAATTATTTGTGTTTGGACTACAAAAAGCAGTAGCGGAAAATAAATTGACGCGCGAAGGTATTATTGATGTATTTGAAAATATGAACAGTATCGATATCGGTATAGGTGAAATCATTAATTTTGATCGCAATCATCATCAGGCATTACATGTTGTTTGGCCTACCATTATAAAAAATGGAAAATTTGAACCACTCGATTGGTCGACGCTTTCTGTTAAAAATAAAGAGTCTTAGTCATTGGCACCGTATCATCTCCACTTTCACTCTGTCATTCCCGCCCCCCACTGTCATCTCCCGCTCCAAACTGTCATCCCCGCGAAGGTGGGGACCCATCCTGCAAAATTATCAAACGATAATGGTACAATTGAAATTGAATGACAAAAAAGAAGGTAGTTAAGAAGACAAGTCATGGTGGCGTCCCGCTTTCGCGGGATGACAGAAGTAGAGAGCGGCAATTGACAAAGCGGAAAGCGGGGATGACACAAGGAGAGCAGAGATGGCACTGTGAGAGAGGAGATGACACAGTAGAAATGAAACACTAAAATTGTGTCATCCCCGCGAAGGGTGTCATCCCCGCTACCACTGTCATCCCCGCGAAGGCGGGGACCCATCCTGCAAAATTATCAAACGATAATGAGTACAATTGAAATTGAATGATCAAAAAAGAAGGTAGTTAAGAAGACAAGTCATGATGGGTCCCCGCTTTCGCGGGGATGACAGAGTAGAGAGCGGGAATTGACAAAGCGGAAAGCGGGGATGACACAAGGAGAGCAGAGATGGCACTGTGAGAGAGGAGATGACACAGTAGAAATGAAACACTAAAATTGTGTCATCCCCGCGAAGGGTGTCCTCCTCGCTACCACTGTCATCCCCGCTACCACTGTCATCCCCGCGAAGGCGGGGACCCATCCTGCAAAATTATCAAACGATAATGAGTGCAATTGAAATTGAATGATCAAAAAGGAAGGTAGTTAAGGAGACAAGTCATGATGGGTCCCCGCTTTCGCGGGGATGACAGTGTGAGGCGGGGATGACAGTGGGGGCGGGGATGATAGCGTGGGAATGGAGATAGCACGGTGAGAGCAAATATTTCACTTCCCCTCTCCACGCCGACAAGTAAGTGTCTTTGTTAATGGCAAAGATGGCTTTGGTGTCATGACTTGATTAGGACGAGTATGATTAGAAGAAGGAGTACTATGGTTGCTAAAAAATTTGCCCTTTTCATTTTGATGATGATTGATAGGATAGGGGAAGTGATGTGGCGGAATCGGTGGCCGAAAAAACATAAGGTGAGGGAAAGGCATTGATACAAACTGAGTGGGATAACGCTGAGGGCGCATGCGTTCTTGAGGCAAAGAAGAAGGTGTTTCTTTATTCTTGGATTCAGCCAATTGCTTTTGTCGATATGACGCTTCGGCTAATTGTTGTTGCCGAAATGATTTTTCAGCTAATTGCTGCTGTCGATGTGACTCTTCAATTAATTTTTGTTGTTTAGATATATATTCCCCCATTACATTATTTAGACTTTTTTGATCATCCAGTAGGCGAATCCAGGCGGTTCGTACATTCTGGTAATCTTTTTCACTTTCTTTATTTTTAGAATAAAAATTGAATGCTTTCATAAAAAATTCATTTGCGCTATTAAACTGACAAGTCGCACTATATAATTTCTGTTCTATATTTTTTGTATCGCCTGTGTCTATTTTTTTATGTGCATCGAGTAGATCAAGCTGACCCATACGCTGATAAATCAGCGCTAAACAATAATAACTTTTACCAATCAGCCAGCTCGACTCATCAAAATGATTTTGAGTAATAGTCAATGCGTCACGATATGATCTAATCGCTTTTTCATGATCACCCATTTTATTATAGATATTTCCTAAATAAAAAAAAGTGACTGGAATCAGGCCATCTTTAATTTTTGTTATAGATAAAAATACCGTTCTTATTTTCAATTCAATTAAATAATACAAGAGTGCAAGATCAAGAAAGTTAAAATAACAACAGATTTTACCTAATTGATGGGTGATTTTAGCGATAGATTTGAGACGCTTTTCATCTTCATCTGTGCAAGCTAAATTAATTTTCAGTGCCATTTTGTAATTAACCATCGCTTCCGCTAGATCAACATCGCTTTGCTGAGAAAGTCCTTGTTCATAATAAGCAGCGCCTAATTGACTGTATCTGGATGAAAGAGAAAAAGAAAGTTGACTACTATATTGCAATACTACTCTTAATGCGAATGATGCGTCAGAAACAGAGTAGCGAGGCGGCGGTGTATTTTGTTCTTCTTCCATGCAATCGCTAAGATCAAGATCATCTATTGTTGGAAGTTCTGTAATTGTAAAATAGTCTTTTAATAAATCACTAACCTGATTATCTAAAGCCAAAAGATTCGCTCTTGTAGGAAATAATTTAGTACTAGCAGGTATTTTTAATAAATCATCAAATAGTTGATCTACTCTCGATTGCATTGCCATTCTCCTCATATTTTTATTTTATATTGATATTTGTCAATAAATTGAAAAAATCGGCTAATTCTAGCATTACTTGTGGCCAGGTCAACTGATAACGCTATTATACGCGCAGATGATAGACCATAGACACGCTGCGGTACAATTAAACAAAGCTAATGTGAGATATCATTAGCAATACATTGCATTCTAGTTTAAAATGCTAAAATGAATTCTTCACTACAATTATTAAACTATTTATTTTTCACTGGAGAATTTTATGAAGCTGAATTTTAATTTATTATTTTTTTTAACTGTTGTTGCTGCTCTTATCGCTTCATTAGCCACTTTTCCTTATGGTTATAAATTTGCAACACTATTTAACTTACCCAATGATGCTACGTATGTTATAGTGGGCTGTTTGCTAGGCGGATCAGCAAGCCTTGCCAATGCCATTTTAGGCATTTATTCATTATCTAATATTAAAATAACACAGAAAGGTAATCTTTATGGTATTGCTACGCTGAGTACTTTAGGAGCAATTCCAACTGGATTTTTCAGTTATTTTGGCTATAACCACATTTTACCCATAAGCTTAAATGTTATAACGAGTATTATCGTAGTTATAGTTAATACTGGAATTAATTTTACAGCCATTGTTAATCTTTTAAAAAATATAAAAAACTTTTTAGAAAAAAAACAAGCTAGTAAAAAAGTAAATTGGTTTCGAACGGTTATATGTGCCATCGGTGGAATAGTGGGTGTATTAATAAGCCTAACTGCTTATTTAGCTACGACAAATGGTATTGCTCATATTGCAATGAATTATATCTCTTCTCAAGCAGCTGCACTTTATATAGGATCTACTTTAGCTATTATCGCGTGGCTTCCGCTGGGTGCACTTTATTTAAATTCAACTGAAATCGTCACTGAAAAAATATATGATTTTTTCGTGAAACTAAAATACAATAGTAAGCATATTCGCATATACGATCTATTGCTCATTATTTTTGTCTTATTATCTGGCACAGCCTTCTCAAGGATGGTATATGATTTTTATGATCCGAAAAATATGATTCCTGACTTTTTCAAATTACCCTTCATTCAAGCCATTGCGTATCATTATTTAATGCCATTAGCTTTAGTGTCCTCGGCGGCAGTGAATTATTTTGCATTCATTAATATTATAAAATCAGATAAGTTTAATAATAAAAAATAGTGTTAGTCTTTTAATTGATTACACCGTGTCATTCTCACTCAATCAGATGTGAATAACAGACACTGGGAGGTAACACTGATGATGTCAAGTGCAAAAACAGGTAACGGTTTATCTTCAAAAATTCAATCATTACCTAATAAACATGGTATCGACGTACCTGAACAAATGCCTGATACTTCATGGACAGACTCACTTAAAAAAATAGATGTTTTTTTCAGCGAAATTGGTCTGCCTGGAGTGGGTAATTTTGTAGGGGTCAGTTTATTGCTCACTGATTTCTCAAGTTTTTTGCATCTAGACCCGTCTGTATGGATCGTTTGTCTGCTTGCTGCCATTCTTGTCAGTATCGATTCATTAGTGCATTACTTGCTTATGTTTAATACTTATAAGACCGCTGTGGGTGTTCCTTCTCCCGTTATCGTAGATGATGCCAAAACAAAAAGAGAAAAATTAAATTTTTTAAATAAAAATGTGACGAATTTATCAGAATTAGAACAAGAAAAATTAAAAAAATTTTCTCGTTCATCACATTTTGCAAATTTGAAAAAAAATTATGATGAAATGATGGAGGAAGAAGAGAATGCCACCTCCAAAGCGAATTTTTATAAGTGGGCATTACTTTCCGTTTTTATGTTTTTACGCGTGGGCGGTGGTTATCTTCCATTACTAAAATTTTATCAATTAGTGTGGGGAGGATCATTCGTCTTATTTTCTACTGTTTCTTTGAGCCTGAGTATTATATGCGTTACTTTGTTAATTTCTTATGCGATAAGCGGATATCTAACGCGTAAATCAGCCATTTCGGATCATGCATGTCCCTTACCCAAACAAAATTTTGTTGATCTAAAAGAAAATTTTCAAAAACTAAATCCTTACATTGACCCAGACAGTCATACGCCAGCCAGATTGAATACCAGTGAGGAAATTGAGAAAGCTATTTCTGGATTATTGCCTACTCCTAAAGAAGCTTCATACACAGATAGCATATCTTTAAGTTGGATGACTATCAGCGAAGGTGTAATCCCTTTACTAAATGGTTTTTTATCGATGTATGCTCTATTGAATAAGGCTATATCATTTTTTATTACATTAGAAAATCTTACTAATTTAGAAATAATATTTATTTATTCATTTGCTATTGTTTTCGCTATCTTTGATGCAATAGTGAATTTTGCCCTGATGCTCCCTGTTTATAAGCAAGCTCTTGGCTTTTCTTCTGAATCCGCTCCCGATGATATAAAAATAAAAAAAGAACAACTCACTTTATTCAATGAGGATATGACAGAATTGCTAAAAAAAGAAGAGATTGATAGTGAGGTTTTTGAAAAAATGAATAAGCGTTATCAGGAATTGTTAACACCTGCTTGGAAAGAATACCTAAGAGAAAGTTTATTGTTTGTTTTGACGACATTAAGAGCTGGCAATGGTATTTTTACGATAGCTAACGTGAGCCTATTCTTTGGAATTACGTTACCTGTTTGGGGTCAGGCTATCCTATTAGTTTATGTAGCAAAATCTGCTTATAATGCTTATGTAACTCGTAAAACAGCTGTTTCTGATCTTTTGGGGATCTTGCCTAAACAAGAATATGTTGAAATGGAAAGTAATTTTCAATTATTAAAATTAAAAAAAGCGGTAAAAAGAGAACTAGGAGAAGAACCTGTAAGACCTTCCACAGCAGAAGAATCTAGAGGATCTTCCACAGCAGACAAAGTAACAGAAAGAGAATTAAGCGCAGAACCTACAGGATCTTCCATAGCAGAAAAAGAAAAAAAACTAAAAACAGAACCTAAAGAACCCTCCACTTCTGAAAAAAAACATCCAGTCGCACGCGTAAAACGAAGATCTTCTCCTTCTTCATTTTTTGAAAACCACCCCGACTGGAATTTGAGAATCAAACAAATAAACGATAGAATTTTTAATCGTGTTGTTCTTGGCTTGAATAGATATCGTTTGTTTACTCCAACTATTTTTGGTCCCTTTTTTCCTGCAGGAAAAAAGAGAGAAGACATACATGCACGCAACAAGAACCATCCGCGACAGATTGAAAACAGGGGTTTATTATAATATTTTGTATATACTAAGCTTACTAAAATCGCCGATCGTCATTGTTTCGCTTCGCTCGCCATCTGATGTATATCCTCACGAAATTTTCTACTGTGTGTCATCTCCACTTCCCCTATGTGTCATCTCCGCTTCCCCTATGTGTGTCATCCCCGCTTCCCCTATATGTCATCCCCGCGAAGGCGGGGACCCATTATGACTTGTCTCCTTAACTACCTTATTTCTTGATAATTCAATTTCAATTGTACTAATTATTGTTTGGAGATATTTGCAAGATGGGTCCTATGACTTCACAAACGAAGTGCA
>JBGAPT010000006.1:0-40580 GCA_044221135.1 Gammaproteobacteria bacterium
GGTATAGTTTTTATAAAAGCAACGGGGATATTGATGTCGATAAAATGGCTCGAGTGCTTGAGATACACTTAAAACAGCACTTCTGGGAGGCGGCTTAACTCAGATTCGACAGTTTTGGGGGTTCTTGCACTGGAGACCTTATAGATAGCGGCTTCAAGTTCATTGGAACTTAATGTTTGCAGATTGTTATACAAAAAATATCCTTGCAAATAAGACTAATCACTTTCTTCCTATTGCTAATATCTCTCAATACAGAGTTTTCCGCCTGCGATACTCGAAATAATAGCACGCTAGAAAGAAACAAAAGCTAAAAAATAGCCGTGTTATCAAGAATAATGAAGGGATTATCATATCGAATATCAACTCTATGTTTTAAAGGGATTGATTAAGGGAAAGGGGATAATCAAGTAATGAAAGTTAAATTTTAGCAACTACTAACATGGTAACTTATAATTTACTATGCTAGTCAATTAGCTCTTTGCTTACATTTGGTTGTAATGGCTGACTATTTATAACGTTATTATTTAGTAGTAATGGCACGTCTGCTATCTCGAAATTGGAATATCAAAAATAGAAAACATCACTAACAAGTGATTCACATTTCTAGTTGACAGATTTTTAATTAAGATTAACATTTAAAGATCTTTATTCACACTCGTCGAAGAAGAATGTTATCTTAAATTTTTTAAGAAAAAAATAATCTAAAAAATTTTCCTGCTTCACTTAACATAAATTTACTTTGCAGATAGGATTAAGAATATGCCAACTGATCGTGAGTACCTTTTAATGAGTAAGTTAGCCTATAAATTGGGTAACGAACCTATACAAGCGAATTTCATTAACCAAGAGATGAAAGATCAAGGCTTGCCGGGATGGAGGTTACTACAAACATCAAGACACATGGGATTAGGATCAGAAGCAGATTATTTTGGTATCGCTTTAAAAAAAAGAAATGAAATTGTTATTGCTCATCGTGGTACTATTCGTGAGAGTAAACTAAATATAGGCGTTGATTTTTTAATAATTGCTGGTCAAAATCCAGACATTATTCTAACCCCATGTAGAAATTTTGTTGAGAACGTTTGCGCTCAACACAATGCATCATCAATTTCAATGACAGGGCATTCTCTGGGTGGATTCCTTGCTGCTTACAGTGCAGCTGTTCTTCGCGTGCCAGCTGTAACCTTTGATAGCTTGGGTGCTAAAATTATTCTAGAGACATTCTACTCGCAATTGCCAGATAATAGCCATAATGTAACTAACTATCTCGCTCACCCAAATCTTGTGAATACTGTAACGGAACAAACGGGTAGAATTTACTATCTTGATGTAGGTAGTGACCCTTCGGTATTAACAGCATTTGTTAGTCATACTTTGCAAGAATCCACTCATAGTACAGTGACATTACAAGCGTTAAATGAAATAACTTCACAAGCGGCTCAACACCAACAACTGATTTTATTATTTTTTATTTTTCTAATCGACTTAATTAACACTTTTGGTCTTAGTCATTCATTGGATAATTTTGAATCTGCCTTTGATCAAGCAGGGAACCTTCTGCCAAGTAAATGTAGAGGGACTGTGAGTCATTGGCCCTCAGGACAAAGTCTGCCAAATAGAACGTCACCAACATATGGAAATCTGCCCAACGCGCAAGTTGCTTTATCACACGAGCACAAAACAACGTCCATCTCTACTACATGTTCTGTGACATCGACAACTACTACTCCCGAAATGATAAGAACGTTGGCTAGTAGTATGTCATCTGCGGGTATTATTCAGAATGCCTCTACGACAAATGTAAATGCTTGCACGACTTCTTCAGACATGACATCAAGTGCTACTACTACAGAAAACAACGCCACACAATGTCGAATACGCATGCATAATTCCAAGGATTAAGAGCGAACGACTTATTGTTATTCTAGCTCCTTCAATAATTGTAGATTTGAAATTGAAGGATAACATCGTAATGCTATGCGAATAAAAGAAATATATGAGAATGATTCAAACAATAGGTGTAATAACCAAAAACCGTCGAAAATTCCGTAAAGCCATTCTTATATTTCTAATAAAAATTTTTGATTAATGAATCTTTCTGGAATAATATTTATAAAACCATATTCTATAGCTGCACTAATAAGTTCAGATTTGCTTGTACAATTAAATTTTAATTTAAGTTTCTCCATGTGGATTTCAACAGTTCTGGGAGATATATTTAATATTTTTGAGATTTCTCTCAATGTTTTCCCTCTAATTAAAAAATGAAGACATTCATGTTGTCTACTAGACAAATTAATTCCTCCACTGATTCCTCCAACTATATATTTCTTATCAAGATATTTGCCTTCTATAGATTTTTCATATTTTTTATCTTTGTTCATCAAAGTTAATCCCATTTTTAAAAAATTATTAGGGAGTTCAACACAATATCCAGATACACCTACAATACTTTTTTCTAAAAATATTGGAGATTTTTCAACAAAAAATATTTTTAATTCTTGTTTACTCTTTTCCCCTATGGTATGTATTTCTATAAATTTAATATTTTTTTCGCTTAAAATTACCTTCTTATCACCATCTATGCACAAATCAGAAAAACGTTGGATCTCTGATTTTATGTTATGATCATTTTTTCCTACTGCATCATCAACATCTTCAAATGAAAATAATTTTAAAGCTGGCTCATTCATCCCTGTAAAGCTAAGATTAATATCCTTTTTCCACGAAGGAATACCTGTAATAAGATTTTTTTGATCAGTATTAAAACTGGAGTTGCTTGTATAAGTATGAGGATCATTATTTTTTGATTTTGGTAACATATTATCTCCTAAAAATTTTTCATATAAATTGTCTATTTCATACTCATCTTACGCCTCTTCTTAAAATTAAGTCTATTTAAAATAATGCTGTAAAAAAATATAGGTAGAGTAAAAAATACAGCGTCTTATGAGCAAGAAAATTTGGCTCTCCACAATTTTCTGTCGTTAATTCGTTTTAAAAAATCGGGGTTTCAACAACTCACGTTTTACTGAAGCTAGGCTTGCAAATGCGCTAGCTTGGATGAAAAAGCAAGGTCTTATCCCTACTGACAACAAAGGACATACCCATATTAAATCTTCTAAATAAATACCCCACTGAACTGCCAAAAGTAGTATTATTACATATTTGACAAAAAGATACTTTCTTAAATGTCAACCCTAGATTAAGAAATTTTATTCTGTCACTGCAGTGAGCAGGCCATCTTGAAATCAAATTAAACGCAATCAAATTCGCAAAAATTTTATCTTTCAATTTTTAGCGTTTATGATGATTCACTGCCACTGCTAAGGCTTTTACGTTTTACTGTCGGAGTTTCTGGTGCTTCTAGTATTTTTTGTGTTCTTAGTGAATGTAATGGGCTACCACCTGCTGTTTTTACACGATCAACGTACGAAGTAGACCTGTATTGACTTTTTTCTCTACCTCTTTCTAATGTTTTTTCTTGTTTAACTCTAGCATCATTAATATTATCCAGTAGAGTGGGTAGTCGACCATTTATACGAATAAATCTGAAAATTTCAACTATCCAAGGACCGCAATTAAAATCATCCTGTTGAAGTGGGATTTCCTGAAAATGAATATGATCATTAGTTAGTGTAATATCAAAAATCGCAGTATCATTTAAAATATTAATAATTTCATTTTTTCTTGTATCAGATAAACCACCATATGGGTCAATCCAATAAATAATAGGATTTCCATTTGTTCGATTAACATAAAGATCAATCCAGTGATTTTCATTAATTCTTAATGGCAAATAGTATAGTATAACTTCTTCATTAAATTCATTTTCTAGACGCTGTTGAATTAATTTAGCAGTATCATCATCTTTATTATTACTTAATGGCAAAGGTCGCAAGATTTTTAAATCCGTACTATCTTTAAACTCATAGTTGAGTAAATCATATTGTCACTATAATCTTTATTATCATCAACCATATCGGTAAAAAAATTTCTATCAATTTCTTCTTCACTAACATAATCAGATTGATCTGAAATGAAATCACTAAATGTATCAACAGTATCATCTTCCATCATATCGTCAGATTTATCATTATCTTCATATTTATCTACATAAAGACTATATCCACAGGTATGGTAATAAATATTCTCTTGTAATCTTTATCTTTATGGAATTTGTGTTCCTTATTAGAAACAATAAAGCCTACATTTACTGTAGCATAATTACGATCAGAAAGAGAAACATATTCAATGGATTTTAATTTAGTAAGATCATCTGTCTCGCTCACGACGAGGGCTTCTGTCATTGCTAAACGCTGATGTAATGATACAGCTTGTTTATCTTGACCATCTAATTCTTCCCACTGATCAGGAACAGCACATTTTTTCGCTGGGTTTCTGCCTTCATAAGTCAAAGCTAAATTGGGCGTAAGATAAATACCGGGATGAATTCTTTTTTGTGTTTGTATTTCTTGTTCAATTGATTCATTTACAGCGTCAATGCGTTTTTTTGTTTCTTCCTCTTTTTTTCTTTTTACTTTTTGTTCTTCATGCTCTAATAGCTGTTCTAAATGTCTTTTTTGCCAATCTGCTTTGCTACAATCAAGAGGCGTCTTTAAAGCAAGATTTTTTTCTTTAAGCGGGCAACCTAACTTAGCAAGTTTAGTTAATATTGTCTTTGGTGCATGTGCGCTAACAGCTATATGCATTAAAGTGTTACCCAGCTCATCTTTGTAACTGAGATCAATTTGATTCCTCCGTTCGCTGCTAATCACTCTATCCAATTCACTCTCATTTCCCTGTTTAATTGCTTGGGTCATATCTTCGGTAGGAAAACTAGAACTTAAGGTGTTATTATAATCTTCTAAACCAACAGGAGCAGGTTGTCTAAACATATAAGAAACCTCCGTAAAATGAGAGCATATGACGAAATGTGCTAGAAAGAATGAGATGAAATAGTATGGCATTGAACGAACAAGATAAATTAAGCCATAATTTTTTGTTTCTGTAAACTAGCAGCATAAATTACTTGTGCCACCTTGCTAAGATGAAATAGAAAAACGGCTTTCGATGTATTTTTATACAGTTTATCTTATATTTGCTTTCTGGGTTCTTTGATAAAAGATAGCACTGAATTTTTCTATAAGGTGGTTCTAACATTTTTTAATAAAAAAAAATCCTCTATACCTATTCTATGATAGCTTCTTACTAATTGTGACTGCTTGGTACAATTCAATTTTAATTTAACTGTAGAGAGATGAGATTCCACTGTCCTAGGGCTGATATTCAAAAGAATTGCTATTTCAGAAGCAGATTTTCCGAGTACACACCAATGTAAACACTCAGTTTCTCGTTTCGTCAAATAAATTTCATTATTGTTATTTATTAAAAAAAACTTATTAATTTCTAAGCTATTTAGAAACTCTTTCTTTAGGCTACTACTAACGATATTTAAGTTTGGGTACAATCTGTTTTCTTTTTCTTTATTATCATTTTCGTTAGAAATGATTTTAATTTTATTAGTTTCAAACTTACGTATTAAATCTTGTGCTTTATCTTTAAAATAAATTATAAAAGTTTTAAGAATATCTAAATTATTTAAATAAAAATTTACAATAGAATAATTGTTCCTAGTTGTCGCAAAATGTGATAATTCACAAAAATCTTCATATTTATCTACTATGGTTATACCATAATCTATATTAAAATAATCACGACATGTTTTAATCGCTTTATCTTCAGGAAAAATACTCCATAATAAAAATTTATCTGTTATTGCAAAAGGATCTGATTCCATGACCGCTTTCATATATCTTTCATTTTCATAATAATTTTTTGCTGCTATAGGACTATTATTTATATCAATCCGCGAACCATCTTTATATATTTTTGTATAACTAAAAAATGTAATATTCAAATTTAAAAGTGGGGCACATATTTGGCTAACATTTGGACATGTTTCAAGCATAAAGTTAATTGGTCTTTTTAATACTTTATACATGTTGTTGTCCTTATAAAAAATTTTTTACAAATAGGCTATTAACTGTATAAAAAAGAATAAAAGCAATACAATATACTAATAGATATTTTAATTATATATTTATTAACACAATATACATTTTATACAGCTAGTAATCTAAAGCAACTTTTTTATAATTTTTTATTAACATCATTTCATGTAGCATATTTTTATAAAGCTAAAAATCACGTGTCTAAAAAGGCGAAAAACCATTTTTTTATTAGTGTATCACTGATAACTGTTTGTCTGATAGTTACAATTTTATATCTTTATATTTAATTTATTATCGGTAAAAATACTGAATTTTTAGCACTGAATAAGTGAAAAATTCTTTACACTACCCTCTTGGATATCGATTATTATATTTCTTTTTTTCTCATAAACGTGTAAGTCGAATGACAATATTCTAGCGTTTCTAACATAACAGGTTTAGTAGCAAAAAATAAATAAGATGAAACTATATTTCCTATTGGATGATAGCACTTTCGACTTACTTCCTGCTCAATGGCTAATTTATTTTTAGGATCATTAGCTTCACTGTACCACTTTCCTATAGTATTACAGAGTGCGTCATTCACAATGAACGGTTTTTTAAATTTTGAGGCTTCAGCAATTTTTACGCTTATTTCTTTTTCTTGAAGCATAGTAAGCGCAGGATTAAGAACTAATAAGCTTAAAATAAACTGGGCATCACCCTCAGCATATGAAAAAGCAGTATAAAATGCGAAACGTCTTACTTTTAAACATCTTATATGTCCGACATAGATATCTATACATGGAGTATAATCACGTAAGAATTTAAGTATAGCAGGATGACTCTTTCGTTTCTGTACAGCAAGAATTAATGGCGAACCAGCCATCATATATGGATTATTTAAATTTGGGTTTGCACCGACCTGGAGAAGAGTTCGCACCATTTTTGATTGATCCCATGATATCGCATAACATAAATTTGAGCGTGACCTTATTTGTGAAAGAACAGAAGCCGGTCTTAAAGCAGCAAGAGCGCGCGGTCGTATTGGCGGAAGACCGCCATTACTTGATAGTCGTCAGATTAAACGCATGATTGAAATATATGATGAACAGAAAAATACAGTGGCTGAGATTTGCAAAATTTATGATATCAGCAGGCCTTCTTTTTACAATTATCTCAACAAAAGAAAAAGAGCTTTGGCCTGATAAAAAACTAGGACAAGAGATTGAAGGCTAGCGCGCGATTTAGCTTATAGGTCATTTTGAACGAATATCGGCTTACTCCGTAGAATGCGTCTATTTTTCATGTTCTAAGTATATGTTATTTAGACATTAATTGAAGCTCAATAAAGTGAGCTGGCTTTTACAAGTGGTTTAGTAGCCAGCAATTTCATAGTAGTTTCCGAGAATTACAAGCACACATCAAAAAGTAAACTATCGCTTTAGGAGAGATGAAAAATATATTTTCTTAAAAACTGGTAATTGTGCAATATTTGCACTATACTAGTAGAGATTAAGATAAAAAATGAAATCTCTAACAAAGCTACATCCCTTCTATCAAATCAATGACTATTTTTAATGACATACAAATCAATTTAACGAGGTATTATCATGAATACAGAAAAAATTATTGATGACGCAATATCTGAAAAAAAGACTATCACATTTGTATATAGTGGTTACAGAAGAACTGTAGAACCACATCATTATGGAAAATTTGGTTCTTCTCAGCAATTACATGGATATCTTATCAACGGCGGTAGTAAATCTGATAAAATCCCTGGTTGGCGAAATTTTAAAATAGAAAAAATTGAAAAACTGGCGAAGAATGATGAAATTTTTACACCTGAGCCATCTTATAACCCGTCAAACTCACATTACGGAACAATTGAAAAGCAAGTTAATAAATAAAATTTATAATATTGGACATTCTGACATATCCGAATGAGCTTATTAGCATGGCCGGTAATGTAAATTACCGGCCGTATATCAGGAAAAAATTAAAAAACATATACATGTCAGACGATAGGATAAATCTTGTTGATACCCTATTACTGCAATTGAGAAATAATCAGCCTAAAGATACCATGGGCCAAAAGAAATATTGTAATGGAAAGAAAATAAAGACTGATAAACCAAAGTATTTTTTTCTTCATCATTAGTACTCGATCCGAGTGACTTTACCTCGGAATATTTTATAGGAATAATAAGTATAATAAAGTAACGGCGGGAACATTATGCAGACACCTACTAACATAAATAAAAGCGAAGATTTATCGGCAGCTGCTTTTGCATAAGTAATTTCCCTAGGAACGATATAGGGGTAACTGCTGATAATAAAACCGATATAACACATCAAAAACATTCCAATGGCACTCCAGAATGGCAAATATTCATGTTTTAGTTTAAGCGCAAAGCGATGTGTAATTAATAACAATAATGTTAAAAGAGGCAAAATAGCTAAATAGGGCATGTTATGTGGATCAAACCAACGTGACATAATGTCCGGATCTAAAAAAGGCGACCAAACACTTACCATAATAAATCCAATAAGAATAAAATATTGGACTTTCCCTGATAATGCATAACTTTTTTCTTGTAATTTACCAGTCGTTTTTATAATTAAAAAATTGGTGCCTAATAAAATATAACCTCCAATCAATGCGATAGCACAAGCAATACCAAAAGAATTTAGCCATTGGTTGGTATTTGCATTATTAGATAGATTGAAACCCTCTACAAAGGTGCCAAGAATTAAGCCTTGCGAAACGGTTGCAAACAAAGAGCCTACGCAGATACAGATTTCCCAAAAACGTTTGGTTTTGATGGCTTTTAGGCGAAACTCAAATGAAACACCGCGAAATAATAATGCAATAACCATGATCAACAATGGAATATACATTAAAGGCAATATGGCGCTAAATGCGATTGGAAAAGCACCATATAGAGCAGCTCCTCCGAATACTAGCCATGTTTGGTTCCCATCCCATACGGGTAAAATAACACTGACCAATAGATCACGTTCTTTTTCGTCTTTGAAAAAAATCGACATCATGCCGATCCCTAAATCAAAACCGCCTAAAATAACGTACATGATAACGCCAAAAGCAATCACTCCATACCAAAATAATGCGAGAACATTCATCACAGGTGCTCCGAAAAAGAAGATGGCATGTATTGAAATGGTTGATGGGAAATTTCTTTTTCTTCAGGGCCTTTATGCAAAGTCTTGTGTAAAAAATAAAAATAGAAATAACCAAAAATAATGCCATAGACAATAAAAATAAGTACGAAAGAAATAATCACATCGTGTAAAGAAACTTTTGACACAGCATTTGCTGTTTTAATTAAGCCATAAACTATCCAGGGTTGACGACCCATTTCTGCAGTGATCCAGCCGCACCATAAAGCGATAAATCCTAACGGCGCTGATAATATTGAACTTATTAAAAACCAACGGCTATCATAAAGTCGTTTTCTACAACGTAAGTAAAAAGCAAAGAAAGACAATAAAAGCATGAGCATACCAATGCCTACCATGATCCGAAAACAAAAGAAAACTGGCCAAACAGAAGGTTGGTCTTGAATAGGGACTGCTTTTAATCCTGTTAACACGCCGTTCCATTGATGAGTATTCAATAACGCTGCGCCGTGAGGAATGCCTATTTCCCATTTATTCATCTGTTTATCTTGGTTAGGAAGAGCAAATAATAGCAGTGGTGCTCCCGCTTGTGTTTCCCATACGCCCTCCATCGCTGCAGTTTTTAAAGGTTGATTAGTATAAACTTCTATACCCGTCGCATCGCCAAAATAAATTTGCAAAGGAATAAAGATGAGTAACACAGCCCATGTAAAAGAAAAGCAAGTTTTAGCGAAAGGAATGAATTTTTTTTGGAGCAGATAATAAGCAGAAACACTACAAATAACAAATCCAGCTGAAATATAAGAAGCGAGTAACATATGAATAAAACGAGGAAAGGTCGCTGGATTAAATACAACTTGTAGCCAATTTGCAACTTTGAAAAAATTCCCAGCCTGTTTATAGCCGATAGGATGCTGCATCCATGTATTCGCCGACATAATCCAATAGGCAGATAATGTTGTGCCTATTACCACTAATAAAGTAGCTAAATAATGCAATCTAGGCCCGACACGGTCCCAGCCAAATAACATGACGCCTAAAAATCCAGCTTCAATGAAGAAGGCGGTCATCACTTCATAAGTAAATAATGGGCCTAACACACCACCAATTGCTTGAGTAAAGCCAGCCCAGTTTGTTCCAAGCTGAAACTCCATAACAACGCCTGATACAACACCCATGCCAAATGTTAATGCAAATACTTTTGTCCAAAATTTACAAATTGTCAGATAAAGCGGATTTTTGGTTTTTAGCCAAATGGTTTCCATGCTTGCAATAAATAACGCTAACCCAATGCTAAAAGCTGGAAATATAATATGAAAACTGATTGTGAAAGCAAATTGAACACGCGACAATAATGCGGTGTCTATCAACATGCAAAGGCCTTATCTATTCATTTCATTGTAATTATTTTTTACCGCCGCATTGTACCTCAGAATATAGTCATTTTCCTAGGGTCTTATTTAAAATGCTTATCGCATTTTTTTGGAAATCATGTCCGCTAGTTCAAAAGAAGACAAGGTATTGTGAAATGATATTAAGCAAATTTATAAAAAGCCTCTAACGCATAGGATCGATTATTGTTACTGGTGGTCACACTATTCGCATTTGTAAACGAGTTAACATTAGAAAAGTCTCTACGTATTTCAGCATGGACTTGGAGATTTTTAATGGGGAGATATCCAATCGTCAATGTTGCTTCACGCCAATTTTGTCGTACTCCAGTACGATATCCGTTGGAATCATCAAACACTTCTCCACACAATGAGATCAACCATTTATCTGTGAATTTATAATTCACATAACCTGCTATGCCTTGCCATACTGCTTTACTCAAAGAGCCGTCGGGAAGCGCGGCTTTGGTTTGCCAAGCATAATCATAATTAGCGACAAAACTTAATTTATCCGTGACATTCAAAGTGCCTACTAAATCAATCAGTGTCCTCCTACCACATGGGCCAAAATCAGTGCCAAAGGTCGCACGTTCCTGTCCGTTATAACCCATCACTGCAAGAGAAAATATTGGATGTGGAGCATAGGTAAACCCAAGCTCAATCGTTTTTCGATGGCTCCAGTCACGAATAGTATCTGGACCATTATTGATGCCTGCAATCACGCTGAATTTATCAGAAGGATTATATAAACCTCGGATACCCGTAAACGTATAAGGAGTCATGTAATAAAGAATGGAACGAGAAAAGTTGGTATCCAGAGTGGGGTTTAGAGATTCATTTCCATTCGTAGAGACAAACCTCCCCACCATTAATGTTGCGGGTGTTTTAGCATATTGTATATAGGCTTGTGTAAAATCGGCTGCAAATGTTTCTGAATCAAACTCTGTCGTCGGTTTGAAACCATAAGGTGCGAGGAATTGAGCATCTTGTCCTGCAATTAGATTTAACAATCCTCCAAAGCCCTGCGGTTGGTATGCGAGCGTTACAGCTGCTTGATGCAATGTAAATCCATTAGGCACAACATCAAATGCGCGATCAAATGTTCCGCTAGTAAATTGATTTCTAAGCAACTTACTGTAAGAACCATCTATATATCCAGAAAAATTAAATGCCGGTGGGATGTTTAATTCAAGTGGTTTGACAGGAACTGTTGATGGATGAGTATCAGCGAATGCGAACCTTGGTAACAAAACAGAAGTGATTACTGCAACTGAAAGTAGTTTATGCATATTCAACATCCTAATTATGATTCATATCATCCAAAGCAAGATTTAACTGTAAAACATTCACACGAGGCTCGCCTAAAATTCCGAAAGTACGATTTTGTACAGGGTACTCTGTTGCTTGTGGAGGCAAAACAGTTTTTAAAAACGAATAAAATATTATATCCAAGCAATGATACATTAGAACGGCTAATTGTTACTCAGCGGGAAAAGTCTCGTCGATATATTTTTAATCGATTAATGACATTACTCAATGACAGTATTAAAGAAAAATTAGATCAATTAATACAAGTTGAAAATCGTTCATCTAAACTGCAATATCTAAAGTCCCCGCCTTCTAGTCCATCCCCTAAATCCATGTTGGCGCTAGCCAGGAAATTGACCATTATTAAAAAGACAAAAATTTTAGAAATCGATATTACATGGATCAATAACAATTATCAGCGCAGCTTAGCCAAGTATGTTCATCGTTGTTCGGCAAACAGACTGAGAGAATTGAAAACATCACATCGCTACACAGCATTAATTTGTTCTCTATGGCAAACGAGTCGAGACACGCTTGATTATATGGTAGATATGCACTCTAAAATACTCACAAAAGTTTACTCAAGTTCTGAAAATAAAATTGATCTTGAAGTTAAGAAAAATCGTAAAAATATAAAAAAATCATTCTATTTTTCTTCGTTTTGATCAGGCTTGACATTTGCTCAGCCACAAGCCATTATGAAAAGGTTTTTTATGGATGATTAATCCGTAAAAAGGGAAAACCAGACGAACAAGCACGCTGTTTAGGTCACTGTTCCTCTGGTTTATTAAGCGCACGAGCTAAGTGCTGAAACACAAAGCCCGTGCTAACCACAACAACTCGAGAAAGGAGTTATTATGGCTAACGGTATATTAGCTACTTCATCCTCTTTGAGCAATCCTGTTTCAGGAATTGCTTACCTTATTGCAACATCTCTTCAAGAACGTTGTGATTTCTCTCCAGAAGACCATCCTTATGCAGATTATTTGCGTAATCTTGCAACATTGATGGGACTGGGGTTTACAGCAATTTTAGCAGAGGGTAACAAAATTAAGTCATGCAAACCGCATTTTGTTACTTTTTTGCGCTATCATAATTTTATCGAATATCCTAATGAGTTACAGCGGCTATCTATCGCAATGGCTGAGATCATTTGTACGGCTATCCGTCCTTTTCAGCAGCTTGGGTTTCCCTTATATTACGATAACTTTGTGCAAGCGCTCGTCTGTATATTGAAATCATACGGAACAAATGATGCTGGAAAAGAAAAGGATATCAGAAAAATGCTACAACAATTGTTTGAGATGTGTCATTAATTGTCAATGTCAGCCCTTATTTTTAAAAATAAGGGCTGCATGATACGCTTATAGCATCGAATTATTTAGTAATTTACTTTTTACGGGGGAAAAATCGGTCAGATTTTTTCTGAAATCTTCCTTTCATCGCTTTTATTACCAGATAAATAAGTCCACGTCGCAATACATTGCGTCATCCAATGTAGAAATACATGACCATCTTGTAGAAATAAAGGCTTAGCTAACAGTAAAATCTTTTTAAGAGCATCGATGTTTGCTTTTTGAGACGAGATAGACTGATCATCATTCATTGAATGGTTTTTTTCTTTCATCGGGATACTCGAGAGATTTTTCTCACCTGTTAGGGGAAGATAATTAGGGTCAGTTGCGGGAAAGAGAGCATCGCTTTTTTCAGCATGCACAAAATATTCATTCAACGCACTCATAATTGATAAAGAGATATTAATAAAAATGTCTTGTTTTCGTATGTTCATTTATGTTTCCTTGTTAGGGCATTTGCTGAAATTTTTTTTAATCCTTGAATAAGAATTTAAAAAGCTGTCTCTTCTGTTTTGAGTCATCTTGTGAATCTTATTTTCCTTGTAAAAGCATGAAATATTATTTCGGCTGAACACAACTACCCTGCTAATGTATAAAATTGCTCATCCTGAGGTGAATTTTTTGCATCATGCATTGTTCTTTTCAACTTTAATAAAGTTAATATTTTTATATAAATCTTAAAAATGATTTATCACTGACTAATCAAACTGGGTTATCTCTCAGATAAAAAAGGTGATGGTACTGTTTTAAAACTTTTCTAAACTCTTCTGACGTAACTGGCTTGTTCAATATCTTGTTTGCGCCAGCGGAAAAACATTCCTCTTCAATTTCGCTTTTAGGATAAGCAGTTAACATAATAATAGGCGTCTTATTTGTTATAAAATTACTTTCACGAATCTTAGCTGTCACTTCTGGACCTCTTAAATCAGGCAGCCCTACATCCATAAAAATAATGTCGTAATGACAAACAGCGCTTGCAAGAGCCCGTGCACCCGTCTCCACCACATTCACACAGCAACCTAGCGCTTTAAGCATTAAAAAATGTACCTGCTGAAGAATCGGCTCATCTTCTACTAATAACACTTTTGGAGTAATCGCTTGTATGTTTGCTTTGTTTTTCTTGTTATGGGAACTCACTACAATCATCTTTTTGTTTCCTTATCAACATTTTAAAAAGTCGCGCTATTGTCTCCTATTTCTTTTTGCATGTCTGTCCTCCCAAATAGGCCAATTTTGTCGTTCTTTGGACGACAAATGGCTTTTTATTATTATTTTTTGTTCCATTTAGGGATGAGATAACAATAACGGATACCTTCAAAAACAGCTTGCTCCATGCTCGTACAATTTAATTTTTGCTTGATACGCTGGAAATACGTTTTAATTGTAGTGGGGTGAACATCCAGTATTTTCCCAATTTGCTTACTTGTCTTACCGCGGGCTACCCAAAATAAACACGCTGTTTCTTGCGGGGTCAGTTGTCGCGCAAAAGAAAACTCCAGCAAGATGACACCGACGTTCGTCAAAAGAGATTTCACTAATGCGACTTGTCTTGGTGTAGGTACTTTGACTTCGAGTTGATCAAGAAATTTTTCTACAAAGTGATTGATATTTTTATTTCTGTTGGGGATCCACATTGAGTTTTCTCGCTTACATCTTGATGAAAAATTTGTTAAAATTAATGTGCTTAAACATGTGTGTGAGCAATAAGCTGCCACTACTGATTAAGCGATATTATGTTTATGATAGACATTTTTTCGCTTAATTAATGTAAGCCTATACAGTGTAATTTTGTAATAAATATCTCACAAAAGAATAATTATGGAAGAAAATAAACCAAATGATCCCCATTCGGCTGCAGAAAGAGGCAAACGCCTCTATTACATTCGAACAGAACTTCTTCATCTTTCCAGGAATGCCTTAGCCAATAGGCATACAGACCTGTTATCTAAATCAGCACTTCAAAATTGGGAAGACGGCCGATACGGTGGCCTAACAGAAAAAGGAGCTAAGAAATTTATTCAAGCCTTAGAAAAAGAAAATATTGAGTGTAGCTTACAATGGTTACTTTACGGTGTAGGTAGTCCTCCGGTTGAGCTTTATAATCACGGTCGTTTTTCTCTTGATTTACCTAATACCGCTACCACCCAACGGCCTGTCTCAACAGATGAAGAGGCCATCGAAAAAGAGCTTCGTTTTTTTAAAGCGGTCTATGGCGATACATTGGATGCTATCGTGAGAGATAACGGTTTAAATCCGTTTCTTGGCATAGGTGATTATGTAGCAGGCATACGTTATACAGGTAAGGAAATTAATCAAGCCATTAATCAGCTGTGCATCGTTCAAACGTATGAAGGCTTGCTTTTAACACGGAAACTACAAGCGGGAAGCAAAACAGATTACTATACGTTAACCTGTACCAGTCCAGAGTTAGAACTCAGTGATTCTGTTATAAACGATGTTAAATTATTTAGTGTGGCACCTATTGCTTGGGTCAGAAAACCACTCAGTAAACGCTATGTAAAAATCGCTGCTATCTCAATAGAGTAGATCTGTTGTTTTAAGATAATTTTAAGGAAATTAGATAATAATCCCCTGCAAATTTCTACTATCAAAATTATTCGACATTTGTTAGCTGAGTCTTGGCTTCTTTCCATTCTTTAAAATCTTTGTCTTTTGACAAAATATGACATGCCGCTTCTTCAAAAAATTCATCCTGTTTTTTAAATCCGGCATAATCACAATAACGTGTAATATCTGATAAAATATGTGCATCTATTTGTATACGAACTTGTGTACGTTCTTGCTTGGGTTTTGGCTTGATGATTGACATAAATATTGCTCCTTTTTAAAAGTTGTGAAATTGTCTAAATAGATCGATCTTGCCTAAAAAATTAGGCAAGAAACAGTAAAAATATAAAATGTTTACTTGCTGATTAATAAGTTGATCACGTATTTTTAGGAATAGACCATAGTGAGTTGAATGAAGATTTTGACCACACACGTCGCAACGTGTGTTGCAAATCAAAAAATCTTTCACAAACAAAGAGTTGATGTTAAAAATAACAAAAGACAGTTCTACATTCAAAACGACATAAAATTCATAACGGTGATGCCATCTTGCATCACCCCTTTTTAAATATTCATTTACTCTTATTTGCTTAAAATCCGTGCTATTCCTGCTTTTTGCGCTCACTCACATCTATTTTTGCATCATATTTGCAGCAAGGTGATGCGATCAAAACTCATCTTACATCGTATTTGCTGCATTAATCTTTGATCTCTTGCAGCAGTCCATTTACTAAATCATGCGCGCGGTCTTTATATTTTTGTAATACTTCTACTTGTTTTTCTTTAGTAACATTAGGGTGATTTTCAATTAGAAAGCGTGACAGAAACCGGGTTTCAAGCGACCAATTTAGATTATTTTTAAGAAGATTTTTCAACTCCGCTAATAAAGATAGAAGGTCATTTTCATTGTTTTTATCGTTAGATTTTTCCGTTATTTCTTCAAACTTTAAAGCAAGATCCACAAGCTCACGAATACATTGTGCAATAGATGCTAAACCTTTTATCTGAGTTCGCTCTTTGATTTTTTCACATGTTTCTTCATAAAAAGTGATGGTTATACGTTGTTCCATAATCTACTCCCTTCAAGTTATTTCACGATCAAATTGGATGTGCTTTTCGGCTGTTTTAGTGACTGTTTTGTTTTGAAACTCACGGGATTGTTTTAAAAAATCGGCTGCTTTTTGAATAGATTTGTTTGTCATATTGTCCGCCAGGCATGTGGCTTTTTCCTGCAAAGAGGATGTATTGGTGAGAGAGCCTGAAAGATTAGATCTATACATATCTTGGTATGAAACAGGTTTATTTAAATCAGATTTAATTGCATCAGGTCCCAGCTTTTTTATGATATCGTTATAGTCTTGTTTCGGATTTCCTAAAGCAGTCGGCACGATTAAAGTGACTTGCTTACCAAGATGATTTAATCGTTTTGCCGCTTCAAAAATGATTTTGTCATCCGATATTTTTTTACCATCATTATCCAAACAAAACATCACATTTTTAGCACTTGATTGGGTATCAATATGCAGAAAATTGGATTTACCCAACATAATTTTTACCGTTGCTGACGGTGCTGCTTTTGCAAGACTCAGGCCCGTTTCGGTGCCTTCAGCTACTAGTATTTTATTAGAGTTTTTCCCATCGACCGTAACACTTGCACCTGCTAACACACCAAAGGTTTGCTTGGAAATTTTAATATCGTCTCTATTGAGCTTATTAGCTGTTTTAGGATCAAGATAGGTTGCTTGAACTGCTTTAATTTCACCTTTGGCATCGCGAGCAATGACAAGCATGGCAGGATATGAATTACCATTCAATTTAGAATAAATATGAGGATGAAATCGAACATCGGATGGAATTGTTTCAAGATCAATGCCACGGTGTTCTCGTAAATATTTTTCAACAAGCGTACCCGCAGAGGATAGGCTTTCATTCGCTAGCTTTTTTGCGAAATTGATTTTAGATTGTTGCTGGTTTTTTTCTATTTTTAATCGTTCTTTCTTGTGCTGTTCTGCCTGTTTTTTCCATTGGATGAGGGCGTCATTTTTCGAATCCTCCATACCTTTTGTATGAAGACCCAATCGTTCAGCACCGAATTGAATAGCCTCTTTTTTATTCATACCGCCAAAGACTTGAAGAAACTGCAGCATATTCCCACCTGTTTTACCATAATGAGAAAATTCACCCGAAAAATCATTCCATAACCCCTGTTTACTGCCCTGAATAGTGACTCGTAAACTACCTTTATTACTCCCAAATTGAAGATAATTGGCACCTCTTGAAGCAGGCTTCCCTAAAAAATCAGTAGCAATTTTTTCAGCATCTGAGTTTAAATTTTCAACGACTCTTTCAAGGGTATATTTATCCAGTTTTTTTTGAATCGAACGATTGGCATTGATTTCGAGTGCAGGCTTTGAAGGTTGGCCTTTTAATTCTCCAATCACTTCGAGACTACTGTATTTTGTTCCCGTGTTACGTTCTATGCACTCTAAAAGAGCTGCTATATTGTCCGTGTAGACACGAAATGTATTAACCGATCTTGTTAAAGCAACCAGGAAAGCTGCCTGGTTAATGAGATTTTCTCGGTAGCTTTCAAGTAAAGCCAACACAGTTTGTTTGGTAGCCCCCTGAGCGGCATAGACTGTCAAAGCATAGTTATGGTCCCAATGCTGGAATTGTTGTTGCTTTGGATCAAAATTCACTTTTCTACCATCCTGATATTGGATGGAAATAGCATCTTTCCCAAGAGATGTGATTTTTGCAGGCTCCGAACTAAGTAAGTCCTTTTTTTTATCTGTCCGTGACCAGCGAATCACATCCCCCACCTGTAAAGATCGAGTTTCTGCTTTAAATACCTCGATGGTGGAATTAAGTCTGTTCTTCGCTTGCGGTACTTGCCATAAAAGTTCATTACCATTTGTGTCTTTTAAAGCCAACATATGATGCGCTTCAATGACTTCATCAATGACAAAGTAATCGCCTGCTTTAATTTTACCCTCTGCTTTATTAAAGCGTACGACTTCCCCTTTTATAAAATTTTTCAGATGAGAACGTTCGACCTGGGTCATGGTTTTTGAAGTTAAAATAGGAAAAGAATACTCAGCACCTGTTAATGTTCCTTCCTGCTTGAGATGTTCTCGTATCAGCGTATTAGTCAGGACACGATCTTCATGGCCTGGGGTGATCACAAGAACATTATGTCGTGATTCAGGGGCATAAGAGGCATAATCAGAGACAAGTGCTTGAATACGCTCTAGCCGGTGGCTATCCGTTCTGTCTTGCCATCTTACTTTATTATTAGCACCTCCAATTTCAATGATCGATTCTTTAAGCGTTTGAAAGGCAGCTTGAAAATCATATTCATATGTTTCTTTAACGGCTTTTTTCAAAGTTTCAGTTTCTTGGCGATGGATCTGTTCAAGTTTAATTGGTTTGATAGTTTTTTGGATCACTTCATGAGGTTTGCCTGACTCAAGAGATGCAATTTGACGAGTATCCCCTGTAGGAATAAAGAGCCTTGCTTCAAAAGCATGCATTATCTTTAATGTATCGAGCATTTTTCTATTTGACACCATAGAGGCTTCATCGAGTATAAATATTTTTCGACTAAAATCAGGTTTAGGTAAAGCATTGCCCTCAAATTTTTTCATCGCAATTAAAAAACTATCGAGTGTTTGTACTGGGATACCCCGAGAAGTTAACTCATGAACTGCTTGATGAGTCGGGGCTAATCCATATAATTCGTAACCCTGTGAGAGCAAAATATCTTTTGCAGCAACGACATTAGAGAGGGTAGTCATTAAGGTTGTTTTACCTGTACCCGCACGCCCTTGTATGCTAAGAACACGATCATGACTTTGCGTGATAGCTTTAATGGCATTAATCTGTTCGGCATGCAAATTTAGCGGGTTACAATATTGATTAACAGTCTCTTCTGATACGAAAGGCTGAAACTTTCCCCTATCTTGCAGGGTCAAGGTGACAATCTGTCGTTCTATATTGATTGCATCCAATGTTGTCCACAATGTTCCATCAGAGCGATCTACCTGAACAAGTAAATTAGCATTAGCCATCCTCATAGCAACATCATTTAATTCCTTTGCACTCGTCTTCCCCAATACAGATTGTAGGGCGGTAAACATTAATTCTTTGTGTGTAAAAACCGCTTCTCGTTCGGAAAGATGTTTAACCGCATAATCGACAGCTTCTGCGGCAACTTTAGAAATAGTGGAAGAATGAGGTTCATTTTTTTTCAGAGCAATAGATTGTTCTAACACATCATAAATGGAATGTAATGATGATCTTAGCTCTTCTGATTGATTAATCACTTTTTCAGCTGATAGACGATTACCTGATTTTCTTTCTAATGTATTAATAAGAGCCTGCGAATCATCCGTATAAATAGATACCTCTTTTGCAGCAGATACAAGTTGAAAAAACTGTCTTTTATCTGTATGAAAAGAATGGCTTGAGAGCTCAGCAATCACATGGTCAGGAGTTTCATGAAGAATGCCATGTGAAGTATTTGCGTAACCATAATCAAAATGACGTAAGTTTATTTTATTCAAATCAAGAATGACAGATCGACCATTGCCCTTTTCTAATTTCATTTTATTTTTGGAAAGCGTTTGAATGATGCAATGCTCTCCTTTTAAAATGCCTAATTTCATGGAAGATCGAGTCAATTGCACTCGTTCGCCAATGCAAAATTCTTGTGTTTTTTCTTTAAAATATTCCGTTCTTGTAAATTTATCGGGTCGCCAAATTATCGATTCGCCTTTATCATTTTTTAATATAACTTCATTCGTTTTATTATTCTGAGAAACAACTTGCAAATACTCACCTTTTTTAATAGAGAGTGATTTTGAAAATTCATTGAATCTTATCCATGCCTCTTTTGAATAGGAAGTAGATAATTTAGATGCATTTTCTGATAAAAATTGCGGAACCAATACACGAATCTCTATACCCTCATTTAACTTTCCTGCTTGTTTCAATTCGTTGTGAGTCAATATATTTAACTGCTGAATTTGTTGTTTTTTATTGACGATAAGAAATGCAGATCGATGATTGTCTAGCCGACAAAAATGTCTTGCCATCGCATATAAACGATCTTCTTCATGCGATATTTGGCTAATGTGTTTTGACACTTTATAGATAGCAGAATGGAGATCAAGATTTGCCACATCAGCATGCGCTGTATTTTCTTTCTCTCTCAATGAAACAGTCTTCATGCCATACTTAATTAAATAATCAGTACCAACAGTTTGTTTTCGAGATTGGATAACATTCTTATTCGCAAAGAAGATCACCTGCTTATTTTGATCTTTCCCCCATGCGAGCAGCTCAGCCACTTGCTGCGTGGACAATAAATGACTTTTATCAACAAAAAGAAGATCCGGCTGTTTTGTTCTATCATCATTAAGAAATTGCATCACGGATTGATGTTTAATTTTATTATCGACAAACAATGTTTTAATGTGTTGCCAAAGAGTCATTGGATTGTCTTTAAGTTTTTCAGCCACATTCTTACCCATGATTTGAGTCGGACTTATAATTTCAATATCCAATTTAAAAGTATTAGCTAACTGAATAACGGGTTTAGATAACTCTTCTCGACTACGTTCTCCCTCAATCAGGATATAGCGATTATCTGAAAATATTTCTTTTAATCCATTTTTAACTTCATCAGGTAATTCAGTGTGCTGGTTGAGATAATGACTTAATAGATATTTTGAATTTATAGATTGTGAAAATTTATTATCACTTAAATATTCGCGGACTACTTGTTCTGTTTTTAATGTTTCTTTATCCATGAATTCCATTTTTCCCGATTCGTTATGAATTGTGATGAATTCATTTGATTTAATTAAATGTTCGGTTGCTTTCAATAATGTATTAACATCGATTTTTTCTAATATGGCGTATTGGGCGGCAAGTGTGACAACCTCCTCTATCAAAAAAGTGGTCTTAAACTGAGAAATTTCCATGCTAGCTGCTTTTAATACAGTTATAGCTCTCTCATCGATGGTCTCTTGTGGTTGAAATTTATAATTATCTTTTGAAAGAGATTGAATGGATTGGGTGATAATGGATTGTGTATCTAAACCTAATTGAGTTACTTCATTGCTCCATATTTCTGATAATTCAGCCCGATCAACGGATTTTTTATTTTGTCGTGTATTAATAGTTGCAAAGTCAGCTGCTTTCCCTCCCGTTAGGCCATGTTCGGCTAAATGCTTTTCTATCTTGTTGCGGCGTTTAGAAAAGTGCTCATTGATTATTTGTGGAATCCCAACAATTTCAAAAACACCTGTTTTTGGATTAATAGTAATGTCATATCCTAGCTCTTTGACTTGATAGGCCAATTCTGCTTCATACAATTTTCCAAAATAACGTTTATTATTTCTGACTCTTTCTATAAACCCATGTACCTCCTGAGTGGTTTCTTTATCATACCGTCCCATTTTTGAGGCTTGTGAACGAAAACGGCCGTCATTGCGCTCTGTAATATTCATAACAACACAGTGGGTGTGTAGTTGTGGATCCAGTTCGCGTGATAGATCGTGATGATAAAGCGCCGCAATAAGATTTTTAGTGTTTTGATAAGAAATATCATCTCCAATCTTGATTCTTGCCTCAGAACAACCGCGTTCAATTTCCGATAACGCGGCCTTGACTGCATTTCGATGTGCTTCAATTAACCGCTTATCGCCACACACCAACGCTATAATCGATACTGATTTTGGAGCACTGAATGTTAAATCCCAACCGGCTCGATGCTTTATTTCCTCATCCACTTTTTTGCCTAATATTTCACCGTTAGGTAGTTTTCCCTCCAAAAGAGCCGTGAATTCTGCAGAATTTACTTCGCCTCTTAAATTAAGTTTGGTAGAGCTGTTACCAAACCATTCGCTTTGTTCAATACCTTCTTCTTTTGTATAATAGTTATCTCTAGCAGAATAATAATGACCTGCATCAGATACATTCTTAATGACACTAGTCGATAACATTAGCACTCCTACATATCAAGTGATTGATCTACTTCTATGGCGAATTCAGAAGATTCAATTGACTTATTTTCAGATTTAGTAGCATGCAAAATAGTCCCCTCTTTCAACCATTTTTCAACTTCTCTTTCTGGGTCTTTTTGTAATTGACGTTCGACCATTCCCATATTACGGCGGTGGCGTTTTTTGTAGGGAAAACTGATATTGGTAATAGGAATATTACCTAGCAATCTTACATACGCATTATAATTAGCGAGTGACATAATTTCTGAATAGCTGACTAGTGCTTTTTTAACTTCCACACGGTTAATAGAAATCCCATCTCGCATTGTATTGGCGCCATAGGAAATTCCTTCTCTCACTTCATCATAAATTGCTTCGCCCAGATTACCAGCCGACCATCGGGCTATTTCAGGATCAGGCTGCCGAAACATAAAACGCGTATTCAGTAAGGAAGAAATTTCTCGTGCGCCATCTTGTCCATACACTTTTGCTAATTGCGCATAATTTTGAATACTAATCACCGTACAACCACCAAATTTTCTACCTTCTGAAAGCATTGATGATAAATAAGGTAATTGATAGAGACTGGTTAATTCATCCAATATGAGCCATATACGCCTTTCTTCATTGGGTGTTAAACTTAACACCGTATTAACCGCAATATCCATCCATGCGGTAATTAATGGCTTTAACGTTTCATGCTTATTGCCTAATGAAGTAATGAATAACCAGTTGTCATTTTTTTCTTCTTGTATCCATTGACGAATAGAGAACACATTTCCATCATCTTTAATGTAGTTTAAGCTTTTTAAATAAGTTGCAAGAACCGACTTTATTGAAATTGCAGTTTTTTCAATTTTTTCTGAAACCAATGATTCTGCCACTGTTCCTTTTAAATAGTCTTGTAACGTATTTAATTCTGACGCTAATAAAAATTTGAGTAATTTTGAAATACTTCTCTCTTTATCATTTCGCATTTTATACGCAGCGGCTGAAAAAATTGTACGCGCTGCATTGACCCAGAATGGATCTTGTGTTGAAAGAGGCATCGGGATTTGTGCTGCTGCTAAACTATCAAAATTGGCTGCATCGCGACATTCTTGCCATAAATCCCAGGACATTCCCCGCTCATCGAGTGGATTCAGCAAATAATCAGATCGCGAATCAAAAAATTCTTCTAAATAATTACAACTTTTGTCATAGATAATAGCCCGATCACCCCGTTTTCTAATTTGATCTAATAACTCTTTTATTGCACTTGATTTTCCAGACCCTGTCGAACCATGAAAAAAGATATGCGCTGTTTCACTGTCTTTAATAAGTGGTAACCCCGCAAGCTTTAAATCTGAATTCATCTTTTTACTTTTAATTAATAAATTAGCTTCTTGGTAAGAAATAATTTTATCTCCTTTTATTAAATTGTTGATTGTTTGCTTTTCACCATGTTTTCTTAATCGCCTTGAAATAATTGCAAAAACAACGCTACTTGCTATTAATGCTACTAACATACCTTTAATTAATTTCAAACAAGTCGATCTAACAATTTCTTTTACGAATAAAGACGCATGAATGTCACTGTAATTAACCCATGTTTTGATCCCATTAGGTTGTATAAAGTCAGTTTTTGCTGTGGGATTTAATATAGGAGATAACACTGACAAAATATATTCTCCGAAAACATATCGCTCATAACCTGTAATGAAAAGCACACACCAAATCACTAAAATAGTCAGAAAGACAAAACCAATGACCCATGCTACTTTGTCAACAACTTGGGTATACATCCGCAGGTTGTGAAGAATGATTTGACCGCCGCGCGTAAAGTTTTTGACTTGATCTTCTTGTGTTTTCCTCATTCATGTTCTCCCATATCTTCCTTCGCCCATTTTTCCGCCTTAATAATAGGAGTAAAGCTTCCAAACACCTGACCTTTTACTTTTTCCCTTGTTTGTAGTTCAACATTCGATCCTTGGTGATCATCACTTGCAACTATGTCATGATAGGTTTTGTCATCTTGGGCAAGAAAATTTGAAACCGTATTTGAGACGCTTCTGTCGATGTGACCTGTATTGTGATGCTCTGTTTCATGATTCACAACTTGCTGATAATGGTGATCCTTGTTTTTAATGTCCGATAGATTTTCGAGTGATTGATTATTTCTAGAATAAGTATCAAAAACCTCCGATTTTCCAGTATCTAAGTGATGTGTTTCGTTAAATGTGCTGATAATTTGGGATGATTTTTCATTGGAAAAACGATCTGCATACTGTTGCAAATCAGAAATACTCATATTATCAATCATGCTACGACTCATCGTTTCACTTCCACTTCCTCCATGCCTGTGTATTGGCGATTGTGTTCTTATCCATTGATAAAATTCCTGACCGTAATTAGCATTGATAGATGTTGAATTTTCCGTTGATTGCGTCGCTAAGGATGCATAACTCTGTGCCTGTGAATAATTACTTGTCGCTTCTTTTCGTAATGAGTCGCCCTGATCAAATGAGCGACTAATTGATTGAGAAAAGCGATTACCCGAATCATCTGAAACGCGATAATGTGACTCTCTTGCATCCCGTCTTGCATTATCAACGGCATCTGTAAAATGATGATCTTTGGCATATTGTTCTGCTTCGCTATATAAACTGCCAAAAGAAGAGCGTAATGCTCCTGATGCGCGAACAGATCCACCAACCTTACCACCTTCACCTAATACTTCTAAACCACCATGAGCCTCTGCATAAATTTCACCAAACAATTGTGCATTTTTCTCGTGAGTAATATTGTGGTCCTTGCGATATGTTTCCATGATATTATGTACATCAGATGCCGAACGGCTAAATCCAGAACTTTTCGTATGACTGTCGTTAATCCCTGAATTTTCAAAATGGCTCGATTGATTACCAAAATCATCGACTTGTCGTAACGCAGTTGCATAGTGTGATCCGGCAGCATGCATTTTACTCAATGCGGTTGTGACACTCGTTTGATATTGAGTACTTGCCATTTCTCGTGTGCTTTCGGCCACACGAATATCAACAGGTAAATTTGATATGGACCCCTGTGTATTTAGTATTTCTCGACCATCGGGTGAAACAGAAACAGTTGACCCTGCTCCAGTTTGAAACGAAACCATGCCTGATGCATGTCTTGCATTGGTGTCAAAATGATTGGCATTCGTGTTAAATGCACTGTGGTTATCAAAATTAGTGTTGCCGACGCTCATATTTCCGCCAATCGCTTCTGCTGAAACATGGGTCGCTGCATTCTGAAACACCCCTCCAAAATACTGGCCCGCACTTTGTATTCCTGATGTCCATCCTTTAAAAAGCATCACGCCGCCACCGAGTGCAATGATCCAACCTAAATAACCAGCTAATGCCATTGCATCCGCATTGGCTTGAGTTATACCTGCCATATTCGCGATGGATAAACCCTCGTCACTTGAAAAAATCAGAGAACGATTCTGAGCATAAAAAGTTGCTGCAAAATTAACGATGGCAAACATGGGAGCAAGAGTCTGTAAATAAAATAAACCGAATAAATAGTGGCTTACGATCCGACCTCCGAATGGAAAATAACTTAAGAAATATATAAAAATGAATGCACCATACATGACAGCTTCAACAATATTTTTAATTTGCTGTAACCAATAGCCCGCTTGTCTTCCCGTAAGATCCAAAGTATGGCGGACTTGTAATTCCGTTTTTGCATCTTCAAATGCCTGAAGTGCAGCTGGTGCATTGGTATTAGCACTTGTATGAGCAACTGCTTGCATCATTGAATTTGATAATAGATGTTTTTTTAATATATCTGCCCCTTCTTCTGACACATTCGTTAATAAGTTATAACCATCCGATAGTCGAGAAAGAAATATTTTTTGTGGAATAGAATTTCCAAGGATTTGCGCGCCATAAATGGTAGCTGCATTATTTAATGTTTGTTGCCATATCGCATCTAACTGGACAGCTCCTATTTTACAAATAGTAATTTGTCCATTCAGAGGAAAGGCTCTTGCAACGGATGTGTGTTCTTTAATGAATTTCCAAGGATCCTTATCATGTGTAATATCATTAATAGTATACCGATCTAAAAGAAGATCATAAAAAACGCATTGTTGCATAAACGCATCAAGTGTCTGTGAGAAGACTGGATCAGTAATTTGAAAATCTTCGGATGCTAGTACAAGCCGTGATCCCATCAACATACCGGTTTGGTTGTAGCTTAAATCGCCTGGCATGTGGAATACCATTTCAACTAATTCAGCCATGCCGATACCGATTCGACTTGTGAAACTCGCAACAACAGCGAGAGAAAGCGGCACATTATCAACACTTCTAGGTTTAATATCCATTCGATCTTCAATAGCAACCGTTGCCTTCGGAGATAAAATCAACACAGTCACTAAAACATACATGCCTAACCAACGAATAATGGTTTGAATATCATGGCTTTTGGTAAATTGTAATGTTGCGCAAAAACCGCCTAACATGATTGCGATATGAGTGAGCGCGCCAATACTGGATTTCACATTAAAAATAGCGGCAACAGCATTAAAGACATTTAATACCAACTCACCTGATCCAATCGTAAAAACGCTAACTATAAGAGCCATATTATCTTCCTATCGCAACGATCTTGACCAAGTAAGTGAATTTCCAACTTCAGCAGATAATTGCCCTGATAACATTTTTTCAATTACTTGCGTTTGTTCTATCAATTGCAATGCATTAGAAACCTGAACTTGTGCTGTTTTCTGTTGCGCTCGCACATCATTCATCGCCTCATTAATTCCATCATTAAATTTTTTCATAATGTCATCTGGATATTGTAGTAAATGGCTTGATGCGCGAACTAAACCCAAATTTTCTTGTAAATATTGAAACAAAATATCTACTGCAATAATTTCAGAATAATTTTCGACGTTTAATATGTTAGGATCTTTTTGATAAGCTGCTTGAACTGCTAAAATTTTATATATTGGGATTCGAGTTGATTGCAATAAACCCATTTCTTGTGGTGTCAAAGATTGATCAGTTAATATTTTTTGACTCATGCTAGTCAGTAAATTCTCTACCTGGCCTTTCAATGCCCTTGTTATTGAAACGGTCTGTGTGCCTGGATTTAAGCATTGCATAAGTTCGTCACATTTATAAAATGTTGCTTTGTCTCCATAAAGAATCGCTTTTAATAAAGATACATTCCCTGCAAGCGAATCTAAATTAGAGATATCAACTGTTCCGCTTTTCCCGCCTCCTGTTTTTTTAATAATAATGCTGCCCGACAAAGACATAAGTAATTCAGCAAGCTGCTCATCGTCTTTGACTAAATTATTTGCTAGTAATGCTTTCCACGCAATATTACCGTTATCTAAAACTAAGTTTTTATATTGGGAATTAGAAGCACCCGATCGCATGGTACTATCAAAATTATAAGTCAGATCATCTGATGTACAACCCTGTCTTGCCTGTGCCCAATCAGGAAATATACCTGTATTACTTCCAATATCTTGACACACCTGTTGTTGGGAGGCTCGTGTACGCGGCCACACGCCACCTACTAAACTTTCAGCTGTTTCGCATGAATTAATATTCATGCTATTCACTTTATTCGCAAGATCAGTCAAAAATTTATTGATATTACCAATCTGTGGTGTCACTTCCTCTAACGCTAACAACATACCGTACCCTTTTGCGTTGTTCATTATATTTCTCATTAAAGCGACGAGCTGATCGTTATTGATATAGGAAAACCCCCCTGCAAAAAGATCAATACCGCCACAGCCTGCCCTAAAACTCGGTAAATCCACTTGCACAAGCTGAGTGCTTCGTACGGTATTGCGAGAAAAAATACTGCCGCCACTATAGTACCCTGCTTGCTGTCCTTGATAAGCATGAGGTGCTGTTGTATTCGTTGTTACACCTAAATTATCAAAAAATGTATTCAAGTCCGAGTTGACATCTGCATACAAGGTGATTGGAAACAAAAAAATGATAAGACAAATTAATGTTTGAATCATAAACTATCCTTATAACGTGTCAGTATGTTATAGAGCCGCTCGAAAAGTTCTGATTCACTTGTCAAACCAAATGCAACAGGAAAATATTTTCCTGTGTTAGGATCTACTGCATATAATGAAGGTTCTACTGTGACATTAAACTGCATAGATTGTCCGCTATTTGTTCTGGACTGTGGAAACTCGGGCAAGGGAATACCATCCATAGTTATGGGCAAAATATTAATGTGATATGTTTCAGAGAAATGTTTTACAATGGGTGCAAATCGACGGCAATAAGGACATGTGCTTCGATAAAAAAAGAATAATCCTGAATGTTTCGCGTAATCTTTAATGACCTCAATTTTTTTCAGTGATTCTTTTTCATGGTAAACCTGTAAAGCAGTATTGTTTGTAGGATGAATGAGTGAATAATTCAGTTCAGGATGATTCAGAACGACTTGCTGTCGTATATTTGCAAACACGTTCGCTCTCTCGCTTAATTGATTTTCTAATATAATTTCTTTTTCAACATTTTCTGGTGTTGGATCAATAATGGCTTGATCCAATGCATTTTTGATTTTTTGGCGTGCAAGCAAGACTTGTCCTTCTGGTGAAATTGTTTTGATTTGGCCTTGAGAATCATCCTTTGATTTTTTTAGATCGTCTTTAGGATCATCAAACCAATACCAGCCTGTCTCATGATGTGAGAAAAAATCATCCGCCAATACATTGACCGGAAATAACAGTATAAAAATAATTAAAAAATAACTAGCCACTGACTTGTCCCGCTTTCTGAAATTGTTGAACTTGCTCTGATATTTTCTGTTGAATCTGGTTGATATCAGGTGCCTTAGCATGAATATCGGCATAAAAATCTTGAAAATCAATTTGACTCAAATCAATGGATTTCAATTGCTCTGGCGTCACACCTTCACAACGAGGTGATTGTGCGCTCCCCAAATCCATATGCAATTGACCTAATCGCCCTTGTTCTTGAATAATTTTGGCGAGTTTTGAGTTAAAAACACAATAAACTTGTGAATGTTCTAAACAAGGAAAGGGATCTGGTCCAGAACAATATCGTCCCACTTTAACCGCGAGTTTATTCGTACGGGCTTCATGTAATTTTTTTGCATCTGCTGAGCAATTTGCTAGACCTAAATCTTGCCCCCATCCTGTTTCTGTACAGCAATTACTAAATCCCACCGGTATTTCACTACATTTTAATGGATAGCCTGAAAATATTTTCAAGAGATCAGGATTCAACTGCTTTGATGCATCCGCTACGGCAGATAAAGCAGATACTCCTTTTGAAAATGCTTTACTTTCTTCATAATGATGATCAACACAGTTCCCATCTAAACAGTAATTCGCACCATCACCACACGCAATATTGGATGAAGGCGTGCATGTTTTTATAGGACACTGATAGGTCTGCTGATAGAGCACGCACGCCTGATCATTTTTATCTTTACAAACTGAATCTATTTGCTCACATTCTTGTACTTTTAAAGTGTTACAGTTCCCCTTACCGTGACCACTATGACACATGTAATGATAGGTTTCCTGCCAACAATCTTTTGCAACAGAGATACCTTGAAATGTCTTAGTTTCTTTAGGCCCTGAACACTCCTTTGATACAAATTGGCAGCTGGGTTCTTGCAGTAATCCATCGCAATTTTCTACCCAACGATCACTGGTATCATAAGAAATACTTTTTGATGCAATATCGATTGTAATATCAGTATTAATTGTATTTTTACCTGTAAGATGAATAGCTAATCCGAGACCATTCTGACAGTTAGGAAATGTAATAGTATCAATACTAGTCGCTCGACTATGATCATCTATTCTAGTCACAGATCCCTGTAATCCATTACAATCTAAAGATGCTGGCAAGTAAGAATCCATGCTAAATGAAGTATCGTGAGGCCCTATAAATCCAACTTTCCCTGTCACTGCATTGATCGCAATGCCAGCATATTTATGGTCTGACGTTTTGATATGAGCTACTAAAGTATAATGCGTCGTTGTTTCATGGGAAATGACATCAATATTCAACGTTTTAGTACACAGTTGAGCAATAGCTTGAGGTTCTTCTTCGCAAGTCTTTTGTTCGAAGACCATTTTGCACGTTTCCCCTGCTTTACAATCCACATAGCGATCGGTGATACCTCTTACAATACTCTCTGCATTATTTTGAATAAATTGAGAATGGCTGATATCTGGGTCACTCTGTGAAATAACAAAATTCGGATGCTGACGAATACTGCTGGTGATATACTTTCCTTCAGTTATAGAAGATTTTCCTGCCATAGCATCTTGATTTAATTTGGATGTGTCGGATTGCGTACTACCACCATAATATTGTGTTTGAGCTGGATTCGCCGAATAATGATCAAAATTGGCATTAGGATCAAAATCTTTTAAATGAGAATATGAATTCTGTTTTAACGATTCTTTCTGTTCCAATGTTTGTTTAACAATTGTTTCCATATCAGCTGCATAAACAGAATGAATTGTAAAAGCCAATATAAAGAAGATAAAGAATCTAAACATGGTCTGATTCCTCCATGTTTAAAATAATTTGATCTGCACTTTTTCTTGAAACATCGCCGTGATCGCGAATGCTATTCAACGCATAACTTAGAGGAATATCTCCATATACAACATCAAATTTAGATTCTTCACATATCTTCTCTGATTGACATGTATCGTGACTGGGAAGAATGACAACAGCTGGCACTTTTTGAATATTAAATTTTTTAAATACAGGAGGATTTAATTCAACACCGCCGCCGCCAGATTCTTTTACAATCGATGCCATTCTTACAAAGGTGTCTTTAAATGAATTATGTATTAGGCCACGTATAACTACACTGGACTGAATTTTCTTGGCATTTTGCAGAGTGCTTATAATACTTTGCTCTGGCATCGAAAATGAAATAAAAACAATAACGGTAGAATTACTATTATTTTTATTTACATCTCGATAATCAATTTTATTTTTATATATTTCAGCCATAGTGCCCGCTTGCATTTTTGCATTATTTGCCATTTCCAAATACTGTTGTATTTGTTTATCTTTATTTTGTTCCGCTTCTTTAGCAAACATAGAATAATCATTAGCATGTAAAGAAAGCGGAAAAAATATCAGCAACACTATAAAAAACCGTCTCATGCTTTTTGTCTCTGCAATTCTTCCTGGCATTTTTTCAAATTAAAAAAATGATGTTGGATAGCACGATTAATCTCATCTTCATGAGCTATATAAAATCGACGACTAAATGTATCATTTGGATTAATAGCTTCTTGTTTTGCTTCAAACTCTTTTTCCTTTTGTAACTGTTTATACTGATCACAATATTCAGCCTGCTCGCTCTTTGCCATATCATCCAAATCTTCTTTATCTCCCTGATCAATTTTTTCAAATTTTGCAATCATTCGATCAAATACATGAAAAATTGTATGTGACAGTACCACTTCGAAAATGACACTCAATCCAAAAAGAATAAACAAAATACAAATACCCGCTTTCCATGCTGGCATATTTAAAATTGATTCTTTCAAGTTTTTCATAGTTATCTCCTTAACTTAAAATTAAATCAAATATTTGAATGACGTAGTAAAACACATTGCCCGCTAACACCACGAATAACGTCATTTTGATTAACCACCAAATACCTCCAGCAGTTAATAAAAATTTTAGATCAGGATGTTTTGACAGGTTTTCAAAAAAGTCCTTTATTGTTAAATTTCGCATCAGCCAAATATCTTTCATGTTTTTGCGATTCATTTTTTTCATTTCACCTCTCCTTTTAAATTTACCAAGCGCAACAATTACGTTTACGCCAAACTAAATAGCCAAAATCTTCTCCTTGATAGGGATACTCATGAAGACTGCCCCATAAACTTGTGGTATGACCAAATGTATGACATCCATCCTCACCTCCACTTGCCGTAGGAATGGGATTAATCATCTGATATCGATAACGTGACTTAGGGAGAATGGGCGCTGGATATTCGTAACACAGCGTTGGACTGTTTTGTCCTACGCTATCTAACAAAAGCCCTTCTCGATGCATTTTATACGTCATTCGTTCTGTCAGAAGCGTACTGGCTTGCACACCACCTACATGCTCTTGTACATTGCCATTCATCGGATACATAGAACCTTGAGATCCGGCACACCAAAATAACGAATCAATAGGTAATCCGGCGAGTGTCGAAAGACTATCTGCACTGCATGCCATTTGTGCAGGTAAACTTGCAAACAAGATGGCTTCCGGGTTTAAAAGAAAGGTCAGTTCATCATCATGCCAAGTTGGATCAAGCTCTGTGAGATAAGCAATATCCATATCCCCTTTTTCCACACATAATCCATCGGTCAATACATTAAGCCAAACTAATAAGGGAAACTTGTACCAATGAACGTAATAAAAACTGTCGCCTTGTGCTGAATCGCTCGACCCAACATAACCATCTGCACCTAATTTCCCTTGGATTAGCTGGAGGCCACCTAAATTAACCATACAATAAGGATGACGTGTCACATCAACCAAGGCCATCGGTTCCCAAAATCCTGTGCTGATACCAATACGTACACCGACTGGCACAATAGGGCACGTACAAATTGGAAAACTCGGATTGCTCGTGTCTTTTTGATCACCCGCTAAAACTGCACTATCGCCAATCGTGATAGGGAACAAACAACTCCAGCAGACATCTGTGATTGGGTTAGCGAATTTACCCTGACATAAATTTCCTGCATAGGATGTGTTTAAAAATAGTACTGATATAAACATTATCCCACGACCTGTAAGCCTCCCCGATTGGTCAAAATAAATTGGTTTTGAAAATCTTTTTTCTTCTTGTAGAAGCGAACCATTCACCAAAATTAGTTTATCATTGCCTTTGAGTTGTTTATCAAGCTTAGAAACCCATTCCACCGCCTTTTTATCATCTGCATCATAAAAAATGAGCGCTCTTTTAAGTGAAATATAATTTAATGGATTAACATGTTGTCCATTTTGACCCAGTATTCTTCCCTCAGGTGTAATAAGATCGTGATCTAATACAATACTTGGGTCAAAAAGCCAGCTCTTGGCATTGACCGTGTGTGATACGGATTCAACAGGCTTAGGTCTATCTCGATAAATTTCAGCCTGATGTTGCATGTTTTGCTTTAGGTTAAGTAGTAATCCATTTTTTTCAGCTAATAAAGCACGTGCTTCAATAAATTCTAAAAAATCTTCTTCATCAATCGAATATATATTACCTATGACACCTACATTTTTTGCATAATTAGATGAGGGAAATAAAATAGCGATCGATAAGATAAAAATGAAAGTAGCGTTATGAAAATTCACTAAACTTTTCATGCGACTGCCTCCAAAATTGTGGCGTATTGGATATATTCTTTTTTTATTTTTTCACGATATACTGTATTGTGTTTAGGTGTATAAGAATGATAATTACCAACCCCCTTCCATCCTTCACTATTGGCAATCCCTTGTGCTAAGATCCATGTACCGACATGCACGTTCACGCATGGATTTGATCTAACTTGCTCTTCAGTAATGCCCTTCTTTTGTAATGTTGGAAGCCAACTCGTATTAATTTGCATAACACCTAAATCATAGGTACCGTTAATATTTTTAACACGTAACCCATTACGCCCATTTTCTGTTTTTATTACAGAAAGAATCATGGTGGCAGGTACATGATATTGAATCGCTGATTCATTAATACAGGTGAGAGGCACATCATGAAAAATCATCCTATTTTCATCCTTTTTTTAATCAATGCCTTTACCTCATCTGTTTTATCACTCACACCGATCATCACAACACCTTTAGGTACCAAAATACTGTGTTCTTGTTTTGCATAATCATTCACTGTTTTATTTAATAATTCTGAAAATCGTGTAACGACTTTAGTCAATACATCTTGGGGTAATTTCTGTTTTGAAACTTCATCTTCAAAACTTTTTACTATCCCCGCAATATCAACCGTTATGATTTTTGGCAAAAAGTGTAAAAAAATTAATTGGACAAGTAGCGCACCTAATATGCCAAAAAGTAATTGCGTCAAAGCTTGCAAGATGTCAGTTTTTTTAAACATAATTAAATCTCCTTGCAACAATCTCAACCGCTTCTTCCAAACGCACCGCATTATTTCCACTCATTAGTTGATTTACAGCATCAAATTCTTGTCCTTTTGTAGAATAGAGAATGCGACTATAAGGATCGAAAATCACTTGATGAACAGACATCCCATCAGGCCCTTTGATAATACATTCTGAATAGTTTTTTGTAATTTTGAGTGACTTTAATAATCTTTCAGTGTATCCATCGATATCCATAATATTGTCTTGCTTTAATTTGTTGATCGCTTCTTCGGTTTGCCCGAGAATAATCTTAAAGTCAGAACAGTCAAAGGCAGCACGCGACATCGGATTTTTATGAAAGTCGCCAATAGAATGTGCGATCGAAATGAAATTTCCTCGAAATTTACGCGCTGTTCTATATCCAGCCTCAATGAATTTAGCTGACGTTATATTATCATCATCAAATAAATCCCATGCTTCATCAATAATGCAAGATTTAATTTTGTTGCGGTCTGAGTGATACATTTTTTGTGAAATTTGATAGATCAGTAACTGTAGAACAATTTTTCTCAGCTCTTTCCTTGATTTCAAATCCTGTAATTCCATGACCACAAAAGGACTTTCAAAATCGATAGTGCTTTCTCCTTCAAAAAATTTTGCGTAGATTCCATCTTTAGTGTAACTGTAAAGCAAATGCGCCAAGTTTTTACAAACATCATCATTTTTTTCACTGAGCCATGTTGCAACCATTGTAATCGTGGAATCATTTCCATCTCGTTCATAAGCGCCTTTGATCGCCTGTTCAATGGACGATAGCTCTTCCTCTGTTGCACCTTTAACAGGTCTTGCCATATTCGCAATCAATGGTTTTAGCATAAGAATGGATTCATCAAGGTCTGTAATATGAGTAAATGGGTTTAAACAGATGGGTGAATCGGGTGAAAATTCGATAAACTCGCCGCCTAACAACTTACAGGTTTTTTGTTGAGAGTGCCCTTGATCAATCACTTGTACTGTTCCATGCGCACCCAGTGTTGCAACGATATATTCTTGTACAAGCGCAGATTTTCCCTTACCAGGTGCTGCAACAATTGAAATATTATAATTACCCCCTTCATTATCAAAAGGGTTCCATGTTGCAATTTGCCCTCTTCTACCTGGTAAAATTAGACTCGGTGTTCTTGTCCCTTTCCATTCTCCCTGTAAGGGCGCAACATTCACCGCATTAAATGCCGTCATTGTTTTTAAGCGACCAAAATATTTTAAATCATCATATAACCCTTCTGTCATTTTCATGGGTAACAGACTTAACCAAGATTGCAATTGCAGAAAATATGTTTTAACTATTTTCCAACCATTGGCACGATATAAATCACGTACTTTTTTCTCATTGGCTTTTGCTTGATTGGGTTCAGAGAAAAGTGTGATTGAATAAAATGTTTTTACAAGCGAATCACCTTGTGCAAGACGATCTTTAACAAATTCCCAATCATTGTATTCTTCTCTTACTGATGGTTTAAATTTAGCTAATGGGCTTTTAGCCGTTGATTCGCGCTGCATAGATGTAATTTGTGTATTCGCCATGGCACTTTCCTGCTTGATCTTGCGTATAGAAAAATTAATGATAAAAGGACATGGAATTTGCAATGCGGAGTTAAATAATTGGCCGATATTTTCGTTCATTTTCCATTGAGTTGCCTTCGCTGGAAAACTTCGAACTGTTAGACATCTCACATCAACACTTTCATCTTCAGATGAGAACAAGAGAGAATGCGGCTTGACTTTCAAACACCATTCAGGATCAGTCAATTGTAGAGATAGACTATCGTATTCATTCCAAGGAGTATTAGTCGGTGATATGTCTTTTGTCGGCGTAATAATATCTGAAAATACCGATATAAATTCTTGGGCATTAAGTCGTTTACTACTCATGCTAATTGACTTAAATGAACTCTCAATGTCTTCTCTTAGGTCGACTAATTCAGACATGGCATCATCTTGCTTTTTAGGTATTGATACTGATACAAACAGACGAAAGTTTCTTAATAAATAGGAACCTGAGTTCCTTAAACTTTCGTGAGCTCCTTTTCGAAAATAATCAACGCGCTTTTGTGCAAGCCATGCAAAAGTTTTATTCTTTGAACGTTGTTGATGAAATGCTTCAAGAAAAGGCTCAATTTTAGGCGATGCCCATAAAAGAAATTGAATGTCTGCATAATGGGGTAAACTATCAGTAATGACGCTTGCTAAAATATTTTCAATTTCTTCACTAGACCCTATTAATGTACCTGCTTCTAATATAAACCCGAGGCTTTTACGGTTTATAAATAAGGATGTCTCATCGTCATACACTTCATAATGCAATAAATCATTTAAAGAATGAAAACCAAATAAGTATCGTAGGTCAGATGAATTTATTTTCTTAATAAATCCATTAGGGGTATAGTCGCCAACAAAATTAGCTACTTTTTCACCTATACCACGAACATATTCTGTTATTCGATCTAACATAAAAACCTCATTAACTTTCCACATTCACCTTTATGGGTGCTCCAATCCAGTGACCGTCTTTTATAATGGAATACATATAACTATCTTGATGATAATTTCTTTGTGTATCTTCAAAGGGTGCAATCCAAATACGTTGGACCGTTTCACCGTATCGCAGTGGTGCACCTGGATAAAATCCAGATGTTACAACATACGGCTGAAACTCAGAATTAGGTGATGAGCTAACAGATGAAGAGAGTTGAGTACGCCCACGTATCTGGCCATTGTCTACCATGTCGTTAATTTGATCGATACTTTTGCACATCACCCCTGCACGCATCGGGCAGTCAAGATCAGAATTCAGCGAAGAACAAGCGGCTAAAGTTGAGGAGATAATGATGATTAATATTAAATGTATGCATTTCATTGCACGTCTCCTGAATTCGATACTCCACTGGTGAGAGCAGTTTCATGTTGTTTGATTTTAGTAAGTTGGCTTTCTGTTAAAGTCAAATTAGAGCCAGAAGACATCATCGATTGCGATGAATTTGAAAATAATTCGGGTTGTGTATGTGTTTCCTGGTCTAGATCATCATGTTTTTTCCCATCCAGGTAAAAACCTTTCAAAATCACAATATCAACAGGTTGACCAGCAGATAACTGAATGACAGGATGATAGAGTTCTGCTCGCTTAACATAATAATCAGCCAATTTTTCTAATCCATTAGAAGCCCCATTTGCAAGACCATTTTTAAAAATGGCTCCATTATCTACAGTCTGAGTGGTTCCTAATGGTGATATAGAGTTCGTCACATAACTATCAGCAATCCCTTTGCCGAGTCCAGATAAAGTACCCGCAGCGCCAACACGAACCAAAAGAGGCCCATCTCTCCATGCAGGATTACCACGCACTCCATTTTTTCCATCTATTCCATAAATTGTTCCTTCAATAACTTGTTCAACTATTTCATTATTTGAAAATACGCAACTCATTCGCTCCAGTCTAATTTCTCCACGCTCTGATGAAATATCACCTGTGACAGCACCAATTACGACACAATCTTTTAGATGACTTTTCCTGTGATTAGGTAATGTTCCAAGTGCAGTAATTCGAAAAAGAACAGGAATGGGTTTTGATTGACTATTGACACCCGCTGATGCATCAGCAGCCCCTAACATGATTGCCTCAGCAAATGTTCCAGCAGGAACAAAGCTATCTGGGTTTTTGTTAGGTAGATCTACACCGGGTTTGGATTTTAAGTTAATGACATCGTTATCTATACCAGCAGCTTCACTTATAATTCCTGAATTATTCTGTTGTGACTCAGGTACAGTTGAAATGACTTGGCCTTTATAATTGCCACCGTTGTTGACTGTAGAACTTGGCTTTTCTGTCTGTGAATCAACGACTTTTTGTAGTGCTTCTACCTGCTGTTGTAATGCCTGATATCGAGGGTCTGACTCGAGAGATTTTTGACTGTCTGCATTCTGCATTTTCTCAACAGTTTGTTTTAACTCAGTGGTGTTATTTTGAACATCTTTTAATTGATTCTGTGCCCGCTCCATCCAAACAGATTGTGCGTCCGAATGTGTTATAGGACTTGCAAAAGATACTGACTCCATTTTATTTGTTTCCACTTTATGATTTTCTGATCCATGATCTATAATCCAATAAACTCCTAGAAGAATCAGAATTAATATCGAAACGATAATGATCAAATTTCTGTTCTGTTTATTTTTTTCATCAACGGGCGATACGGGTTGTTCATCATGCATGGCTCACCACCCGTATTACTTTGATTTTTCCATGTGGTGCAACTGTGATGCTTTCAAGACTAATTGCGCTCGTACCTTGTTTGAAAAATTGCTTTTCATTTAAATAAATTGGATAAGCTTGAGTATTGATCAATTCATAGATTTGCCCTTCAAAATGTACCCCTTTATAAATTGTTTTAAGACGTAATGTTGCAATATTTCCAAAATGATAAAGGGTTTTATTATCCACTTGGCTTATACTATAACCTTCTGGCATAGCATCAGTCGCCATCGCTTTGACTAATTGAGATAAAGTCGTTTGGTAATCAGATGATTGCTCAAAACGAGCTGCTTTTTGTAAATCAACTCCTTTTGGAACCAACATTAAAGTGCCGCCAGGTACAGAAACTGGTGTTAAAAGAAGTGTGAAGTGTCTATTTTTTTCTGTTTCAATTAATACTGTAAAAGCTGCATTTTGATAAGCCACTGTGGGTTGCAAATAAACTTCACCATTATTTTCATCATTTTCTCGCGTATAGGCGCCACGTATTCCCTTTAATGATTTTATCCTATCATTTTGGACAATAATGCGTGTAATATCTAAGGATGAGATTTTTGCTGTTACAGTTTCATTATCAATAACACCTTTAATTTGCGCTGCATGGACTCCTGATGCAAATAAGAACCCTATCAATATTACACGTAATTTACGCATTTTTCACCTCTTCAAATTTTGTAATTAATGGTGTAAATGCATTAAACCGATAGATAAAGTGATAACTTACTCGCTTTGTAGGAAGCAAAGTATCGCCTACAAAAGTTTTTAAATCGCCAATAATAATTGCTTCATTATGTTTACAATCAACCTTAATATCCATTGGAAAAAAAGATGTAGTGATATGCTCATTTTTAATTTTATCTGAAAGCGCAACCAATTCGGGTTTTAATTTTGTGTAATAGGATGGATCTGCATATCGCAAAAGTTGTTCTTGTTGATAATCGACATTATCTGCTGTCACATTGAGCGCAAGCTCTGACAAAGCAAATGTAATTCTTTCTAAATATTCACGTGAAGCATATTCATTTGAAACCCAAATATCTTTACTCATATTAGGTGGCATAAGAATAATGCGTTCACGCCCTGATAAAAATATAATAGTGAGAGACATCAAAAAACATATTATTAATAATCCGCTCGACAAAAGAAGATATCCATTTCGCTGGTCTATCATTTTTTTTATTTCAGCTTGATAGGTCGATAATTTCATAATTCACCCTAAATAATGACGAATGTACGAAGGAGGCGTTGCTTTAAACTTAACAATAGACGGCAGATACCAATATGCAAGATAAACAAGATAAAAATGGCCTTGCTCACCCTTTAATTTTTTGATGGCAAATAAAGCCGATAACCCTATCATGACTCCAAGCATGATTTGATTTAGAATAAATCCTAATA
>JBGAPT010000006.1:40638-84067 GCA_044221135.1 Gammaproteobacteria bacterium
AAATTCATCAATCGTCAATAAATAAATTCTAAATGGTTCATCAAGCGATTTTGGAATGTAATATTTGTCCATGATTTATCTCGCCAAAAATAAAAGTAAATTAATGAATAAGGTGACTACAATTACTGAACCTAATACGATAATATTTTTTCTTGTCGCAAACATTAATAATGCTGCAATACCATCAATATAAAGAATATAGTGTCTCCCAGTACCTGCTAGCGTATCTTTAATATCGGTATCAGATCCTGCCAATGTATCAGTTGCAAATGCACTTCTAGTTATTAAAACAAATGTTATAAAAAACATTATTTTTGCTATTGCAAATGAGGCTGGATGAGTAATAATTTCATTCATTTTTCGCAAGAAATTTGACATTTACTTTTCTCCTTGATAAGTTTTTTGGGTTTAAATATACATCAGATTTAATAGAACGATGGGCTGACCATTTATTTGAAATAGGATGACATGGACAACAGTTATCTCCGCAGAGATAAAACTGAGATGGTCGTGTTTGTGATGCTAGTTTTTCATTAACATGAAATGCTTCAGGTGATACCACTGGAATGTAAATATTTTTTTGACAGCTTATCAAAAAAATTGGGGTTAATAATATTATCAGGCAAGACCTGATATTCATGTTATTCACTGATTTTGATAAACAGCCAGCAGATTTCATGACATTACTCCATTTTAGCCTGCATTGCTGATCCAGGTCGGTTTTCTCCTTAAAGGTTTTATTAATTTCCACTTTTAAACCTCTTTTTTATATAACTATCAAATAATAAATATTATATAATTGACAACTATCATATATGATAGATATTTATCATGCAATAGCGATTGCGAGATTTATTATATTCATATATTATTTAGCCTAGATCAGATGATCTCATTTTGAACAGATATGCTTTGGATAATTTCAACTGTTAATGATGGTGACAAAACATGACAACAATTAATTGTATTGGCTGTGGTAAATTAGGTAAAACAATTTTAAAACTCATTGCTGATAACCAATTAGCAAAAATTAATGACATCGCTAACCAATCTCATCAAAGCGCAAAAGCAGCTGTGGAATTTATCGGGCAAGGAAATGCTATAAGTAAGCTGGATGAACTATCACCCGCTGATATTTATTTTATTGCAACACGCGATGATACGATACAAAAAGTCTGTGAGGAATTAGTCAGAAAAAATTTATTAAAGCCAGGTGCTATTGTTGTACATTTTAGCGGTTCTTTATCCTCTGACATCTTATTATCTGCGCGTAATGCACAGTGTTTTATCGCAAGCGCACACCCAATTAAAAGCTTTGCTCAACCATCAATTGTTGTAGCTAATTTTTCAGGCACATATGTAGCAATAGAGGGCAATCCAGAAGCCATGCCCGCAATAAGTGAGCTGTTCAAAGGCATAGGAGGCGTAGTCTTTAATATTAAAAAAGAAAATAAACGTCAGTATCATGCTGCAATGGTCATTGCCAATAATTATTTAACCACATTACATTATCAAGCAGTAGAAAACCTAAAAAGCTCAGGCGTTGAAGAAAATATTGCTAAAAAATTAGTTTCAATGATGATGAGTGATTCACTAAATAATGTAAACAGACTCAGCCACAAAGAGGCATTAACAGGTCCTATACAACGAGGCGATGCCATGACCATCAAAGGTCACATGGAAGCCTTAAAACATGACCCTATCAATAAAGCAATTTATGCCGCCCTTGGTAAAGGCACATTACCACTTACTTCTCATGGTCCTTCGGAGAAAAAAGAACTTGAAAAGATCCTATCTTATGAAGGTGAAAAAGAAGACGTACGTGTCGCTCCTGGCATAAAAAGTCATTTATGAAATATATTTCATAGTTTAAATAGCGCCTTTACTTTATGTAACAAATTTTTCTTTTGGCGCACAGTTTCAACTCCATACTTAAATCCAACTCTATATCCAATAGCATGGCCATATTTGCCGTTCATATTTTCCAGCAATTCTGCATTTGATGAGATATATTTTTCTGAATAGGTTTTTCTCTCGCCGTACTGATTTTCTAAGACAACCGTCCCATTTCTATCATGCTCTACTATTCGAAGCTTAGCTTTTCTAAACTTAATTTCCATGTCAAGCTGTGTAATTGTTATTAGATCTTCTTTGCTTAGACCAGCTCTTGCTTTTGGATTATTAAGAATTTCTTCCGCTGTCATTTTAGGAAAAACATTTTTCCCAATAAGGCGCATGACACATATCTCATGGCCATATTTTTTATCATAAATAATATCATCGAGCTCAAAAGATACCTCTGGCTCTAGTCTATCAAGGAATGTAGACCATATTTTAATAACATTTTTCATAATATAAGTCCGTTAATTATTTGAGTTGTTATTCATTTTCCTATTCTTTGAATTCATCAAGTTCAGTAACAAGATTATTTCATGCACATGCAATATCATTTTTTGCCTTGTGATCAATAAAATCAAGTATGCTTTTTTTGTTTTTTATAGCATTAGAGTGAAAATTAGAAACCACATATTCTAAATTTTCTCTATTATTTCTTTCCTCAAATTCTACGACAGAATCATCAAATTTTCTAAATGGGTTATAACTAATACCGATATCATACACATCACTATATTCAGCACGTTTTAACATCTTTGCGATTAACGAAGTCAATGGGGTTGTTAATATAGAAAAAATCATTTTAAAAATCCATACAGAATAAATTATTCTAATCACATCCCAAAAATCCCTAAGTCCTGAAAATAAAATTAGATATGCGACTGTACAAAGCACTAGCTCACTAAAACCACAAGATATGATCGTCCTTACCCAAAATCGTTTTCCTTGCATGTAAATTTTTAACTTGGAAATAAGAAAAGCATTTGCAAGCATGCCGCAAGTGACTGAAAAACAACTTGTCAAATTCACTCGCAATACATGCTTAAAAGTAAGATCATAAGCTTGATTAAGTAAATTATGTGGTGGAGATGGTGCGATCCATAAAAAAAATGTTATTAGAATTCCAAAAACACATTGGCAAATAATGCCATTAAACAGCATTTTCATTGTGATTTTATAACCATATGTTTCTGCAGTAATATCACCAATGGCAAAAATTATTGGAATAATAAAACCACTTAATGGAAGCTCTTTTCCGTATACCTCTACCATTCTATACGCTGTCGTATCACAAATAACAAATACTGTTATAAACAACATAGTTAAAGTAGTCAGGTATTTATATTGTTTTAGAGGTCTTCTTCTATTCAAACTCATCTATAATTCTCGATTGAACTTATTACTACACCAATTGTGCAAAATTTTTTGATTGGAGCCATTTCTCCATAATGCGGATTGATCGGTTTAAGAAAATAATTATTGCCTTCAGCGAAATACTGCCTAAATAAAGGGATCTTATCATTTCCTATTGTGCAAAATATGTAATCCATATCTTTTGCATCTACTGTAGGATCAATGATAACAATAGAGCTCTTATAAAATATAGGGTTTAATGAATCAGTGTCTATTTCTATTCCAAAACTCTTATTACTTAAATTACCGACAGTACCAACATATAATTTTGCATTAAAATTGATAGGCCATGCTTTAATTTCCCCTAATTTCATGACGGGAATATATTGAATCTCCCCCATTTTTTTCTTGTTCTGATATTCATCACTCGAGATATCTTCATAAAGCAAGTCATGCAAATCCACCCTAAAAAAATCAGCTATAGGTTCTATTGTGGAAAGCGTTGGATTGTTATCCTCTCTCTTTATTCTAAAAATAGTGGGCAAAGGAATGCCTGTTTCTAACGATAATGTTTTCGTATCAACTTTAAACTTGCTGAGCAAAAAATCAAGGTTCCGATGAAGAAACCGTTTTTTCCTCTTAAATCGATCTTTTATAGCTTTTATCATTACAAACATCCTAGCGTGCGTATTAATGATACGATATCATAACGATATTATATGATAGTTCAGAGTAATAAAATAGCTACCATTAAATTTCCTGTCCTCACTAAAATATCCCATCATATGGCCGCCTGGCAGAATTGGGTTATATGTGAGCCAACTTGTGCATGTAAATTTAATTTTTCTTTACGTTTTAATGGTGCAGGAGTTTCCCATCGTTTTTCGCGTATTAATTTAATGGCTATACTGGCCGCATGAGATACGCTTAAAGGACTTCCATTTTGGGATAGTTTTAGCGCCCCAAAACGAATAGCATAAATTATCTCATTGTAAACTTTTTGCCGGTCTACTGATGGGATATATTTCTCTACCACATGTTTAATTCTTTTAGAATCAGAAGGGCTCAGGCTTCTCTCTCCGGCTACTTGAGCAAAATTTATTAATGGATCAACATATGATCCAGATTTATTAGTGTGATGTTCTCCTAAAATTAATGAGTTAGCCAACTGTTTCCGCTGAGTCATCATAACTGTTATTGAGCTTATCGAAGTGTGTAATTTTTGGATTTCGTCAAAAATTGCTACTCGTTCTGGTCCTTGGCTCGTGTTCATTGAGACATACAGGGAATTGACCTGTTTTTCAAGGCAATCAATTTTTTCTTGATCGCTAACATCTTGATTTTTAGAAAATGTTTCACGTAGAACAAATTTATGGTTGTTTGAATCTGGTTCTTGTTCAATATTTTTTGTGGATTCAAATTGAGAGACGACAACAGAGTTGTTGTTTATTAGTATATCTTTTTTAAAATTATTATTTATTGGTGTGACATTTATGTCATGGTCAGGGGTGACAATTTTGTCCTGTTGATTTTCGTTAAGCTGAGAATTTAAACATTGATGTGTCTCTTCAGGAATGTCCAAAGCTGGGTTTATAACCGAATGATCTATGACTATATCCACATCAGAGTATGTATTGTCAAAAGACTCTACTTTTACTTTCTCCCTCTTTTTTCTATCCTTTACATTGCTGAGATTTTCAATAGTCTTGGCAGGAACTGTTAAATAAAACGTATTTGCTCGTTGCCCACGATAATTGAAGTTATTTTGCACATACAGATAACCATTTTCTTTTAGATCTTCGACGTGCCTTTTGATTGTTCGCTCACTGCGACTGAATGTAACTGCTAAGTCTTTATAGCGCATTTTAACGCAAATTTCGTCGTTCATAATGGCTTTTGAATAGAGATATTCCCATAATTTTGCAGCGGAAGCAGTTAGTTTGGGATCAGTAATTACAGATTCTAATAACCCGGTTGCCATTAGAGTGTATTGCTTCGTTTCATTTAAGTTTTTTATTATTTCTGCGTTAGAACAAAGGTCCTTAACGGTATTTTTTGGCAATAAAACACTTCTCATTGTCTTCTCCTTGAACAACAAATCATTTATTTCGTTGACAAAGAGAAACTCACACTCTATTATTTCAATTGTCGGATTGAATAATTGCAGCGAGTAATTTCCTGTCAACAGTCCAAAACCCTAGAGATTGCAGTCTTTAGGGTTTTTGTTTTTATACACCTAGCCTATTTCATTTTTTAACTCCTATGAAAAGTTTCCCCAGGGAAAAAATGCAATTTGAGCTAGTCCTGTTTTTGAATACTTAACCTTAAATAACTTTTTCCCGCTGTTATTAGTAATCCATGCTAAATCTTTAGTAATGTTTAATGCATCACTCGTGCGAGCATTTTTTAGTTTGTTAAAGACATACTCTGGAGGCAGTGATTGTCCTATTAATTCTCTCGCAGTTGCTAACATAGTAGCTTCTAATAAAGGGTCGTTTTTACAAATAAGCTGTAAATGATAACCCCATTTTTGTTTAAGATGCGCTGGATGACCAAAAGCTTTAATAATATCTTCGTGTAAATCAGCCAATGTCATTAATTTACTAAACCATGATTTTTTTACACCAATACCCTGCATAATCTCAGCCTGGTTTTTGTATATTCCTATATCTATCCATCGCTTATAATCGCACGCTCTTTCATAAGGACTAATATCTTCTCTTGGCCTATTTTCTGCATCCATCGCAAGTAATGCGTCTTTATCAGATAAATCGACTATAGCGGCTTTAATTTTTATACCTAGATGTTCACAAGCAAATAGTCTCCTTGCACCACATATAAGCTCATATCCCTCGCCTTTACTATTTTTTCTCACAAGCGCTGGTATTTGTTGTCCGACTTTTTGTAAGCTCTCAATGAGATCCGCACAGGAATCAGACGTTAGATATTCTCGAAGCCTATTGGCTAAATGCCATGGTTTACATAGTTTGGTATCAAGCAACTTAATTTGATACGGTATAGCCGATTCATCTTGTGAGTTTCTTTTTGAAGAAATTGAGAGGTTACTATTTTGTACTGTATTAGACATTAATGTAGAAGACATAATATTTGTATCATCTACAGGCTCTATGCCTTCAAATTTAATGGCATCAAGCAACCCAACAATAGCAGCAGAAGTTTTTCTAGATTTAGACATTTTCTGTGAGCTCCACTCTGTTTGAATCCTTTATTGTCGATGCGACCCAAGACTTTTTGATTAAGTCTTCTAATTCGCCATTTACTTCATCTGCGGCTTGACGTACCCTATCTAATGTTTTTTTGTTGCCAGCATATTTTTCAACTTCATAAATTGACTGCATATCCATACCAATTTTTTTAATAGCTTCACTATTAGGCATCATGGCTAGTTGTACATAGGTTCCATACAATTGCCTAATGGCTGCAACTAATTCTTTTGTTTTCTCGGAACCTTCATTCTTGGTTACAAGAAGACGAAGGAAGGCATATTCTTTTTGAGGCAATCTTGAAAGAACATCTTTTAGCATGCCAAAAAATTGTATGGTACTTGAAAAATCAAGCATAGACGGAGGAATTGGAATTAGGAGAGAAGTTGCTGCATAGATTGCGTTAATGCTAATCATGCCCATGCTAGGAGGGCAGTCAATTATGATAATATCATAATTTTCTTTAATAGTTTCAATGCCTTGCCTTAATATGTCGTAAAAAAAGAACGGCTTTCCTTCTGCTTGGGATTTGATATTTTTTACAGGAAGCTCAAATTCTGCATTATATAAAGCAAGATTCGCTGGAATCAGGTCTAAGCCATCCCAATATGTTGGTCGAATGGCAGATGCAAGCGATACAGCTTCTCCCAGCAAATAGGGCAAAAGAGTATTTTCATCATCTATATCATTATCGGGAATGTATCCAAAGCATTGGGTGCCGGAACCTTGGCTATCTGCATCAATGAATAAAACCTTGTAGCCTTGTAGGGCAAAATGATGGGCGGCATTTATGGCTGTTGTAGTTTTCCATACGCCCCCTTTAAAATTCGTAACAGCAATGACAGCCGGATCGGATCCAGCAGGCCTAGAGGGTTTAGTGCCGAAATAAGTTCTTAAATAGTTAATATGGTTGAGTGTGTAAACACGACGTCCTGATGTCGTGTCGATTTCTGCAGGCCGTAGCTTATTTTCTTTTTCTAAATCAACAATAGTTTTGCGGGATCGCCCAGCCATTACACTAGCGTCATTGATGCCCCAAGTCCGTAATGTTTTTTGTGTCTCAGGATTAAACGCACGCTTTCTAAACACTTCGAGAGCTTTTGATCCATTTGTTTCAAATTTTTCAAAAATGTTAGATGCGTGTGACATAATGCTTCCTTGGCTAAGGCTAAATTTTTCTAATTTTTAGCATACCCACCTAAATTTAGCAAGCACCTTCTTTTTTTGGGAGATTGCTTTTTTTATTAGACGCTAAGTGGTAGCATGAGACTTTAATGAGTGGTACACATGATAGGATGCTTCTAGACTATGATGATTGATACAAATGGGATTGTACTTTAGCTATGTCTAATACAAAAATAAATCTGAAAGATATTGAAACTCTGATTCATCAAGGGGAATCTGATAGGTTAGAGTTCAAGAAGAGCACGGCCGAATTACATTCGGTTGGAAAAACTTTATGTGGATTTTTAAATCGAAATGGCGGACAAGTCCTCATTGGTGTTACTGATAATAAACGTATCTTGGGACAAGATGTATCAGATCATACACGTCTAGAGATTTCTAACTGGATAAAAAAAATTGAACCCGCTCCTGTGATTGATATTAACTACATAGAGGTACCGAATTCAACGCGCCAAGTTATTTTATTGACCGCGTATCATGATGAATATGCCATTCCCTATATATTTGAAGGAAAAGCGTTTGAACGCATTGAAACAAGTACATCTTCGATGCCGCAAGAGCGATATCAACGCTTATTATTAGAAAGAACACAAAAAAATAGAGGATGGGAGGATGGTATAGCAAAAGAAGTCACGCTTGATGATTTAGACCACAGTGAAATAATCAAAACAATCCAAGAAGGGGTGGCTAAAGGCCGTATACCTCCCACAAAAACAACGACTGATCCTTCAGAGGCGCTGGTTCGATTGCAATTAGTCCGTAACGGGCATTTTATTAATGCAGCAGTTGTTTTATTTTCTAAGGAACCGACGCGTTGGTTGCCACAATGTAAAATGCGTCTTGCAAGATTTCGTGGACAGGACAAACGAGATTTTATTGATAATCGCCAAGTTGAAGGCAATGCTTTTCATTTGCTTGAAGAAGCCTTGATGTTTGCACAACGACATTTACCTATTGCTAGTAGGTTCGAGCCAGGGAAAATAGAGAGGATAGATGAGCCGCTTGTTCCAATAGACGCTTTGCGTGAAATTTTTGTGAATGCGATTTGTCATCGGAATTACCATGCTACGGGAGGTAGCATCAGTTGTGCTATCTATGATGATAAAATGGAAGTCTGGAACGATGGTTCTTTACCTGAAGGATTTCATTTTTCTGAGCTTTTATTTTTGCATGAATCTAAACCAAGAAACCCGCGGATTGCCAGAGCCTTTTATTGTCGGAAATTATTTGATCACTGGGGTGGGGGGATTGAATTAGTTTCTAATCTTTCTCAGCAAGCAGGCAATCCAAAGCCTGAGTTTTTTGAACGAAGCGGAGGTTTTTGTGTACGCATTCCATTTAAACTGTCCATGGCGCCGCAGCAAATTAACATATCTGCTGAGTCTCAGATAAGACTCAAACCTCGACAAAACGAGATTTTAGAATTATTAAAAAATCATACAATGTTGAGTGGTAGCGAGATACAAGCTAAGCTCTCTAAACATGTAACTCTTAGAACAATACAACTTGATTTATCTATCTTAAAGAAACATGGGCTAATTGAATCAGAAGGGAAGGGACCTGTCATTGTCTGGAAGTATAAGGGATGAAATATAAGACAAAAATCGCGAAATAATCGCGAAATAATCGCGAAATAATCGCGAAATAATCATCATCAATAGTAAAATATGTTATTATTATCATCTAGTTACAATTGTCTCGTCGCTAAGAGCTTTTTGCATGACAGATAGATTAAAAAGTAACCAAACAATTGATCAGGCTAATCTCGAGAGTCACTATTGGCTAAAAGTAGAGCTGATCGATTTCTGTAAAAAGCACAGTCTCTCCACGCTAGGTTTAAAACACGACCTTGAACATCGGATCGAAGTCTTTTTTTCTTCAGGCCATAAAATTAAACTGGTAGTCAATAAAAAAACTGGAAAACGAGATAGCCGGCAGCTAATGGCTCGTGATACGTTGGTAGTGAATTATAATAATGATGCAGCCACAAGACAGTTTTTTGTAGAGCGCATAGGGCAGCATTTTCGTTTTAATGCGTATTTGCGCCAATTTACTAATCCGAGCAACATCCTCAAGGGGATGACATATGGTGATCTTATTGATGGGTGGTTAGCAGAAGAATCGCGACGAAATAATCCTGGTTATAGAGCGCCTATTGGAGATCAATTTAAGTATAACCAATTTATGAGAGATTTTTTTGCTAATGAAAAAGGAAAGATGAAGGCGGATGCAATTAAGGCATGGAAAATAGCGAAGACTTTGTCAGGCCCAAAAACGTATGTTAACTATAAAAAGGCACGCATCCCATGTTAGATGAATCGATGGTGCATTATCGCGAAATGCTTGATGAAGCGACGCAACTCATGGCCAGGTATTTTCAAAAACCTGTTTATTTTTCGACAGTAACTCAGTTAAGCGAACCGGACAGACGTAATGTAGTATTGCGATTGTTAATTGATAATCCGACATCGAAAATGCCACAGACTTTAATTTTAAAGAAAAATGCGGTTGAGAAACAAATTTTTGATAAAGGGGAGGGTGAAACAGAAGTCGATCAGTTAACCCGCTTTGCGCATGATTGGGCTGGTATTGAATTTTTAACAGCGATAGGAAAGGATCATGCTCCGCATTTTTATGCTGGAAGCACAAAGCATCAATTTATATTAATTGAGGATTTAGGGCTTGAACATCCTAGTCTTGTTGGAGCATTGGCGCGGGCGCCATCTGCTGACAATGTTCAATGTGCCAAAGATGCTCTTGCTGCTTATATGCATAGATTAGGTAAAATGCATGCGGACACGGCAGGAAAGATGAAAGAATTTACTTCGATTTTAAAGCGGATTTATCCGCCAACGCTTCGATTTAATTTTATTGCTGAATCAGATGGTGAGATTGCTTTAAGTCAATTTAAAAAATTGATTGGCCATGAAACGGAAGAAATAATTCAAGAAATACAATCAATCATAGCGTTTTCACAAGAAAACAGTGAATTTAAAGTGTTATTGCATGGCGATATTTGTCCTGATAATGTCTATTATCAGAAAAATGAAATACGTTTTATTGATTTTGAATTTTCTGATTATGGCAATGCGCTTGTTGATGGGAACTATCTACGAATGTTTATGCCAAGCTGTTGGTGTGCTAAAGCAATTCCAGGGCCTTTAGTTAGTGAAATGGAATCTATATATCGAGAAGAATTAAAAAAAGGAGTTCCATCAGCGATAGATAATGAGGTTTATTATAAGCAACAAGCTTATGCATGTGGATATTGGTTGTTACGAACAATGAGGCAATTGCATGATATAGATTTGATAGAGCATGAATGGATTTGCCCAAGCGGCCCTGTAGATGCTGATTCTAAATGGGAACCTGGAAAAAATGCATTTCGGCCTAGAATTTTATCGAGATTGGAAACATTTGTCCTTTGCTCAAAAACAACAGGCCATCTGCCGCAGTTGTCTCAAGCATCAGCGCGATTACTTCTGTATTTAAGGAACATATGGCCAAATGTAAAAAACATGGATTTTTTCCCAGTTTTTAAAAAATGATTTGAAATATGAAGAGCCGTAATGATTGATCTCAATAAGTTAGGAAAGCGGATATGTATTATTGGCTGCAGCAATAGCGGCAAATCGACGCTTGCAGAAAATATCACGCAGGTAATGTTCTGATGCCCTGAAATGACAGATTACTTGAATTGTTATTTTCTGAATGTGATATTACCTCACATTGTATCGATATGGCAAGAATTACGGGCAAGGCATGCATCGGCTAAGAAAAAACCAATTAAGGTTTAAAATATTATGAACAATAATCAATTAAAAGAATTTTATCAAACGGATGTTTTAAGATCTTTTCAAGATTTCATAACTTCTAAATTTGAAAAAGACATGCTTTATTATGGTCGACGTGCCTGTGAAGATGCTCACCATATGGCAGACAGAATAAGTAACAATAAACAGTTAATAAACGCACAGGCTTGTCATATAGTCCCCTATTCCAATAATCAGGTAAATGTAACTCAGAACTATTATAAAAATAACTTAGAAAAAAAGTGGCTTTGTTATGCCATTGTAACTGCTGCAGCGAATGCAAAAAAACATGTGAAGGTAATTAAAGCAAGGGATCGAGAAAAATGGTTGCAAGATGAATATGATCCTGAAACTTCCTATGGCGCGATTACAGTACTTAAGGACATCAGTCAAACAGCCTTATTCATTACTCTAGATGGGATAGAACATAATTTATCGGAAGCATTGATTAATGTAGTTATGGGTTGGCCTCAAATAATAAATGAACTTGAAAAATGGTTATCTTAAATTACATGGCACACATCAAGTGCATATCACCTAAACTTTTTAAAATTGGCTAAGTATTCTTATAAATTAGGGATATTGTTTTGTAACCTACTTTTATTAGTGCAATATCCTTGGATATTGTCATTTTTGTTAGAGTAGTTCAAAAAACTGTGGAAGTCAATTTCAATTTTATTGTTGTTAATTACACTAAAATTCATAGATATTATCAATAAAAATAATTAATTATCTGCAATTTAATTGGAAAATCAGCTTAATCTTAATATTGAACAATATTATTTACATTCACGCCAATCAAGCTCATAATTGATTAAGAAGATTTCAAAAATAGCTAATTGAGGGAGAAGGTTTCAAATATGGATCGCACTTACTTTGAACTTTCCTTAAGGGATGGAGAATTGGTTGGCTACCATGAAAAAATTTGGGTTATTAAATCGCCTATTAGTCTTGAACAAGTCTTATTGGAAGATCCTTTGTCCGGGGAAAAAATAATCGCTCTAATTGCTGATCTGACATTACCTATTACCAGTAAAGATGAAATAGCGGAAGCTCAGAATAAGCCCGATATCAGCACAATCCCAGAAGCTACTTGGCAGTTAGCATTACAACGCAGAGAAATAATCGAGCCATATTAGCAAAACAACCGCGTTATGTTTCTAGAGATATAAAAAACGCTAGTCAACAACTCAAACTTACTACTCGTCAGATTTATAATTTAATCCACAAGTATCAAATTTCTGGTTATCAACTGAGTTCGCTTATACCAGTATCGCCATCAGGCGGTCGCGGAGGTTCACGTTTGCCAAAAGGAGTCGAACAAATTATTCAAGACGTTATCACTGAGCTTTATTTGTCGTAGCAAAGAATTAAGGCCAGTCATATCATTGAAGAAATAAATCGTCGATGTCACATTTTAAAAATCTCAAAGCCTTCAGGCTACGCTGTTCGACACCGACTAAAACAGTTACCTACTAAAGTTGTAATAAGTAAGCGTGATGGCAGCTCCGAAGCCAAGCAACAAACTGGATCATTTCCAGGGAAAACACCAGAGCCAGAATTACCATTAGCAATATTTCAAATGGATCATACATTAGTAGATATTATTATTGTAAATGCGCTTGATCGTAGACCAATCGGACGGCCTTATTTAACAGTGGCAATTGATGTTTACAGTAGATGTATAGCGGGATTTTGTCTAACACTAGAACCTCCTTCAGCTGTTTCGGTTGGATTGTGTCTTGCTCATGCTGTACATGATAAAAATTCTTGGTTAATACAGCGAAATATAACAAGTAGCTGGCCCATATGGGGAAAACCGGAATCTATTGTTGTAGATAATGCGGCTGAATTTCATAGTGAAGCTTTAAAAAGAGGTTGTGAATATCATGGTATCTGTATTAAATTTCGTCCGCCAGGGCAGCCGCATTGGGGTGGAGTAATCGAACGATTAATTGGAACTTTAATGCAACTGATACATCAATTGCCTGGTACAACTTTTTCAAATATTGAAGAGCGAGGAAATTATAATGCAGAAAAGTCAGCAGCATTGACATTAGAAGAGTTAGAACGTTGGCTTACTATTGCAATTGTTGATTATTATCATCAAAAACCACATGGTAGTTTACTTAAGCCACCCATTGAACAATATCACTTAGGAATTTTTGGGAAAGACAAAATAGCTGGAAAAGGATATGCGCCGCGTTTACAAAATCATAAAAGTTTTCTTGTTGATTTTCTTCCAATTGCTCGGAGACAGTTGCGACCCCAAGGACTTGTTTTGGATCACATTACTTATTTTAGCAACAGCATCTCACCTTTGATTGCTGAACGACATCGATATGGTTCTCTAATCGTGCGACGTGATCCTCGTGATTTAAGTCGAGTTTATTTACTAGATCCTCGCAGTCAAACCTATTTAGAAATTTCTTATCGTCATTTAGCAAGACCAACAATTACTTTATGGGAACATCGTCAAGCTCGACAATGGTTACAAGAGCAGGGAAGAGCCAGTGTTGATGAAGAAAAAATATTTTTAGCTATTGAGCAAATGAGAGATATAGCAAAAAAAGCTACTAAAACAAATAAACGTGCACGACGTGATGAGGCACGTAGAGAGCAAAATAAAAAAGAAGGTATTCAAGAAAATAGCCTGTCAGATGATCAACAACAGCCCAAGCAGATGCGTCAGGTTCCACCTAAACCATTTGAGGATATCGAGGTGTAGCTATGGATAATGGATTAGAACACCTGTTGGAGCGTGTTAGACCAATTGCAAAAGATAAAGATGAGGAAAGAATACAATATATTCGTTCTGAACATTGGATTGGTTATGGTCATGCGACTAAGGCTATCATGGAACTTGAAGAGCTTCTAAAGCATCCCAAACGATTACGGATGCCCAATATGCTAATTATCGGGCATACAAATAATGGGAAGAGTAAGTTAATCCAGCGTTTTTGGAATTTGTATCCTCCTCTTCGTTATGTGGCTAACCCATGCGAACCAGTAAATTGTGGATTCTATAAAATATTGCCCGTGATACATTTACAGATGCCACCAAATCTTGACATAAAACGTTTTTATACAATGATTATGGATTATTTAGGATTTGAAGCAACAAGGACGCTGCGTACAGCAACTTTGGAAGTAGCCGTATTAAATCGATTAGCAGAAGCGCATGTCGGCATGTTGGTAATAGATGAAATACATAATATTCTTGCTGGACGACACGATCAGCAACGAGAATTTCTTAATGTATTGCGTTTTCTGGGTAATGAACTTAAAATTCCAATCGTCGGAGTTGGCACAAGAGATGCTTATTTAGCAATACGCAGTGATCCACAATTAGAAAATAGGTTTCAACCTTTTATTTTACCGCTTTGGGAAGAAGATCAAGAATTTTATTCATTATTAGCGAGTTATACTGCTTTGTTACCTTTGCGAAATCCTTCTTCTATTACGCAACAAGCAGAAGCTCGTTTTATTTTGCAAAGAACGGAAGGAATATTAGGTGAAATTTCCACTCTACTTAGTCGAGCTGCTGAGCTCGCCATATTGACCGGTCGTGAAAAAATTGATGAATCAATACTTGAAAATACAAAATACCATTCTCCGACTGAGCGAAGACAAAAGATGGAGCAGAAATTGGGATTCTAATTACGAATTATTGAGTTAATGCGTACGATCCAAACCCTCTGCGCCAAGTGGCAGTACTCTTTTAAAACTTTGCTGGAAATCCTTCATTTTCTTTAGGATCTTATTTTGAAATCCTCTTCCAAAAGCGACAAACTCACTTGAAAATGCGGATTAATGCCTTATAGCATGATTACATTACTGCACAAAATTTTCTATTTGGCGTCCTATCATTTACTGGTGGAGCAGTAACATGACTAAATATTTTTTTGTTATATATCGACAATGCGACAAATGCACTACGTTGATTTTCTTGATCGGGGAGCGATTTCACGGGTTGAGAGGAGTGGACTTCTGGTGTAATTGAAGAAGACTCTGAAAATGAATGATAGTCTTGCTGTTTTCTTTCTGTATTTGATAATGGTTGATGAGAAGGCTGGCTTTCCATATCATTGCTATTCTTTCTTGATGATAAACTTTTTTGATGTGATTTAAAAAAGGAAGGAGCAGCACGTTGACAGACAAGCTCCGCTACTTTTTGTGTAGCAACACCTGTTATTATAGCGGCAGCTGTTTCAGCCGCATTGTCTTTATAAAAATGGTAGCCATATGAGGCGTGCAGTATGATGTCGCTTGTTTGCTTTAAAATTTCATTTGTCAGTGGCCACTGACCGCGTTCGCATTTTTTGCTTAGCCAATCCAAAATATTTCTAGTTCCGGTTAGTGTCATGTTAACTGCAAGTAAAATAATAATATCTTTTGCTGCGTAATCCGTAGCCTCTTCCCATGCGGTTGCATAAGGCGCTGTGTTTTTATTCTGGCAATATTGCAGGTAAAATTGCATACAAAAAATACTGGCATAATAAAATACTTGACTGGCTTTCCGCGCTGTACTGTCTGAATAGCCTACTTGAGTTGCCGCTGCTGTGGCGACTTGACTCATAACGCTAATTACTCCTTGTGCTCCCGCGCCATGAATACATGTCAGAACTCCTTCCGTAACCCATAGTGTTTTTAGTAAATCAGTCTGCATAGTTGCGGTTGTCAAAGCGGTGCTGGTAGTAGTTGTTACAGCTGCGGGTAATATAAATGTGGACACAGGCGTTGATAAAGGTATTGTTTCAGTAGGCTTAAAATACGCAAGACTAGATGTTTCCCAATAAATAGAATAAGAACTAGTTACAACAATCTTATATGTTTTACCTAGAATAGCGCGAAAGGTTAAACCTTCGATGGGTGATAACCCACCAAAGAAGTTAAGGTTAAGATTAAAACCAACAGTAAGAGTATCGTCATTTGGCAATATAGCACCTGGAAAATAGCAATGATCATCATCATTGGATAGGGGTGAGACAAGATTAAATAAACGATTATTATGGCCATCTAGTATAAAAGCATCGCTTTTCCCTCTGATAGCAACGGCCTCTACCTGTGTGTTAGATGTAGAAGTATCAGGATTAATAGTGACAAATCTATATCCGGATTTTAAAGGATATTGCATAGATGGCATAAGGACAGATCCTTTTGTACTTGAATCACATACAAAACTACTTTCGAAATTATCAAATCCCACGGTAAACTCGGCTTTTTTTTCGCAGGTAAACACTACCTTACCATTATCTATAAAGTAGTAATTAAAATTATGCCGATCCAGATAATCCAATTCCTCCATACTATGTCCTACCCCGTCATGTACTGGGTTTTGGCAAAAAGTCCAAAAGTAAACATGCAGTGTTCCTTCTATTTCATAGAGTTGTAATGGATCAGCAAGTTCAAAAGACTGTTCACATTCTTTCATCTGATATATAGATGGTATTATGTTTACATTTATGACTTCTCCTAACAATGTTTGTTGGTAGACAGTCCAATCCTGAGATTTTGACTTAGTTAAGTTATAAATTAGCCCCTTTGAAGAAGCCGCTAACCAGCCTGGCCCGTTATACTGATAAGCCTCACCTGCTAGTATATTGAATTGACCAGATGGGGAATTGCTGAAACTTATTGTTGGAAAATCAACTGCAAAATTGGGGTCTGCAATAGCGCTGTTGTCACCAATAGAAATACGGTGTGTTTCTTTTATTTCACCCGGAGTACGAACCCATGGCACTTTCAAACCATTGGATAAGTATAATGTAGGTTTGAATGCTGAAGGAGTATTATAATTAAGTGCATACCCTTGCACCCCTTGATCGCCTATCAACAAACTGCTTTCGCGATTACTATCCAATGTCATTTGCTCTACATCACAACTGACTTCTGCATCTCGTGTAAATTTGTAGGTATTAAAGCCATACGCGATAACTTTAAATTTTCCTTTGCCAAAAAGTAATGTGTCTTTGCCATTGGTTGTACCCCAGATAATCAGAGCAGGATAATGTGTGCTGCCCGGGGCGTAGATAGTGACACCGGTTTGTTGATTGGGGTCAGTATTTCTTTTAAGCCACTTGTCGATGTAGTCATTCTTAAAATCTTGTTTTAGTTTTTGAGGGCCACAGACTGGATAGTAAATATTGTCTATAACATGATCCCAGTAATACGTGTTTTCATCGTAATTTCTCCATGTGTCAAAAGCGTAGCTATAACCGCTGCTTTGAGCTAAAGGAAATTCACTATAAACAAGCGCCCCCATTTCTGGATCAAACTGCGCTAGCAATTTGCTCATATGATGTTGGCTAATGGAATATGCAATAAAATTAGTATCTGTTGGCATGTCATTAGGATCGCATCGATCATCAACAGCTAATCCAGCTAGGTTTTCATGAATGACAGGGAAATCAGGGTAAGTTAGTTCGGGATATAGCCGATATCTTGTTCCAAGGTATGGATTTATTCGATTAATGGCACTGATTGCTGCTTGATAACTGACAATTCTTGTTGTAACAAGCGCGTCTGATGGTAATTGTTTTTTTTGAGTAAAATCATCGATCATTTTTCTTGAGCCAGGACTCTCAAAAGTCACTGCTGGTCTTTTGTAGTTAGCCGCGCATAATTCTGCGATGACTGCGCCAAGTGAATGTCCAGTAAAGCTGATTTCAAAATCGGGGTGTTGGCGGATAGCTTCAGTAATCACTGCTTCAACAAAAGGTATTGCCTTATTTAAAAATAAAGAAGGAGCCCAATTAACAAATATTTCAATATCGTCTGCTGCATAATTTTTCCATGTATCACTTCCCCTAAAAGCAATAATTATTTTCTTAAGCGCATCGTTGACATAGGGAACAGCATAGAAATTATCACTCGATATCAAAATAGGAAAAGCGCCCTTAAACTCTTTCCAGCCAGGCGGAAGATTATAAGTTGCATTATGGTACGTATTGTTACTTAATAAAGCATAAATATAATGGCTTTGCATATAGACACCTTTTTATAATTTTAATTAACCAAGAGCGACTAATTTTTCATTTTTCATCATTGCAAGCTTCAAAAAGAGTTTATTTTGATAAGGTACAAGATTAATCACATCATCTTCTACATTCAAGTGCCAGCGCTCCTTGCCTGTTTCTCCATCTAACGCATATAGAATATTTTGTCCGCCTACATATAAGGTATTATTGATACTGATGGGTGCTGTAAAAGGAGCAATTTCTTTACGCCAGAGAAGTTTGCCTGTTCGTGCATCAAGTGCATAGACTCCGCCTCCAGCTGGTGAATAACGTATCGGTTTAGTAAAAGGAATAATGGCATTCTCTACCAGGATTGTTTTTATAATAAGGGTCTTCATTGGCATGAGCCGTCGTTGCAATGCTGCTATAGAAGATACAAATTATGCTGGTCAAAATAAATAGTAAATTAATTTTTTTCATAAGGCTGTTCTCTATATTTTTAATAAATTAATGTGGGACAAAGTGTAATGTACTTATGTTTTATTTAAAAATCATCTTGAGTCAAGATGGCATGCTAATATAAAGTGTATGACAGATACGTATCCTCGGAGTCTCTGTAGAGAAAATTGTAAATGCTCTCTTTTTCACGCTGATGATATAGTAATTACCTTTTTTGGAGCAATGCATACGATTATGCAGGTTAATTATTTTATCTTTTGTTCATTGTTCTATATAAAATCAACACTGCGAATTATGTCTTATACAAAGACAATAGTATGTGAGTATAATCCAGAACGTTTTGTAAGATATTAGCCATATATATCTATTTTATACATATATTAGGCTTGATAAAAACACTAGAAACCCATTAGCAAGGTTCTTGCAAATCCCATTCACGGGGTTTTAAGTAATCGCTTCAACCTTAAAGCAATGTTTTCAGCTTTCCATGCTGGTGTTATCATCACAATCACCTCTCTTGCTCATATGCAGTGGGAGTCAATGATTTCTTCGGCCCTGTTAGGTTGGAGCGTATTAAATTCCCTGTGTTTTTGAGATTTGTAATCCACTTCCTCATTTTGAAATCGACTTCCAAAAGTGATATTGTTTTTGAAATACAGTTCTGATAATGGTGATTATCAGTTCTGCAAGTTTATTTTCATATTTAAGATGTAATAACATAAATAATTACACTTGACTTGAAAGTGTAATCTTCCTAACATATTGTTTCAAGCGATTTTTATTAAGGACAGCTATGGCTCGAATGGGCGTGACATATGATGAGGTGGTCGATGCGGCATTGGCCATTCAAAAAAATGGAGAGACACCTTCCATCGATAAGGTACGCTCCTTTCTAGGCGGCACCGGCAGCTTTACAACCATTTCAAAATTCTTACAAGTTTGGCGACACCAGGTCGTGCATGGGACGTTTAAAAAAGAAAACCAGACCACAACACCCGAAATTGTGCAGGTTGCCGTCGAGCGGGTCTGGCATGAAATGCGTGAGCAGACCGACAATCAGATCCTTGTCATTAAAACAGAGGCGCAAAAAGCCATTGATGAGGCAGAGGACAAAGCCCAGAGTGCCGAAACAAATTTGAATGCATTAAAACTAAAACACGATGAATTGCATGAACACTATCAGGCCGAACGGGCCGAAAAAGAACTGTTGTTGCTAGACATAAAAAAACTCCGCGAAGAGCATGCTTTATTACAAGAACGCACCAAAGCTCTCGAAACACGCTATGCTGAAATGCAGTCACTCACCTCACAACATTTAAAAGACCTGTCTAGTTCTCATCAAAATGAAGTAGCACGCCTGGAAGAAACCTGTAAAGTGCAAGCAGAAAACCATGTCCAGTTGGTGGATGAAATCAGGGCTCATAGCGAAAAGACAAGGCAAGAATATATTGTCATCATTGATAACTTGAAAGTAGAAAACAAAAAATCACAGGAAATGGCCGCAAAATTACAATCAGAGATGCAAGAAAAGCTTGTCGCAATCAAAAAACTGGAATCTGATTTAAGGGCCATGACTATCGAGCGGGACGGGGCCTTAGACCGACTCAATGAACAAGACAAAAAATGGGCTTTTTTTGATAATAAAACGCTAGTTCCTGATGGTTTTATTAATAGAATATATGATGCACCCACATTTGATACATTAATTAATAAATTTAATGTGATGGTAGAAGGCTCGCTTGAGAAAAAATTTATTGAAATGATGAAAGAAAATACCAAGTTGTTTGACTACTCAAAATACATCATTGAAAAAACGAAGGATAAATAAAATGGATGAAATAGAGGAAGGGACGCTCCCCTCATTAGAACAATTGCCTGTTGCATTGTCGAAATACCTGAATGGTGAGCAGGGCAGCAACCGTGAAATGCAGCAGCGTTGTCAAATACAAGCAAAAAATGATTATGAAGCACTGCAATGTTGGCTCAATGAATATCGACATAAGTCAGCGACGTTCAGGACGTATCAAAAAGAATCAGAGCGATTTTTATTGTGGGCTGTCTTTCAAAAGAAAAAGGCTCTATCGAGTTTGAATCGTGATGACCTTGAAGAATATATTCAGTTTTTAGGTGATCCCAAGCCACAAAACATCTGGTGTTCCAAAAAAACAGGGCGAGGGTGTAAGCGCGGTGAGACAGGATGGCGGCCTTTTACTGGGCCATTGGGGGAGAACGCCAAGGCAACGGCGCTTAGCAGCATTGGTTCTCTTCTGAAATATTTGGTCGAAGCGCGGTATTTATCATTTGATCCATTAGGGCTCATCCGTAAGCGGCATATTAAAGCAGGAACAATGCGAACGGGTGAATTAACACTTCAAGAAAGGATGCTGACGCTGGATGAATGGGATGCGATGCTTGATACTTTAGAAAATTTTCCTGAAGCGTCTGAAAAAGAAAAATTTGAGAAAGCGCGTTTAAGGTTCTTAGTCAAAATACTTTTTTTCTTGGGGCTTCGTATAAATGAATTAGCGACGCATACTTGGAACTCCTTCCGACAAGTAGAAAATGATTGGTGGTTTTATGTAAAGGGTAAGGGTGATAAAATGGGGCGTATACCTGTGAATGATGAGTTGTTGCGAGCAGTCATTACTTATCGTGCTTACTTGAAAAAAACACCCTTTCCAAGCATAAATGAAACGGTGCCGTTAATTGCGACATTTAAGACCCAAAAACCTATTACAGCACGGCAAATAAATAAATTACTTAAAAAATTGGGGATAGAGACGGCGAAGAAATTTAGTAATAGGCCGGAGAAGGTTAAAAAATTGGGGAAGTTTTCAGCGCATTGGTTGAGACATTTGTCTGCTTCAATGCAAGATAGAGCTGGGATTTCATTTAAACATATACGCGCCAATCATCGCCATGAAAATGATGAAACCACTCGTCGTTATGTACATGCCATTGATAAAGATCGACACAACGATATGCAGAAATTGAAATTAATAGTAAATCAGGTCTAGTAAGATGAAAAAGATAGATTTTAATTTGAAGGAAATGATGATAAAACTATCTGGGACTTGCTTTTGGTTCTGGAAAACATTTTATTCTTTTCTTGAAAGCTGTGATATTCCGCCGTCAGTGTATCAACAATTTAATAGAGAAGGACGTAAATATCAAGTAATCGAATTGACTCACATTAAATCTTACCAAAGATTTAATTGAGAGCAACCCATGAATTACAAAGCAAAAGAAGCCTACCGGCAGTTAATTCAACCTCGCTATCAACGAGCTATTCGATCAGTTAAGAAAAGAATCCTGGATGAGTTTTGCGCAGTTTGCGGGTACCATCGTAAATATGCCATCGCTTTATTGAAACAACCCATTAGGATGAAAAAGAAAGCGTGCCAAAAAAGAAGGCCGAAACCTTTTTATCACGATGAAGTATTTATAACAGCATTACAGCGAATTTGGTATGGAGTTGATTTAATTTGTGCAAAGAGACTCAAAGTAGCCGCTATAGTTACCTCATTATGATCAGCATTATGAATCTTTAAAAGTTACTAACCATTAGTGCTGCAAGCATTGATCGCGTTTTAAAGCCACTACGAGATAAATTAGAGATAAAGAAACGTTGTCAAACAAAGCCAGGTACACTGTTAAAACATCAAATACCTTTTAAAAAAGAAGTTATTTGGGATCCTGATACGCCTGGCTTTGTTGAATCAGACACAGTCGCTCATTGCGGTGGAAATGTTTCTGGGAATTACGCATGGTCTCTTACTTTAACTGATATCAAAACGACCTGGACAGAGAACCGAGCTATTTGGAACAAAGGTGCAGCTGCTGTATTAGAACAAATAAAGGATATTGAAACGTCACTTCCTTTTCCATTATTAGGTTTTAATTGTGATAGTGGAGGAGAATTTATAAATAATCATCTTAATACGTTATCTGAAAGAAGAGAAGTTGCCAGGCTTAATTTTTAGTCGCTCCAGGCCAAATAAGAAAAACGATAATGCCCATGTAGAACAGAAAAATTGGACTCATGTACGACATTTATTTGGCTATAGACGTTTAGGTAAATTAGGCGTGTATGGTCCATAATTACTCCCAATTAAATCTTAAGTAAGACTTAATGTAATCAAGATCAATGCTGGCTATTGACTTTAAAAAATTCTATATTATTATTGAATATCTGTTAGCACTAAAAAAATAACAACAATTATTTAACTTTGATGAATAAAGAGGAGATAAAAAATGTCTTTTTCTAGAATAATGAATCGGTTACAACCAGCCGCTAAAAGAATGGCAAGTTTTTCACAAACTAATTTAGGAGCAGCATTAGCAGGTGCCGGCGTAGGCGGAATGATAGGTTATGGCTTAAATTATACGAACGTTTCTGTGGAGCGTGATCACGCAGTAAAAAATTTGGATTATGCCACAGAATTAAATAATCAACTACTGACTCAAAATACAGCTTTTTCAACGACAACAGCGACTTTAACTCAGCAGATTGCAGGTTTAAATAGTGAAAATGCTACCCTTAGAGATGCACTAACCAACTGTAAGCAAGACTATAATCGATGTAAGACGGATATAGATTTAATCAAAACTTTGCATGCTAACTCATATCTTTTTAAACCGAAAATAGATCATGTGGGTAAGAATCACGATTCTAAGATAACAGCAGAAGAAAAGAATGTTATCCAGCCCCGAGCTAATGTATAATAGGTAGGTAAAACAGTTTAATTATATTAAAGAGGAGATTGCCACCATGTTGCGTAGCAATAAACAACAATTTAAAGATACAAGCACAGGCTTTTTAAGAAAATTTACAATTTTTTCTTCTGCATTTGGGTTTGGTACATATCATACAGAAGCCGAAGAAAAATTTAAAACTTCTATTAAAAACTCAGATGAGAGTATACAAGCATCTGAAAAATCTTTAAAAGCTGGTAATAATATTCTAGCTCAATCAAATGAGTTACTTAATGCAATTAGGTTAAAAGGCCCTAGATAAGTAAACAGCTAAGAATAGCAAGTACTCGTGTGCCGCAAGGGTTTTCGGTAGCAAAATTTTCGTAGATTTTGTTACTGTAACCGATAACTGTTCAAGGCCTTTACTGAGATAGCATCAAGGAAGGGCCGTTAATAACCATAAACGATTTTAACCGATTCGGCTTTGTGTAGAATCAATATGTCAACTATCTAATGCGCTTTTTCCTGGATTTAAAAAAATTAAATCAGGCGATCAAAATACTACTGATCATGATGGTGTATTTCTTGTAAAAAAAGCAGATGTCTCTGCTTACTTGCAGAAATACAATTCTATTCAACTTCATTATAATATATAATAAGAGTGAGATAATAGACACTAATTATTCTGCTATGAATTTTGGCGACTCGAAAGGACTTACTTTCGACAGAGTACTTATTTGCCCTACAATGGAGTAAGCCGGTATTCGTGTCAAAATGACCTATAAGCTAAATCGCGCGCTAACCTTAAGTTTCTTGACTTAGCGTGCTTTTCCCCCAGCATTCAACATGATCTTGCCAATAGTCACGTTTTGCTGTTTTCTCTGATTGAATTGATAATGGATTTACTTTTTTCATGATGCCTCCGTTTTATAGAGATGAAAATGGGTGTGTAGGTGTGGTTAAATTAGCGGATACTATTATTATGTTAACTGCTTATCCTAAAAGCGGAATTGAAGAAGAATGTTTTTCCGCTGGCGCAAACAAGATATTGAACAAGCCAGTTACATCAGAAGATTTTAAGAAAATTTTGAAACAATATCGTTACCTTTTATTTGAGAGATAACCAGATTTAATTAATCAACTAAAAATGCTACATTTAAGCTCAAGTGTTCGTTATGAAGTAACCTCTTATATACTCCTCTAATTGGCTAATGGTAACCCTACTTTGTTTCATAGAGTCTCGTTCACGAATAGTAACAGTGTCATACAAAGAAACATCACCATTTTTTCCAACTGTTTCAAAATCTATTGTAATGCATAACGGAGTGCCTATTTCATCATGTCTCCTATAACTTTTTCCAATATTGCCGGTGTCTTCATAAGAAACACGTCCAATAGATAAAGACTGGATCTTCTGTCTTATAGATTTAGCTTTTTCTACAATATCTGGGTTATTTCTTGCCAATGGGATTACAGCAACCTTCACAGGCGCTAAGTGAGGTTTAATTTTAAGTAAAATACGCTTGTTATTATCACCTAAAATTTCCTCTGTATAAGCTTCAACCAAAATGGCTAAAACTCCTCTATCAACCCCCGCTGACGGCTCAATAACATATGGCACAATAAAGCGGTTAGTTTTTAAATCAAGAATACCGAGTTTAGCTGTACTTTCACTATTTTTCTTAACTGAGGAATTGAGATTTAGCTCCGCTTGATATCGTGAATGAGATCCTAAATCAAAATCAGTTCTATTTGCTACACCTTCTATTTCTTCAAACCCGTGAGGGAAATTATAAAGAATATCTACAGTTTTTTTTGCATAATGGGCTAATTGTGTTTTATCTTGTGTAACAAGCTGTAAATTATCTGGATGCAATCCTTGATTTTTCCACCACTCAATTCTTAATTGAACCCACTTTTCATGCCATTCGTCATCTTCTCCAGGATTGACAAAATATTCTATTTCCATTTGTTCGAATTCTCTTACCCTGAATATAAAATTTCGAGGAGTTATTTCATTACGAAATGCTTTTCCAATTTGGGCTATTCCAAAAGGTAATTTTTTAGAAGTTGCATCAACGACGTTTTTAAAATTTGTAAATATGCCTTGAGCAGTTTCTGGGCGTAGATAGGCGAAAGAAACAGCTTCTTGTATAGGCCCAATACTTGTTTTAAACATCATATTAAATGGTCTGGGTTCAGTAAGATTTTTAGAACCACAGTTATCACATTTACCGTCAACTAAATGGTCAGAACGCCATCGGTGTTTACAGTCATGACAATCAACCATCATATCGGCAAATGTATCTTCATGCCCTGAATAACAAAAAATTGATTTATGAGATAAAATAGAGGAGTCTAGCCCTACAACATCATCACGCTCATAAATATTTGAACGCCACCAGGCTGCCTTGAGATTGTTTTTTATTTCTACCCCTAAAGGGCCGTAATCATATACACCCTGTAAACCACCATATATTTCACCGCTTTGAAATATAAATCCTCGCCGTTTACATAATGAAATTACTTCGTCTAAATTCTTTGCAGCCATACCATTCCTAAATTAATCAACCATCAACCCCTTAACAGGGCATTTTTAATAGTTTCTTTTATTGCTAATAAACAACCACCATTTATAAAATGCTTTTGGTCATATGGAGAATAATTCATTCCCCATCGCTTATCAGTAAATTCTACTTCATGGAAATAACGCTTGCTTTTATATCGAGGTACAAAATGCACATGAAGCTTTCTGTAAACGTTACACAAAGACGAATAGTTTATCAAGTCTGGCTGGAATAAAGTATATAATACGATTTTTATTTTTTTAGAAATAGAAAGAAATTCTTTCATTTCGACATCAGTTATATCAGAAAAATCCCTATCATTATCACTCCTTGCTACTAAATACATTCTTCCTAAGTAACTTTGATTATCGTGTAAGTAGAGATCCCAATTGTCATATTCTTTAATCTTAAGATAGCTGTAATCTATATTCTTAAATTTAGCTATATCTTCATATTCAGCAGAAACGTCGACCCCTAGCTCTCGTAATTGTTGAGACAATTTTTTAAAATCATTTTTATAAAGTATAGAATACATACCAACTTCACTAGCTATTTTGACACAATCTTCATTATCATCTAGAAAAATTGTTTCGTAAGTAGGGATTTTCATTACTTTTAATTGAGTAGAAGCGAGAGTATATAGTCTCTTATCAATTTTATGTAATCCAGTACTAAATGAATAAAGTTGAAAATCAAAAAGATGTTTAAAACAATATTTTTTTTCAAGATAGTCGACTCTATCAGAAATGTTTCCGGAAATGATTCCAAGATAATATTTTTTTGATAATGACTTAACCATATGATGAATTTTATAATCAATAGTAAAAGAATCATACCAGAGATATTTAAAATCAATATTATTTAGATGAGGATATTTTTTATATACATATGTCCAGTAATCATAAGAAGAAATTTTATTTATTCTAAGATCCCAGCTTTTATCACCATAATAAATATCTTGTAATATTGGCATGGAAATAGAGTAGTTTTTATTAAGAAAATCTATAACTTTTTTTGTTCCATCGCTAAAATATACGCCACCAAGGTCAAAAACAACGGCTGATACCTTCACTTATATTGCCCTCCAAGAGATTACATCTCCTTCAGTAACAGATAATTCTTCAGCGGAATTTTTTGATCTAACTTTGCCTAATTCGGGCATAGAGTCAAGTGAACTGCCAGAAAATAAAACCCATGTGCCATCGGGCATGCTTTTCATTTTATTAGAATAAACTGCATCGCATTTATAATCATTATTTACTAGAATTTCTATACGGCATCCTTCTACAAGGTCTGTCACTTTAGGAGATTTAATTTTCATTAATCCAAAATTATCACAATGAATTACTGTGCCGTTTTTAATTTTATAACTCGAAATTTTATTAAGATCAAACTCTTCTCCTATTTCATCAAGTGGTATTTTAGATAGTAATTTTACAACTGTTGGTGCTTGTACATATTTACCGCCAAAAGATTTATTATTTTTTATCCTATCTATTTTATTCTTGTAAATATATTCCAGACCCAATTCTTCAAACGTCCAATTGAAATAACCTGAATTATTTCCAACAAATAAAATTCCGTTTTTGGTCTGCCCAAAAATTCTATCAGGGTTACTCTTGGTGCCATTAACAACTACAAGGAATGTAGTGCCTGCTGGATAAATATCAGCCATTAACCTGATTGCAAAAGCTGCATTCTCTATAGAGAATTTCTTCACAGAAACTAACGGATCAATTTTAACATTTGAAACACTATTCTTATAAAATTCATTACCTAATGTTTGGTACAATTCATTGTAAGCTATATCCGTACAATCGCTAATTATAACTATTTTTTTTTCTTCATCTTCAGGGTTGTTTTTTTTAAAATTATTCAAGCTTTATTCTCCAATTTTAATTTAATTTCCTGCGAGAATGAGGTAATATCACTGTATATAATCTCAATATTTTCTAGTAAATAGCCAATGATGGTCAGTAATTTCGATTGATTAGATTGAATAATATCCCATTCATCTTTGATGTGATTTAGGGTATTTGTAAGATTTTTATCTACCTTGTGAAAATATTTAATAAGAAAACTATTATTAATTTCTTCACTAATAAAACCTGATTTTATAAAAATGGCATTTCTCACGAAGTGCTTAGTACGTTTTGTTAGATGTTTACCGAAACTAGCTAATTCTTCTGTTGCGTTACTACATTTCATATATCGATCTCTTAAATCATGGATTAAGTAAACCAGATTCGAATAACAATCACGTCGCACCCAATCATTAAGGGTTAGAGATTTTTTCAAATAATGATTATTTTTAATAAGTAAAGATTTAGCATCTTTTAACATGCTTGAATAATATAATGGCTTCATGCCGTGATAATGATTAACACTTAAAATATCATTAAGGTCGACTAAGGTAATGCTAACCTTTACATTCGAATCAGATAAAAAATTGTACATCTCCTTTACTGCTTGATGTACCTCAAAGCTTATAATTTTTACAATCACAGTAAAATCTAAATCACTCCAATTACAATTATAAGAAAAACGTTTGGTATCATTGCCGAATGTGCCTCTTATTAACAAATCATATACACCAGGAATTTTTCTTCCTAAAGAAAAGAAATTGTCTATAATATTTTGATAAGGATTATTCATTTTTATAATTCATTTAGCTAATGTTAATTTGATGCTTTTGGAAAAGCATTAATAATTCGTTAGATATTGTAATGCCTACATTCATTTTAGTAGCTCTATTACCTAAAGACTTAGAACCTGGAACCCTGAAATTTGCGCCTTGCTGAGTGATAAGTTGTACTAATAAGTCAGATTTCTCGATAAAATAAGTGTCATCTGTAAAATGAGCAATGCTGAAAGCCATAAAGAAATCTCCTTTGTTTGGGTGCTTATTCATATATCGAGTGCCTGTTACTTCTGGATTAACAACTCCGCCTATTAAATGCCCTGCAAGAATACTTACTAACATGGATATTAACGAACCTTTTATATCAGCATCTATAGTATGCATCCCACCTTTCAATGCTTTTAATGGTTCATTTGTATCTCTACCAGAAGAGTCAACTGCCCAGCCTAAGGGTATTTTCTTGTTATTATTTAAATAATCAATAATTGTTGATCTTGATACTTTAGAAGTAGAAAAATCAGCTGTTACTGGATCAGCACTTGTTGGAAAAGAATATGAAATTGGGTTTGTACCAAATGTCTTCGTTCTTCCTCCTGCAATTATTACTGCAGGAGAAGATGTACTCATCACTAATCCTACACAATTATTGTGGCTTGCAATTTCACTATAATAAGATAAAACTCCAATATGTCCCGCATTTATAACACCTACCACGCCGACACCAGACTTATGAGCTTTTTTTATAGCTAAGTGCATAGCCTTTTTAGCTACAGGCTGCCCTAACCCAAATTGCCCATCTATAATGGCCATAGATAAGCTAGATTTTATTAACTTAGGTTGAGATGTTAAACTAAGAGTACCTTGAGAAACTCCCTCTGCTATCTGAAAAATTCTTTCTACTCCATGGAAAGGATAACCTCTAAGGTCACCTTCCACTAAAATTTCCGCGGTTATCAAAGCAATGTTTTTTCTTAACCCTATTTTAATTAAAAAAGAGGCTAAGCAAATTATAAGTTGCTTTACTGAAACAGTAATCATCTTATTGTTATTTTTATTGGTATCCATATCCGCTAACATTTTTACCATCATCAGAATTTAACCGGATAAAAATTAATACTGCCATGAGACAGATAAGCCCTAAAGATATAAAAGTGTAACTAAACGCTTTAATCATAAATTCTTGTGTCAAATTAAAGTAATGGGAAAAAAAAGCTAAAAATAAAGCTGCAATTGCAACTCCGATACCCCATGCGGCTTGCTGGATTGCCGCAGCCATGCTCGTAGCACTACTTGCGTGTTCATCAGAAATATCAACGTAATTAATTGCGTTCATAGTAGTGAGCTGCAATGATGTACAGGTTCCATAAAAGAATAAAATTAATATTAAACAATATATAGGTAATCCTCTATAAATAAATGCCAATAAAAACGTAGCGGTACTTGATAAAATAGCATTCCCCACTAACACTTGTTTAAATCCCAATTTTTTTATTATTTTTTTACCAAAAATTTTCATTATCAAAAGGCCAGCAGCCATAGGTAGAAATAATATGCCTGATTTTATTGCAGTCATCCCCAAGCTTATTTGGAATATTAGCGGTAAAAGGTAAGGAACTCCCCCCATTCCTATCCGGCTAAATAAGTTACCTAATAACCCGAGTCTAAATGTGCGAACTGCCAATATTTTCAAATTTAAAACAGGTTGTTTTATATTTGTTGCATATATAACATATAAAAAAAATGAAAGAACGGATATAAAAGTTAACATAATAGACGTATCATTGAATTTTCCCATATCACCTGCTATTTCAAAACTAATAGATAGAGTGGATAAGCCAATCCCAAACAAAAAAAATCCAACACCATCAAATTTTCTTATACAGGAAGCTTTAATGTTTTGGATAAATACCTGTGATAAGAAAATGCCTATGATACCGATAGGGATATTTAAATAAAAAATCCATCTCCATGACATATATGTGACAATCAAACCGCCAATTACAGGGCCTAGTGCAAAACCTGCTACAGCTGGAATCGAGACGTAATTAATAACCTTTACAAATTCTTTTTTGGGAAACAAACGAAGCAATATAAGTCTACCCACAGGCATCATCATTGCTCCACCTGCCCCTTGAATAAACCTTGCAATGGCTAAAGTTGAAACATTTTCAGACGTTGCACATAGCATTGAACCGAAAATAAAAATAAATATTGCGATAGAAAAAATAGTGCATATCCCATATTTATCTGCAAGCCAGCCGCTTATTGGTATAAATATAGACAAACTTAATAAATAGACGGTGATTGCAATTTTAAGTACAATAGGAGATGCTCCAAATGCAAAAGAGATTTGGGGTATTGCAATATTCAGAATAGTTGCATCAAGTGTTTCTATAAATAAAGAAAACGCAATAATCCATGGAATATAATATGATGCACTCGTTTCTTTATAACACCCCATCTTATTAATAGATTCCAACATTATAGTGTTTTTCCAATATGTGCCAGCTATCGATATCCATATCTTGCATGGCTTGCTTTGTTTTTGCAGGACATTTTCTAGCGGTAGTAAATATTTTTTCCAATTTATAAAATAAATCATCAAAATTTTTATCTAAAGAATACCTTAAAAAGCTAACTTTTCCGCGCGGTCTTCTATTAGAAGCAGGAGGCGAAGATATTCCCCAATTAAATGCTCTCATTAATAAAATTTCAGGCCCTTGCATTCCTGCTAATAACGCAGAGATATTAGCCAAAAAATCTCCTAATAGAAAGCAAACATCTCTTGGAGCACAGGCCCCATTTTTTACTCTATCCCAACTTTTTAAGTCATTGTCTGTAGGAAAATCAGTTTTATAAAAATCTTCATCTCGTACTCCTATTGACTTCAAGAAGTCATATAAAGTCTTATTGCCATTAACACATAAACTATGTCCTTGTTCATGCAATTCTAAAACTTTTAGGGTCAATCTAAAAATTTCATCAAAATCTTTGAGTGTATGCGATAAAGCGTGTACTTCTTTATAAGCACCTATGTTCCACCATTCATTGTTTTTAATAGTTGGAAAAGGTTTATTAGAATACAAATGCAAAGTAGCTGCTAAAACTGCAATTGACAACATTTGATAATAATAAACAGGACTTTTTTGTATATTAAATCCATAATACATCAATCCTCCTACTGAGGTAAATCGGCTATTATAAATTCTAGATATTAGTCCATAACTTGTTGCTTCGATTTTTAGTTCTGGGAAAATTGCAAAACCAAATTTGTTTGCAAAATATAATTCTTTGCTCAAAGAATAATTTCTTATAATTTCATTAAACTTTTTAGTTATTTTTTCTCGGGCTTCCGAGATATTGTCATTCATTGATATAAGATCTTTATAATAGGGATAATTCTCGATAAACTCATTATTCGTTAAAGATATAACTTTTTTTAATAATTTGACACGTTCTTGATACGAAGAATAATATCGTTCCAACGTACTATGGAAATCTTTCTTATTGTTTTCATAGTATAATCGCAAGATTGTTTGGTGTTGATGTCTATCTAGCAAATTTTCAGAGGCTATGGATTTTTCATCTACTTTATTTAAATAGAGCAATCGCTCCAATAGAACAAGAGATCTACAGAGATCGAGAGGAGAATGTGTTATACTGCTCATATTACGCATATCCAATTAATATTATCTATATTATAGTCATTTAATTAGGTACAGAAGCTTGTGTTCCTTTTAATACTCTTTTGGCAACTTTTTCATTTATTTTTTTTATTAATTGGCCGCAACCCCCATCTACATCTCTACCTTTACTAATTTGAATGATAGTGTCAACACCACTTTCTGAAACTATTTCCTTAAACTTGTAGCCCACCTCATCAGTAACTCTTTGATATGGTATCCCTGGGGTTACGTTATAAAGTTGTATTTGGGCCTCGAAATAGCGGGGGTCAAGCAGTTTCGGGCCTCGAAATAGCGGGGGTCAAGCAGTTTCGCAAAATCTTTAGCATGCTGCTCGGTGTCATTTATATCTTTTAATAATAAATAAGTAGCTTTTACTAAGGTACCGGTCTTTTCTGCAAAAGCTTTGCACGCGTCTATGACTGACTCTATTGGGTATTTTTTAGTAATTGGCATTATTTGCACGCGCTCGTTATTGTAAGGAGAATGAATTGAAATAAACAACTTCATGTTAAGGGTTAATGGAAGGTCTGCAAGTTCATAAATGCGATCTGATAAGCCAACTGTTGAAATTGCTATTTTATTAAGATGAGTAAATTTTTCTCTCGCTTGATAACAAAACTGTACTACATTATCATAATTCATTAATGGTTCACCCATCCCCATTAATACAATATTAAACCCTACGGTTTCCGACTCTAATTTATTTAAAATTATATCGTCTCTAATAAGAGTTATTTCCTCTAACATTTCTTGAGGAGTAAGATCTGCAAAAAAACCACCATAAGCAGTTGCACAAAACTTACAGCCCATAGCACAACCAGCTTGAGAAGATATGCATATATGATAAATTTCATATGGCACTCCTTTCCAAGGAGGCAAACGAAAATAAATAGATTCGAATTTATTACCATTTTTATCATTAAATGCATATTTAATGCTTCCATCAGTGGACGGTACTCGCTCAATTATTTTTATCATACGGTATTCCTTTATTTTAATTACCTAAGATAATTTCTTTCTGGTTAGGGGGAGTATAATATTCGGTGGGAGTAGGGCAGTCCCCAAGATGCCCAAAAAGCCTTTGTTGTCTTGCAGTTAATCTAGACATGACGTCAGCAGAAATTTGATTAAAATACGGCCTAGACCATAATGGACTATAACGGATACTAATACTCTTTCGAGTGCAAGTAGATTTATTTTGAGCCACCGCATGCCAAAGTGTCCAAACATGTATAATTACATCTCCAGCTTTAGCAATTATTTGTTTTGACTCAGGCGGCATTTCTCCTTTTTCCACATATTTATTACAATGATGAACTAGACAATTTTTGTCATAGTAATCCACGAGCTTCAAATGACTGCCAGGTACTAACATGAAGTTGCCTTCATCTTCTTTATCGAGATCCGTTAATAAATATTGCATTTTAATTAATAGAGGAGGAGTACTCTTTTGAGGAAGAATTTTCTGTAACGAAGGACCCCCATCAGTATGAAATTTATTTAAATCTGAAATACTACTGGATGGGTTGCGCACAAATAAATCACATCCAGAAACTTGCAAAAAAATACCCATTATCTGTGTAATAATGCTAAATATTTTTGGATAATCAAGCAGAAAATCAAACGCTTCAGTATATTCTATAACTTGCAAAATGTTATAAGACTCACTATTATGTTTACCAAGAACTCGATTCCCATGTTCAGAACTATTCATCTTTGACTTTTTATTCATGTATTGAATTATTACATTATCTGTTGCTTCTCTTAATTTGACTAATTCGTCTTCTTCAAGCACTTTAGGAACATGCAGATAGCCTTGAGACTCCCATTGATTTTTCATTTCATCTGTCATTGATAGCATAGTCTACTCCTTCCTCATTTTTTGTAATCAACAGCTTTTTACCCACGCTTTTTGGAAGATATTTCTCTTCAGATTTTTTCAATTCATGATAATCCATCATATCAAATAAATTCTCCAAAGTACTTACTTCATCTTCTACATTAACTAAACTTTTTTCTCGAAATATTTTTTTTGAAACTTGTTCCATAGCTTTAATACTTGCTCTTAAATTATGGTTTGCCCAAATTAAAAGAGAAATATTTGCATCCATGAATTCTTGCGTTGGTGTCTTATAATATTTAGTTGGAACAATAACCAAAGGACATCTATTATTCCATTCTGCTGAAAATTCTAAAATTTCAGCTGCATCAGGCTTTTTGGAGTGAATTAAAATAGCATCTGCACCTGCTCTATGATATGCTTCAGCTCTTTTTAAAGCTTCTGATATACCAGCACCCACAATTAAAGCTTCGACTCTTGCAATAATTTGAAAATTATCATCCGTTATACTATCTTTCGCTGCTTTTATTTTCCCACAGAATTCTTCTACATTTATTAGCTCTTGATATGAATCATTAATAAAAGAATTCATCTTTGGAAAGATTTTATCTTCAATACAAATCGCTGCAGCATGAATACGAATTAATTTTTTAATTAATAAGCGTACGTTATTAAAATTGCCATGGCCTGTATCACCATCAACAAGTATTGGAATAGAAGTCACATTTGACATATGTTCAATAACATCAACTAATTGCGTCCATGAAACTTCATTATTATCTCGTAATCCAAAAGATGCTGATATAGATAATCCTGATGCCCATATAGCACTAAATCCAGCACGCTCTACAATTTTTGCTGATAATCCGTTATGAGCCTCCATTGCAAATTCCAATTTTGGAGAAGACAGAAGTTCTTTAAATAGGACAGTTTTAGAATTTTTATTCATATAAAAAATCCTTATCTATGAAGAAAGATTATTAATACTGGGTCTTCGTTCATCTGGCAATGAAGACTTTATTTCTTTAGGAGCTCTACAGCATTTAAAAAAAGCACACCAACTTTTTTGCTTTGCAGGAGCTGAGAATTCATTCATAGCTTCTACAGAATTAGGCTTTTTTATCATTTCATTAGTTTTGAAGCGCCATCTAGAAAATAAAATAACAGCACTTAATGTCATTCCTATATTATTAGCAACTGCTAAGCCATTTAATTCCCACTTAAAAACATATCTAAAAAGGCATGCTAGAGGTAAGTTTATAAATAATATAGATAAAATATTTGAAGTTGAGGCAAATTTTGCATCCTGAATACCTCTTAGCGCCCCAGCAGAAATATTTTTAACTGAATCTAATATGTAACCAGCTGTTGTAAGAAGTAAATAGTTATTCAGTAAAGAAACTACTGGCTGATTTTCTACATTGTTAACATCTAAGTAAAAAGAAATGTATTCTCTTTTGAATAAAAAAAATGACCCCAAAATTAAAGACGATAATATTAAACCAATTACAACTTGTGCATCGCCAAATCGCCTTATATCATTAAAATTACCATTAACACTTGCCTTACCTAATGCAGCACTAACTAAAGAAGAGGCTGCTTGTGCAAGCGAAAAAATTGGGGCAATAAATAATAATTCATATTGCGTAGATACGCTTCGCGCAGTCAATGCGGCTGTCCCCAGAGAACCAACCATCATATTAGTTAGAAGAATAGTACATAATTCTCCATTAAATTGTAATGCTGATGGCCATCCTTGTGCCCATAAATTTTTTGAAATAGATGCTTCATTAGAGAAAAAAGAATCAAATAACTTATAAGGCTTATATTTTTTACCACAACATAATGCTAAGGTAATTAACAATAAATTTAACCAAGATCTAATAGTAATTGCATAACCCAGGCCTTGTACTCCCATTTCAGGGAAGCCGAATTTACCAAAAATAAGCACATATCCAGATCCCACTAAACTTACGCATCCAATAAATCCCATCCCTAAAATTAAGGAATTGGATTGAACACCCATAGCAAATTGTTGAGAATTCACATATAAAGCGTTAGCAGGTACACCCCAAACACTAGCTCTAAAAAAATCTTGAGCCATCCTTGGTATAGGTTCAGGGTATCCAGCCATTTTTAAGAGTGGCTCTCCATACCACATCGTGATGATAGGAAATACACTTATAATCGCAATTTTAATGGCAAGTAATTGCCCTTGTTTAAAAATAATTCCTAATTCTATTTCTTTCTCTTCTATCTCATTAGGGCTATACCTATCATTCTTCTTCATTTCTTCTGCTGTGCCGTAGCATTTTCCAGCAATAGAAGTAACAGAAACCAATGGCGACGTAAATCCAAGGAATACAATATCCTGACCAATATTAATTAAGGCACTCGCAGCCAATGTATCAAGTCCTTGACGAGACAACATAAATCCACTCATAAAATTTCTTATTAGTGTAAACGATCGATTTCCCAATAAAGGTAATACCGTCATTAATGATTTAGATAGGATTTTACACAGACCAAGCGATTCGGCATTTAACTCTGGCTCATTTTTAGAATCTTGTAACAAAGGAACTGTGGGAGCAGATTTATTAAAATCTATTTCATGTTCATGTGCGGAATCGGATTTCATTTTCCCCTCACAAATGTCCATTAAATCTTGGTTTAATATTCTTACTAAACAAATTACCCCTCATTAACCTGTATTTGCGGAAAAATTTTTGACCCTAGTAGAGACCTAAGGTTATATAAGGAAAGATATTTTATATGTTGGATGTATATATAGATTCGGAACCAAAAAAGAACATTTTTGAAAAAATATTCACGAGAATAAATACTATTTAAGTAATTAATTTTATTTGACGTATTTTTATCATTGTTGAAGAGCATTTACTATTCTCACAGAAAATTAAAAAATACACTCATAATGAGCGGATTATTTTTATTTCCTCGTTTTAATAGTATTTTAATAATTTTATTTGTATCTAATGCCTAAGAACTATTTTTATTACGCCTTACGAAGGCGTATCAGTTATTCACCTTCAACTTATTATTTAATAAGACGGTATTATCACTAAAAAATTATTAACTGTAAAGTACTTTGAAGATTTTATTTTTAGTGAATTGTTAAGTGTATAGTTTTAATAAAAATAATCCCGCGTTATCAACTTCAATTGCAAATTCCACTTTGTGGAAAATAAAAGTTCTTTAATAAAGAGTATTTTTATAATTTTTATTCACACTGAAATCTTTTATCTCCTGTTATAACTGTTAACGTTTTGTTTATCTGATAATGAAGGCTTGGTTTTTTTAGAAGGTCTGCAACATTTAAAAAAAGTACACCAGCTTTTTTGTTCTGATTTTCTCGCTGGAACATACTCGTATTCATTTATGGCTCCTACAAAGCTAGATTTTTTTATCATTTCGTTACTTTTGAACCGCCATCTAAAAAACAAAATACCTGTACATAATGCCATTCCCACATTATTAGCAACTGCTAAACCATTTAACTCCCAATTTAAAAAATATCTAGAAATGCAAGCTAGGGGTAAATTGATAAGCCATAAAGATAGTATAGTTGCAGCTGAAGCAAACGGAGCATCCTCAACACCTCGCAGCGCTCCAGCAGAAACGTTTCTTATTGAATCTAATATGTAACCACCCGCACGCAGTAAGAAGTAAATAATTATTCAATAAAGAAACAATTGGCTGATTTTCCGCATTATTGACATCTAAGTAAAAAGAAATGTATTCTTTTTTATATAAGCAGAATGATAAAAAGATAAAAGACGATAATACTAAACCAATTATAATTTGCATGTCACCAAATCGTCTTACATCCTTAAAATTACCACTGATACTTGCCTTACCTAAGGCACCACTAACTAAAGAAGAAGCTGCTTGTGCAAGCGAAAAAATGGGAGCAATAAATAATAATTCATATTGTGTAGATACGCTCCGCGCAGTCAATGCTGCTGCTCCCAGAGAACCAACTATTATGTTGGTCAGAAAAATAGTACATAATTCTCCATTAAATTGTAATGCTGACGGCCATCCTTGTGCCCATAATTTTTGGGAAATAGACTCTTCATTAGAGAAAAAAGAATCAAATAACTTATAAGGTCTATATTTTTTATCGTAACGTAAGACTAAGTTAATTAATAATAAATTTAACCAAGATCGAATAGTAACAGCACAACCTAAACCCCGCACTCCCATTTCTGGAAAGCCGAATTTACCAAAAATAAGCACATATCCAGATCCCACTAAACTTATACATCCAATAAATCCCATCCCTAAAATTAAAAAATTTAACTGGACTCCCATAGCAAACTGTTGAGAATTCACATATAAAACGTTAGCAGGGATACCCCAAACACTGGCTCTAAAAAAATCTTGAGCTATTTTTGGTATAGGTTCAGGATATCCCGCGGTTTTTAAAAGAGGTTCTACATGCCACATCATTATTGAAGGAAGAATGCTTGCAACTATTATTTTAGTAGCGAGTAATTGTCCTTGCTTAAAAATGGCCCCTAACTCTATTTCCTTTATTTTTATTTCATTAACATCGAGTTCTTGCTCCTTCATTTTTTCTATTGCGCCGTAACACTTTCCAGCAATAGAAGTAACGGAAATCAAGGGAGAAGTAAATCCAAGAAATACAATATCTTGGATAATATTAATTAATGCACTAGCAGCCAATACATCGATCCCTCTGCAAGATAACATAAACCCGCTCATAAAATTTCTTACTAAAGTAAATGACCGATTTCCCAATAAAGGTAATGCTGTTGTTAATGATTTAGATAGCATTTCACATGTGTTAGCTGGTTCCATATTTAATTTTAGTTCATCTTTAGAACCTTTTAATAATAAAGGTGTGCTTTCAAGATCGATTTCCTCTTCACTTGTTCCATGTGTAGAATAGGGTTTCATTTTACCTCCTAAAAAATTTTTCGCTCTGTGTCATGGCTATAACGCACTTGAACCCTCACGTTTTTAACAGCTATTTTATAAAAATAGTTAAATTTAAGCTGGAGCTGAAAATACTCAATAATTAAATTTGGAGGGTAACCCATTCTCGAGGAAATCAGGATTTTATTTGCGAAAAATCCTTGATCCTAGTGCAGGCTTAAAACTAAGGAAATGCCCTCTATCTCATATGCATATACATTTTTTTAATCAAGCAATATGTATGCTCTCGCAAAAAATGAAGAGAAACTTATAACAACTATAAGTTTATTCTTTCATTTCCTCGTTTGATAGATGACAACATCTAATGATGTTATTTGCGGCTAATGCTTAAGACTTGCTTTATTTTATTAGAAGATTACGCCTTCGAAAGGCGTATCAATAACAAGTTCAAATTATGCATTACGAGTAGCATTATGCATTAAATAATTAACGGCTGTAAAGCATTATTTTGTTTTATTTTTATTGAATTATTAGGACATAATAAAAGAAATACCATATCTGCTTCTAAATACTATTTGCTTAAGAAGAGGAGTAAATATCGTTAAACCTCTGTAACTATCTTTAACGTACCAGCTTGCCATTGCATCTTGCATTTGACTGTCGGAATGAAGCAGTAACTGCCTATCAGAACTTCTTAAATCCATGGGTTCAGCATGAGTATAATTTCTAGCTAAAGGTAATCTTTCATCTCTTTTTTCGAGTGAAACTCTATAGTCACTGTGCGTTGGTTCCCGTGATGAACTAGCACGAAAAACTATTTTGAAAGTATTCGGTTTGTTATCAGGGATTCCATAGCCTAATGAACAAAGAACGTCTCTAATATAATCGGTAAAATCACGTTGAAATTCAGCAATTGTTTTTTCACAAGGATCACACACATCTTGTGAAGAATGCAAATCAAAAACTAAAGCATATATCGGTTTTTTAAATGGCTCATCTTATAATAACGATTCTATTAATAATCCGAATTGTTTTTTATTTTTTAGATAATGTTCAATAAACAACACTTCGCTATGTACAAGTGATTCATCAACTGCTTGCGCATCTTCGATATAAACAGGTTTTGATATAAAACGTTGTTCATTGTTATTGTCTAATATTACACATCCAATATTAACTAACAGTAAATTAGTGCTTTCAAGTTTAGTAGGAAATCCTGGTAATTGACTAATTGTCCTTTTTGCTTTCCATGTATCTATCCTAGAATATTCCATTGCAACAAAAGCTTCTGATATTGCTTGCCTGTGATGAATAGTTAAACCAGAATCTGTATCTACACAGCATCTGGAATATCAACTTTCTGTTTTTTTGTGGATGAGAGAGGCTGTGAAAAAGCAAAAAATTATGTGTAAACACGGTACCTGATTGATAGGCACTTTGCTTTCTTTCTTCGTCCTTTATTTGATCTACGTGTAATTGGTACTGCCGAAATTTTTCTTCATCTGCCTCCATTGTTTGCCTTGTTGAAATCGCATTTTTTAACCTTCCGCTCCAATCATGATCAATTGCTCGTTTCCCTGCATTATTTGTTAAGTTATGATCAAAGCGTAACCTAACAACCATAGCTTCAATGATATTATTTACCCCACGCTGTGTTGCATGATGAACAAAGTCATCTCCATTCTCATCTTAAGCACCAGGGCTAATCGTTCTTGGGAGATTTTGCTCAATTCTTTCTCCTTCTGTATTAAGAATTTTCATTACTTCCAGCTTATTGAAGAGTGTCAGAGCATTAAACAGAACTGTATTCGGATCTATGGGTTTCTGAAAATCATTTGGGATGCCACTTAACATACTATATTTCCTCTAAGATACTGTTGTAAAAATAATTTAACCCTAACATCTAAATTTTAAAATGTTATTACATTTTCCCAATTACCTGTGCGTTTTTTGTCATTCTAAATTTAAATAAATGAAATATGTTGTTGATTGCTAAGTAATACTAATGATTCTTTACCTAGCAGGAGTATAGTAAGCGTTATCTTTATCATTACCGCTATCTACTGAAGAAGATTGTATTTGACGGCCACGGCCATAAGCTCGAGTCTTGGGTTCATAAGTCTTTCCTAAAAATGAGTTTGCAGTTCTTGCTAATGATGTTGAAATAGTAGTTTCTTTATACTCAGCACCCACTTTTGTGACATGAGGATCACGTGCATCCTGAATAGAGCTATTTACGTTACTATGCCCAGGCATGAGATTTCTAGAACATCTATTTAATATTATAAGAATTTTTCTTGTACTTTCAGTTAGGTTTTTTGCATCATTCCTAGTCATTCCTCCTGCTTGTCTTTGTTTTACGCGAATCTCTCTCACCAAAGCAGGTAATTTTCTCCTAACAGTTCTTGTATTAATTTTAGTATTATCCTCACCATCCTCATCGGAAGAAGCTATTGCATCTGCAAAGTCTTCAACAGCTTTGTTTTCCTTAGCGTCTTTTGCCGCAGGAAGATTTGTATTCATTTTCAGCACAAGCACATCTCGCATCTCACTGATAGCTATATTATGTGCAATATCAATATTATTTGCTTTTAACTCATAATCTGCTCGTGCTAAGAAGCGCGTTTGCACATCAGTTAATTGCTTGTGTTCCGTGTCTCTCAACCTCCGAAGTCGCAATTCAATTCTATCTTGTACTTTTTTATATCTTTGATTTTCAGGTCTATCTTTTGCTTCAAATGAGAATCTCCCAGGAGGCCCTTCTTTGAAGGTAACCCGTAGTGGTTTGCTTTCGTCTGTTTGTCCTAAAACTAGCAAGGCTGTAGAAAAAAATGGGAAATAATTGTCTTCTGTAGTATCTTTTCTTTCATCATAACTTTCAATCCCTCCAGCTAAACGACGCATAGGTCCTGGAAGAAGGGAGTCAAACAAAACGCCAGTCCTATCTTGAGCAAATATTCCTGTATATGATGCTTTTATATGTATACCAAAAATATTCCCACGTGAATCTACGTAGGGAGAACCAGAATAACCCGGCGCTGAAAAAATACAGCTAAACGCGCTTACTGGAGCATAGCCTCCTGTATCAAAAATACCATGTGAATAAATTATTTTCCCATCTTGATTTCTGTTGATTAGAGAAAATTTATCAGAATCATTAAGCAAAGCCAATTTTGGATAAACCTCAAAATCAAAGGCGATTGCTAACTTTAAAACAAGGTAGTCTGCTTTGTTTTCAGATCTAGAACTATCTGTTCTAGAGCCATCTTCTATTACTCCTGATATTGTGCTAGAACGACCATCAAATAATTCAAAAGATAAATCCCCAACGGACCATTCGTTAACGATATGCCGCGCGGTTATAATAACATCTGTCTGTACTAGCGTGGCTACACCCAAATATTCATCTATATCTTTTACTTTTAAAATTCCTACATATTTTTCATACTGTTTTTTATCAAATACTACGGAATCTTTAGATTCTCCTGCTTTTTTACTAGAAGGTGGAGGCGGAAGGACAATTGATATGTTTCCCTTATCTATGTTACTTCCAATTAGAAAGAAGCACTCTTCTGCTGATTGCGTTTTTTGTAATTCTTTATAAATTAACTGTATTTTTTCTTCTATTATATTATAATAGAAAGTTTTCAAGATCTGGCCTGACTTTTTATGAACAATATAAAAATGATGTTCGTTTTTATATGAAGACTTAAAAAAAATGAATTCGAAAGTGAACTCATCATATGTATTTTTTTCTACAATAGATATTCCTGTTATTGGTCTATCAAACGCAAAATCCGCGGTACCTCGTTCACTGTGAGTAGGATATAATTCTATCAATTGATCGAATGATAATTTAAGGAAATTGTTAACTTCATCAAGTAACGCGTCGATCGCTTCTAAACTTCTAAACATGCATAATCACTCCTTAACAAATTTTAAGCAACTATACAGTAAGGTCTATTAAAAATTATTTACGATATTCATTGAATAACATGTAGGATTTTTGCTTGTTTATTTCTATAGTAATTTCTACTTTTTTACATTATTACTTATAGGTCTCCAGCGCAAGAACCCCCAAAAGTGTCGAATCTGAATTAACCTACCAGGAGAATGTAACCTAATAAGTGTTGCCAGTTACAAAAACTAGCAGTCCTAGCTATTGTTTTACAACTAACAGCATCTGTAACAT
>JBGAPT010000046.1:0-15215 GCA_044221135.1 Gammaproteobacteria bacterium
AACGCACGCTCTAAAAAACCACGTGCTTTTGCATGGTCGCCCAATGAGCTGTAAGCATTGCCTAGATTAGCGAGCGTGGCTGCGGTTTCAATATGGCCTACGCCATAATGCGTCTCTTGCACTTTCAACGCACGCTCTAAGAAATCACGCTTTTTTGCCTGATCGCCCAATGAGCCGTAAGCATTGCCTAGACTCGCGAGCGTGGCTGCGGTTTCAATATGGCCTACGCCATAATACGTCTCTTTCGCTTTCAACGCACGTTCCGAGAAATCACGCGCTTTTACATGGTCGCCTAACGATCCGTAAGCATTGCCTAGACTCGCGAGCGTGGTTGCGGTTTCAATATGGCCTGCGCCGTAATACGTCTCTTGCGTTTTTAACGCACGCTCTAAAAAACCACGTGCTTTTGCATGGTCGCCCAATGAGCTGTAAGCATTGCCTAGATTAGCGAGCGTGGCTGCGGTTTCAATATGCCCTATGCCATAATGCATCTCTTCCGCTTTTAACGCACGCTCTAAGAAATCACGGCTCTTTGCATGGTCGCCCAGCGATCCGTAAGAATTGCCTAGACTCGCGAGCGTGGTTGCGGTTTCAATATGGCCTACGCCATAATACGTCTCTTGCGCTTTTAACGCACGCTCTAAGAAATCACGGCTCTTTGCATAATCGCCCAACGAGCTGTAAGCATTGCCTAGATTAGCAAGCGCTCTTGTGGTTTCAATATGGCCTACGCCATAATGCGTCTCTTGCGCTTTCAACGCACGCTCTAAGCAATGACGCTTCTTTGCCTGATCACCCAACGATCCGTAAGCATTGCCTAGATTAGCGAGCGTTGTTGCAGTTTCAATATGACCTACGCCGTAATACGTCTCTTGCGCTTTTAACACACGCTCTAAGACATCACATTCTTTTACATGATCGCCCAACGATCCGTAAGCACTGCCTAGATTAGCGAGCGTGGTTGCGGTTTCAATATGGCCTACGCCATAATGCGTCTCTTGCGCTTTCAACGCACGCTCTAAAAAACCACGTGCTTTTGCATGGTCGCCCAATGATTGATAATAAGTGCCTAGGTTATGAAGTATTCGGGCCATTTTAATGTGGTCTTCTACAGGAGCTACACTTTTATCTTCTGCATATTTCGTTAGCAAAGGCTGTAGATAGGCTATCACGCTCTCACTATGAGGGGTTAAGGTGCGGATTTTCGTATAATCTTCCATTTGTTTTGTTTGAGGATATAAATCATTAAGACACTCTGCCATCTTCAATAATCGCTGCACTATCACATCTGCTTTAATCGTTTTGGCTTCATGATGGCGAATAACAGTTTGTACTAATCGATGAATGTTGATATGCCCTGTCTCTTTATCATAGCCGATCATTGAAAAACTCACTAAAAGGCCAAGCATTTCTCCTTCATCAAGCGGTACCCTCATCTCAGGGCTGAGTGTTTCTTCTTTCTTGCTCTCCTTACGAGGTACTCTCTCTACTAATTTCAAAAAAATATCTTGTGAGATCACATCCGGTGCTAAATAAGCACAAGCCTGTAATACGTGCAAAGCAAGCGGCGATTGTTTTTGAATGGTCTCCATCGTGATGAACCATGTTTTTGCAACCGATTGTGGATACACATTTTTATCTAATGGCTTATCCAATAAGACATCGGGCATAGCACGGTATTTCTTTAAGTAAGCTGTAATCGTCATACCAGGAATCTGTTTTATATAAGCAGCGGCTTGTGCTAAAGCAAGAGGCAGGTAACCCAGCTCTTTGGCTAACTCTTTTAAACTAGCCTCTTCTTCTTTGCTTAATTCTTTCAGTTTGTGATGAGTAGACAAGGCACGTTTGACCAACTCAATCGCCTCCTCTTCTTTTAAAACAGTTACCTCTATTACTTGTCCTCCAATTTGGTCCCATCTTAAGGTATGACGCGAAGTCAATATAATATCTCCGCCCGTCCTGGGTAGATAAGAGCCTATCATAGTAGAATCTTTGATATTATCATAAATTAGTAACCAGCCTGGATTGTTTTCCAAAAATTGTTTTACTTTTTTCTGTATTTCTAAATTTAAAGGAGATGCTTTTTTATTGAAGGGAATGGAGTATTCTGTACAGAATTCATGATATTGTTGATCCAGTATGTCTTCCTGCTCTGCGGAAAACCAACATTTAAAAGAATAAGGCTTTTGAGATTTGTAATAGTAGTAAAGAGCCAATTGTGTCTTACCGATGCCACCTAAACCCTGACAAGCGGTTAATACCATAGGAGATTCTTGTGGCTTGGCATCGTTAGGCTGAAGCATGTCTTTAAGCTGATTTAGCGCTGCTCGCTCGACAAAGAGCAATTCGGCGAAAAAAGGAATCTTTGGCTGAAAAATCTTTGGGAAAGCTTTTTCCTTGACTGGTAAATTGGGCGGAATGAAATGGATATCTCCTCCAGCAGCAAGGTTATAAAGATTTCCTCCTATTACCGTGTTGTGACTGCTCTTAGCGAATGTTTTACTTTCATCAGCTAATGGCTGAGGAGTCAATAAAGAAGAGTATGTTGGTGTGGATTCTTTTGTTGCGCTTTGGATCGAAACATTTGATAGATGACCCTCTTCTATTTTATTATCAACAGCAGCGCTTTTTGGAGCAAGACCTGTAGCCTGATTGTTCAGGTTTCCACTTTTGATATCATTATTTGTCGCTTCAGCAACCGTAGTATGAACAGATTGTTTTGCAATGTCTGCTTTTTCTGGATTAGATGGTAAAATGTTTTTTTGTTGATATCCAAGTCGAGGTTGCTGATTTTTATAATAATAAAATAAAACAAGTGCGCCTATTAATCTTCCTCTGCCGAATAAATAATAAATCACATTCCAGGAGAGTTCTTTTTGAAAAAGTTTTTTTAAAATTTCTCTTGAGCTTGCCATTTCGTTTCTCTTTTTAAATTGATCAAATGATAAATGACGATTGTTTCTGAATCACATTTTCAAAAAAACGGCTTAGTTGGATCTCAAAGGAAAAAATTTAACTTCACTGCAAGCAAATTTATATTAGCTTTATAAAACATCTCGAAGAAGCGGACACATCCTATTCATAATGGAAGCCTGTGTTGGCACTAGATTTATGATCAAACTCAAAAGGAAAATTTAATCAACGACTTTTCTGTTTACACAAAAACATTTCCATACTCAAAATGGTGTATAGTTATTATCTTTTCAACAATCCGATTTATTTGTTTTATCTATTATTTACTTTTCTACTCTACTCTTAACGATAAGACCGAGAGTAAGATGAAGACTGTGTTGTTGGCTGTGCTGTTGTTGATTCTCCTACAACACTAGAATTAGGAAACTGTCTTCTGGTTGGATTTGTCTGCCTTAAAATAGTTTCTAATGTGGCTTGACTAACAGGCTCTGACTGAATAGGAATATTAACGACATCTCCATCTATGACTGTATTACAAGTAGCTACTGAGCCTGGATGTTGGCCAATTGAGCGATTATCTATATTTCCGCGCGTCACTTGATTACCGCTTGAGATAGCCAGTGCTGTCACACCATTGTTTTCCTCTGCGGGTAATAAATTTTTTAAAATCTCTCTGGAACCTGCCATTTTTCTTCTCCTTACTGATCGCCTATTTAACAATTGTATCATACATATTTTAAGAACTAGATCAATATATTAAACGTTCTATTTTTTTCCATCTAAATCGATAAGAAACTTTAAATCCATTTAAAAGAAAAGAGATGCATTCTATTATCGGATAATTCATTTACGAATAGTCAGTAACTGCCTCTTTTTTTCTAAAAGATATTACTTTTCTTATAAGATTTTTTTCATAGTTCACTAGAGAAGATTGGTAGTAAAAAGAAAATAATCATTGTTTTTAAAATTTGCTTTTTCGGAAGAAAGCATTTTCCTAATGGTTCTTAATTTAAAATAAATAATATCTTATTCCACGGCAATGAGCGGTCAAACTGGTGATATTTTCCTTATAAGCTAGAAGTAAATTGTTTACTTTCATTCACTTGTATCCTCTTATTATAGTCTTAGTAAACATTTATATTTTTTTCTCTCTACATCAGTTACTCACACACAATAAATTTCTTAAATAAAATGAGAAGAACACACTTTACTCCAGATTGTTGAAATGATGCTTAAGAAATTAGTTGAATAAAATGTAGGATTTTAACTCAATAGCAAAATAGCTACTTTGAATTAAATGAACATGTCCATTACAGTTATGTTTAAATTAGATCTTATTTTTTGTGGAAGGATTACTGATAACCTTCGATTACATTTCTGGTGTCAACGTCAATGTTTTATTACTTCAATAAACAGGGTTAGATTTAAAGAGGCTATGCCGATGAATATAGGTCGTGATATAAGTTGAAAGGGGTAACGATGCTATTGGATCTTCTAGTTTTAGAAAATTTTTAAAAAAATTTAACACCTTAATAATCTTAGAATACCAAAATAAATTATCTAGTTTATCGAATTCAGATGGCGAAAATGTCATTTCTTTTTTAATTTGATCATGCAATTTTTCAAGATTATTGATAAGATAGGATCGCGTCAAGTTATACTCATCTAACCACTCGCCTTGTTGTTCTTTTTTTAGCAGCTTCTTCGGCAGTTCTTAGCGATCCATTTATTTTTACATGACCACCCGATGTGCCACCTTTGCGAATAATTTTTCTAGAAAAATATAATGCATCTTCGCTTGCTTTAGCGCGTACTTTGATACCATTATCTTCACGATTTTCTTTGACATAAACTAAGGATTCTTCTCTATTGCACACCTATGCTATCTTATTGTGAAAAGCGAGTCATGTACTTATAAGAAAAGCTAGATGAACCGTTATTCCGTTATTAAAGTATCGTCAATAGATGCAGTACAAAGTTTTTTTAAAGAATTGTACATTGACGCGCTGTAATTGCACTCATGCTATGGATTGTTGATGTTGTTTTTCTAATTCAGTTTCAGTATGAGAATAGGTTAATTGATAATATTGCTGATTTAATTCCGTGTGTTTTGTTTTTTGAATGACAAGCTCTTCTTTCAGATTTTTTATTTCAAATAGAGATTGTTGCTTTTCTCGCTCGAATTGCTGTTGATCGAGTGTGTGTTGTTCACGCGTAGATTCATAGTAATGTTCTAGGTTCATTTATGTTTGTTGGTACAGCCGATTGAGCTCTTCGATTCTTGCTTGCTTTTCTTCCAACTGCTTTAATTAATTTTTCATTAGCAAGAACCGCTGTTTCTTGCTGCCATGCATTAAACAATTTTTGCCAGCGCCGATTGTTGTTGTGGTATTTGTCCAGCTCCGTTTTTGAATGAGCGATCTCTTGTTGATAATTTGACTTAATAGGCGTGAATTGCTCGGTTGATTGTTCTAAAACGCCTTCCCATAATCCTTTCATTAATGATATTAACGGTTCTGGCAAGTTTTCTTTGGAGGCTATCTTTTGTGTGGAACTGCACACTTCTTTCCATTTACGTAGATGCTGGTTGATGGTACCGGCGTTACCGGTACCTAAATGACGGCGAACGTTTTCAATCGTAACACTTTTGCTCTGTTCTTTTAAGGCATTAATATCGGAGATAACATCTTCATATTATGAGCCAGGCATGAAAGAAAAAATAGTTGATATAGCATAAATGGAAGCAGTATACGCGATACAACGCGTGTTCTTGGAATTAATATGAATACGGTAATGTCTGAATTAAAAAAAAGAAACGCGATTACAAAATATAAATTAAATTGTGACGATATTAAAGTCGCAATTTTACCAGTAGAATCTGCTGAAATTGATGAGATGTGGAGTTTTATTAGCAAGAAAAAAATCAACGTTGGTTATAGCATGCAATAGATCATAAAACGGGTGATGTGCTTGCATATGTTTTTGGAGAAGGAAAAGATGTTGTTTTTAGAGAACTTAAAAAATTACTCGAACCATTTGGCATTAAACATTTCTATACGGATGATTGGGGTTCATATGAACGAAATATTTCTCCGAAGCAACATACAATCAGTAAACACAATACACAATTGATTGAAAGAAAACATCTAACATTACGTACTAGAATAAAAAGACTTGCTAGAAAAACAATTCGTTTTTCTAAATTAAAACAAATGCATGATATTGTAATTGATTTGTTTATCAATCGATATGAGTTTGGGTTGGTTATTTAATGAAAATCTACAGATTTAAGTCATTACCTCTTTCTCATGTTCGTCAGAAAAACGCGAGATTATACGGTTTTTAATTGTATTCAACGAGTTACATCTACATTTCTCCATTTTTGTACCGTACAGAGCCAATATTTCTAATAGTTACTACTATGAATATTTTGCATAATGCGACTAATTTTAGTTGCAAAAATGAAAAAAATCTCTTATTCTTTGCTTATGACAAAACGCGAAAAGCTACTTGATAAGTTTTTAACTAAGCCAAAGGATTTTACTTGGGATGAATTATCCAAAGTTCTTCATGGTCTTGGGTATAAGCAAGTCAGTGCTGGTAAAACAGGTGGTTCTAGGGTTCGTTTTATCAGCCCCGAATATCCGCCTATTATTTTGCACAAGCCACACCCTAAGCCAATATTAAAACGCTATCAACTTGAAGAAATTATTAACCTGTTGAGACAGGAGAAATTAATATGAAAGACTTAATGCAATATAAAGGTTATTACGGTTCCGTTCATTTTGATGATGAAGACCTTATCTTTCATGGAAAGATTGAATTTATTCGCGCTCTTGTAACCTACGAGGCAACAGATGCTAAAGGGCTAAAAAAATCATTTGAAGAAGCTGTCGACGATTATTTGGATATATGCAGAGGCCAAAAGATAGAACCTGAGATACCATTTAAAGGTAGTTTAAATATTCGGCTTGGTTCCGAACTTCATAGACGTATCGCAATTGCGGCTGAGCAGCATCATTTGAGCATTAATAAGTTTATTGCAGAAACATTAAATCAAGTTGTTAAATAAACTGGCACTGTTGCAAAAACATTCTAACCTGCTGCATTTAGAGTTTTTTAGTGATAGGGGCATCCAAAATATATAAGAAGAGAAATAAAAACGCAAAACAACCGTTCAAATGGAAGCATTTTTCAGGTGAAATCATTCTCTGGTTAGTAAAATGGTATTGCCGTTATACTTTGTCTTATGGAGACTTAAAAGAAATAGCACAAGAGAGAGGATTATCATTGGAAAGATTCACTCTGATGCACTGGGTACATGAATATTCACCTGAATTGGAAAAACGTCTTAAACCATACTTAAAAATGGGCTCTACACGTCTTTGCATGGAATTCCAAAATTTGGTAATCTTTGCCATCAATTAAAAATGACAATAAACATGGAGTTTGTTTCTTAACTCTCAAAAAAGTATCATTACTATCCATTAAAAACCATCATTGATTACCCATTAACCAACCGCACTGGGAGCCAACTCATGCCCTTTAAAGCTAGACAGTTCTATTATCGTCGCAGTAAAAAAATAAAGACGCAGCCTAAAAGAGACTGGTCTGCCTATAACAAAAAAATGAAAATGCGTGGTGATATGACGATTTGGTTGTCGCCTGATGTGATTGATCAGTGGACGATTGCGGATCGTGCGTATGATGGCTCAGGTACACCGTTATTATTTAGTGACATGGCGATTATGACAGTACATGAAATACGTCAAGTATTTAAATTACCCCTTAGACAGTGTGAAGGTTTTATAAATGCATTATTTAAGATGATGAATATAGATTTGTATTCACCCAGCTTTAGTACACTTTCAAAACGTTTAAAAATATTAGGACTAAAACAACCGGCATATCGTTTAGCCCACGCTAAAGGAACAGATGTTAAAATGATTGCGATTGACTCATCAGGACTTAAATGTTACGGACAAGATGAATGGGTGCGTGAAAAATACGGTGAAATAAGCGAAAAACGTAACTGGCGTAAACTTCATGTGAGTGTGGATCAATACAACATTATTCAAACAACGGAATTAACAATTCGTAAAACACACGATGCATCAGTTGTTGATGAACTCATTTCACCTATACCGAACAAGGTAAAACAAGTAACAGCCGATACGGCATATGATTCAAGCGCTGTTTACGATTTGTTAGATAAAAATTTTTCATATGTTGATATTGTGATACCACCAAGAAAAAATGCGAGAGATGAGAAACATCATCATTGGATGCGGAACCGAAATTTAAGAGAAATAAAATGTTATGGTCGACTGAAGTGGCAGAGTGATCGTGATTATGGAAAGCGAAATCAAGCAGAGCGTGCGGTCGGTAGATACAAAAGAATTTTAGGTAATCGCCTACACTCACGTGAATTTACACGTCAGCGTCAAGAAGTCATTATTGGCTGTAGCATTTTAAATAAGATGATATGCATTTCCTTAGGCGAAAACCGTTCAAAATTTTGAAAATAGCGAGATAGGCAAAAAATATTAGGTTAGGAAACAAACTCCCTGTTTTTGAGGTCCTTGCTTGCTCTGGCAATTTAACAGGAGTGTTTGCTCTATTATTATAAACTACTTTTTTCTGCGTCTTAACAGTTTGTTGACCTGCTGGCAGGGTAACTGTTTTACTGCTAGCAGGTAAACTTGAATTCTGCTTAAATAAACCTTCTTTGGAAGTCTTTGCTTGCTTTAACAATGTAAGTTGAATTCCTCCATCATTTGTTGAAGCTAGTTTAAACCTACTTGCAAGCACATCTTTTATTTCATTAAAAAGCATGGGTTTATTATTTTTCAAGTAAGTAGCTATTTTAGAAAGTGCAGGGATAGCAGCAGCTCCTTCTTCGGTAATGTTACTTGCCAATTTCTTTATTGCGTCTACCGCAGCAGCAGGCGACTGTTGTGAACCCGCATTTATTCTATCAATAAAATAATCTGCGTGGATTATATTAAATTGACTGCCTAGCATTGCCATTGCTGTAAATCCACCATCTACATCCCAATAATTTTTGATACTTTGAGGGGCTTCCTGGATTAAACGCTGAAACAAATTTGCTAATGTTTCTTTTTTGATTACCTCGTTTTTAAGCACAAATTGAGCTACGTCAACTACTTTATTTTTATCTTGTAGTGCATCGTAAATCATCGAATGAAGTTTTGCTTCTGGAATGGTAGAAACAGCCTGTTCAACTTTTATTATGAAATCAGATTTTGGCTTCAGTCCATCTTGTTTTAGTGATGTAGAAAAATTCTTAGCTGTTTGGTCATCAATTGTCTTATAATCTTTTGTTGATCCGACGTTAATACTCCTTCCGTTTGTGTGTATTGTGGTTGAAATATTATCGAAGATCATTGCAATGCGTTTCGAACAGGAAAATTCTAATAGGCTAAAACACTTTTTGCTTTTTGCAGTGATAGCACTCTCAAATTCAGCCCATGTGTGAATGTTACTATCCATTTCCACTGGGCTTTCCAATTCACTTTTAAGTAGAGCGCTAATATGCGAATCAATTGTTGACTTACCCATAATCGTGGTTATTTTTTCCATTAGGTCATCGTAACCACTGTATTTTGTTTCGAAAAGAGTCGTCATAACCATGATCATCGCTTGTATTGCGGGTCCGTCTGTGACTTTCTCTGCTAATTTTAATAATGCACCTGCTGCAGGTTTTGCACGCCAACTAGGATCCTTTGTAATTCTTGTCATAAAGTAATGAGCATGTTTCATGTTAAATCCATTACCCAGTAATGCCATTGCTTCAAAACCACCATCGATGTCCCAATAAGGAGAGATTTCACTAGAATGACTCGTTTTCTCTAATAGGGATGCGGCCTCTTGTACATGCCCTTTTTTTATAAATTCCTCTGTTACCCTGGTGACAACATCCTTGTTTTTTATCTGTTTCGAGAATGCTTCTACATCTGCAGATTGTTGTATAACAGGTTCTTGTTTTTTCTGCTGTTCTTTTTTATCGTGTATTCCTATTTGACTCATGTCTTGCTCAAGACTGTGTAGATCGTTGCTAAGGGTTTCTTGAGAAACAGGAGAGACCTTCCCTGCAGAAGGAAGAGCTTTTTTTGATTCTGTCAGAACTGCAGTAGTTTCTTGATACAAGGAATGACTTTCTACCTTAGCTTCTTTTTTTTCCTTTTCCTGAATGTATTCATTTAATTTTTTACGTGTCCTTTGAGTTAAGTCGCAATCTAATACGTGTATTTTACGACTGTTTACTTTGCTAGCGTCTCTGTCCATTAAGAATTGTGCATTTAAAGTTAATCCTCCTTTAGCAGCATACATTAAAGCAGTACTGCTATCTTTAGTCGATTTATTTTCAAAATGAATATCAACCCTTCCTTTGTCAAGAAGACTAGCCAACATTGTTGGATTTCCTCTCACTGCCGCAATCATTAAAGGAGAGGCTCCATTGTCATCACATATATCTGCTTTAGCGTTCTTTTCTAAAAGAAAGTTTACCATGAGCTCATCACTATTAGTAATAGCTAATAGAAGAGGCGTTTTGCCGGAACGAAAAACATCCTCAGTATGAGGGTCTTTTTCATTAATATCAATATCTTGAGAGAAGGAGAGAAGTAACTCTACAATATCCACTCTTTCAGCGTTTACAGCATCATGTAGAATAGAAGTTTTAGTATCTCGATGGCGTTGGTTTAGTCCTTTTTTAAGATCGTAACCTAATTCCCTTAAAAAATTTTGGTCTTCTGTTTTCTTAAAAACATCTTCCAATAATAAAGCTTTTTTTCTTGTTTTTTCAACAATTTTTTCTGATTTATTGTGATGTAACATATCTACCTCCTACCTAGTTAAATGTTTCACGTTTTAATTAATTTTTTTCAAGAAATTAAACAATAGAGAGTCATCTTAGGACTTTAATGAAACTGAAGCATTTTTATCACTTCCTAAAAATAATTTTATGCACCCAGTCAGATCATAAGTAAGCATTATACCTTTGTAAATCTAGGAAAGCTAGTTTTTAACTGTCATCGTAGTGACCTGCCCCGGGATTTTCAGACCAATTTAATTTAGAGATAATGGCCCTCAACAAAAGAGGGCATTGCATGAAAAGAAATCGTTATACAGAAGCACAAATCGTACGGATTTTACGTGAAGCAGACTGTGAACCTGTTTGTGAGGTTGCCAAGCGTCATGGTGTTTCAGATGTAACTATTTATACCTGGCGCAAACGGTTTGGCGATATGGAAACTAATGACGTCAAACGTCTGAAGAGCTGGAGTCTGAAAATTTGCGTCTTAAAAAACTTCTTGCAGAGCGTGATCTGGCAATCGAAATCATGAAGGAAATCAACGCAAAAAAATGGTGAGCGTACAGGCACGCATGGAACAGGTCTCTTATGCAACAAGTCGAGGCCTAAACCAGCGAATGGCTTGTGCGCTGCTCAAGGTGAGTCGATCTAATCTCTATTATTCACACAAAATGCCAGTGAAGGATAAGCCTGTGATAGATGAAATGAAAAAATTATCCGGCATGTATCCACGATTTGGATCACGTCGCATTAGAATATTATTACAACGTAAACACATGTTTCTTGGAAAAGAACGCTGCCATCGTCTTTGGGTAAAGGCAGGTCTGCAAGTTCCCAAAAAACATCGGAGAAAACGTGCAGGTTCAACAATGCGTCCGCTGGCACCCACAACACGAAATAGTGTCTGGAGCTATGATTTTGTGTATGATGTCTGCGCCAGCGGGCAGAAGTTGAAATGTCTGACAGTCGTTGATGAGTATACACGCGAATGTCTTGCAATTGACGTCAATGGTTCAATATGCTCATCACATGTCATTGATGTACTAAGTAGACTGATGCGCATTCATGGTGTGCCACGTTATCTTCGATCAGATAATGGTCCTGAATTTGTTAGCAAGATATTGTTGGAATGGGCAGCCCATGAATCATTGCAGCTTGCGCTGATTGAACCGGGCAAGCCATGGCAAAATGGAACAAATGAAAGTTTCAATGGTAAATTTCGTGATGAATGTTTATCCATGGAGTGGTTTCGCAATCGACTCGAAGCCAAAGTGGTAATTGAGGACTGGCGTGTTCATTATAATCATGTCAGACCTCATTCAAGTCTGAATTATCAGACACCAAATGAGTTTAAATTATCTTTGAATAGTGACTTAACAACTGGGGCTGATTTCTCTATGTGATTTTGGTACGAAAAAACCGGGCAGGTCAGTAGATGATATGACTACGAGCTATAAATTGCTACGATTCGAAAAATATTTTGAGTTGTCAACCCAAGCTTAAGGAATAGGATGCCGTAATTTACTTATAATCAGGTAACCCAGTAAAACAAAATAGTTATTTATATTTTAAGTGGGTTAACTGTATTTCTTGTGAAGAAATACTGAATGTACATTTGTTTAATGATATTGATTCTGTGCAAGCTGTTATATTAACAGATGAATGATTACAACAAATGATCCTATCCATCTCTTGAAAACTTAACTTTATCGGGATTCGGTAAAAAATTACAAATACCTATTATTAACATGGTATACTACAAAAAAGTAAAATTTTTACCCTGATAAAGATTAACGAGGAGGAGTAAATTCCTGATGAGCCATCCACCCAGCCAACAATTATTTGGAGCAGAAGAATTAAAAAAGGAGCAAGAACAAGAAGAAGAGCAAGAAGAAAAGGAAGAGTCCAAAGCAGACAAACTGATTGAACATCAGGGGAATGATCCAATCGATCCACGCTACCTAGCAGTGACGAGATGTGGACTAGATGAACCTGATTTGAGCTTACGAAAAGAACTTGCCACTTTTTTGGGAAAGCAAATCGCACCTCTTTGTTCCTCAAAGCAGGAAGGAGAATTTAGGGAATTTAATATAGGTATGACCGGTTATACTATAGAAGATGATATAGAGGACAATGTACATAAAGAAGCAAACTCTCGTTATCTACTCATAGCAGTGTCAGGAGAAATGATAAATAAGAAGGGAAAAGAAAAATTCCCACAAAAATCTGATAAAAAAATTGAAGAATTATTAGGAAAAATAATTCGCAACCACGAGTGGAAAGAAATATGTGCAACAGATGACTATAGGGTAGGTCGCCAAGTAAATTTAGTATGTGCAACAGGAAATACAGCCGCAGAAAAATATGGATATGGTAAAAACAGGCTGTATCCGTCTGTTTCTACAAATGTGCATAAAAAACCGAAGAAAAATACTTTTTTAATAAATACAAGACAAAAGAAAATTAGGCTTTGGTGGTATTCTTCAACGGGAGAAAAAGAATTATCTCTAACAGAGGAGCAAAGTGCAGAATTAAAAACATTAGTGCATAAACCTTTTGTTAGGCAAACGATCGATGAAAGAGAGAAAGTTTACCACTTTTTTAAAAATTTTGAAGAATATCGTGAATATGCAGCGGGCGTGTACAAATGTAGTGAACCAAAACTCGCAGCTGAACGTGAAAAAATGATTCTATTGTATTCTGGTTTTCGTGATAGTGGTGAAACTCATTTTGGTTTTGCTAAACAAGAAAATGGAGAATGGGCAACTTCTGTAACTTCAAAACCTTCTTGTCATGAATGCCAAGAGAGATTTAAAAAATTACGTACACTAGGAAAACAAGAATTATTTAGTCCTCCAGGCAGTCCTCCGATGCAAACGACCTTAATGCCGGAAGGAAACTTAAAAGAGAAGAAAGAAGCAGATTATAAGACTCACGCTGGGGAAGCATTGCGCATACTAGGTGATAAAGAAATTGCTAAGCTTACACCAAATAACCTTGAACAAGCTGCTATTTATTGGGTTAGAGCGAAACGACTTAAGTATAATTTTGAGGATGAGTATATCAATTTGCCACATGTCGGCAAAAAAAATATCTCTTATTTTCTACGACTTTCTGTTAAGTGGTATGAAATGCAAGGAGAAAGATATTTGCGTTCTGGCTTGGATGAGCAAGCTCAGCTATGCTATCTAGCTGCACTAAGAGAAGGAGCAAAATTAACAGTTGCTGACTGGCCGCAACAAAAAGAAAAAATAAGGGAATATGAAGAAGCAATATTTAAGAAATATGAAGAAGCAAGATTTAAAGCTCACCTTGATGAAATTCAAAAGATAATAAAAGAGTGGGACGAGATAAATAGAAATATGACTCAACCCCAAAGAGAAAGGTTTGTTGAAGATTGTTACACAATAATTCAATCTTATCCTAGAATATGGAATTCACTTGACCCAAATCAACGTATTACCTTACATAACATCTTGAGAGGGGCAGGAGATCATTTCTATAAGCGCGACCAATTTGAAAAAGCAGAAAAATATTATGACGCTGGGCTGACTGAGACAAATTCCCCATGTGAAAATGATCCGCAATACGATCAAAGAATAGCTCGATGTTATCTTGGGTATGCAATCAGTATATGTGATCCTGAAAAACCAACCTTAGAACAAAAAGATATTCAAGCAGCCAATGCTTGTATCCATGCTAGGTCTTATGAGCCTTTCGTTTATCAAACTCTTATGCATAGGGACGATCATGAAAAAATATGTAAAAACTTAATTGTCTTATTAACAAACATCGTAACAAGCGATACACCCCATGGGATAAGGGTTTTCCAAAAAATAAGTTATGTCACAGAAATAAGTAGATTATATTCAACTTTAGGAGATAATTATGAGAAAACACTAACAAAAGCCTTAGCTGATAAAAAAGCTGAAGTTATAGTTCAGTCTAAGAAAAAAGCTATCGATAATTATACAAACGCTATTAATGGCTTAGAAAAACTGAAATTACATTTTCCTAAAGATCAACAACAATTAATCAATAAGCAACTTAATTATTTTTATATTCGGCGAGCTTTGCTGAAATTGGAATATAACAAAAAAGAAAGGAACCTTTTTGTAAAAGACCCTGCAGCAGCTCAAGATTACGAGAAGGCTATTGCAATATATCCAAACGTTTTATTACTCTTGAACAATACAGAAAAAGTATCAATTAGATTACTAGAATTAAACAAATTGCCCGATCAAAAGGAAAAAGGAGTAACCAAACCTATTAAAGGTAATTTACAAGCACCAAAAGAAGAAAAAAAAGCTGATCCAAAACCATCTGAGAAAACTTTATCGGCTTTACGAGATAAGCTTAAGTTAGAAGCCGAAATGGCCAGTAAAACTGATCCAGCCAATGCTTTATGGGCTAAAAAACAATTTGAAGTAGTAGAAGAAGTAGCTACGCTGCCTTGGACAGCTAA
>JBGAPT010000047.1:0-15575 GCA_044221135.1 Gammaproteobacteria bacterium
CTCACGAGAAGCTTCGCAACTCGCTCCAGATGACTTAACGCCGTTTCGTACATTTTTTAAACTCGCTTTGCTCTTTAAAAAATGCTGCGGCTACCGAGGACTACTCGCCATCGCTTCCCTTCCTTGGCTCGCAGCGTAAGCTAAAACACCAATTAACCGTATTTTTTAAGATATCCTCGCTAATGCCAATAGAAATATGGGCAATGCGCTCAATTCCTATATTGCAGCCCTTAGCAATGAGTCCGGCAAATAGGGTTTTTGGCTTTGGAGTCATTTTTTTATGTTTGACACTAAAGTGCCCGAAAGAATCGGTATAGTGTGCAATGTGATTAATATCTGAGAGGATCTGTAGAATAGGAACATACCCAGCTTGGGAGAGTAAGGATGGGATATATTCTTTTTCATCACTGTCAGTTTTAGGGGTTTGTATGATAACCTTTTCGTTCTTATCAATTTTTAAATGAGTATTTTGCCCTGATAAAAACCGTTCGTTGACGACTTTGTATTTACTGTCCAATTGTAATTTATTCATCGTAGCCTGAAAATCACAAAAAGGAGTAAGTCCCGCTCTTTCAAGTAGATCTTTTCGTTCTGATGCCCAGACTTGTTCATCAATTAAATATTCATGTATTGCCCGATACTTATAAGAATGCAGCACGTTAAGGTGTCCTGATTTAATCGCATCTGCCATGTGTGAAAATAACAGTGCCTTGTAAAATGAAACCCGCAGCTTATTTTTTTATAAAGCGCATCCTTTTCATCCTGTGTTAAAAAGTCTGTCGGTGCTTTTTGATCCAAATTGCCATTGACAGAGTTAAAATGATTGATCGCTGTTATTAAATCAGCAGAGGAGGTACTTGGATTGAATGTTAAATGTTTTGTAAGCGACGATACCTTGTTCTGTAATTTGATAGAGATGGATTCTAGCGCATCAAAATAAGTGTGGTTACTGCTGATCCTAAGGCATGATCCTGAGGCTAATGATATTTAAATAAATTTTGTTACCTGAATAGCTTTCTACAGACTCCTGTATTGCTGTATTTTTCTGATTCCAATAACTGCACTGCCTCTGCCCTGCCTGGATCTTTTCTTTTCTTCGTTTGCTCTAACGCCGTCCCATCTTGAGGCCTTACGCTCACGTCTGCTCTTCCTTCTAGTAAAGCTCTTACTACTGCTACGTGTCCTCCCTCTGCTGCTATGTATAGTGGAGCGTTTGTATTGCCCATCGTTGTGTTTAGAGCCGCTTTTAACTCTATCAGCCTTGCTAGGGCTGAGGTATGACCACTAAAAGCAGCGGCAAAAACCGGAGTTGCACCATCCAGCATTGGCGTGTTTACATTTGCACCTAGAGCGTGCAAGGTGCATATCGCTTCCGTATGGCCTCCTTGAGCAGCGATATAAACCGGCGTTGCACCATACTCATTCTCTGGCATATTCACATTCGCACCTAGAACGTATAAGGCGTGTATTGCTTCCCCATGCCCATTCATCGCAGCCACCAGGACGGGAGTCCAGCCATTCTCACCCGGCATATTCACGGTGGCAGAGATCTGCAAAATCGTAACATTAGCAGACAAACATTTTTCACCTACTACTTAAAGTTGAAGGGTGAGAAAATTAAGAAGAAGGCACCAAAAACGTGTTTTAAATCCCATTTTTTAAGGTGACCTCTTTAAAGTAGCCCTACGCATAAGCGGCTAGGATTAGATAAGAACTTATGCAGCTCATTTCTAGCTATTATATTATTGTTAATAAAAGTTTATTGCTTTTTCTAAACATGCAATTGCGCGTTTGCCATTCTGTAACGCCCCCCCCAAGCCATGTCTATGAAGTAGATATAAATCATAATAAGCAGTAGATTTAGCTTGATTAGAAACACCATCTGAATTATCAGAAATAATCTGGTTAGATTTACGAAATCTACTCTCCATTTCCAGTGAGATTTGTTTTTGAATTGCTTGAGATAGTTTTTCATTTAATTCACTGGAATACACGATACACCCCTTAATCTCATAAAAAATGCACTACAAATGATATAATTTCTCAATTTAAAAATAATGATCTTACTAAAAAAATCTGGACTTACTGTTATGAATACCAATTTACTAATTTAAACACAAACGGAATTTGATAAGCAATAACCAAATGTTCTCACACATTTTAGCGTGTTGTCTTGCTAATACTTAACACCGGTTGTATCTCGAGGTATAGGACATCGAGCATGTTTTGTGAGTGATATTTAAGATAGTCACCAGCTGAAGGCTATTAATATCAAGTTTTGGTGCTTCGTAAAATAATAACCGACGCTGCGATCCAGGGAAGCGAAGCGGTGGCAAGTCCTCAGTAGCCGTAGCATTTTTTGAAGAGCAAAGCGAGTTTAAAAAATGTACGAAACGGCGCTAAGTCATCTGGAGCGAGTTAAGGAGCTTCTCGTGAGGGGGACGGCCGAGACAAAAATAGTTGTTCAAACTTTCAACTGCACTTGAAATGCAAGGATGCATTACAAAGCTATTGAAAGCCGAGGACACACTTTTTTGCCGAATGGGCTGCCCACCAATTAGGCAGCGCGGAATTTTTAGAAAAACTGAAAAGGGGTGTCTTTTGAAATGCGTTAAATGCGCGATGGGGTTAATCTAAATACATTTACCAAGGAACAGCGTTTAGTGCTGAGTTCTAGAATCAGAAACTTACCTTTATGATCTGTGCCCGATTTCCCGGACTTCTTTCTCTATGCAGCAAGAGCCATCATCTCATAGCTTTCAGGCGATTGGTAGCTTAATGTAGAGTGCCGTCTCTTCCGATTATAAAACACTTCAATATATTCAAAAACACTTTGTATTGCTTCCTCCCTAGTTTTGTACTTGCAGTGATAAATTAACTCCGTTTTTAAAGTGTGAAAAAAACTTTCTACAACTGCATTATCCCAGCAATTGCCTTTGCGGCTCATGCTGGATCTAATCTGACGGGTCGATAGCAGAGATTGATATTCAAAAGACGCGTACTGACTGCCTCTATCTGAATGATGCACTAATCCCTTTGATATCGTTCTACCTTGTAGCGCCTTTAATAATGCAGTGCTCACAAGACCCGCTTTCATATTATCTTCCATTGCCCAACCAATAACTTTTCTCGAAAATAAATCAAGAACAACCGCCAAATACAACCACCCTTCCAGTGTCGAAATGTAGCTAATATCAACTGCCCAATACGTGTTAGGAGATAAAACTTTAAATTTCCTGTTCAATAAGTTTTCGCTAATTGGAAGATCATGCTTAGAATCTGTGGTCACTTTAAACCGCCGTTGGGTCTTTACCATAATACCCGCTTTACGTTTGAGGCGAATAACACGATTCTTGCTGCAAGTAACGCCTTTAGCACGCAATTCTTCATAAATACGCCGCCACCCGTAGGTCTGGCGGCTTTCCTGATATACCGATCGTATCTTCTCTGTTAGTGTTTTATTGGCTTGTTCCCTGTTGCTGCTGCCTCGATGCAGCCATTCATAATAACCACTTTTAGACACACCCATTATTTTAAACATAAGATCCATACAAAATTCCTCGTGATGACGTTGAATAAATTGGTATTTTATTGCGCTTCTTTCACGAAGAATGCTGCCGCCTTTTTTAAAATTTCCCGTTCCTCCCTCAAACGGGCGTTTTCCTTTCTTAGTTTCGCTAATTCATCGAGGATTTCTTTTCCGCTCTCCCCATGCTGTTCAACATAAGCATCCCGGTTATTTTTTACCCAGGTATACAGTGTCGTTTCCTTCATGCCAAGGTCTTTTGCGGTTTTTGAAATTGATTGTGAAGATGTTAAAGCAAGCTTAATAGCTCTCTCTTTAAATTCTTTATCGTAGATTTTTAACTTGGTACCCATAAAAACTCCCTATTGATATTAAGTTTATCAAATAAAGAGTCCGGAGAAACGGGATCAGATCATTATGACCACTTCTCGCAGTTGGCCGGTCATAAAATTATCTTTTGATTACAAACAACGTTGAAAAAATAACCTGCCTTAATTCCAAGAAAATTGGATGATATTAGTCATCAGTTAATTAAAAATATTAATTTCGGTAGAAGAATTAAGCAGTTTAGAGGCTCAAAAATCGGTTAGTGTATATCTAAGTTGACTACTTTATTTAGAAGAAACATCATAGAATTACAACAGCTGATTGTATAGTGAACCAAGATATTCGTAATTTTTCAAATGATACCTTATAATCACCATATGGTGCGTTATCCATCGCTGCGAGCCAAGGAAGGGAAGCGATGGCGAGTAGTCCTCGGTAGCCGCAGCATTTTTTAAAGAGCAAAGCGAGTTTAAAAAATGTACGAAACGGCGTTAAGTCATCTGGAGCGAGTTGCGAAGCTTCTCGTGAGGGGGCCGAGGCAAAAATAGTTGTCCCGATTTTCAACTGCGCTTGAAATGCAGGGATGCATTACAAAGCTATTGAAAGTCGAGGACACACTTGAATATTCATAAGATCTGTTAATAAAAAGGAGTCGATTCATGCTCACTAGCCAAATGCAACAAACAGAAACTGAATCGCTAAAAACAAGGCATGTACAAGAAAATCAAAATCAGATTCCTCCAACAGTCAATTCAAATAATGTTAAAACATTGATAGGTGCGATTGAAGAAAATAACCAATCAGAATTTTTTAGACTTTTAAATCTAAAGACAGATTTCTTTGGAAAAAAGTTCATCGATGAAATGGATGCAGATGGTGCTAGCCCTTTATATTGGGCAGCTGTTTGTGGTCATGTTCATTTTATAACCCCTTTATTTAAAGCGGGTGTAGATGTCAACAAACCAGATAAGGATGGCGCAACGCCGGTCCTTATCGCTGCTCAAATGGGACGTGCGGCAGCAATAACTGCACTTAAGGCCGTAGGCGCAAATCTAGATACGCTGGCTAACGATGGCGTAACGCCGATTTATATCGCAGCTCAAAATGGACATGCGGCAACAATTACCGCTTTGTTAGAAGCAGGAGCAAACGTAAATGTTAAGACTCCATGGGGAACAGCATTAGAGTGTGCCAAGAAAGGCAAAGAACCAGAGCATAAAGAGGTGGCTAGGCTATTGGAAGCACATTTTAGACAATATCCTAGCGGCATTAAGCCGGTAAAAGATATGCACCAAGAAGTTTCTTTTTTTAATCGATCGTCTAGTTCCCTGGAACAAAAAACCTCTTTTATTTTAACTCAATATTACCAAGTTGCTGTCCCTGTTCCTAACATCGTTTCCACTCAGTTGAAGCTGCCTTTTACAGCCTATTGGAACCGTGACCCGCGCCAAACTTTGAAGCTCAGTCGCTTTTTCATTAATTAGAAGCAGGCTTAACATTCTGGACGGCTGATGCAATAACATTTGGATTTTATTTAAGTTTAGATAATACAAATCATTGAAAGAGCCACTAATTAAATAGTGTCTATTTTTTACTAAAGGCTCGTGCTAAGAAAACAAATCAGATATCGCACTTATATGATCAAACTGGCGTTGTTGCATAAATATTGTAAAACGCCATAAAAATCAAGTGGTTACAAAAAATAGTCATTTTTAAAAAAGTCTTAAAAATCAACGAGTTGCAGTATTTGTGCAACAACGCCGATCAAACTATTTAAAACGCCGTTCTTACACCTTTTAAAGGATTATATAATCTGAAATCCACTCGTCAGCACACATCGACGCGATGATCGAGAAAAATAGCCATAGGACAGCACTAATTACACGTTGCGTATTCTCATTTAAAAGATCGGCTAAAACTTGTTTTTAAAAGATCGCTTCTAAGGTTTTCCTGATCAGTGATCTCTTTATGTTAGACAAACAAGTGGCATTCATGGCAGGCATCATTGTAGGCTTCGCCTTCTGTCTGCCTCTATGCCATGAATGGCCGATTGTAATGCTCAGCCTACCCAGTAGTTGTGTACACAATCAGAGATCGATCTCCGCCAGGAGATTTAATGATCTTTTAAATGAGAATACGCACACGTGAAATTTGGATGTTCAACCCAGGGCTAAACACTTTACTTTAATTTAGGCCGTAATTGTCTTGCACTGACATTTGAAAGGTGGTCGCTAGCTTTTTGCTTTTGATGAAAAGGAGGTGTTCCCTTATCGATCTTTATTTTATGAGCGGCACCTGGGTTATTTTCTTGGCTCTTACGTTTTTTTAAGGGGCCTTCATCTTTTTTTTGTGGAGGCTCTTCGCTAATTCGAGAGGCTTTTGACCGTAAGTTATATTGATGGCATATGCTTTGACCACTCATACTTGCTCCTTCAATTCATTCTCACGGACACCTTAGCTGATTTAATGGAAGAAAACAATATTTATTTTTTCCTCTGTGTATATTTTCGGCTTAGAATTTAATTAAATGACAAAATAGAAAATTACCAGGTCATTTTCACTTTTGCATTTGACGGAGGGTACAACTAAAAAAACAGGGGTTAAAGCAGCAAACCCCACACTTTTGGGTGGTCTCCAAAATTGTACACTAAGGCATGTTGGATGCCAGAATCCATCAGTACGGTGCTGGAATGGACAACACCAAGATTTTTAGCAACATCCCTGGGTGGAGGATAAGAAAGGGACTATTGCCGCGCGACAAATGTTACACGGCTTTTCGCTGAACGTTCCTTGGCTTTAATTCATTGATAAGCTCCTCGCGCTGAGCCGTACGTATATTAGTCAGAACAAAAACACAATCGCCATCGACCGACCAGCCCCGAGCCACATTCCTAAAAGACGACATCCAAGAAAGACCCACACCACACACACCCATAAAAATCCGCCCGGCCCGATATACAGCAAACGTTTCTGATAGCCCGCCGCCACTATACTGGACGGTAAACCATTCACCCTCATCAACCTTGCGGGTACGAGGCAGGACTGCGGTATCCTTGAAATTAGGGCAAGGAGAAAAAGAACGTGCAGGGTGACAATATTCATTTATCACATGGGCAGGAAGCATAAGCTGGGCGCCACCCACTTGTTGTACCCAAGCGGTGCCACATTCGGTATATTTTCCAGTATTGTATAAATCAATGGTCGTCTGTAAAGCATTAACGAGCTTCTCTAATATGTATTGGGCATTAACCCCATGCTGTCTTACCCATGTGCCTGTCTCAAATCCTTCCGCTTGTTGCTTCGCCTCATTATCAGGCAGGTATTTTCGAATCATTGTCCACATGTGCCAATCGAGTGCCCAGACCGCATATTGAAAGGCAGTGATGCCTGTAAATGTACGTTTAGATAAGTCTGTGATATCACCAGGCACTAAGGCCAAAGTCGGATTACGCTTTAGCATCGCTTCCGCTTGGTCTTGTTCGCCTTCGGCGACCAGTCTTAGAAATTCTGCAACATCCTTTGAGTTTACATCAGATACAGCTGATGCAGAGTGGATGCTCACCGAGCGTGGTGATGCTTGTGGTGAAAATGTTAATGCAGCAGGACTGGAGATAGACGCTTTAAGAACAATAGGTTGTAATTGTTTTTCGAGATTTTCTATTTTGGTTTGCATATTAGAAATCTCTGTTTTGAAGCCTTGTGCTTGGCTTTGAAGAGCAGTCTTTAAATTAGCGATTTCACTCGCCTGTTCTATGACCACTTGATGAAGCCTAGCTGTCTCTTCTAGCTTAACCTTCTTTAGTCTTCGTACTGTTTGCACAATAAAATTTGCAGTCTTTGGTTTTTGTTGCGCCCTTGCTAATTCTATAGGCGTTTGGTCTTGCTCATTTTTGATTTTATGATATGCGCCTGCTTCTAATAAAAGGGAAATAATACTATTGTGTCTGGCTTTAACCGCTAGGTGTAGGGGCGTATCGCCATTAGCATTTTGCACATCAATCAAGGCGGATGCTCTGGTTTGTAGTAGATATCTCAGCATCCCTACATCACCACGCTCTGAGGCAAGATGTAAAGGGTTTTCATCTTGGGAATTTTTGACTTGCGGGTTAGCCTGCATTTTTAATAAAAATTCTGTGAGGTTTGTATGACGGTGTATCACCGATAACAGTAACGGCGTGTTGCCTTCACAATTGCGGCTTTCTAAAGCTGCTTTTTGTTCTAAGAGCCAGCTTACCGCTTGCGGGTTACCCTTGATAACCATTCGCTGCAATAAGGTGTTTTGAGTCAAAGCTTCTGGCTGCTCAACTTCAGCCCCGAGTCTTAACAATAATTCGCACTGAGCAAGGTCACCCCTGTTTAAGGCTCTGTCCAATAACACATTTAAGTGAACAGACTTAAGGCCGACCGTTCCAGGAATAACGGGTTGGTTTCTTTGCTTAAAGGTTTTTAGCAAGGTATCAACAAGCTCAGGAGAACTAAAGTCACAAGCTAAATGTAGGGCTGTAGAATCACCCTCAAGCTTTAAGGTTAATAAACGCCTGTCTTTATCTAACCATCTTTGAACTTCTGGGGATTGGTTACGCTTAATCGCTATTGCGCATTCTGCTATCCAAGATTTAGGCAGGTAAATCTCATCCCCATCATAAAGCTCCGGGTGATTATCTAAAAATTCTAATATGTCGCTGCGCTTATCATGGTTATCCGTCAGCTCTTTATGTCTCAGCTTTGTGTTCGTTTTAGGGCTTGTATTATGTGCTTGCAGCCATTGCTCAATTGCCTCTCGCTCGTAGGTATGACCGTCCGCTGCAATAACCGGATCAATCATAATCTGGCCTGTAATGGAGCAAAGGTATTTTGCTGGAATTTTATTATCTTTAGGCATGAGCGCATTCTCCCTAATAATGGGTTGAACCTAATTAGGTTATCCGGCTTCAGGTTTTACCTCAATTTTTCTAACTGTCTGACGCGCTTTCTTGGGAATAAGAATCGCAAGAACACCGTTTTTGTTTCGCGCTTGAATTTGCTCGCCTTCTACCGAATCTGGCAGCGTAAACTGTCTATAAAAAGACCCAGAAAAACGCTCGAGCCTGGAATAACCCTGTTCTTTTTCCTGACGCTCTAAATGACGTTCGCCTTTAATCGTCAAAACATTATTTTCCATAGATACTTCAATATCCTTGCGTTCAACGCCAGGTAAATCAGCAGTAACGATAAACTTATCGGCTTCTTCTTTAATATCTATCTGAGGAACCCATTGGCTTAAAGCAGAATCAGAAAGGTCACTATCCGCTCGGAGGTTTCTTTGGAATAGTTGATTGATTTCATGTTGTATGTCCCTTAAAAAAGGCTGATACCGGATAATTTGCATACTGCCCTCCTATTTTCAGCTTACAACGACTAAAGGTATCCTAATCAGATGGGTCAATACTTGTCAATAGTTACACTTGCAAGTAATACCTTAACTCTAAAAGCTTTCATCTATCCGCCTTGTCAAAAAGTCCCTTTTTAGAAGGAGCCGCTTCCTTTTGTCCCGTGTCTTTTGATTCTGAGATCTCGCAAATACAAGTGTTTAAACAGGGTAGATGCGTGATGTGTTTCCTAAAATAATGAACGCTAATAGACATGATTAAACAAGCCGACGCAACCGAAAGTACCATCCATAAAATGTTTAACAAAAACGTGCTATTTTCACGGCTGTTTAATAATTTAATATTCTTGTGAATCGCTTCAGATAACGCATCTGATGAAGCATCAACGGTTTTTCTAAGGAATGCGTCTACTTCTTGCCTAATGGCATCAGATAAGGCTTTACTCGCACTTGTAATACCGCTGCGAACTTCGTGGGATAGGGTCTTTGTTAGATTTTCTAAATCACTCAAGTTCGCATTAAATTTTTTAGTGACCAGTTCTAAAGCCGCTCTTTCTTTGGTAAGGGTTTTGTTTTCGGTTTCTAGCTGGTCTTTAAGAGATGCTTCTTGGTACGTCAGTCCTTCGAAGGTTTTTTGGATTTTATGAAGCCCTCTTTTAACTTCGCTTAATTCATCGCTCACAACCATTAAAGGCTTAACCACCGACTCGACTAGCTCCACAATCATTGCAGGATTTGTGTTATTTCCAGTATTGTCTTTCATCAAAACAGCTTGACAGGGTTTTGATTAAAATAAAAGTTGTCCTCTTAAAGATTAGCCTTAAAACCAATATTAAATTTAGAGCTACAAACTTAACTCAAAATCATCACCTCGGCTTCTTTCTAATTCCTTCTGTCGTTCCAAAGCTTTTTGGGTATTTTCCGCTATTTTTTGTTGTTCTAAGGCTTTCTCTAGTTTAAGTGCTTCGTCTTTTTGTTGTTTCTCATACGCGATAGCTGCCTTCTCATGCGCGGGTAAGAGCTCATAACGCAATTGTGCTGCACGCTCAGGGTTTTCACGCTCAAACTTCTCTTTAAACGCTTGAAGGCTTAAATGCTCGGGCTCTGATAAGCCCAATGATTCTCGAACTTTGTTCAAGTTTGAATCAGATACCTCTAATAATTTACTTAATGCGGTAGTCAATCCCTTATGCTCTGGATACGCCGCTTCAAACTGCGCTTTAAAGGCTTCAAAACCTACGCGCTCATGTTGAGCTTCAACAGGATCGATGCCCCGCCCTCTGGCAAAATTTTGCAGGTTTTCATAATCTGTTGACACATCCTTGCCCCTTTGGCGGCTTAAGGTTTGTATCAAGGCATCCATTCTAGGGAATGCTTCTCGGCTGTAGAATAAATCGACACTCTCTCGGTGACGGCTCATCCCAACACAAGTGTGTCCTCGACTTTCAATAGCTTTGTAATGCATCCCTGCATTTCAAGCGCAGTTGAAAATCGGGACAACTATTTTTGCCTCGGCCGTCCCCCTCACGAGAAGCTTCGCAACTCGCTCCAGATGACTTAACGCCGNCTCACGAGAAGCTTCGCAACTCGCTCCAGATGACTTAACGCCGTTTCGTACATTTTTTAAACTCGCTTTGCTCTTTAAAAAATGCTGCGGCTACCGAGGACTACTCGCCATCGCTTCCCTTCCTTGGCTCGCAGCGTAAGATTTTTTGATTTTGGAACAAGAATCAATGAAAAAGATAGAGTGGCTAGACTTCAAAGGCTGCCATGAATGCCAAGGGCTTAACCAAGGATTTAGGGGTGTAGTTGAGTCTATTGCCTATGTCTTGTTGGTTTTTTGTGTGCTCGGTATTGCTTATTTCGCCTGCTCTGAGGAAAGTCAATTGAAGCCGTCTTTTTCGCCAGCAGCCGAAGTTGAAGACGCGGATTTGCGGAGGGTTAAGGGCTAAAGGCCTCTCAAAACCAAGCCATTGGCGAAATTTAGGGGTATCATGGGCAAGACACCGCCATTGCTTAAAGCAGGCCTGGATGGCTTTCACTAACGGCTAGCCAGGCGGCGCAAAGCTTTGGCGGTATCAAAGTTTTTCAATTAACTAAAAGACGCGAAATTTGCGATTCTAGGCGTTTTATTTTTACGTTACCTTTTTTACTGATTTTTTAATAAAACCTCCCCTAAAGCGACAGCGTTCGTTTTAGAGGGTATTTCGCGGCAAGGAACCTGCATTTGCAAAGTTATGGCCTTGCAGGTTCCGCGGTCATCCAATTGGGTGTAGAGACGTAAAGCTGGCGTCTGCGTTCAGGCCAAAGGACTTCTCGGTAATGTTTTTTGAGGTGGTTGATTCTGAGGGTTTGTTTGACGGATGCGGGTACTTGAGTCGCCTTGAGGATTTCCTCCGGGAGAAGCGCAAGTATCTCGTTGTCGCTTAAACCATCATGCCACGTTTTAAACTCGATTTCTTGGACTTTTTGTTCGATTTCGGCTTTTTGTTTTTCGCTTTGTTCTTTGCTTTTGTGGTAAGCGTTCATGGCTTCGAGAGCTGGATCGATGTAGTTCGATGGAGCGGTATAAGCACCCCGTCTTGAAACAATGCCCATGAAGTAACTGAGCGGATCGCCTTTGATGCTGGAAGCTTTATTGTTGTGCTTGAGGTCAAAGGCAAAGTGGTAAATCGAATCCTGGACTATACTCGGTTCAATGGTTCTGAGTTGGGAGAGTTGGAATAGGTGGGCTTGAGTAAATCCTATGTCATTCAGAAAACTATATTCTATGCACTGCCAAGCATTAGACGGCTCGCACGCGGGATTATCATTAGTGGTAGTAGTATTTTTAATATTAATACCACTACTACTATTAGACCCCTTTTGCTCTGTGATTTTTTTAACGGGGCTTATAGACCCCTTTTTGTAAGCCTGATTTAATTCATCGAAAAGATCATTTTTCAATTTATATTTTGACCAGCCAGCTTTTCCCGCTTGAAAGTCAACCCTTTTGACCAACTCATTTTTCAATAAAAATCGTAGCCCAGTTCGTGCTGAATCTCTCGATAATTGCAATATTTTCATTATTTCAGATTGGGTAATATTTTTTGTAATATATTCATTTTCAAGTTTAGATAATTCAAAAAGGCATTGAGCGATTAACAAGGGATTCCCACGTAAATTTTGCAAAGAAATTAAAAGGGGTTTATAGACCCCTTTTATAGACCCCTTTTCTAAATGGGGTTGATCAACCGGGTTTATAGACGGGGTTGATAAAAGGGGTTGATCAACCCCGTCTATAGGCCCCTTTTGATTAAGGGGTTTATAGACCCCTTTTGTTTCTTCATTGTCTAACCAGGCGCGTCGTTTATAGCCGGTGAATTTTTTTTCGTCATGTGAATGCAGCCTTGGAGTATTTAATTGCACGTTGAGCGATTTAGAAATTTCTTCTAGGTTGGCCATCTAACAATTCCTTGTTTTTTTATAATTAAAGATATATTGCAACAAGTCTTGATAATCCTCAGCAGCATTATTGCTTTTCCCTGAGCTATAAACATTAGTCGAAGACATAATACTTTTTGTAATTTCTGAGCAATACCGAACCACAACAGATGACAAATAGCGCATGATATTTTCTTTAGAGCTAGCAATTTTAAATGCTTCTGCCGTAGTGGATACTCTTTTATCTATACTTGAAAAAAAACAATGGATATCGAGATCATTAGGAGAGGAGAAAATGTTTCTGTTAATTCAGTAATTTCTTTTAAAATATAATCAGCCCCTTGAATTGCAAACTTATCACTTCTAATTGGGATAAGAACTATTTAAATAGAGGTATCAACTGATTTAATGCGCAGATACTTGAAGCAAATAAATTAGAAAGCTGTGGTGTATGGTCTTGAAATATTTTTTTTTTTTTAGTATTCTTCCCAAACTTATTAAAGATTTTTTGTCATAAAATTTCAGCATTCCCTTATCCTCTGGTTTATTTAAAATTTGTCTATCCAAGCTTGGTTAAGATTAGATTAACAAACCATATATTATCCTCAGTTAAGATATCATCAATGCTTTTCCTTCTAAGAAATCAATTAATATTGGATCTTTATCCTCGGCAGGCTGGCCAAAAATTACAGACGTGAAACTACCTTGAGAATCTCCATCAACATAAACAATAGGAGTATCTCTGTTTGTTATACGCCTCAAACAAGCACCAAGGTTATATATGCTTGTTGTTTTTCCAACACCACCACATAAATTTGCTGATAATAGTATTGCAGGACGATAGAAATGCTTAAAGCCCGAATTTTTTAAATACTCTTCAGCAGCTTCCGGGCTTATCCCAACAACTCTATTATTGATTCTTGTTACTTGAGAGTCGCTATATTCTTTAAAGTGCCTACTTACTAGGGGGGTGCTGGAGTTAATTATGTTTGCAATTTCACTAACTCTTATCTTGCTAACTTCCATCATGTTAACTTTATCCTCTGATTGTTAATAATTTTCTTATTAAATATAACAAAAAGTTAACAGCAACGCAATATGTAAAAATAAGTTATTTTATTATTTTAAAGCTATTAAGTTACTTATTTAAAGGGGTCTATAGACCCCTTTAAATATCCTTCTAACAAAGCTAGCATGACCTCCCTGACTGTTCTTCCTTCAGCAGCTATTTTGCCTTTAACTGCGTTGCGAAGTTCAACAGGGATTTCAAAACTCATATGAGTTATTTCGCCTAAGTATTTTTGAACTGGCTTTTTCTTAGCCATAAAGCTCCTTAATTTTGGAAATATTTAGAACCAACTAAAGAAGTATATCAAAAAAATTAAAAAATTACTTGTATAAGTAATTTTTTAATCATATACTGATAGTTGTCAAATCAAAGATATCGCAGCGTGTAGGAATCAGCCCACACGCCACTTGAGCACAACCCAACTTATGAAAGTCTTGATAAAGAGCTTAGTAAAATTGCTAGAAATGCGCCTATTACTAATAGGATCATTGATAAGCTTGTAGAAGTCTATCTTAAGAACGGGGACGAAGCATACGTGCTGGTACATTTAGAGGTTCAAGGTCAATCTGATCCAGATTTTGAAGAACGTATGTTTACATACCGTTACCGATTGCGAGATTTATACAAAAAACCTATCGCCAGTTTAGCAATTTTGATCGATTCAGATCAGAATTGGAGACCTGGTAGCTATAAAGAAGAACTGTGGGGATCATCCATAGAGATGAAATTTCCGATCATTAAACTGATTGACTATCAATCGCGCATTAAAGAGCTAGAGACTTCTACTAATCCCTTTGCTTCTGTTATCCTAGCCCAGCTTGCAACATTTGATAAACAATCACCAGAGGCTAAACTAGCCAGTAAGATTAACTTAATAAAACGGTTATATACCCGCAATTGGAAAAGAGACGATATCATGACGTTACTCACTTTTCTGGACTGGGTATTCGCTTTATCTAAACAACTTGAGTTAAAATGTAAGGAGATGATAGAAATTTTAGAGGAGGAATTGCACGTGGATTATGTTACCAGTTTTGAACGAATTGGCATTGAAAAGGGCGAAGGAACCATGTTGTTATGTTTTTTAGAAGGGAAATTTAAAAATGTTCCTGAAGATTATCTTCAAAAAATTAATAATGCGGATGCTGAGACTTTGGTAAAATGGGGTAAACGGGTTTTAAATAGTCAATCTTTAGATGACGTGTTTAAGGATTAACTACAAGACCTTGTTAAATAAGGTCCTCGTTTTTTAGTAAATCTGTCATGGAAGAAACAATATCGTGCTATCAAAACCATATCAAAAAGAATTTATTGACAGTGAAACAGGTGATAGAGCTTACGATTTAGTAATGATTTATCAAAAAAACGGTTATGTTATCGTTTCCATAACAGCATTAGAAGAAGATGCTAAAATTTCAATTACGAATCTTTATGAAAAGATAGCAACGCAAATTTATTTCAAGTATCTTGAAGAAATAAAAATCAACAACATTATTTGGGTTGAAAGAATTATTAATCAAACAACCATAGAAGCATTTTTTGAGGTAGATTTAATTTGGGATGAGAAATCAAAGTTTTTTCACTCGCCACAATGGCATCCTTGTGATCCTAAAATTATTGAGTCTATAAAAACACTATGCGAAGAATGTGCTGATTAAAAAACCACATTTTGTGTATGTAATCTTAGGGTATACCCAATTGTAGGATATCAGCAAGTTCTTAAGCATGTGACAATAGAATTATTTTAAGTATTAATTGAAAAACGTTACAGAAACTTTTAAACTCTAACCTAACATTTTTAGGTAATATTTTCACGTCTAGTAAAACTGTCGGCTATATCCAAATTAGCACTTTGTATCAAA
>JBGAPT010000048.1:0-14907 GCA_044221135.1 Gammaproteobacteria bacterium
GGGCACGCACGCGGGCACGATTAGGCCAGTGATAAACGCTGAATAGGTATCTAGTCTTTTTTATAAGGTAAATACTCCGGCACCCACATTATCCCGCGAATATGTGTTTCCAAGTCAGCAAAATCAGTAAAACCCGCTATCTTTTCTGCAATAGCTTCTTTGGCGACAGCCATAGCAACGTGTAATGACACTTCTCGAATTTCAGTGAGTGGCGGTAGTAAATTCGCTTTTGGATCGATTTTAGCAGGCGAACAGTTAGCTAATGCTTTTGCTGCTTCCATAAACATTTTTTCAGTGACATGGGTTGCTTGCACTGCGATTAAGCCCAGCCCCATTCCCGGAAATATATAACAATTGTTTGTTTGATCTACTCGAAATGATTGGCCTTGTTTGATGATGTTACCAAATGGACTTCCTGTTCCAATGACTGCTTTTTCATTCGTCCAATTCATTAAGTCTGTTGGATCGGCTTCGCTGCGACTGGTCGGATTTGATAACGGAAATATCACAGGTTGTTCAACATGGACTGCCATTTCATGCACAATTTTTTCAGTAAACACGCCGGGCTGTCCGGATACACCAATCAATAAAGTAGGATGAAAGTTTTTTATGACATCGTACAAAGAAATCTGATTGGTATTTTCACATTGCCAGTGAGCAAGAATATGACGTGGTTTTGTAAAAAGTTTTTGGAAAGGCTGTAAATTTTCCATATCATCCAATAATAATCCGGCCTGATCAATGAGATAAAAGCGACTCTTTGCTTCTTCCTCAGATAAGCTATCTTCTATCATTGCTTGCATAATTAATTTGCTGATACCGCAACCTGCTGATCCTGCGCCAAATACAGCAATGCGTTGATCGCGCAAACGTGTACCTGTTACGCGAATGGCTGCGAATAGGGTACCCGCTGCAATGGCGGCTGTTCCCTGAATATCATCATTAAACGTGCATAACTGATCTCGATAACGCTCTAGCAACGGATTTGCATTTTCTTGTGCGAAGTCTTCCCACTGAAGTAATACATGAGGAAATCGTTTTTTAATGGCGCTGACAAATGCATCAATAAATTCAGCATACTCTTTGCCGCGCACGCGTGGATGCTGCCAGCCAATATAGAGAGGGTCTTGTTGCAACTCAAGATTATTGGTGCCCGTATCCAATAAAATAGGCAACGTTGCTGTAGGTGATATACCTGCACAAGCTGTATAAAGGGCTAGTTTACCAATGGGAATTCCCATCCCGCCTGCTCCCTGGTCACCGAGTCCTAAAATACGCTCACCATCTGAAACGACAATCACTTTCACTTCATCAAAGCGTGGGTTTGAAAGAGTTTGTTCGATGCGATTGCGATCAGGGTATGAAATAAAAACGCCACGCGGGCGACGATAAATATGACTGTAGCGTTGACAGCCTAAACCCACAATGGGAGTGTAGACAATAGGCATTAATTCAGTAATATGTTCTTGAATCAAGCTATAAAATAAAGTTTCATTTGAGTCTTGTAAATCACGAAGATAAATATATTTTTCAATGTCTGACACTTTGCTTTGAAAGGTTTCATAAGAGCGCGCACATTGTATTGCAAGATTAGTTTCATTGGGAGGCAATAAACCAGTGAGTCCAAATGCTTCGCGTTCTTCTATTGGGAATGCGGTGCCTTTGTTGAGTAATGCATGGGAGAGCAGGGCAAAGTCGGTTAACTTGACTTTAAGATAAGGTTTGCCTGTAGGATCCATAGCGAGTTGATAGTCCATAATTTACTCTAACCTAATGATATTATTTCTAATGATACCAAATTTTACATGTTGTTGATGCTGTATTTTATTTGGGTGGGATGTGTTAATATTGGCATCCATTTTTAACTATAACTATTTAGCTTTTCAGCAGGCCTGATCGTGCCCGCGTGCGTGCCCGACAGTAGATACAAAACTTTAATATTCGAAGGATAAAAATTCTGTGAAAGCCACTTTACGCGGTACTGAAATTTATTTTGATATTGCAGGTATGCAACTTGCACCTGTGGGTAAAGATCTTATTGAAAGACCTGTGCTATTTATGTTGCATGGCGGGCCTGGTGGAGATCATTTGGGATTTAAGCGACATTCGCTAGAGTTGCAAGCAGTTGCTCAACTGGTATTCATTGATCATCGTGGTTGCGGGCGTAGCAAAAAAACAAGACAATCTGAATATTCATTAGAAAATAATATTGAAGATATTGAAGCGTTACGCAAACACTTGGGATTAAAAAAAATCTGCATTTTGGGCGGCTCCTATGGTGGAATTGTGGCACAAGGTTATGCGATACGTTATTCCAAGAATATAGAAAAATTAATTTTATCCGTTACCATCCCTAGCCATAAAGCCATTACAGAATCAAAACAATACTTAAATGAATACGGTAATGCCAAACAAATTGCTATTTGCGAACATCTTTGGAATGGGACTTTTAAAGACCATAAACATGTGATGCGTTATTTCGATGTGATGGATTCTCTCTATTCATTAACAGCGCGAAAAAAACGTAAACCTGTATTTGGTAAATCAAAAACAATTTGGTCGCATGAAGCACTCAATGAAGGGTTTGGTGGTTTTTTAAGGCATTTTAATTTTATACCAAAATTGAAGAAAATTAAATGTCCTACGTTGGTGTTGGCAGGACAAGATGACTGGATTTGCAGACCTTCGCAATCTAAAATTATTGCGCAGCATATTCCTGATGCGCAATTAAAAATATTCAGAAATTGCGGACATGCACTTGCTGTGGATGCGCATGTTAAATACATTAAAGCAGTCAAGGAGTTTTTAAAAAAATGATGAATACCACAACTCTTTCTAGAAAAGCATTTTTTGGTGCAGCGGTAGGCACTTTGATCGAGTACTACGATTATGCCTTGTTTTCACTTTTTTTACCTATTGTATCACCTGTTTTTTTTTCTGCAGATTCTAATTATCAATCACTAGTCAAAGGTTATTTTATTTTTCTTGTTGCCATGATTGCCCGACCTTTTGGTGGTGCGATATTTGGTTATCTGGGTGATGTATTTGGACGGCCTAAAGCATTGCTTGCTTCCATGTATGGTATTGCGCTATCCAGTATTGCAATTGGGATAACACCTTCCTATGCGACTATAGGTGTTTGGGCGCTTGTTATTGTAATGATTGCTAAAACGATTCAAACAGCTTGTTTTGGTGGTGAATATAATGGCGCGGGTATTTATGTAGTCGAGCATGCGAAAAATAAGCATGCAGCACTCGTTGGAAGTTTACTCACTGCTGTTATGTTATGCGGCGCTTTGGTTGCATCGTTAATAGGAGTTGTATTAACGTATTCATTCATGCCTGCCTGGAGTTGGCGTATTGCATTTTTATTAGGTGGTATGATTGGTGTGTTTGGCATCCTGTACCGCAAAAATTTGGCTCCATCACCGCATTTTATTCCAGCCAATGTAAAATATGATAATTTAATAACACTTATTAAAAAATATCCACAGGAGTTATTAGCCGGTATTTTTATTGGTGGATTAGCGACGGCACCGTTTACTACTGTTTTTGTATTTGTCATGCCCATATTGACTGCCAAAGGATTTTTCACTACTCACCAATTTATGCTGATACAAAGCCTAATAACATTGTTTGCCATTATTACGCTCATTCCTGCAGGGATGATGGCGGATAAAAAATCCCCTATTTCTGTGATGCGATTTAGCTGCTTATTATTGGTTAGTTTATCTTATCCACTGATCTCTATCGTTGATAAGGGGAGCTTGCTTTCAATCATTGCTGCGATGATTGGTATTGTCATGATTAACGAAATCTTTCTTGGCCCAAGCAATGCATACTTAAAAACGCTATTTCCTATGCAATACCGTTATCGCGGCAGCTCAATTAGTTTTTGTATTGGCATGTCATTGTTTGGTGGGTTGACACCGGTTGTGGAAAATTATTTATATAGTGTTTCAGGTAAATTTAGCATTGCAGCTTGTTGGTTAATATTGTTAGGTCTAGGTGCTTTGTTTAGTTTTGAGAGAGTTCGTAGGAAACAAAATACGAAGTTGTCAGTTGTCATCCTGAACGAAGAAGTGAAGGGTCAGCTAAAATTCGAGTGATCCTTCACGGAGTTTACCTTCATAAGGTTCAGGATGACAACTTCGCATTTTGAAGTGCGATGAGTATATTTTATGGATTTAAAACTCGCTATTTTTCATAAGGTTTTCTGTTTGTTAATAGCTTATTATGCAACTTAAACAAGCCTGCCAAAATAGATTAGCTATTGACCATAAAAGATTTTAACGATATAATTTCTCACTTTTTTATAATAAACCCAATTGGGCAACCTATTATATGTTTTCACAATGCGCCGCAACTTATTTTTCTAAAAAATATCCTCAACATTTTAATGGTGATGATTCTACAGAGGATGAACAACAGATATTGGTTTGTATATCAGGTATCTTAACAATTGTTGATGGGCAAAAATCAAATAGTGAACGAATCAAATTGGAATCTATTTTAAAGCGAATGGATGATATCTTGCGTGTAAATAGGAATTTATCAGGGATTACGGATGAGAATTTAATAATACTGTATGACAATCTTCAAAGAATTAAAAACAGACATCGTGTAGGATTAAAAATAGATGCGATTGGATTACTGGTTTTAATTGTCATTGCCTGTGTCATTGCTGTATTGACCTTTACGACAGCCATTGGATTTGTACCTTTGCTGATTGGACTTGCTGTCTGTGCTGTCCAATTGATTGCTATGAGACCCACTAAGATTTCTTTGGATGTTATTGACAATAAGCTTAATAAAATAAAACCACTCACGTATCATCTTAGCGATATTCCAAGCAGATTAGAGCCCACACCAGATGGTGTTGGGTTACAAATTTTATTTGAAGATGATAAGGATTATTATCTTATCGCTGGTACACGTTTACGTGAAAAAGGAGATCTTATCACTGTTAATGGCGGAAAAATTGATAACGAAAATAAGCCTTACTTCGACCAAATTGAAAAAGAATTTAAAGAAGAAACGTTTGGCGTTATGCAAATTATAAAAAAGGAAGATGGTTATTATCTGAAATTAGCTGAGGCTAAGGGTGGTTCTACAGAACATAAATTATCATTATCCAGAGCAGGAACAGTCATTGATCATAAACCAGGTAAGTATACTTACGTGACTTTTACTGCTGTTTGTTCAACAGTGTCGCTTCAGCAACTCAAAGAGACTGCAAAATTAATATCACCTGTCGCAAAGTTTTGGAATGTGCTTGGGAGCTATTTATATCAATGTTCTCATCAGGCAAAAAATAACTTTCCTCCCTTGGAATTGCGAGAGAGTAAAAGAAATGAGCTCATACGCCAATTAACTGATCTCTACGAACAGATGCCTCAAGAGAGTCAAGCATTAATCACCTCGGACCTGCAGAGTGTTTTTCAAACTAAAAATATCAGAGGGATATTCAATAAAATAATTAGCTATGATACGCTGAAAAAGTTAAGTAGTGTCGTAGGTTCTTATAGCGAACGTCCTGGTTACTATGTTCTAAAAGCGGATGATGTGCAGCGGCCTGTTGATAATTATGGTGGTGGTCAAAGTAATGATTTTCCTCTAACCGATGTTGATAATAATGAGGTTGCAAGTAATAGAATTTTTAATTGGCGAGCAGTGAAACATGGATTCCCAGCTATTTTAAAGCCTTCCGTACAGGTTAGTAGAATGGTCCCTCGCTTTTAGAGAGTCGCTATCTGTCAACACTCACTATCTTTCACAAAGTTTTCTGTTTGCCAATATTTTATTAAGCAACCTGCACTCACATTTTTTAATAATCATCCAGTCAATATTTTTAAATCCCTTCATATTAACAACCATTACCTTCTTTACTTTTTACTTGACGTCTTTTCGTTCGCGCTGTATCTTTCACAAATGATAATTATTCTTATTTGAGAGATCACTATTTTATTTATTGCAGTCGCGTAGGAAAAATAGCGCATGAAAACAAATTATAAAATTATGTGCGGGTTGGCAGTTGCTGGAGTGACTCTCTCAGCCTGTTTTTTAAGCTTTGGCGGTGTCTTTGCACTGCCTGTAGCATCCACTCTTTTTTTATTTGCCAGACCCGATATTATTGCAGCGCTCTCTTCTTTTTTTGCAGGTTCTATAGAGGGCACTATTTACTACCAAAATGCATTAGTGGCGCTCAATTTTTCTTTAAAGCGCAGTATAGCAAAACGTTTACTCAAAAAATTGTATCAAACTAATCGTAGTAATTCATTTCTGCAAAATTATATACAACAAATGGTCTACTTACATAATCTTGAAGAAGGGTTGGATAACTTTAAAAATCATCTTCCGGATCAGCTCAATGAAGAAATACCAGACGATCAAGAATCTGATCAAGAAAAAGCAGAGCGGGAAATAGCGACTGTCAAAAAGCGTTTGGAGATGATGGAAAATCTATTTTTAACTCGAGTATTGAAAAAGAAAGATGAGCTTATTGCTTCCCCTAGCCCAATAGAAAACGAAATAGATCAATTAATACAGTCAAACGCTTCTATTTTAGCGAATATTGAAAGTGAAGTTAACAAAAAAGGATGGTACTTATCTTTTAGTCATTTGGCTTCTGCAATGGCTGGACTTTGTTGTAGTTTTGTAACACTGGGTTCATTTCATGGAAATGTGATTAGCATGGGATATCAATTTGCATCTACGTTATTTATCGGAGGTGCTGTTATTTCTGCTTTCGCAGGCGTAGGTTATTTTTTCCTGATGTGTCGTACGCTCAACTATCTTATGCAGAGCGAAGCAATGAAAAATTGGTGTCATAAAGCAAAAAAATTTTATCAAAAAGAAAATAAAAATGGTTGGGATTACTTGAATGTATTACTGCTGACTCTATTTGTGATAGTAGCCATTATTGCCACGATTACGACAGCAGGTACTTGGTTTTCGTTGGGTGCTTTTGGCGGAAGCCTTATTACGCAGTATTTTTGTATTCCTCCAGTTGTTACTACATTTTTGACTGTTTCTACTTGGGCGTGCATGTTAATGCCAACCTTATTATACAATGTACTGAATACCATCAAATCAATTTGTGAATTTCCAGAAATGTTTTGGAGTTTTTGCAGAAGAACGAGTCAGGATATTCGATATGCTCTTGCAAATGAAAACTTCTTACAATTATTGAATCCACCTCGAATCCTCATGAAATTAAGCACATGTGATATTTTTATAGGCCATGTCTTCAGTACAGGTGTGGCTTCTGCTAGCGACAATAATCCTATGGGATCTGCAGAATTTGCAACGGCAGTCAATACAGCGACTGAAGCCACAACAGATTTGAATCAAATCATGGGTTCTCCGGATCGTCCTTATCGTCCTGGTGAGGAGGATGACGATGATGATGACGACGATCATGACCAGAGTAGTACTGTGTTAGACTATATTGAATTATTTTTTAAGCAATTTGCTATAGGGTGGGATGCTGCAGCTGGAAATTGGTTTGGAGTCAAGCAACTTATTAATTGTTTTTTGAGTGAGTCGCAGCGCTTTACTATTTATACTATGGAACAAGCGACCGCTAAATTTTCTCCAACTAAGCCATTGACTGATGCGCCTGCATTATCAAATGCATGGGTAGAATATGAAATCATGACAAGAGTTGATGAGCAAATACAGTATTATGACGAGAAAGGAATAACAAGCAAAAAAGAGCTCTTTTCTTTGATGAAAGGAGAGTTAGAACTATCTGTAACTCCTTCTGTGGAAAGTGCACCGATATTTCCCAGTCAATCAAGCGGTCGTTATTTTTTAGGTAGACTTACAGAAATACTTCCTAAAAAACCTGTAGACAGTAAACAGACACCACCCAGCGGATCAAGTACAAAACTATCTGACGTATCCAGCACAGACTATTCTCTTTTGAGCAAGCATAGAAATTTATTAAGCAAATTATTTTCATCCAGTCCTCCGAGATCCCAGCAATTTACTGACAACTTAAGACGTGATCGATGTTTTATGGCATCGCCAGCTGCTTAGCGGACGCTTGGGTAATCCTAAGCAGAGCTAAGTCATTCCTCCTTTTTAACCAAACCCGCTTGCGCCACCCACCCCTCCAATGCTATCGTTACGACCCTTATTTAGTTGAATTTACAGGCACGTAGCTCAGTGGTAGAGCATCACCTTGACATGGTGGTGGTCGGTGGTTCGATCCCACTCGTGCCTACCAATTGGTTTTAACTTCGATGATAGAAGAGCGCTCTATGTTAGTGGTGACGTTACCGGATGGTAGTGAAAAGCAGTTTCCCAAGGCACTGACTGTGGCAGATATTGCTGCCAGTATTGGCGCGGGGCTGGCAAAGGCGGCGTTGGCGGGTAAGGTCGATGGGAAGTTAGTGGATACTTCTTATCTTGTAGAAAAAAATGCAGCTATTTCGATTGTGACAGATAAAGATCCCTCCGCGCTTGAGGTTATTCGTCATTCAACAGCCCATTTGCTAGCACAAGCCGTTAAAATTTTATTTCCTGCAGCGCAGGTGACGATTGGTCCTGTGATTGAAAATGGCTTTTATTATGATTTTTCTTATGAACGTACTTTTACTCCGGAAGATTTAATACGTATCGAAGAAAAAATGCATGAATTAGCGAAGCAAGATTTTAAAATCACTCGCCAGGTGATGTCGCGGGAAGAGGCTATTTTGTTCTTTCGTAAAATAGGTGAAAAATACAAAGCTGAAATTATTGAAGGCTTACCAGCCGATGAAATACTGAGTACTTATCAGCAAGGTGATTTTATTGATTTGTGCCGTGGTCCCCATGTGCCCAGTACGGGTAAATTGACTGCTTTTAAATTAACAAAATTAGCAGGCGCATACTGGCGTGGTGATTCTAAAAATGAAATGCTGCAGCGTATTTATGGCACTGCCTGGACAGATAAAAAATCGCTGGAACAATATTTAAAAAATGTAGAAGAAGCGGAAAAGCGAGATCATCGTAAAATTGGCAAGAATTTAGATTTATTTCATTTTCAGGAAGAAGCGCCAGGCATGGTGTTTTGGCATGGGAATGGCTGGGCTATTTACCAGCAGATGAAACAATATATTAGTCAAACCCTAACGCGCCATCATTATGAAGAAATCGTGACACCGCAAGTCGTTGACCTTGAGTTATGGAAAAAATCGGGTCATTGGGATATGTTTGGCGAAGAAATGTTTACAATGGAAGTGGACGATAAGAAATACGCTTTAAAGCCAATGAATTGTCCCTGTCATGTGCAAGTGTTTAAACAGGGGTTGCGTAGCTATCGTGATTTACCTTTACGCTTTGCTGAGTTTGGTTGCTGCCATCGTAATGAATTATCAGGTGCGATGCATGGTTTGATGCGGGTACGTCAAATGGTGCAAGATGACGGTCATATTTTTTGTGCTGAAGACCAAATTCAAAAAGAAGCGTTTAATTTTATTCAGTTATTAATAGAAGTGTATCGTGATTTTGGCTTTAATGAGATTGTGTTGAAGCTTGCGACCCGCCCGACCAAGCGTATAGGGACAGATGAATTATGGGACCATGCAGAGCATGCTTTGGCTGAATCATTGCGTCAAGCGGGGCTGCAATTTGAGATTAAAGCAGGTGAGGGTGCTTTTTATGGTCCTAAAATTGAATTTCATTTAAAAGATTGTATAGGTCGGATGTGGCAATGTGGTACCCTGCAACTTGATTACTCAATGCCACAGCGATTAGAGGCTCATTATATTGCTGAAGATAGCAGTAAAAAGACGCCTGTCATGCTACATAGGGCTATTTTTGGTTCATTTGAGCGATTTATTGGGATTTTGCTAGAGCATCATGCGGGCAAATTGCCTGTTTGGCTGGCGCCTACCCAAGCCATTTTGATGACAATTACCGATCGCCAGGATGATTATGTGAAAGAAACGGCCTCTTTTTTGAAAAAACAGGGCATTAGAGTGAAATCGGACTTGAGAAATGAGAAGATCGGCTATAAAATTCGCGAACACACATTAGCGTGTGTGCCTTACCTCTTGGTGGTAGGGGATCGCGAAGCGGAAACACGCACTGTCTCGGTACGTACCCAACAGGGGATGGACTTGGGCATTCTATCTATTGAAGAATGCTTGGCATTGATTAATAAAGCAATAGCAATGCGTGGTCGAGTTAACTAGGAGGAAGACAGAATTAGTGCAGAAAAGAAACCACGGATTAATGAGGAAATTAGAGTCCCTGAAGTCCGATTGATTGATGCTGATGGTGGCCAGCTAGGTGTTGTATCAACTAAAGAAGCAATACGTATTAGTGAGGAAAGCGGTGCTGATTTAGTTGAAGTTTCGCCTGATGCGAATCCACCGGTTTGTCGAGTGATGAATTTTGGTAAGTTTACTTATCAACAAAATAAGCGCAAAGCAGCAGCGAAAAAGAAACAGAAACAAATTCATCTGAAAGAAGTCAAGTTACGTCCTGCAACGGAGGAGGGCGACTATCAAGTGAAGTTGCGTAGTATTATTCGTTTCTTGTCTAATGGCGATAAAGCGAAAATAACATTACGTTTTCGTGGACGGGAAATGACGCATTTGGATTTAGGCATGAAGTTGATGGAACGCTTAATGCTGGATTTAGCGGATCTTTGTGTGATTGAGCATCGTCCGAAAATGGAAGGTCGTCAAATGGTGATGGTGTTAGGATCCAAGAAAACAAAGTAAGATGCTCAGCATTTCCTGCTGAACACCTTACGCGATGGGGGGTTCCCCTTAAGTAGCAAACAAGCGTCAGCTTTGCTGACACACAGTACATAAACAAGCAATAAGCATAGTGTGGAGTATGAAGAAATGCCAAAGCTAAAAACCAATCGTGGTGCGGCAAAACGTTTTAGAGCAACAGCAAGTGGTTTTAAATGCCGTCGTTCTTTTCGTAACCATATCTTAACAAAGAAGTCGAATAAACATAAACGTGCGTTATGTGCGACAGGTAGAGTGGATGCGTCCGATGTACGTTCAGTATCACGTATGTTGCCCTATACTGCAAAAAAAGTATTACGACGTAGACGTTTATTGAATACAGAGCTAGGCATCGAAGTATGCTTGCATGTCGGACATGAGGGGGAATAAATCATGGCAAGAGTAAAAAGAGGCGTTACTGCGCGCGCTAGACATAAGAAAGTGCTTGCAAAAGCAAAAGGGTATTATGGTGCACGTAGTCGCGTATTTCGTGTCGCTAATCAAGCAGTCATTAAAGCAGCGCAATATGCTTATCGCGATCGCCGTGTGCGTCGTCGTGAATTTAGAGCATTATGGATTATCCGTATTAATGCGGCTGCACGTGAATGTGGTTTGACGTATAGCACCCTGATGAATGGATTGAAGCGAGCTGCTATTGCTATAGATCGCAAGGTGTTGGCTGATATTGCAGTGCGTGACCGTGCTGGATTTGCAGCGATTGCGAATGAGGCGAAGGCTGGGTTGGGTTTAGCTGCGTAATACTGTGCAGGATGCTCTCCTAATTGTCATTCCCGCGAAAGCGGGAACCCATTCTGCTAGTGGCACTGGATGATAAGGGTAAATAGGTTCTTGCTTTCGCAGGAATGACATAAAACTTCTCCTGCGCTTCACTCTGAGTCACAATACAAGAATTGTCTCATGTGCAATGATGGATGTTTCTTTATGCATGTGATACAGATGAAACTTTGGGTGTTTCTATGACAGATCTCGATGCTTTATTAAACCAAGCCAAAACCGAAATCCAAGCGGCTGATAATTTAAAAATCCTGGATGATTACCGTGTTCTTTATCTAGGAAAAAAAGGTAAGTTAACAGAATATCTCAAAAGCTTAGGCCAACTCCCCCCTGAAGAACGTCCTATCTTTGGTCAAAAAGTAAACATAGCAAAACAACAAATCGAAGAAGTGATTGAACAGCGTGTTTCATTATTACAACAAAACCAGGTTGCCCAACAGTTAGCAGCTGAATCGATTGATATTACCTTACCAGGTCGTCGTCAAGCGACAGGCAGCATCCATCCTGTGACACAAACTCGAGACAGAATTGAAGCGCTTTTTACTCAGATGGGATTTGCTATTGTAGAGGGCCCTGAAATTGAAGATGATTTTCATAACTTTGCAGCGCTTAATATGCCGCCGATGCACCCTGCGCGTGCAATGCAAGATACTTTTTATTTTGCAGATGACACTTTGCTGCGTACTCAAATGTCGCCTGTGCAAATACGAGTGATGAAAAGCACTCCGCCGCCTTTGCGTATTATTGCCATGGGACGCGTTTATCGTCGTGATTTTGATATCACCCATACACCGATGTTTCATCAAGTAGAAGGTTTGATGGTTGATGAAAAGAGTAGTTTTTCTGATTTAAAGAGTATTCTTACTTTATTTTTACAAGCTTTTTTTGAAAAACCAGTACCTGTTCGTTTTAGAGCATCTTATTTTCCCTTCACAGAACCTTCTGCTGAAGTAGATATCGGCTGTTTAAACTGTGATAGCCAAGGTTGCAGAATTTGCAAAAACACAGGCTGGTTAGAAGTATTAGGTGCTGGCATGGTGCATCCCCATGTGCTGCAGGCAGTCGGTATTGATAGTGAACGTTATACAGGCTGGGCATTTGGTGCAGGGCTTGATCGTTTAACGATGTTACGATACCGCATTGCTGATTTACGTTATTTATTCGAAAATGATATACGTTTTTTAAGGCAGTTCTAACATGAAGCTGAGTGAATTATGGCTGCGAGAGTGGATTGATCCAGCATTAACAACAGATGAAATTGCTGAGAAACTCACTTTATGTGGTGTAGAAGTTGAATCGTTGACGCCCGTTGCAGAAAAATTTTCAAATGTAGTCATCGCTCAACTCATGAGTATAGAAAAACATCCCGAAGCGGATCGCCTGCATGTCTGTCAAGTCAATGTAGGTCAGCCTGAATTGCTCACTATTGTTTGTGGTGCCACCAATTTAAAATTACAAATGAAAGTGCCAGCTGCTTTAGTAGGTGCGGTATTACCTAATAATATAAAAATTACTCGTAGCAAAATACGGGGTGTTGTTTCAAATGGCATGCTGTGTTCAGGACGTGAATTAACTTTAACTGAAGAATCGAATGGTATACTTGAATTGCCTGCGGATGCACCTATAGGCCAGGATGTTTGGGATTATTTAACATTATCTGATCGCATTATCGATTTATCCATTACGCCTAATCGCGGTGATTGTTTAAGTGTGCTAGGCATGGCTAGAGAAATTGCCGCTGTCACTGCTTGTGATAGTAAGATGCCTGTTATTCCCACTATTAAGCCAACGGTATCCGATACATTATCTGTTGTCGTGCAACATGATGCAGCGGCAGCGTGCCCTCATTATGTGGGACGGGTCATCACTCATGTCAAAGCAGATGCGGTTACACCCATTTGGTTACAAGAACGGTTACGTCGTAGCAGTATTCGCTGTATTAATCCTATTGTGGATGTGATGAATTATGTCATGCTTGAGTTGGGCCAGCCCATGCATGCTTTTGATTTGCAAAAAATTTCAGACAGTATTCAAATCCGTTTAGCGATGCCGACTGAAGAATTAACTTTATTAGATGGTCAACTGGTTAAATTACATCAAGATACCGTCGTCATTGCAGATAAAACGCAACCTTTAGCCATTGCCGGTGTGATGGGTGGGCTGGATTCAGGTGTCACATTGCAAACCCAGGCTATTTTTCTTGAGAGTGCTTTTTTTCAACCTCACTCTATTGCGTGCGCACGACAAAAATATAATTTAGGTTCTGAATCTTCTCATCGTTTTGAACGTGGAGTTGATCCAACATTGCAAGTCCACGCTATTGAACGTGCCACGGCTTTATTATTAGAGATTGTAGGGGGCCAGGCGGGTCCTATTATTGATGTAACTCAGCAAAAATACCTCCCACCACAGATTACTCTTTCATTACGCACCGCAAGAATTGATAAAATATTAGGTTTTACTATTGAAGATGCAGTGATTGAAACGCTCCTGCAACGCTTGCAATTGAGTTGCAAGAAAAATGCAACAGGCTGGCAAGTCGCTGTTCCTGCTTATCGTTCCGATATTACACTTGAAATTGATTTGATCGAAGAAATTATTCGGTTGTATGGCTATGAAAATGTGCCATTACAACAAGCCATGGCATCTTTACAACTGAATGTGCCTGCTGAAACTACATTAGATATTTCTCTTCTCCGCCGTACACTCTGCGATTTAGGTTATCATGAAGTGATCACTTACAGTTTTGTCAATCAAAAATATCAACAACTGTTTGATCCAGTGAATCAACCTAAAGTATTAGTTAATCCTATCACGGCAGAGATGTCTGTTATGCGTACGAATCTTTGGCCAGGGTTGATAGAGGCATTGTTGTATAATCAAAATCGTCAGCAACCCCGTGTACGTTTATTTGAAACAGGATTACGTTTTGTGCCGCAACCCGAAAATGCAGGTGCATTTTTGCAACAAAAAGTCATCAGCGGTTTAGTGAGTGGTGCTGTATGGCCTGAGCAATGGGGTGCTTTGATGCGTGAAGTCGATTTTTTTGATTTAAAAGGGGATCTCTTGCAAATCATCGACCTGACCCTGTCTGGGCGAGCATTTCATTTTAAGCCGGGTGTGCATGCTGCATTACATCCTGGGCAAACGGCAGAAATTTGGCGTGCTGGGCGCTATGTGGGCGTATTAGGCACACTGCATCCCAGTATTGCGCAGGAGTTAGACACAAAAGGCAGGGTTTTGCTATTTGAATTATTGTTCGATGAGTTGATGCATGCGCATCTCCCTAAAGCGATTGAGCTTTCGAAATTTCCAGAGATCCGGCGTGATATAGCAATCTATGTAGATCAAACTGTACCATCGCAACTAATTCAGGATA
>JBGAPT010000049.1:0-14686 GCA_044221135.1 Gammaproteobacteria bacterium
TATTTACTAAAGCGGGTTGGCTACGTACAGGGGATATTGCCTCTGTGAATTCGCAGGGGTATGTGTCCATTTTGGAACGTAAAAAAGATATGGTTTTGGTCTCTGGCTTTAACGTCTATCCTAACGAAATTGAAGATGTATTAATGCGTATGCCGGGGGTGCTGGAAGCGGCGGTGATTGGCGTGCCTGATGAGCAGACTGGGCAGGCGGTTAAAGCATTTATTGTGAAGAAAGACCCTGGCTTGACAGAAATGGATATTCTGCATTTTTGCCGGGAAAATTTGACAGGGTATAAGTTACCAAAAATGATTGAATTTCGTGATACGCTGCCTAAGTCAAATGTGGGTAAAATTTTGCGACGGGCATTAAGATAAAAACGTTAAGATGTTATTTTTTGTAAAAATTCCTATTAGAAATCCCGATAAAAATGTTACAATTCGGCAATTCAAATCAACTCAAATGTACATTTATATAGCAGAGACCTATGGATACTCCATTCGCCAAAGAAATACAGAAAGTCAATTTAGAAGATGAGCTTAAACAATCTTATCTTGATTATGCCATGAGCGTTATTGTAGGACGTGCATTGCCAGATGTTCGGGATGGCTTAAAGCCTGTCCATCGGCGCGTTTTGTTTGCTATGCATGAACTGGGTAATGACTGGAATAAACCCCATAAAAAAGCGGCCCGTGTTGTGGGTGATGTCATAGGTAAATATCATCCTCATGGGGAAATGGCGATTTACGACACGATTGTGCGTATGGCGCAGCCATTCAGCATGCGTTATCTACTCGTGGATGGCCAGGGGAATTTTGGATCAGTCGATGGGGATGCGGCGGCTGCAATGCGATATACAGAAGTGCGTATGTCGCGCTTTGCTCATGCAATGTTGGCAGACCTTGAAAAAGAAACAGTCGATTTTGATCCAAACTATGATGAAACAGAAATGATCCCCACGGTATTGCCTACACAAATACCGCATCTTTTAGTCAATGGATCTTCCGGTATTGCAGTGGGTATGGCAACTAATATTCCGCCTCATAATTTAACAGAAGTAATTAATGCTTGTTTTGCGATGATTGATAATCCTGACATTACCATTCAAGACATTATGCAACATATTCCAGGCCCTGATTTTCCTACAGCTGGAGTGATCCATGGCCGCGGAGGTATTCTTGAAGCCTATCGTACAGGGCGTGGCCGTCTTTCAGTGCGGGCAAAAACACACGTTGAATCGGATGAAAAATCAGGCAAAGAAAAAATTATCGTGACTGAATTACCTTATCAGGTGAATAAAGCACGTTTAATCGAACGTATTGCTGAGTTAGTCAAAGAAAAGAAAATCGAAGGCATTACAGGATTGCGTGATGAATCTGACAAGCAAGGTATGCGTATGGTAATTGAATTACGGCGTAATGAAAATGTCGATGTGATGATGAATAATTTATTTGTTCATACACAATTACAAAGTGTGTTCGGTATTAATATGGTGGCTTTGATCGATGGGCAGCCTAAGATATTTAATATTAAAGAATTACTGGAAGCATTTTTGCGGCATCGACGTGAAGTGGTGACGCGTCGGTCTATGTTTGATTTGCGTAAAGCAAATGAACGTGCACATATTTTAGAAGGTTTGTCTGTTGCTCTGACTAATATAGATGAGATGATTTCAGTTATTAAAAAAGCGAAAGATTCGGCTGAAGCGAAAACCCAATTACTGAAACGTGCGTGGAAACCGACTGATGCAGTCACTATTTTAACGCATGTGGATGCCACATCTGTTTATGGCTTAGCGAAAGAGGGTTATCACTTATCACCTGAACAGGCGCAGTCCATACTCGATATGCGTTTGCACCGGTTGACTGGCTTAGAGCAAGATAAAATTACAGCTGAGCATCATGAATTGCAAAAACTGATTGCAGATCTGAGTGAGATTTTGGCGAGTCCAGTGCGTTTAATGCAAGTGATTCGGGAAGAATTAGTGCAAATTAAAACTCAATTTGGTGATGAGCGCCGTACGCAAATTATCGATAGCGAAGGTGATTTTTGCTTGGAAGATTTAGTGCCGGATGAAACAGTAGTTGTGACATTATCGCATGAAGGTTATGTTAAATCACAACCGGTTGCCTTATATCAAGCACAACATCGTGGTGGTAAAGGTAAATCAGCCACTAACGTTAAAGAAGAAGATTTTATTGAACAAGTTCTCATTGCAAGTATGCATGATACTATTTTATGTTTTTCTAATCGTGGGAAAGTGTATTGGTTGAGAGTCTATCAATTACCGCAAGCGAGCCGAGTATCACGAGGTCGTCCGATTGTTAATTTATTACCGTTAGTCGAAGGTGAAAAAATCAGTGCGATTTTACCTGTACGTGAATATCATGATGATCGTTTTGTCTTTATGGCAACGCAAAATGGTACGGTGAAAAAAGTGGCATTGACTGATTTTTCTAGGCCCCGTTCTTCTGGTTTGATTGCGCTGGATTTATCAGAGAATGATCGTTTGATTGGTGTGTGCGTAACGAGGGGTAATCAAGAAGTCATGTTGTTTACGAATACCGGTAAATCTATTCGTTTCTCCGAAGAAAAAGTACGCTGCATGGGCAGGGCGGCACGTGGTGTGCGTGGTGTTAAATTACAGGCAGGACAAAAAGCCATCTCACTTCTCGTCATTGCACCGACCGGTGATATTTTAACAGCGACAGAAAAAGGCTACGGTAAACGCACAGCGATTGAAGAATATCGTGTAACAGGTCGTGGTGGTCAGGGTGTGATGTCCATTCAAGTGAATGAACGTAATGGCCAAGTGGTTGGCGCGATCCAGGTGACTTCTGAAGATGAAGTGATGTTGATTAGTAATAAAGGAACATTGGTGCGTGTTCCCGTGACAGAAATCTCTGTAATTGGCCGAAATACACAAGGCGTACGTTTGATTAATTTGACTAACGATGAACTATTAGTCGGCTTGGAAAAAATCGCGACCTTAAACGGAGCAGAAAGCAGTGATGAACCCCAAAGTACCAGTGATAACCATTGATGGAGCAAGCGGCACAGGGAAAGGTGTTGTAACCCATATCATTGCAAAAAAGTTAGGTTGGAACCTGCTGGATAGTGGTGTGTTATACCGTGTATTAGCCTTAGCCGCTCAAAATCAGGGTGTTTCTTTAGAGGATGAAGCTGCATTAACTTCACTGGCTGATGCGCTGGATGTCCAGTTCATTGCAACTGACATCGGTGAGTCTTTACTTATTTTTCTTGAAAAACAAGATGTTACGGATACGATTCGAACTGAAAAAATAGGCAATGCGGCTTCTAAAGCAGGTGCTTTTCCTGCCGTGCGTACCGCATTACTGAGTCGTCAAAGAGCCTTTCGTACCCCACCAGGGCTAGTGGCAGATGGTCGTGACATGGGTACAGTTATCTTTACAGATGCCATCCTTAAAATCTTTTTGACTGCAAGCCCTGAAGAGCGGGCATCCCGTCGGTATAATCAGTTGAATGCAAAAGGCATTCATGTTAATCTGAGCGCCCTTGTGGAGGACCTAAGGGAGCGTGACAAGCGAGATCGAGAACGTGCTGTAGCCCCCCTTAAACCCGCAATGGATGCTATCGTGATTGACACTGACCTGCTTACTATTGATCAGGTTGTTGCACATATCATGATAGAGGTAGAAAAAAAGGGAATCACTGTTATTAAATAATGATGTGATTGTCCTTAGGTGCGATTGCGGTTTTTCGCAATCGTTAATATAAATTTAACCGATTAAGGTCTGTTTACATTTCGCTAGGCCGAGGTGGAATGCCTTGATTTTCGAGCACCGCAGCGGAGTTTACATACAAGTAAATGAGCAGCGGAGCACAGAAAATCAAGGCATTCCGCCCGGCATAGTAGAAATGTAAGCAGGCCGTAATTTTTTAATCAAAAAGATCTTAATGATCTAGGATAACGAGTATGGTCAGTTTTGCGCAATTATTTGAAGAAAGTCTGAATGAAACGCCGATGGTTCCTGGTGCAATTGTTGTAGGTAAAGTGACTCGTATTGACTCCGATTTTGTTGTCGTGAGTGCAGGTTTAAAATCTGAATCTATTATTCCAATTGATCAATTTCTAGATGAACATGGAAAAATTGAAGTTGTTGTAGGTGATGAAGTTCAAGTCGCTCTTGATGCGATTGAAGATGGTTTTGGTGTGACACGTTTGTCACGTGAACGTGCAAAACGTTATGAATCATGGGGCGTATTAGAAAAAGCATTTGAGAAAAAAGAAAATGTACGAGGTGTGATTCAAGGCCGCGTTAAAGGTGGTTTTACAGTAGAAATCAATAAAATCCGTGCATTCTTACCAGGATCCTTAGTGGATGTAAAACCAGTGCGTGATCCAGAATCCTTGGAAGGCAAGGAATTTGATTTCAAAGTGATTAAGATTGATGCTAAGCGCAACAATATTGTTGTTTCACGTCGCTCAGCGATGGAAGCAGAAAATAGCGTAGAACGTGAAGCACTGCTTGAAAATCTGCACGAAGGAGATGAAGTTAAAGGCGTAGTTAAAAACCTGACTGATTACGGTGCGTTTATTGATTTAGGTGGCGTAGATGGTTTATTACATATTACAGATATGTCATGGAAGCGCATCAAGCACCCAAGTGAAGTCTTATCCATTGGTGATGAGATTAAAGTTAAAATTCTGAAGTTTGACCGCAATAATGCGCGTGTCTCTTTAGGCTTAAAACAATTAGGCGATGATCCATGGTCAGATATTACAACTCGTTATCCAATCGGGCAGCGTTTACATGGTCGTATCACTAATATTACTGACTATGGTTGTTTTGTTGAAATTGAAGAAGGTATTGAAGGCTTAGTTCACGTTTCAGAAATGGATTGGACTAATAAAAATGTCAATCCAAATAAAGTCGTGCATTTAGGTCAAGAAGTGGATGTCATCGTATTGGATATTGACGGTGAGCGTCGTCGTATTTCTTTAGGTCTTAAGCAATGTACGCAAAATCCTTGGGGTATGTTTGCAGATAACCATCAAAAAGGCGATAAAATCAGCGGTAAGATTAAATCAATCACTGACTTTGGTATCTTTATTGGCCTGGATGGTGGCATAGATGGTCTCATCCATTTGTCTGATATTTCCTGGAATGAGGGAGCGGCAGAAGAGGCAATCCGTAAATACCAGAAAAATGATGAGTTAGAGACGGTTATTTTAGCGATTGATGCAGAACGTGAGCGTATTTCTCTAGGGTTGAAGCAATTAGCAGATGATCCTATTGCAAATTACCTGAATGAGCATGAAAAAGGAAGTACGGTATCGGGTAAGGTTTCTGAAGTCGATGTTAAATTTGCGACTATTGAGTTGGCACCGAATGTGTTTGGTACGTTACGCGCTTCTGAAATTTCTGCAGAAAAAGTAGACGATGCACGTACGAAGTTAAATGTAGGTGATGCTATCGAAGCTAAAATTACTGGCACCGATCGTAAAACCCATATGATTACACTTTCGATGAAAGTAAAAGAGGAAACGCCAAAGAAACCACGCGCTAAGAAAAAAGACAAAGAAGCTGAATCACCTATGAAAACAACATTAGGCGATTTATTTAAAGCGAAGATGGATCAGGAAGGCGATGCTTAAAAATAAATAAAGCTACGTGGTATAAGAAGTGGCGAATAATAAGAACGGCATTAGCAGTGGACTGTTGATGCCGTTTTTTTATGTTGGGGGATTAGGTCTTTGACTCTGCGGGGATGATACAAATAAGAGTTGAATAAATGAAATGTAGAGCCATCCAGGAGCAAACAAAATGCGCATTATTACATATGTTTTATTAATAGCGATTATATTATTAGGTATCAGCTTTGCAGTGTTGAATCCGGATATTGTTAATTTTAATTATTATATAGGCCATCGTGCTTATCCACTTTCTTTATTACTCGTGATGACTTTCGTGCTAGGCTGTATATTAGGTTTATTAGTTGGGTTTTTCCTCTTGATTAAATTAAAAATAAAAACGTATAAACTCCAAACTCAATTAAAAGTGGCTGAAAAAGAAATTGTAAATTTACGTGCGATTCCGTTACAGGACAGACATTAATGAGTAGTACATGGGTTTTATTAGTTTTCATCTCTTTAGCCGCCGCTTGGTATCTAGGCTATCAAGCGCGTCATAAACGTTTTGTTGAGAGAAAAATTAATTTACCTCGTGATTATTTGGTTGGTTTAAATTTTTTATTGAATGAAGAGCCGGATAAAGCTGTTGATGTCTTTATTAAAATGCTGGAGGTTGATAGTGATACGGTAGAAACGCATCTGGCTGTAGGCAAGTTATTCCGTCGTCGTGGTGAGGTAGATCGTGCTATCCGTATTCATCAAAACTTAATTGCCCGCCCTCAGCTCGATAAAGTATATCGAGAACAATCTTTATTTGAATTAGGGCAAGATTATCTGAGTGCAGGTGTGCTGGATCGCGCTGAGCGCATTTTTTTAGAAGTGGTGAGCGTTAAAGATTATTCTATACCTGCTTACCGTGCATTATTGGATATTTATCAACAAGAAAAAGCCTGGGAAAATGCTATTCCTATTGCTTCTAAATTAGCTACAGCAACCAAAAAAAATATGCAACCGGTTATTGCGCATTACTATTGTGAGTTAGCAGAAATTGCGATTGCGCATAAACAAAATGAGCAAGCTGATCATTATATTAAAAATGCTTTAATTGCAGATCGTAATTGTGTGCGCGCTAGTTTGCTTCAAGGCAGATTAGAAATGGATAAGGGTGACTATAAATCTGCTTTGCGTAGCTTGAAAGGTATTAAAGATCAAAACGCCGACTATATTTCCGAATCAATCGATGCATTGGCGTCTTGTTATGAGGCGTTAAATGAAGAGGAAAAGTTAGTCAAGCATTTAATGCAACTTTTAAAAGAGTACCCGCATGTTCCAGTGGTATTAATTTTATCTGAACGAATTCGTCGCTGGAAAGGCGATAAAGTCGCAGCTAATTTTGTTGCGGATTATGTGCGTCGTTATCCTTCTATTCATGGGCTCCATTTATTTATTAGTTTATATCAATCCAGCACAGGGGGCAGGGCACGGGAAGATTTGTTGATTTTACAAAATTTAACTAAAAAGTTATTGGCAAATAAGCCTGATTATCGTTGTGTTTCATGTGGTTTTGCGGGTAAATCATTGCATTGGCAGTGCCCAGGCTGTAAGCAATGGGGTACCGTTAAATCGGTGCATAGTTTAGAAGAGTGCAGTGCATGAGTAGGTTAATATCTGTTGCACCCATGATGGATTGCACTGACAGACATGATCGTTATTTTTTACGTTTGATTGCGCCGCATGTATTGCTTTATACAGAGATGGTGACAGTGAATGCCTTGATTCATGGTGATAGCCAGCGTTTTTTGGCTTATGATCCGCTTGAGCATCCTGTTGCTTTGCAATTAGGGGGGAGTGAGCCAAAAAAATTAGAATATTGCACGAAATTAGGCGCAGAGTATGGCTATGATGAAATTAATCTTAATGTAGGTTGTCCTAGTGATCGCGTTAAATCAGGTCAATTTGGTGCTTGTTTAATGCTGAATCCATCCCTTGTTGCAGAGTGTATTGCTGCGATGTGTGCTGTAGTCAATATACCTGTCACAGTAAAATGTCGAATTGGAGTGGATGAGCATGATTCTTATGAGGCGTTACAGCATTTTATTGCAACTGTTGCGAAAGCGGGCTGCACTATTTTTATTATTCATGCTCGTAAAGCGTGGTTAAATGGGTTGAGCCCTAAGCAAAATCGCGAAATTCCGCCTTTGCGTTATGATATAGTAAGACGAATCAAACAAGATTTTCCCTCCCTGACTATTATTGTGAATGGTGGAATTAAATCCTGTAAAGACATTACAGAGCAGTTGCGTTTTGTAGATGGCGTAATGGTAGGTCGTGAAGCGTATGCAAATCCCTTTTTTTTAGCGGAAATTGAAAGAAATTATTTTTCAGCAGCTGAAGTGGATGATACTGCACGTCACGCTATTATAGAAAAATTTATTCCCTACGTTGAACAACAACTAGCAAATAAAACTCGTCTAACGTGTATGACTAGACATATTTTAGGTTTATATCAGGGACAAGTAGGTGCAAGAAGTTGGCGTCGTTATATTAGTGAACATGCTCATCAAGGCGGTGCTGGAATTGAAATTTTAACTGAGGCTTTAAAACATGTACGATACGCTCAAGGCATTATCTAATTCTATAGGCATGATCGGAGTTGTTATGCAGCTGGCCGTTTATTTTTTATTAAGTACTAATCGTATACACTCAAATACTTTATTCTATCAATCTTTTAATATGCTGGGTGCGTGCGGTATTTTGTATTCATTGTTTTTTCACTGGAATACGCCATCTGTTGTGATTGAGGTTATTTGGCTAGTGATTAGTGTGCGTGCTGTTTTACGTTTGTTGCGTCGAAAAAAATTAGGTATATAAAACGGGAGAGTTTTACATGAAATTTAAAAAGATCGTCATTCTTTTTCTTGTATTTTCTTTAGTGATTACGGTAGAAAGTGCATTATCGGCATCCCCACTGCAACCACTTTCTTTATACCAATCGAATTGTATTTTTGATGAACGAGATGTATTTTTTACTACACGGTATTTAAGTAACCCAATAACATGCACATGGGATGCAGCAAAAAAAGATACACAAACACGATTGTTAGTCTATTTTGTGGATCCTGATGTGAAATATGTATCTGCTGATTGCGATTTTTTTCCTGACACAAGCATTGATAAATCTCAAGCCACTAAGTTGAAAGATATATCAGGTAGCACTCTCTATGATCTAACTATTACAGGAAATACAGCCACATTTAAGATAGCAAATAATAATAATACAGAAGTGGATCACGGTGATGATTATCCGGAGCAGATTTATTTTACAATAGGTAATAAAGGATTTCTTTCTTCTCATTTTTGGTTTACAAAATATAGAAATGATCAAGTTATTTGTCGTTTTAAAGTGGAATTAAAAAAGTAGTATGAATTATTTTATTTGAATATAATTTTCGCGAAGATGTTATTGATCGGATCTCTTCTCCCAAAGCAGCGTTAGTGAGCATTTGCGTAAAAATGAATTATCTTACATACACTTCGTTTAGAATGACAGTACGCTGGTTGCTGGTAAGCTTATGGAGTGAATAGATTAAGCAGAGGGTGGAGCTAACACACTTAAGCTATTGGTATAAGCCTCAGACAGCCCTTTTTGTTTCGGTTCACGACGGCAGCAAAAGAACGTTGCACCACCCGCTGTGAATATTGAGCCGCCAATGGCAGCACTCACGGCGAATGGAACACCCGCAAGACCTAACCCAATAGCAGCGACAGCACCTACTGCTAGACATCCAAGTGCATAGAGGAATGGGTTACTCAAACAGGACTTACCTGCGGCCTGTCTTTCAGCCTGTCTTTTTACAAATGCTGCTAAATTTGCTTTCTCTTGTTCATTATTTAATGGCTTTCTAACAACTGCAATAACAAGTTTTAGTGATTCTGCTAATGTTTGAGGGTTACTCGACTCTATCTTAGATTCATGTAATCCTAGCCCATGAATAACATTAGCATTTGTTTTATTTGGGTGACCATCTGGCAGTTCGCTAATAAAAAATTGTAATCCATTTAATAAATCGTTCGGGTTATCTCTGGCTATATCTGCTTCAGCTTTTGCTTTTTTTTGTATTTTTTCTGCTTCTCTTTCTGCTGCTTCTCTTTGTGCTCTATCCCTTTCAGCTTCTTCTCCTGCTGCGCCTAAAAGCACTTCACCATGTTGTTCTGGAGGTCTTTGGCCTACTTGTGCTCTATCTCTTTCAGCTTTTTCTTCTTCGTCTTCTACTACTACTTCTATCGCTGCTACTGCTACTATTGCTGCATTTACAAGCACTGCATCATGTTCTGGCAGTCTTTGTTGATCTCTTTCAGCTTTTGCTTCTTCGCCTTCTACTTCTACTTCTACTGCTGCTACTATTGCTGCATCTACAAGCACTGCATCATGTTCTGGCAGTCTTTGTTGATCTATTTCAGCTATTACTTTTCTTCCTCTATCCGCTTCAGCTTGTTCTTCTCTTCTTTGTATGCCTATTTTTACCTCTGCCGGAGAAAGCTTTTCATCTGGGTTTGCTACAAATATTTCGTTGTGTTGTTCTTGTGGTCTTTGTTCGTTCGCTGATATTCCTGCTTCAAGCACTTGACGTTCTTCTAGTGATCTGTGTTGTACTGCCTCAGGCTCTTCATATTGTCCTTCTCTATCCTGTTCTGGTGGTCTCTGTGGGCTTTCTGAAATTACTGCTACAGATACATAATGCTGTTCTAGTGATCTTTGTTGATCTATTGCCTTGTATTCTTCATATTGTTCTTCTCCTATTTGTGGATCTCTCGCTACTGCTCTATCTTGTTTTTCTCTTCTTTGTGCATCGTCTGGGTTTCTTTCCTTTAACTCCGCTTGACCAGATAATATTTCCAGTTTTTTTATGGCATCTTCAAAGCTCTCTTTATTCTTCGCTTCATTTATGATGACATTAATAGTTTTTAATTTTTCGTTAAATCTAGTTACCGATTCTTCATGACCCTTAATCTCTGCTGCATATTTATCTTCAGGAGAAGTACTGCCTGAAATATAAGCTCCAACTGAAATAGCTGTAGTTGCGATAGTTGCACCTACAGCGACTACAGCTGAGCTTGCAGTGTCCATAACGGCGGTTGCAGCCGAGCTGACATAGTCAAGGAATCCGCCACTTGACTGAGCTTTTAATTCAACGTTTGACTTTAACTCAGGCGCATCTGGTATTAATTTATAAGAGGGGAAAACAGCCCCAATAGCATAATTTTCATGGTTATTAGAGTCAACTCTTGAATATAATTGTTCAAGTCGATTAGGAATTTCTTTATTCTCTTCAGGCTTAGATAAACATTGTATTGCTTCCTGCATCAATTCCGCAGATATTTTTTCTAATTTATCACTTATATAGCATTGATATTGTTTTTTAATTTCAATTGTAGCTTGTTTTTCAAAAGCATCCAGTTTTTCTAAGATTCTTTTTTTATTTTCATCATTATTTAATACATTTATTTTTTCTCTGAATACTTGGATTTTTCTTAGAAAATCATTAATAAAATAATCATCTTTTTGATCACGATTAAATTCAAATTTTTCCAACTTAAATTCAGCTTCAAGTTTAGAGACAGCCTGATCAAGCACCCCAGCTAGAAATTTATTTTTTTCAATATTAAATTTAACTTGCGCTTCAACTTCGTTAACATAAAATGATTCTGTAAAATCTTCTAAAGGCTGCCTATTGCGCGGACCCATAAATTGAATAAATTGTTCCGCTTTCTTATGAAATAAGTCAATATTCTCAGCGTTTATTTGTTCAGAAGCGGGCTTGGATTGTAAGTGCTTAAGAAGTTGTGGCGTATCGAAAATGATATCAGACAGCATTAAATCGCGCGCTCTTATCGCTAGATTTTTCAATAATGCTTGTATGCATTCTTTTTTATAATTCAACTCAGTAGAATTAAATACAATCCTTGCTTCATAACAGAGTTCAAATTTCTTTTCAGTCTCTGTGATTTCAGAATCAAGTGCCACGATTTCTGCATATATTTCATTATATTTTGCTTGGAGTTCGAAGGGAGTTTTGCATTCTAATTTTTTAATAGTCAATAATATATTATCTTTTTTTGCATCAAGTGCTTCTTTAGCAATTAGAGCTTGTTTTTTTTCTTCACTATAGTCGACTGCTTGCGCAGCTGAAATGGCTTTTATTTCATGGGCAGGCGGATCGCTTTGCGATATACCCATCACTTTTTGAGCTAGAGTTTTACCAACACCTAAGCCGTTCTTAGTAGTACGATAGACAGCAGAAGAAACAGCTCCAGGAGATTTAATTTTTTTACAATGTATATATTCATTATTAATTTTTTTTCCTAATTGTGCTAACAAGTTATAAACTAATGTAGCAGTAACATTTTCTTTTTGATCTGGCTCCGGATTCCATAAAGGTTCAAGCTCTGGATCCAGCTTTAACGCAGCTATTCTGTGCTGTTTTTCGAGAGGCGTTTCTTCCCTTGGCTGGCTAGCAACTTTTGATTTGCCATTATCAACTACTCCACCTAAAACGGATGTCAAGGTGCTTAATGCACTTCCTCCCATTCTCCATGTGTCACGAACCATCTCTGGCGCTTCTAAAAGAGTTAGCAGACATCTGCTTCCTGTATCAATTTTTTCTTTGGAAACAAAACCAGATGTACGATCTCTTGACGAAGATGGATTGTTCGGTTCTGGAAATTGTGATATTTCTTCCTCTCCATTGAAGAGCAGGCCTTTTAATATTTCTGGCAAAATAATAGTTTGAAGATGGGGCTCCATAGCTAATAACTCTTCACTCGTTCTGTTTTGAGCTATTTCAGCTAATGCATCTCCTAAGAGCCCTCGGCTAGCACTTACAGCTTCCAGAGGACTCAGCGTTGCTACAGAGGTGAATAACTTTGCTATCTTTATTAAACTTGCATGACTTTCAGGAGCTATTGCATCCACTACAGTAAATGCTGCTTGAACTAAACTTGTTTGTGGATTACTAAACAGTGCAAAATAACTCATATATGAAAAATAAGGAATGTACTGAAGATATTGCAGTGCACCTGCAACATCCAATGTACCGGATACTGCACTCCCTTGTATCTTTGCTTTTTCTATTTGAATTTGAATGCTGATGTTATACATCAGATTAAAAAACATTTTAAAGATCAGTGGATCATTAATTAATTCAAGTAAAATACGATAACAATCCAGGCGCCATAAGTGCAAACTGTCGGGTGGCCATAGGCCGCCAGATTGCATTGCCTGGATAAGCTCTTTTATTTTTTGTATTAAAAGATCTCTATTTCCTACAGCATCCATGAGACTTGGCAGAGCTGCTCCCACGAGTGTGAGTCTTCGCGACCATAATAGGGTAGGGCTCATGGTAGTTAACACAGAGCTTAATAGGGTTAATTGCCCTGTTTGCTTGCATAATTCGCCACAGACTGTAATGACTGCTGTAGTCACTTTTACGTTGTTATTTTGAGAGAGACTATCAACAATAACTGCTACATTTTTATGAAGTATATCTAGTATAGTGATTATTTCACTTATTTTTCCTACTGCATTTTTTGCTAGTATGCTTTCCTTGCGATGAGTTGTTGGAATTGCTTCGTGTAGTTGTCTTAGAGCCTTTCTTAGCTGCTTGATACTCTCATCTAAATTTTTTTTCTTGGCGTTAGAATTTACTCTCCAAAAACCTAATTTAGTTAACATTTTTTTGCATTGATCGACCGCAGCTTTGTCTTCAGATTTATCTTCTGCGGGTATCTCAATATTGGCTAGAACGCTCTGCAATGCTGAAAAAACAGCAGGTACTTTTTTCAATGCAGGCCCTAAGGTATTTAATATACGGAGGGACTCTACGGCATTATCAAATACAAACAAATTGGCTAGTGTAGCCTTGACTTCTTCTCCATAAGACCGGGCATCAGATAATTCTGGCGCACGCACAGGCTCTTGAAACCACGGAAGCTCAGATTTTTCTTCGCTTTCTGCGGGACGCAACATGAGACACTCTCCGTTTTAGTAAGGCACTTTTTTAGAATTATCAGCCTGTGTGCAGCATAGCAGATTTTGATCTAAAAAAATACTAGCGAATTGTCACCAGACTCTATTAAAGGTTTTTATTTATTAGTTTTTCAGAAAAATGAGGTACTTGCATTGATTTATGTCTATTTAAAGGGTTAATTGACATTTAAGCGGGGTATGGGATAATGTGTTTCTTTTTAACACATATTGAGAGGGAGTGATATGAAATTACAAATGTTTCCTGTTGTTTTTATTGGATTTTCTTTGATGGCTGCTGTAGCAAATGCACAGAATGCATCTTCGCCGCTTGAGCCTGTATCCTTCGCTCAGCGCACTTGTAGTCCGAGTGATGATGTTTATTTTAAAGCAGGTATGACCGAAGTATCGGGTGGAACATGCACCTGGGCTGCAGCTCTAAATGATTCAACAATGTCTTTAACAACACATTTTGAAGATCCCACTATTGCTTATGTGACTGCTTTATGTAATTTTAACGGCGTTAACGGGGACCAGATTACAGAGGTCACTGGGGCCAAGTCAGCTAGTATATCAGAGGTATCAGGACGCAGGACTCCAGTAATTGGTTTTACATTAAAAAAGAGTGGAACAGATGCAAATTCAAATATTCTTTTCCGTTTAAATGACAATATGACGAGAACAGACGGTACCATTACCATTGGCAATGCACAATACAGTGAAGGTACTAACATAAGTTGCAAATTCACGATACACCGCGGGTAATGAGTATCTTAGTATCATCCCCGCGAAGGCGGGGACCCATCTTGACTTGTCTCCCTACCTATCTTAATTTCTTGATAATTCAATTTCTATTGTACTGATTATTGGCTTGGTGGTATTTGCAAGATGGGTCCCCGCCTTCGCGGGGAGGCATTGTTGCGTGGATACGGTAGAGCTTAAGAAAATAAGTAGTTGCAAATCATAAGAGTATATACAATTTAACCTTCAAACCCGGCAAGGTAGGAGGTTAAATGTGTAAGCCTAAAAAGATTTGCAACTGGAAAGAT
>JBGAPT010000050.1:0-14125 GCA_044221135.1 Gammaproteobacteria bacterium
GAAATAACGTGGTTAAGGAAACAAGTCATGATGGGTCCCCGCTTTCGCGGGGATGACAGAAGAGCGCGGGGATGACAGAAGAGCGCGGGAATGACACGGTTGCGGAGATGATATGTGGTTTTTCACCTTTTCCCCCCTTTTTTGAGCATTTCCACCCCTCCTGTAGAAATTTGATTTAATCCTTGCTATTTTCTGCGCAAACCCTCATGATACGCCCTGTAATTTTTTTTAGTTAATCATTACCAATGAATGAGTCAGTTCTATTGAGGCTTTCCTGAGTTAGGTTTACGTTGGCAGTGATTCCATTTGGCGCCAGCTAAATCCAGACTCATTTCTTCTTAAAATATGAAATGTGATTCTGTGCAGCTTGCATAAGTATTTTTCGAGGATAATCTATGATGTCATTTTCACAATTAAATTTAAATCCCAGTATTTCAAAAGCACTACAAGCCTGTGGTTATACCAAACCTACGCCTATTCAAGCCCATTCTATCCCAGGTATTTTGGATGGCAAAGATGTTGTTGCATCGGCACAAACAGGTACGGGTAAAACAGCGGCATTTGTATTGCCTGCGTTGCATCGTTTAGCAGAAACAAAAGGCGGTTCAAAGCCGCGCGTTTTGATTTTGACACCTACACGTGAGCTTGCTACACAGATCATGGATGCGGTTTCCAAATATGGAAAATTTATGCGGCTTAATCTGGTCAGTCTGGTAGGTGGTATGCCTTATCGTCAACAATTAAAAGGATTGTCGCGTCCGGTTGATATGATTGTTGCAACACCGGGGCGATTGCTGGATCACATGCAAGAAGGCCGTGTGAAGTTATCAGAAATCGAAATGCTGATTCTGGATGAAGCAGATCGCATGCTGGATATGGGTTTTATTGATGATGTAAAACACATTGCAAAAGCAACCCCTGCAAGCCGCCAAACTTTATTGTTTAGTGCGACGGTGGATAACAAGCTCGATAAAATTATTAAACAGCTTTTAAAAGATCCTCTTCGTATTGATTTATCGCAAGCAAAAATGTCACCAGTTAAAATCAAACAGGAAATTTATATGGCGGATAATGTGCAGCATAAAACACGATTGCTGCAACACTTTATTAAAGATGGCAATATTTTTAAGGCGATTATTTTTTCTGCTACAAAAATCAATGCGGATCGATTAGCGAAGCAATTGCATGGTGAAGGTCATTCTGTCGCAGCCTTGCATGGCGATTTAAAACAAAATGTGCGTAATCGTACGATTGAAGCCATGCGTCGCGGCAAGATTCAATTCTTGATTGCAACCGATGTGGCTGCACGGGGTATTGATATCCATGATATTACGCACGTGATTAATTTTGATTTGCCTAAATTTCATGAAGATTATGTGCATCGTATTGGACGTACGGGTCGTGCGGGTAAATCAGGTACGGCGATTTCTTTTGCGTTACCGGATGATGGACGACATTTGCAAGGGATTGAACGTTATATTGGTGAGAAAATTGAATTAAGCACGGTATCGGGTTTGGAAGCGAGTAAGAGTTTTAATTTTGGTGCAGCGAAGAAAAAACGTGGGCGTGGTGCGGGTGGTGGTAAGCCGAGTTATAAGTCCGGTGGATTTAGAGGTGGTGCGTCGGCTAAGAAAGAGGGTTTTAAAAGAAGCGACAGCGCCAGACGCGAAGGTGCGAGAAGCGGCGGCTTTAGAGGCGGCGATAGTGTTCGCAGTGAAGGTGCTAGAAGTTTTAGTAGAAGCGATAGCGTTCGAAATGAAGGCGCTAGGCGTAGTGGTTTTAGCAAAAGCGATAGCGTTCGAAGTGGTGGATTCAGCAAAGGTCGAAGTGAAAGTGTTAGAAGTGATGATTTTAGAGGTGGCAACCATACTAGAAGTGGAAGTGCTAGAAGTAATAGCTTTAGAGGCGATAGCATGAGAAGTGCGAGCTTCCGCAGTGACAGTGCTGGACGCAGTGGCTTTAGAAGCGAAGGTAAAGATCGAAGCTTCAGAAGTGATAGCGTTAAAAGTGAGGGTTCTAAAGGTGGTGGTTTCAGAGGGAATAGCGCTGGACGTGATGGTTTTAAAGATTTTAAAGGTAAGCGCGCGAGAAGCGGTGATTTTAAGTCTGGTAAATCTAAGAGAGACTTTTAGCAACACCCCTTCGCACGGATGACACGATAGAAGCGGAACAACGACACGCGCTAACAATAAAAAAATAATAGAGATAGAGTTGACTTAGTGGGGTGTTTTTATATATAAACTATCTGCTACTACTATTTTTATTTTTATTATGGAGAATAACTGATATGAGTAAAGCAAAAGATACAAAAAAAGAGGGAAAGAAACCAGCGACAAGAACATTAAAAGAAAAGAGAAAAGCGAAGAAAGACAAAAGAGAGAAACAATAGGGTCTGTTGACAATTCGCTAGGCCGAGCGTAATGCCTTGATTTTCGAGCAGCGCAGTTGACATGCAGTCATAGAGCCGCGGAGCACAGGAAATCAAGGCATTAAATTGCTCGAAATTTGATTTGCGCAACAACACCGTAACTATTCAGCGCCCCTAATCTGTCATTCCCGCGAAGGCGGGAACCTATTGTGACTAACCTTTAACTTTATCTTTATTCTTGGCAATTCAATTTTTATAGTGCTTTTTTATTTTTAGAGACAATTGCGGAATGGGTTCCCGCCTTCGCGGGAATGACACATTATTCGAGTGATCCTTCGCGGAATTTATCCTGGTAAGGGCTCAGGATAACACCTTCTTTTTTCTCCTTAAATTGCTCGAAATTTGATTTACGCAATACCCCTCTACCTCGCTAACCCATTTATTATATTAATAAATATTCCCCTCATCCTTCCCCAATCCTAGAAAAAATTTTCTAAACCATCTCCCTAAAATGCCTATATTTTATCCTATACTCAAACTATAGCCATAAAACAGGATGAGAGAGATATGTGTAATTTTACTAAAATTAAAACGCGAATGCTGTTGGTATTATTGCTTTTGATCGTAGAACCTGCTTTTCCTTTAGGGCAGGGATTATATTTAAAGATTAACTCGGAGAATCATTTAAGTATATCAGTGCAAGAGTCGCATTGTGTAGAAGGGGCTAATACAATCACATTAAATAAAAAAGTTTACTTAAAATCGAATCTATTAGACAGCGGTGGTGCATGTAAAATAAATTTTTCTTTACTCGATACTAATCAAAATAAAGTGGCTACCTATGAAATAGAAGTGGGTGTCAATGCATTGTCTGTCGATAATACATTTCTCCTTGATTCCTACCTGCAATCATACATCGTATATCCTCGTTATAGCAGCTATCCTGTAGACAGTACAGAATTTGTAGTGATTAGTATTACTAAAAATAAACCGAGCCAATGGATGGATAGTTTATCTAATAAAATAATGGATGAGTCATTAAACCGGATTTTTATTCCAGGGACACATGACAGTGGTACTTATACTATCTCTTCAAACTCGACGGTGATGCCTGATGTACGCTCTTATCTCTATTATGCTTATTCATATGGAGCTAGCTATAGTGCAGGTTGGGCTAAAACTCAGCACTACGATATCACAGCGCAACTCCATAGTGGAATCAGATACTTTGATCTTCGACTGTGTGGAGAAGGTCTTGATATAGATAAGATCTACGCATGTCATGCTTTACGGGGTGAAAGTTTAAAAAAGATAGTGGGTTCTGTAAAAGAATTTTTAAATCAAAAAAATCATCAGCATGAAATTATTATTCTGGATGTTAATCATTGGTATAATACCAATGTTGATGATTTACCAACGATGCAGAAAAATGTATTAAATTTTATAAATGATGAATTATCACCCTGGGTTGCGCCACGTAGAGATCTAAATGGTGAGAATAAATATACCCCTTCAACAAAATTAAGCACATTCTGGAATGATAAAAAGCAAGTTATTATTGCTTCAACAATAGTACCACATGAAGCACTTTTTAATTATGTGTGGTATAGCGTCAATTCAAGTGACCTCGCTGATTGTGCACCGCAATCTACCGATTTATGTTCTTATTGGCCCAATAAACAAGATGCCAATGAATTGAAACAATCTATTTCGAGTACATTGGAAATTTTGCGTGAGACACCACCGCCTTATTTATTTATTTTACAAACACAGCTCACGCCTTCTGTATCCACTATTACATCGGGTATGAGCATGCTAGAGCCAACGAATTTAATGAGTTTAACAGGGGCTTATAAAGATGATATTATAACTTATTTGCAAAATGATGAAATATTCAAGGGTATAGAGGGAGTCATTTTTATTGAGGATTTTTCTAATGGATTTGATTTAACTAGGGAAGTGTTGCGGTTGAATGAGCGGTAGCGGCTTCGCGTAAAAACGAGTTATTCAATATCACTCCCTGCGATAGAAAAAACCCACTTAGCAATAGTCGATTCCAGTTGAGATATGTGTATAATATTGAGCTCGAAAGGGATGGGCTGTGTTTATCACAGAGCTGCTATTGTAGGATATCACTTATCTTAATTTATTAAAGGTTCCCATGGCACAATACATTTATACAATGCAAGGCGTAGGCAAAGTTGTCACGCCTAAGCGTGAAATTTTAAAAAATATTTGGTTATCTTTTTATCCCGGCGCCAAAATTGGTGTCTTAGGTTTAAATGGTTCTGGAAAATCTACCTTATTGCGAATTATGGCAGGGATAGACAAAGAATTTACGGGTGAAGCACGTCCACAGGCGGACATCAAAATGGGTTATCTTCCACAGGAACCTCAACTGGATCCTGCTAAAAATGTACGAGGCAACGTGGAAGAAGGCGTTGCGCAAACCATTGCATTACTCAATCGGTTCAATGACATCAGCATGCAGTTTGCAGAACCCATGAGTGATGATCAAATGAATAAATTGTTGGATGAACAAAGTAAATTGCAAGGTGAAATTGATGCAGCAGGCGCGTGGGAGTTAGAACGTAAATTAGAAATTGCAGCGGATGCATTACGTTTACCTCCTTGGGATGCCGATGTCACTAAACTCTCCGGTGGTGAGCGTCGACGTGTCGCATTGTGCCGATTACTTTTATCTAATCCAGATATGTTATTGCTCGATGAACCGACTAACCATTTGGATGCAGAAAGTATTGCCTGGCTAGAACGCTTTTTACATGATTATCCGGGCACTGTGGTTGCGGTCACTCATGATCGTTACTTTTTAGATAATGTGGCAGGCTGGATTTTAGAATTAGACCGCGGTCAAGGATTGCCTTATGAAGGAAATTACTCGGCCTGGCTAGAACAAAAAGCAAAACGCTTAGAACAAGAAGAACGCGAAGAAACATCACATCGAAAAGCAATGCGTGAAGAATTGGCGTGGGTGCGTAGTAATCCTAAAGCCCGTCAAACCAAAAGCAAAGCACGTTTAGCGCGTTTTGATGAACTCAGTTCTAAAGAATTTCAAAAACGCAGTGAGACACAAGAACTTTACATTCCACCGGGTCCTCGATTGGGCGATTTGGTGATCGAGGCAACAGGTCTGTGTAAGGAATTTGGTGACCGATTATTATTTGATAATTTAAGTTTTACCATTTCAGCGGGTGCGATTGTCGGTATTATTGGGCCGAATGGCGCTGGTAAATCGACGCTGTTTAAAATCATTATGGGCCAGGAAGAACCGGATAGCGGTACGATACGGGTGGGTGATTCTGTTAAATTGGCTTATGTGGATCAAAGCCGTGATTCACTCAATGGTAAAAATACAGTGTGGCAAGAACTTTCTGGTGGACAGGATATTATGACCATTGGCACTTACCAAATGCCGTCTCGTGCGTATGTAGGTCGTTTTAATTTTAAAGGAACGGAGCAACAAAAATTTATTCAAGATTTGTCGGGTGGTGAACGTAATCGTGTCCATTTAGCGAAATTATTAAGTAGCGGTGGGAATGTGTTATTACTGGATGAGCCCACTAATGATCTGGATGTTGAAACATTACGTGCATTAGAAGAAGCGTTACTCAGTTTTCCCGGCTGTGCAATGGTGATTTCACATGATCGATGGTTTTTAGATCGTATTGCGACGCATATTTTGGCGTTTGAAGGGGATAGTACGGTTGTTTTCTTTAGCGGGAATTATGCGGAGTACGAAGCGGATAGATTGCGTCGATTAGGTGATAAGGCGAAGCAGCCGCATCGGATTAGGTATAAAAAGTTGGAGTAAGCGTTCACGCTCTTATGAGTGAGTGTTGTATTTCAAGAGGCAATGTCATCCCTGCTCACTATGTCATCCCTGCTTACTATGTCATCCCCGCTTACTATGTCATCCCCGCGGAAAGCGGGGACCCATCATGACTTGTCTCCTTAACTACCTCGTTTCTTGATAAATTCAATTTCAATCATACTCATCATTGTTTGGAGGTATTTGCAGGATGGGTCCCCGCTTTCGCGGGGATGACATGGTGGGGAGCGGGGATGACATAGTGAGCGGGAATGACAGAGTGAGCACTCATGACAGTGCGTATCTTAAGGTGCGGTAGATATATTTAGGATAAAAAAACCGTCATCCCTAGTTTTTTATTTAGAGATGACAGTCATGTGATGGAAATAATGGATTACTTTTTTTTGTTATTGCAGCATTCTTTACTGTTGCAGCATTTTTTGCCTATGCAGCATTTGGACTTAAAGTAAATGGCTAGCAATCCAGCAATACCTATTACGATATAAACGCCACGAGCGGCTGGTGTTTCGCTGCCTAGTAACATAGTGACAACATTATAGTTACTGTTGATACCTATCAAACCCCAATTAAGACCGCCAAGAATAAGTAAAATCCAAGTTAACCAACCTACAGGTCCATGTTTCTTCATGCGTTGACTCCTTTAAAAGCCTAGAGAGATGACACGCTTCGCGCTATGCGAAGGCTACAGCGAATTAGAATACCATAAATTATAAATAAGCGTCACTTGAAAAAGTAGAGCAATATAGTTGCAGTTTTGGGTTAATGTTCTATTTTTATTCTGTTGTCTTGAGAAAAGTACACCGTCAATTGCGAGCTGAGGTATCCCCATAGAATTGCTGTGTGTCATCCCCGCATTTAAATAGTGTCATCCCCGCGAAGGCGGGGACCCATCATGACTTGTCTCCTTAACTATCTTATTTCTTGATAAATTCAATTTCAATCATACTCATCATTGTTTGGAGGTATTTGCAGGATGGGTCCCCGCCTTCGCGGGGATGACAGAGTGGAGAGCGGGGATGACAGAGTGAGAGCGCGGGGATGACACTATTTAAATGCGGGGATGACATGAGGAAGTGGGGATGACACACAGTAGCAAATGTCGTGGGGATAACTCAGTTCGCATGATGGTTTAGATAAAGCAGCGCTTATGAAATTACCTTAACGTCACCCCATACTTCTTCAAAATCTGCATAAAATGCTGACCTTCGTCACTCTGGTCTTCATAACAATACGATTTTACATAATTAAGCAAAATCGGTTTATACCGTGGATCAGAAAATACATTTAAAATATCTTCAATACGAGTCTCATTCAGTGCATTATCTTCGCGGCAACTTTGATATAAAATAGCGGCTAAAATTTCTGCTTTACAGGCTTTGCGTACAGCATTGGCCTGGTTGAGACTTTGAATACATAAGTTGAGCGCACGATCTTTGTTCCATTCTCGCCATTGTTTGAAAAAATTCAAAGCGATCGTTTTATAACGCGAAAGTTCTTTTTCAAAATCAGGCCGATTGGAAAAAAATAAAAAAAATAAAGCGGGAATACACGCTTCCACATTTGCCCATGAGCAGTTTCCACTAATTTGTGCAGCGACTTTTATTTCAGTAATGGGCGTTAAATTTAATAACAAAGGTAAGTCTTCATTGACAAACTCACTGGATTTTTTTTTGTAAATTAAATCTCTAATAAAATTGACAGACATGGCTGCTTTATTATTAATTTGATATAAAAAAACATTATCAAATAAACGGCTGTCTTCGCGGCGATCGCATTTTACTAAAATATTTCCTACTTTAATAAAAGTAATAGCATGCCCCTCATAACCAATGGGGATAATCAAAGGTTCATGCTGAATTAAAGGATCAATCTCGGCGCGATGTTTTGCGAGATCTGTACGATATTGCTGGTATTTGATTAATTGTGCAGATCGGCCTAGCACCTCAATCAGCATTTGTATAAATTGCGAATAACGCCGCCATTCACGGCCAGCAAAATGATTTTTAAATTGCATCAGTGATTCTGTGATGATCGCAAGACTGAATTCTAAAAAAAATCCTTCGAAATCCAGTTCTACCAATTGATGATCGGGGGAGAGAATATTTGCAGTGCCCACTAATTCAAACATGTGACCTAATAATTTTGCATTAATAAAATCCTGAGCAAATTCCAAATGAGCACCATAGTGCAAAAATAAATTTTTCATGGGCTCTTGCTGGCGCAACAATGGCATCACTAAAGCGGGTTGGCCTGAGAAAGTATAACTATTTGGATTGGCGCCACGTTGCAGTAATAAGGTAGCCAAGGGTATATTATTATTTTCAGCAGCCCAATGCAGCGCAGTACCGCCTGTTGCATCTTGTAAATTGACATTCGCACCGCAGTCAATTAAAAATTTTGCGATATCGATATTATCTGCAACCGCAGCTTCAACCAGTGGCGTAAAACCATATTCATCCAGTGTATTAACGGGAGCACCGGCGTGTACCAATGCCTGTACCTGATCAAGTTGTTCATCGATAATGGCATCGGCAAGAGAGGTCATCATCCCATGGGGCCTCTGGGTCTAGGGTTAAACTTAGGTTGATGTGTTAATCGATGACGCAATTGTAATTCATTTAATAAATCATTTTTATTTTGTTCATTTGTTTCTGCATTATTTTCACAGGGAACACCTGTTACTTTACGGTCTGTTGCGCCGCTGAATTGCGCATTATCAGAGATAGGATGTTTTTTGTAGGGTGATATGTCACCGCCGCCTCCACCACCTCTACGCAATCCGAGTGCATCATAGCTGCTCGTATTGACGCGACCATTTTTAATCGCATCACGTTCTTTGCGCTTTAATCTTTGTTCATTAACCAGTTCGTAGTGGCGGGCTATTTGAACAGTAAGCAAATGCTTTGCTTCTGCCTCAGGTAAATTATCATCACGCTCATCGGTTGATAAAATATCACGATAATGAAATTCTACTGCGCCTGTTTTTCCGCCTTTGCTATCTCCACTTTCTTCAGGAAGATACTTTTTTTCATCTTGGTTTTTTTTAGTCATAATGCATAGACAGTTTCTTAAATAAACAATATAAACAAAAAGGTAGAAGTTGTCTAGGAAATATAGTGTGCTGAGTTTAACAAGATTATTTTAACCCGCTGGACTTTATAAAAAAATCTTGTATATTGGGCAGAGCAATATGAGTGGTTTAATTATTTTTAAAAAAACAGGAGAAAGTGAATATGAACAAAACCAAAATAGCGGGATTATTTTTAACAGCGTTACTTATTAATACAAGCTCAATGGCATTTACTCTTTCATTGCGTGGAGAGACAAATCAGTTTCATTGTACTGCAGCCATGCCTTCGTCTGGCGATACTTCTATTCCTACTGTCAAAATAGACACACACAATGAACTTGTGCGTGGGCTGCATGAGGGCGACAATAACATCGGGGGAGGACCTGCTCTAGGTACAGTGCCTTCACCAGGGCATCTTGCTAGTTTACCCATATCATGGAAAGAAACAGACGGTACTGTACGTACTTTAAGCGATTTGTGTTTTGATGTAAAAGTAGATGGACATGAAGCATTTGGTAAACCTAAAGACGGCTCTGTGACTGCAGACCCGCAAACAGGTTCGACTAATGTCTCCTGTGAACAGGGCTGTGCAAATACAAAAGTAGCTTTTGGGACAGGTGGTTATTATTGATTTAATCGTGCTCGATTGCGTGTCCGTGCCTGTTATCAAAAGATTTGTAACATCGGATAAGGCCTGTGTGGATAATTGATTAAAAACGCAGAGAAAAAACGGGCACGGGCACGCACTCAGGCACGATTGGTTGATAGTAACCACTGAATAATTGCACTTTCTTTGCATAATTTTCGGTAAGATCATTATTCTATGTGTAAATACAGCAAAATAAGTTTACTCACCGTGTTATTACTCACGCTATCTTTTCTTCTTTATTATAATCATATCGTTTTTGGGCATCATTTTTCCTTATGTAAAACGACGTTTAAACAATTGCTGCATTGGGAGCAAGATGATCAAAGTCAGGCATTGCTGGCTTTTAAAAAATCGTGCGTAGAAATTTTAAAACGGGATCCCAAAGCAGCTTTTAGTGATGAACCAAAAAGTAAAACAAATCAAGCATGGCAAACGATTTGTTTAGCAGCCAATAAAATATCGCATCCCACTCAAAAAACCGCACAAGAATTTTTTGAAACGTGGTTTATTCCTTATAACGTGAAAGATAATTTTAATCCGCATGGATTATTCACAGGGTATTATTTGCCATTATTACACGGTAGTTTAAAGAAAAGTACGCGCTATCCTGTTCCTATTTATGGATTGCCTGCGGATTTAGTGAAAGTGGATTTAAATGTATTTAATACGGAGTTGCCTAATAAAGTAATCGTTGGTCAATTGAAAGATCATGTGTTAGTCCCTTATCCAGATCGTGCCGCGATCACGCAGGGTGCATTAGGTAAAAGTGCACCTGTTTTAGTGTGGGGTGATAGCGTTGTTGATGTTTTCTTTGCAGAAATTCAAGGTTCAGCGCTTGTGGAATTACCTAATCATCATCAACTTGTGCTGGGTTATGCGAGTGGTAATGGGCGAGCTTATACTGCAATTGGGAAAATATTAATTGCGCGGGGAGAAATTGATAAAAAAAATATTTCCATGCAAACTATTCGCCTTTGGCTTTCAGAACATCCTGAACAAGTCACTGATTTGCTGAATCAAAATGCGTCTTATGTATTTTTTACTTTAAAAACAGAAGGGCCATTCGGTACAGAACAAATTCCATTGACACCACAGCGTTCATTAGCAGTGGATCCACATTACATACCACTGGGCGCGCCTGTTTGGTTACAAACAAAAGTGCCGGCGCAGGATGTTGAGGTAAAATTTATTCCTTATCATCGATTATTCATCGCACAAGATACGGGTGGTGCTATTAAAGGAATGATACGCGGTGATATTTATTGGGGAGCGGGAGAGGCAGCGGCGTTTTCGGCGGGGCATATGAATCAGGATGGAAAGTATTGGGTTTTATTGCCTCGTTAGGGTATTCGCTAGGCCGAGGAGGTATGCCTTGATTTTCGAGTATCGTAGCGCAGGAAATCAAGGCATTACGCCCAGCCTAGTAGAATTGTCAACAGACGCTACATTATTCCTTACATGACATAATAGAATCAGGAGGATAAAAAGTCCAACCAGTATTCGCGCCACACTTAGTAACAGTATTGTCCCTCAATTGCTCACCATTAACCGTGCAAGGATATCCGTGTATAGCTGGGCCCTCAATGGCTGGTCCATAAATATTATCACTCGCGTAACAAGTTATAGATCCAGTGCCATCAGATTTATTAGATAAAAATGCAACTTTTTTCCAAGAACCATTAGGTGGCAAATCACCAGATAGCATTATCCATTGGTCTTCTCCTAAAGAAAAAGAGCTATAAGCCTTTAAGCCCTTGGAGGCAGAAACTGCTTGTTGATAGTCGGGACATTTTGATGTAGCAGCAAGATCAGCAGCATAAGTTGACATGGATAAAGACAGTAAAAACAAGCTAACAAATAATCTCGATAACATATGTTGTTTCCTCATTAAGTTAAAAAAAGGATTTCACTATAGCATTTATTTAAGTGAAGTTAAAATAGAAATACTGTTTGAATAATACATGCGCAAGCAGCTTGCTATGATCAAGCCTATGTTTTCAAAATCCTGGGGTGGAAGAGGGAAATGCTAAGCCATTGGTGGTTAAGAAAATATCGTTAAGTGTTATTTAAAAATGCGATTGTCCTGAAAATCCAGTATAAATAAGATTGACAAAAATAGAATTTAGGATTAATTTTTATAACTTATCTTCAGGGCAGGGTGCAAGTCCCTACCGGCGGTATTTTTACGAAATGAGTAAAAGAGCCCGCAAGCGCTTTCCTTTCATGGGGAAGTTAGCAGATTTGGTGAAATGCCAAAGCCGACGGTGAGAGTCCGGATGGAAGAAGATAAGTGGTGAATTCTTTGGTGGTGAGGCTGCTGAAGGATCTGTTATTTATCAATGCCCTGTTTTAATTTTAGTGACTAATATCTATTGAGGAATTTTATAATTATTCAGCATTTGCTGTGTTGTTCTTGTCAGCTTTTGTTGCGGGGTTTCTATTGTTAGTTTTTGTTGTGGGATTTCTATTGTTATTGTGTCATTCCCGCCTTAACAGTGTTATTCCCGCCCCAACAGTGTCATTCCCGCGAAGGCGGGAACCTATTTGGCAATTTGCATCAAACGATAAAGCAGTACAATAAAAGTTGAATTATTAGGAAGTAATATGGGGTTGGAGATTATTTATGATGGGTTCCCGCCTTCGCGGGAATGACACTGTGGGATGCTGATAGTAACCATACTTAAAGAAGGGCTTGATAAATTATGTTTAGCGGAATCGTATCAGCAGTTGGCACTATTCAACACATCTTCACACAAACAGACACAATTGATTTTGTGATTTTTATCCCCACTACATGGACTGATTTAACCATCGGTGAAAGTATCGCTGTTAACGGCGTTTGTTTGACTGTCACGGCTTTTACACAAACAACGATTCATGTGACAGCTGTGCCTGAAACATTGCGCGTTACGAATCTAGGTCAATTAGCTGAAAACAACCTTGTTAATTTAGAACGATCTATTACTATCAATACACGTTTAGGCGGACATTACGTACAAGGTCATGTGGATGCGGTGGGTGACATTTTAGATATTCAAGCAGATGGAGACACAGCGTTACTGGCTACAATCAGTATGCCTGAAATACTAGGGAAATACATCGTACGTAAAGGTTATATCACACTGGATGGCATGAGTATTACAGTGATTGATGTAGCAAAGCATTACTTCACTGTCACTTTTATTCCTCACACACAACAAGTCACTATCGTTAATCACTATCGCACCGGTCAAAAAATTAATATAGAAGTCGACATGATGGGTAAATATATAGAAAAATTAATGATGCCTATGTTGCTTAATAAAATAAAATTTTGAGGAGTTTATTCGTATGCAATCTTATATTAAACACGTTGAAGCTGCACTGGAAGATTTGCGCCAAGGCAAACTGATTATTTTAACAGATCATCCTGAGCGTGAAAATGAAGGCGATTTTATTTTTCCAGCTGAAATGATTACACCTGACATGATGAATTTTATTATTCGTCATAGCAGCGGTATCGTTTGCCTTTCTTTATTCGAAGATCATTTAAAACAGCTTGATTTACCTTATATGGTGCCTACGCATGAAAATACGAGTTTACGCGGCACGCCTTTTACTATATCAATTGATGCAAGACATGGGATTAGCACAGGTGTTTCTGCATTTGATCGTGTGAAGACAATACAAGCGGCTATTAATCCTCACGCAAAACCAGAAGACTTAGTTAAACCAGGCCATATTTTTCCACTCTATGCTAAAGAAGGTGGTGTGTTAGAACGCAGTGGACATACAGAGGGTTCCATTGATTTAATGAAATTAGCAGGATTAAAACCCGCCGCTGTATTATGTGAAGTGATGAACCCGGATGGGACAATGACGAAAGGTGCGCAATTAGTGGAGTTTGCAAAACAACATAAAATAAAATTACTTTCTATCGATGACATTATTTCATATCGGATGGCGCGTGAAAATTTAATAGCGGAAGAAGTTTCTACCGAATTACCACTGGAATCCTTGGGATCATTCAAGCTTACCGTTGTCAAAGAAAAAATTACAGGTACCGAGCACGTCATTTTAGAACCACTTCAAAAAAAATCTGCAACGACATTAGTCCGTATTCATTCTTTTTGCTTAACAGGCGATTTATTTGGTTCACTGCGCTGCGACTGTCATCAGCAATTACATTATTCATTGAAACGTATTAGT
>JBGAPT010000051.1:0-13983 GCA_044221135.1 Gammaproteobacteria bacterium
AGAGTATGTTACAGATGCTGTTAGTTGTAAAACAATAGCTAGGACTGCTAGTTTTTGTAACTGGCAACACTTATTAGGTTACATTCTCCTGGTAGGTTAATTCAGATTCGACACTTTTGGGGGTTCTTGCGCTGGAGACCGTCAAGAAACACTCGGGACTTATTTGCAAATGAGTTGGAATTATGTTAATGGTTTTTTAAGGAAACTATATAGCCATCTTGTTAGTGACAATAATTACAAGTTATCTGGTAAATATTATCCTTATTTAAATGTTAGAGTGAGCGCTGTTAAAGACCATGACATTCCTGTTGTTAAAGTGGATAATCATAATGAAGATAAAGAAGGAGGTGCAAATGTAAAAGAAACAGGTTTGTTATTGCGTCATGAACATGCAGATTTTTACCCAAACAGGTTTTTTGAAGATCGTGTGAATACTGTTTCTCTTAGAAACCATACTTTTTTCTTTAATGCTACAATAGAAAGAACATTATATAACAAGGATGAAACATTGCCTGCAGGTAATTTTTTTAGTGAAAAAGACAAAACAACATGGGAACACTCTATATCAATATCAATTAAAATAGGGTTATTTCAAGCTTTTAGAAAACCTACAACACAAATACCTAAATCTAACGTGGTAGTTACACGTACCGAAGAAGCGGTTACCATGCCAACAATGGAACTTCAAAAAACATTTACTGAGGTATTTCCAATAATTAAAGGATTATTGCGATGATTCAGGATGGTATTGTTTCGCAACTCTCAGCAATGAACCTATTTTGCACTTTTTCAAAATTTTAGATGTACGTCTGCTAGTGTTACACGCATCATCTTATTTAAGATTCTGCTTTTCAGGATAGCATTTTCGAAAAATATTATTTATTTTCGTGTCGTTAAAAAACAAAGAAACCTTTTTCATTTCATGAAACCGGTAGATAAAAATCTATTGATTAATAAAATTTATACTATAATATAGCTCTGAATTTTTAAAAAATAAGGAATCATTATGATCAATCAATCCAAGCTATTTGTCTCTTCATTTATAAGCATTAGTTTTTTTAGCGCTTCATTTTCTTGTTGGGCTTTTCAAGCGAGTGATATTAATGGGAAAGAGTTTTACATGGAGAATAAAGTATTATCTGTGTCTATTTCAGGGCCAACTTACCAGTCTTTAAAAGAATTTACAGATGTTGGGTTTTCGCTAGCTAGTTTAGGAATTTCGCCAGGTGATTATTATGCGCTCACGTTAACGCATACATTTAAAAATTCACCTGGTGTATATTCAGTATCATCTCAGTTTTGTACGTTTTCTACAGCTGACGTCAATGTTTTAAGCTGCTCAGGTGGTATAGGTATATCATACAATCCAGAAAGTCATTCCATTACGGAGAAAGGCTTTTCTCCTGTTTATTATGAAGCAGGCTACGGACCTAAGTCATAAATATTTTTTAAAAATATAATAGATAGGTTAATGAAAATTATCATTAACCCTCAGATTCAGAGCATAACTGATTTTATTCTTTAGTAAAAAATATAAATTTAATAATAACGAGGATAGTAAACGTCAACCTGTGTGTTAGTAGGGTCCTTTGTTAAATAGTGGCAAACCCATCTGAAGTCTTCAGAAAATGAAGAAGGCTTTTCCAGACGTAAAGTGTTATAGTAGGTACTATATTTCGTAGGTTGTAAACTGTTTAAAGTGTCTATCATGAACGTCCTCAGTTTAGCTGTGTTATCTAAACTGAATCCTGTATAAGCATAACCATAAATATCATAATTAAATATTTCATTTTTACTGAAAGCAGCTAATTGCCACGCGACATTTTTTCCATAGTTATCAGTTTTCAAGGCACCGAGCACGCTTGATTTATTTATCATTAGATTATTTTTTCTTTCCAACGTTTTTAATCCCGTTGAATCAATATCGTTAATCCGCACTGAAGCAATATCAGGGCATTTGTCTGGCTTATATGCTAATAAATCTTGCTCAGACAAAATATCGAGAGCGAAACAATAATTTGCGAATAGTATGCTTGAGAGAATAGCAATAATTATTTTTTTCATAACCCTGCTCCTACTGTACAATTAATTATTAGACGAAATGAGATTATAGGTAATATTTATGGGTGGTCAACTCTAATTTTGGTATACATTTCATTAGCATACATATGTAGAACCTCTTTTATGATTGGAGACGAAAACTCATTTCTTGTGTCAATTTTTCTTTAAAAGTTAGAGAGAAATGTAACGCATCGATTTTAACCCCATCTATGTTTTTAACATGGACTCGATTGACATTGCCTACTTAGTCATGCATTTTGTTCCAAATCTTCATGTGGTCGGTAGCAAGGTTGTATTTTGCCAAAAAACGTGCGTCTGTTGTTATGCTTTCCATCTTACTTCACGAAATTTACAATTTTATCTATCGATAAAAGATATTATATTTTATCAAGATATTCATAAAATTGTTCTTCAGTCATTTCAAATTCTGGTCCGCCTTCCATCGCAGCAATATCTCCTAATGCATCATCTAACCTATCATCTATTTCTCGACTGTGTTCGATACGAATATCAAAAGTTATATTTCCTATTTTTGCTGCGTTGTAGCCATTTTTCTTGATCCAATCTTTGATTTTTTTGATATATATCTCTTTAGTATACATATGTAAAACCTCTTTTATGATTATAGATGAAAGCCCATTTCTTGAGTCAATCTTTCTTGGAGAGTTAAAGGGAAATGTGGTGCATCGATTTTAACTCCATCTATGCTTTTAATATGAACTCGATTAACGCTGCCTGCTTGATCATACATTTCATTCCACATTTTCATATGACCAGTAGCAGGGTTGTATTCTGTCACAAAGCGTGAACCAATTGTTGCTCCTTCTGTTTTTGCTTCACGAAATTTATCGTAATATAAAATTCTTCCATCTGGCAATAATTCTGTGCCTTCTTCTTTTGATTGAAATTTAACTAATCCTTCATACTTATTATGTAATGCTTTTGATGCAATAACACTACTTGCATCAATACCATCGAGTTGTTCAGCAACCTTTGATTCGCTTAAAGCTCCCGTCAATTGCTCATGAGGGGTTAAAGACACATCATCGTGTGGAACATCTCTTTCAGCTTTGCCCCACATTCCAGCTTTTTCTAACAAAGGAGCTACTTTTCCTGCCGTCGCTATCGATTCTCCAACGCGAAGCACCGCTGAAGCAGCTCTTCCCGCAGGTATCATAGAAACAATTTTTACCATGTCCTGTGTAATAGGATCTTCCCAAAACTGCTTCCACTCATCTTGTGATTTGCCTTCTGGAGCTCTTTCTTGCTCAGCCAATTTTTGCATAAGTAAATTCATGGAAGAAGTACTTCCTTGAGCAGCCGTACTAGCTATCGGAGCATCATTCGGTGTTAAACCATTTTCATTGCTATGCCTTTGGGCTGCTTTTTCAGCACGTGCTTGGATATCACGAACTGCCATTTCACCCCATATCCCGTACTGTCTGAGTCCAGTTTGGATCGGTTTGTGAGGAGAGACAAGTATCAGTGGTTCATGTGTCACTTTGTCTACTGCAGCTAACGTTTGCTCGGCCTTTGCTACTACATTACCTCCCTCGTTTCCGGAATAATCATCAGAAGAAGACGTAGTTGTTGTAGGTGAATCTCCTGTCGTTGAAGAAGTTTTTGTTTCCTGGCTTGTATGCGCTGAAGTTGATGAAGAGTTCTGGTCAGCGTGAGAAACAGGAATGACTTTTGTCTCGGGTACGGGGGCTGTTTGTGAGTGGAAAGCAGTCGATAGCATATCCTCAGTGTATTGGAGATTATCTTCCAATTGTTTAAGCCCTGCTTTATTATAAAAAGGTATTCGCACACTGATATTATATTGTGAGTCGTGTGTGATATGTTGGCCATCACCACCACTGCTATCCAGTCCTGCTTGCGGTGCTGTGCCAGTTACCACTGACTGCTGTTCAGCCCGAAAATCCCCTCGTCCATATTGAACCGTGGCATTAGGAATAGCTTGTGCAAAAGGACGATTGCCTTGGCCTCCTAAGTCTTGCAAGTTAACACACAGTCCCTCTACGCTTCCTTCATTGTGTTCCAATATAGTATGAGTTATTACGTGATCGATCTGGATATGGTTTTCGCCTGTGACTTTCAGGATTGCACCCGTGAATTCGCCAGTACCAATACTTAACGTAGAATTTTCACTCGTTATGCTCGTTACTTGATTGATCATCGCACTATCCGTCTGTGTCAGCTGTCCACTGACATTACCAGTGGTATCTGCTGTAAAGCTTTGCCCATTGCTTTTCCAGGTACTGCAATCTGATTTGATTTCTAAATAATCGATATGTCCTTCAACCGTTTCTGCTTGGATAGTGGTATTATAAAGGTGGGCTTCACGCACATGAAAAGTCACTGTCTTAGCCTGGGTCTGTTGGTTAATATAAGTCATACCACTTCCACTCGAATGGCTGTACTGGATACCTCCCACAGGATCACCGCCGGCTGTAATACCGATGCTAAAGCCGACTGTGTCTGTTTCAGTCGAAGCGCTGACTGCATTCCCTCGCAAAGTCAACGTATCGCCATCAAACAAAAGCCCTTCTCGTGCTTGTAGAGTTGCACTGACACCAATCCCATGCTTTGTATGCAACTCAATTGAATCAGCAAATATCCCTGCGCTAGGATCCACTGTTTGCCAGTGTGTTTCAGTACGTGTATCGCTTACTGTGAGCTGAACAACAACCATCGATGAGGCAGGAAAAATAGTGCTGATAGGGGAGCCTGCACGTAACCCTGACATAACACCGCTAAATGCATTGAGTGAATCAATACTTAAATTCCAGATATTAGCTGCTGTTACAGCTGTATTTTGCCCACTGTTGGTTGGTGTGCCGCCTTGATAAGATTGAAAAGCAGGTGTGGAAAATAACGCTCTTGCATCATTATACACGCCCACTAAACTAATCGGTGGGCAAGTGGGTATTTGAACAGCTGCACTCATGCTCTCTGAGTTCATTGAATGATTTAAGATAGGTGCTAGAATGACAATATCACCCTCTGCTTCTAATTTTACTTTTCCTAATGAAATAATTTGCGCGCCTTCTAGACGAATATCGTTTACGGCATAAATATCAACACCCGCCATACTCACAATGCGTGTGAGACGACCGTACTCATCGTAGTGATAGGAAGGAGAGTCTGTAATAATATTGCTACTGTCTCTGAAATCTTGATGACTTAAGACCAATTCGCGTAAAACCACATCTTTTCCTAATGCAATAAGCGATGTTTGTCCTGGTGCGATAAAATCAGTTGCAGTAGCATCAATACTGCCATGCGAGCTTTGTACTGCATTATTCCCTCCAGTAGAGTGAATAACAGAAGCCTGATAGTCCCAATCTTTTTCTACATGATCGTGATCGCCATACCAATGATCATCGTGTCGTTCAAAACTCGTGTATTGATGACTGCGTGCTGTGGTTGTGATAGCTGCTTCATTGATAACAGTCGGTGGAATGTTTCTTTCTTTTTCAAGAAGCTGGTTTTTTAATACTTGTAATGAGACTCCTACGCTATCTTGGTCTAACCGCTTAAGTGCAGCCAATTGTTTCTCTATTCCACTCACATCGGGAGGCAGTATTTTTTGAGTATCTTGACCCTCTGCAACGATTTGATTACTGCCTGCACTGACGACTTCGGAGGAATCCAATATAAATCGTCCTCCGGCTTGTACGTCTAGCCCAATGCCGTTATAACCTATACCCGTTCCACCCAGTAGTTGAGCAGGCAAATAACGAATACGGTTACTGTATCCGCCCCAATACGTTGTTTCTGCACAATGGTTTTCAATATTCCCTGTAGCTTTCAAATTTAAAAAAGTCTGTGCTTCGATGGTAGCATGCTGATTGATAATATCTTGAGTTGCTACCACCTGCGTTTCATTCCCTTTGAGATGACTTTCTGTCACCCGAAAACTCTCACTGGTATTAAAAAGCAGTTGCTGATCTGCAACAAGACTGGTTTGTTCTACCACTAAATCACCTGCTGTGGATGTCAAATTTACATCGTGTGATGAATGAATGTTACCTTGAACATGAAGAGTCGGCGCTGTTAATGCCACTGAATAAGGAAATTCATACGTATCATGTAATTGAATAGGTTGTGTTGTTTCTATCTCTAATTTCTTTTTAGGTTGCCATTGTTTAAAGTCACCCCTTTGCGTAAGGAGACTTTGTACGCCTGCATTGTCTGTTTGATCAACACGATAAGTAATAGTGCCAGCCTCCACCTTACCTTTCACTGATGCTTGTGGTGCTTCATAAGTCACGTGTTCTACCATCTGCTGGGCTTTCTCAGACATAAGCAATGTTTCACTTGCACGAAATTGCGCACTTCCCACCTCAGCTATCAATTCATGTGTATCACCTAATGTGATACGTTTTGCATTAGCTACTAAGGCGGGATGTAGTAAAGTTTTAGCAGCATCCGCTTCATTTTCCGATGCGGTTGGTAAAACCTGTGTCATATGACCTTGATCGACAATCTCCAGAGTGGGATTGTCTGTTTGACTCAATTGCAAGTATTGCGCAGTGGTATGTGCTGTATCAGTCCGTTCTATGCGGGTACCAGCAGCTAAAAATGCTTTTTTCACCGTCAGTTGGCCCTTATCAATCACTTCATTGGCACTTGAAAAACTAACCACCGCATGCTCGCCTGTGATTTGACCGGTATCTTCTTGAATAACTTGTTGACTGCCTTGTAAAGAAAGGTCGGCAATTTCAATTGTTTTTCTATTTTTATCAACGGCAGTGCGAGGTGCATCCGTTGTTTTTGTCACTGTTAGAACACCGCGTTGCATAATCGTTGGTGCAATAACATCTATGGCTTTTGCTGCTATGTCTGCCATATCAGATAATTTAACGTTCTCTTTAGCTGTCAAAGAAATCGCCTGTGTTGTAATGTGTCCTTGTGCTGTTAAGTTGCTACCACTACTGACAGATATTGTTTCATTCGGTGCTGTAATAGTCTGGGTTGCGCCAAGTAAAACACTTTTCCCTTGTATTGTTACAGCGGCTGTCAACTGATTATCTGAAGGGTTTTGTAGTAATGCATCAGAAGTCAATGTGATCTGACCATTATCAATTGTTTGACCAGTCTCTTCTAAGCCTACTAACACTTGGCCTACTTCACTCACCGCAGTGGTAGTACGTTCTACCTTTTGATTGCCTTGCAACCAAAGTTGACTACTTCGAGTAAAACCGGCATCCACGATTTCATTTTCGCTTGACAGCAACACAGACGCATAGGCCGCTTCAATGCGGCCGTGGTTACTTTGCTCTACCCTTTCACTTCCATGAAGAGAAAGATCGGGTGTCGGTACAGTTTTCTTGTCTGAATCGCTCTTATCAGAAGCAAAATAATCTGTTTTTTTCTCTATCCTAATCTGGCTTTCTTGAGTGATTTGCTCGGCGTTTGCAACAAGATGATGCACTGTCATCTGGCCTTGTTCTCCAAACAATGCTTTTTCTTTAGCAGACAATTGCAATTCATCCGCTGTCAGTGCACCCTGGATATTTAAACTTTCTTCCGCATGGACTTCTACCCGTTGATCTTTCGCCGTCAGTTGATAACCTTCGCCTAACGTCACTTGCTTACCGCGGACTACTGCAGACGTGAGACTCGCTGTAGTCAGTTTTTCTGTAGAAGTGGTAGAGGAAGAATGTAGCAATACTCTACCCTGATCAACTGTTTCACTTGTCAAAGTGCCCATGTCTACACTGTTGGCTTCAAGTGAGGCTGTCACTAAACGCTCTACTTTATCAACTGCATTAAAATCCACTGCTTGGGCAGTGATTTGTCCTGCATCACTGATCGTATGCTCGCTTTTAAATAAGACAGCAGCACCGGATGCATCAATGCGGCCTTGTGCCGTTTGTGTTAAAGAGTCTGTTCCTTCCAAGTCAACATCGGCAGTTTTCGTGTTTGAAACAACAACTTCGTTTAAAGGCTTAGGAATGATTTGAATATGACTAGACTGAGATAAAGTGGGTGCTTTGGCCAATAAGCCGCTCACTGAAATAGCCGCTGTTTCGCGCAGCTGCATATTTACGCCAGCCGATAATTCCAGATTATCTAACAAAAGATGGCCTGCTGCTTCTACCTGCTCAGTCGCTTGTATCAAACCAGTCTGGGCTTTTGCATCAATTTCACTTTCTGCTGCAAGAGTGATAGATTTTGCTTTCATGCTAAGGGCAGCAGAGAGAGGTGATGCGTCCTCACTTGTAGCTGTAGGTGCTGCCTTAGGTTGAGCAACTAAAGGATTTGAGGAAATAGAGATCTTGCCTTGTTCTAAAACTTCTCCCTGACCGCCATCCACTAACACTGCTTTTGCTTCTAATAGGGCACCCGATAAATGCGTCATTTTTTCTTGGACGTGATATTCTATCGTATCAGCAACAATGTGCCCGCTATCTTCAATGGTTGCGCTGGCATTCAATGCGATCTGCTGTCCGTGAGTCTCTCCTTGATGGTGAAGATGTTTGCCTGTGACCTGTATAGCATCCCCATGCGTTTGACTTTCCTGAGTTAAGGTCACTTCACTCCCTTCAATCACAACTACATCGGCTGTCAAATGGCCATGATGTATTCCTTGGTGTTGGCTTTTGAAAGTAACTTGTTCTGCAGTGATCATTGAACTATCGTCATAATCTTGTGTTTGCCAGAGTAACTGGTCTACATACATTCTCTCACCGGTGTGTTGATTATTCACATCTGTATAGTGATTGCTTGCAGTCACAACACCATGCTTTTTTACTAGCAGTTGGCCTGATTCAGAAATGTTATTAGCGACTTGCACAGTTCCGTATTGGATCGAATAAAAAAATAAATTTGATACATTGAGCGCAATCGCTGTATGGCCTATGCCGAATGTAGTTAATGAACGATCTAGCAACGAACCTGTTACATGAATACCACTTTTCAATTTAACCAGAGCATCGTCCGTTTGGTTGGGGGCAAACAAAGCAAGCACATTCAATACCAACATAGAATTGGTTTGATTAGGCCATTGCCAATAGGCTTGATTATTCTGTGCTTCGCTTGAATCGTCTGAAGGGAGCATTCCTTCTACCTGAGTCACTAGGAAAAAAATTTGGTTCGTGACACTGCCTGCCAATGCGATGAGACCATATACATCCCGCGGCTCTATGGGTTTGCCTTGTTTAGATTTTTGATATAACTCTTGGCACTGTTGATACAAACCTGGCATGCTCATTGCCAACATCACGGCAGTCCAGGTCGTATCTGTGATTTTACCTGCGGCAGGGATAAAAGTACGTATCATCCAGCGGGCGACGGATACGCTATTGACCATGAAACGAAATTTTTCTGCTTTGTCTAATGAATGGAATGCTTCGGCAAAACAGCCTTTCGCGCATAACTTTATAATAGGAACAATATCATTGATCATCTGCGGGAAATGTGGAATATCAATACCGATATCCACTGCGAATAACCGAGACTTAGTGGTATTGACTGTCACACCTAATCCAAGATTAATTTCAATCAGTACCATTAATGATCCATGGCGCACTTTGACCGCACTGAATAAGTTCACATAAGCACCTGCGATGATAGAAAAGTCACCGCCTTCAATAATCGCGCCACCTGGCCATTTTTTTTGTGCAACTGCTTGTTGCAGTAATTCTAAGCTCCCCATACCATGGAAAAATACATGATTAAGACTGATTACCCCTTTTCCTGTGGTTGTAATCTTTCCAGCGTTCCAGACACTACCGCCTGTTAAGCGTAGTTGATAGATAGCTTGAATTTGACCTGTTTTATGGTTTGATAGCATCTGTGTGGTATGAAGCTGTAATGTATCTGCTTTTAATAATCCGTATTGCTCTGTCGTGTCCGCTTCAATTTTTAATAGCTTGGCCTGACAGGCACTGTCTACTGGAATAATACAATGTGTTGCCTGGATTTCGAGATACTGCACAGCTTCTGATAATGTGGCTTGCAGGATAAACGTGCCACTGGGATTATGTATTTTATAATAAAGACAGGGAAAATCAGCAGGCAACATTAACTGAATGGCATCACCATAAGCATGCAATAAAAACCGTTTACCATCGCAAATAATTCGCGCTATTTCTGTTTCTTTTGCTGTATCAAAGAATACAATAGTCTGTGGTCTTAAAGAGGTGCCTATATCTTTTCCTATTGTCAAAACATATTCGCCTTTGGCATTGATTTCAACTGTTTGTAATTGAAAAAAAGACTTCTGGTTCGCATGCTTGGTTTCATTAATGATGCTTTGATAGGCTATGGGTATTTGATCAGGATGTTTTTCACAAAAGGTAATAACTGCTTTTGCAGGCAATATGCGAAAAGGATAGACTGTTTCTAAAGTCGTATCGGATTTTTTTTTCAGGCTACGTTGATACCAATCAACTAGTGGATCTTGACCTTGTATTTCTTTTTGTAAAATGGACCATGCGCTTTGACGAATGGTTTGTTCTGTTTCTAAGTGAGGCACTAAAAATGCTTCGGCTACTGCAGCTAGCGTGGCTTCTGGCCTTGGAGTATTCATCATGTAGGTATGTAAGTAAGTGACAGCTTGCTGTAATTCAGCAAAACGCGTTTCATAATCAGCATAGATACCTTGTTGGTAGCGATGCGAATAAACTAATAAAAATAATCGCCATTGTGCCTGTGAATACAAAGATTCATGAAGTGTAATCGATTTTAATTGAGCGCTAAACCAGGCTTCTTGATGGACTGCACGGTTAAATACGGTGAGTGGATCACTTGGCAACAAACGAAATTCCTTTTGTGCATCCGCATGACCGTACAAAGCAGCCGCAAGTAAATGATCGGATGCTTTTTCTAAATCAAGAATGCCTGTAGGACGTGTGCGGTAACCTATCATCAAGCGTTGATAGGCGACATAATTATCATCAGCCAACTTTGATCGAATGGTATTCTCATGTTCAGGCTTTTCTTTTTCTGTTTTTTCTTTGGCTGTTTTTTGGGGTTCCTTAGGCGATGTCACTAACAAATGTGTTTTTTCATCGGCAAGATTTTCACCATCAGAACTTGAGGTGTCTAATTCGCTCGAGGCCGTACTCGCTGCATCCGCTATACCATATGTCCTTTGGCGACGTGGACGCTGAGATAATTTGGGTACCGCTTTAGGCTGCAAAAGCTCAATCTGTTTTTGGTAACGTTGTAACGATCTTTGAAATTCAGAGGGTTGGCTCCACCAGACAGGCAAGAGAGAAGAGTAACTTGTGGTTGGAACCAGTGCAGCATCAATTACACTGGCTAAACGACCTAAATCTTTTTTTTCTTCTATCCCCCGCTGGAGAAGCCTTAAAAAAGTAGTTTGCTGGACAGGATGGCTTGCGAGTGGATATCGAGTATCATGAATCAATTGCTCTAATGGTTCGAAAATCGGGTCTTCTTTAATAGGGTTCCCTTGAGGTTTATCTACTAATTGATCTTTATTGTGATGAGTCTCCATGACCCGCTCCTACTTTATAGTTGTCATTAAAATAAATTTCTACTATATATTTCTGTTAATGGCGTTTTTTATTAATATTAGCTTGGGTTAGCGTAATCATACCTTATTAAAGCTTAATATAAATATTTTTTATATCGTAACATACATTTCCATTTGTCTATATTGTACCCTCTCCGTTCAGCTTTTTTTGTAGTCTTTTAACAAAATTATTTTCTTAAATGTATCGTATTTATTTCACTTCTCCGAGAATGGTTATCTTAACACTAAAGTGTGAATTAGATGTGCGATTTCTACTGAATTAATACAATATCATCTCGCTCTTAAGATTTATATAAAAGAGGTTTTCGATATCCTGTAAAATGCTTCAAAATTTTTCTAAAATCTTTGAATGTAACCGGTTTGTTTAGTATCACATTTGCTCCAGCAGTAAAACATTCTTTTTCAATTTCATTTTTGGGATAGGCAGTTAATATAATAATAGGCGTATTATTTGTTATAAAATCACTTTCACGAATTTTAGCTGAAACTTCTGTCCCTCTTAAGTCAGGTAGTCCTACGTTCATAAAAATAATATCGTAAGGATAAACAGCATGTGCAAGAGCTTGTACACCTGTTTCAGTAACATCAACGTAACAGCCTAACTTTTCAAGCATTAAAAGATGGACTTGTTGAATAATAGGTTCATCCTCTACTAATAATATTTTTGGAGTAATTTTTTGTGTATTTTCTTTATTTTTCTTGCTGGAACGATTCACTACAATCATTTTTTTATTCCATTATTAAGTACTTAAAATAAAAAGTAGCACCTATTATCCATTATTTCTTTTTTCAGGTCTGTCCTCTAAAATAGGCCAATTTTGTCGTTCTTTGGACGACAAACGGGTTTTTATTATCATTTTTTTCTCCATTTAGGTCTCAGATAACAGTAGCGGATACCTTCAAAAACAGCTTGTTCCATAGTCGTACAATTCAATTTTTGTTTAATGCGCTGAAAATATGTTTTGATAGTAGTGTGCTGAACCTGCAGTATTTTTCCAATTTGCTTAATCGTCTTGCCGCGCGCTACCCAAAATAAACAGGCTGTTTCTTGTGGTGTAAGTTGTCGCGCACAAGAAAATTCCAGCAATATGACACCTACATCAGTTAAAAGAGACTTCATCAATGCCACTTGTTTTTGCGCAGGGGCTTTGATTTCTAATTGAGCAAGAAACTTTTCAGCAAAAAGAGTGATATTTTCATTTCGGGTTGGAATCGCCATAATATTTCTCGCTTACATCACTATGAAAAGTTTGTTAAAATTAAATTTTTTAATGTGCTTAAGAACTTAGATTTGTTTTATAAATGATCTATTAATGAGTTTTAAACCATATTTTTGCCTATACTAGACATTCTTTAGCGCAACTAATATAAGCATTTGCCGCTTAGTTTTGTAAGAAATATCTCACAAAAGAATGGTTATGGCCAAAAGAAAATCAATTAATCTAGATTTTGTCACAGAGAGAGGTAAGCGTCTCTATTATATAGATGGGTTTTCTTCATTTTGTTAGAAATGTGCGCTGTTTGAATTGTTAGTTAAGCAGCAACTGATAATTAAAATCCGGATCAAATTCGGAGAGCTAGTCAATTCAATGCACTCACAGCTGTATCCTAAGCATTTACAATTAAGCGACTTAACTTATTATTTTACTGATACGGAAATTTATGGAAACATTACACCGTCTTTTTTTGCTGGATAGATTATTCCGCAGTCATAAATATCCCATATCCGTTAATGCTTTTCTTATGCAGATGGAATGTTCTTTTTCTACTTTTAAACGATTAATTAAAGTATTGCGCGAGCAATATAATTACCCTATTGTTTTTTCTAAAGAACATAAAGGTTATTATTACGACTATACAAAAGCCACGCAAGTCGGCGGCTTATGGTTTACTACACACGAATTGCAAGCACTCTTGATTGTTCAGCAAATGTTACAACAACTCCAACCAGGATTACTCAGTGAGTATTTTGACTCACTCGCAAAACATGTTAATCGATTGCTGGCGTTGAGTGGAAAAATGCCGAATAATTTGGTGAAACGCATTCATGTTATCCCTATTGCTCACCAATATATTCGCTCCGATATATTTTTGCCTTTATGCCAAGCAACGCTCTATCACCATACCATCTACATGCGCTATCAAGATATTCACGGCTCTTATTCTGAGCGCACCGTTTCGCCGCAACGTCTGACTTATTATCGGAATAATTGGTATTTGGATGCCTGGTGTCATCTACGAGAAGGCTTGCGGACTTTTTGGGTAGCAGGAATACAATCTTTAGAGTTGACAGAACAAACTGCAAATTGCGTAGAAGAAAAAATACTGGAAGCACATTTAGCATCCAGTTATGGTATTTTTACCGGCCTTCCCTCACAGACGGCTCATCTACGTTTCACAGGTCTAGC
>JBGAPT010000052.1:0-13755 GCA_044221135.1 Gammaproteobacteria bacterium
GTACAATAAAAGTTAAATGCACACGAAATAATGCAGATTAAGAGATTAGTCATGATGGGTCCCCGCCTTCGCGGGGATGACATAAGGGAGCGTGGGGATGACATAAGGGAGCGCGGGGATGACATAAGGGAGCGCGGGGATGACAGATGGTAGCAAATTTCGCGGGGATGCCTTAGCTCAATGACGGCTTGAACTGTTATGACTTTATCTACATGGATGTTACGTTACAACAAGCAGGAAACATCCGCTAACAGAACGTTTCTTTAAATAATAAAGAAACGTTCTGTGCGGAAATATAAAGATTATAAAAGACTAGGCAGTTGCCATTTCTTTTAATTTTCTGAGGGCTTTGATTTTTACCACCTTGTGGGCTGGTTTAGCTTTGAACATCATTTCTTCGCCGGTAAATGGGTTGATACCTTTACGAGCAGGTTTTGCAGGTTTTTTCACAACAGCAATTTTCATCAGACCAGGTAAAGTGAATTTTCCTGGACCGCGTGATTTAACATGCAGCTCAATAACAGTACCGAACGCATCTAAAACGCCAGCAACATCTTTTTTACCTAGGCAGGTCATGTCCATGATTGCCTTGATAATGCCGCCTTTAGTTAAAGGATCTTTAACTGAAGGCATTTTGGGTTTCATTTGCACTTTTTTTACGGATTTCTTTCCTAATTTGGCGGAAGCCTTTTTTGCAGCCATGTTTATTCCTCTTTAAAGTCAAAATGATGCAATGCATACAATATCATATCTTAATAATTATGCGAGTGTTTTTGAAATAAATAGCTTGTTTTTTTTTATGTACCCTTTAATTACCTTATAAATTCGTCTTAATCGTGCCCGCGTGCGTGCCCGTGCCCGCGTGCGGCTTTTCTCTGGGTTTTTAATCAATCATCAAGCAGGCACACTTAAACATCCAAAAAAAGCCGCACACGGGCACGACTTTGAACTTAATTTTAAGCCAGTTAGAGGGTATGACTCTTTTCTAATAGAGTCAGACTGATAGCCTCAATGTAGAGCACATTTTTATTACCGTTTTTTAGCGACAGACCCTTGCTTGTTTTTGGGCAATACTATAGAATTCGACATCTTTTGATCTTGGGGATGTTTTACATTTCGTAATTACTCCCATGGAGTAGGAGTCTAATGAAAACTTATAATGCTACAAATGAAACAGCACAGCATGGCTGGTACGTCGTGGATGCTGCAGGTAAGACACTGGGTCGGTTAGTGAGCCACATAGCAACTCGTTTGCGTGGCAAGCATAAACCTGAATTTACACCCCACGTTGATACGGGGGACTTTATTATTGTGATTAATGCGAGTCAGATTAAGGTCACAGGTAAAAAAACGACCGATAAAGTCTACTATCGTTATTAGCCAAACATCCAGAACGTGTGATTGAGCTAGCAGTAAAAGGCATGTTACCTAAAAATTCTTTAGGCCGTGCAGTGTATCGTAAGTTAAAGGTGTATGCAGGGTCTGAACATCCGCATACTGCTCAACAACCTCAAGCACTCGATTTTGATACGGAATAATACTATGGCAGCATCAAAGCAAGAAGTTTATTGTGGTACCGGTCGTCGCAAAACGTCCACAGCCCGCGTTTATTTGAAAGCAGGCAAAGGAAATATTATGATTAACCAAAATACACTTGACCAATATTTTGGCCGAAAAACAGCACGGATGATTGTACGCCAACCTTTGGAAGTGACAAACTTACAAAATAAGTTTGATATTACTGTCACAGTGGCGGGCGGTGGAATTAGCGGGCAAGCAGGTGCTATTCGTCACGGTATTGCACGCGCATTACTTCAATACGATGAAGGTACCAGCGATAGTGACAGCGATGGTGAAGGTGCTTTATCATTACGTGCAATTTTACGCCAAGCCGGTTTCTTGACTCGTGATGCGAGACAAGTAGAGCGTAAGAAAGTTGGACGACATAAAGCACGTAAAGGCACACAATACTCCAAGCGTTAAGCCATATCCTATGGCATGCTGCTCTTTGAGCTGGATGTAATAGGCACATGATCTTCAGTTGGGGGATCGTCTAGTGGTAGGACAACGGACTCTGACTCCGTTTACCTAGGTTCGAATCCTAGTCCCCCAGCCAGCCTATACTCATAGCATCTGAGTTTTGGTTAAAGATCGATAAAGGGCGCGCGATTCAATATCTAACACAGATACTACGAGTATAAAGGGCTATTCTAACTATATATGTATATATGAGGGGGGTGCTCGGATGGCAATAGTAGCTAATAGACGATCAATCATGACATTGTATTCAGGGTCGATGGATATTTATAGTCATCGAGTCAGGATAGTGTTAGCTGAAAAAGGTGTTTCTGTCGAAGTCATTAATACGGATGTAGGTGATAAAGATAAGCTGGAAGATTTGCTTGAACTGAATCCTTATGGTACTGCTCCTACTTTAGTTGACCGTGAGTTGGTGTTGTATGATGCTAATATTATCATGGAATATTTAGATGAGCGTTTTCCACATCCTCCTTTGATGCCTGTTTATCCTGTGGCTAGAGCTAAATCTCGTTTAATGATCTACCGTATTGATCGTGAATGGGGTGCGCTAGTTCGCAAAATTGAAAGCGGTAAGCCGGCTGAAGTTCAAGCTGCCAGTAAAGAGTTGCGTAATTATATTATTAAGCTTGCGCCTGTATTTAATAGCGCTGCTTATTTTCTCAATGAAGATTTTTCACTGGTTGATTGTTGTATTGCGCCAATTTTATGGCGTTTGCCTATGTGGGGTATTCCGTTACCTCCAGAAGCAAAAGCAATTAGTAAATACGCTGAGCGTATTTTTGCGCGTGATTCATTTCAGGCAAGTTTAACAGAAGCTGAACAAGATTTAGGAAGAGTTGAAAAAACCGAGGTTGTTTAAGCGGAAAAGAAGGAGTTTTTATGTTATCAAATAAGCCTTATTTAATTCGTGCTTTTTATCAGTGGATTATTGATAGTGCATGCACACCTTATATAGTTATTAATGCTAGTTTTCCACGTTGCCGGGTCCCTATGGAGCATGTTGAAAATGGGGAAATTACTTTAAATATTTCACCGATAGCTGTTCGTGATTTGAATATTACTAACGATTTACTTGAATTTAAAGCTTCGTTTTCAGGTACCGTTCATCTTATTTCAGCACCTATCAAGGCGGTCTTGGCGATTTATGCAAATGAAAATCAGCAAGGCATGTTTTTTGATTATGAAGATATGCTGGATGATGAAGGTGAAGGAACACAAAGTGAAATTCCTGTAATACAACAGGGTGACAAAGGTCAGCAGAAGAGCCGATCGCATTTGAAATTGGTTGAATGATATATCCTACTTTACAAAACCCTTTATCGTGTCTTCGATAAGAAGCTTTGAAAGGTAGATAGGGCTGAGCTATTGCGGTGTTTTATTTATTGTTTATAAATCCGCAGATAAGAAAATATCTTCACCACGCTTTGTACGCCATCCGTTTCTCTTGCCACATCAACAGCTATTTCAGCTTGTTTTGGTTGTACTATTCCCATTAAATAAACGATACCATTTTCAGTGACTACTTTTATTTGTGTTGGGTCTGCTTCATTAATTGCAATGAGTTGTGATTTAATTTTAGCAGTAATCCAGCCATCACTGGCGCGTGTTAAAGCAGAACTAGGATTTGCTATTTCAAGATAATTATAAATTGTTCTATCACCTACTTCTTTTCGTATAATTCTTTCTATCTCTTGTTTTTGTTCTTTATTGATCACTTGTCCGGCTAATAAAACTGAATCATTAAAGGTGGCTATTGTGATATGGGTCTCTTTAAAAGTATTACCATAGGTATCAATAGCATGATATGCCTGCATCGTTGTGTAGTTATCATCTATGTTTTTTTGAATGCTATGCCGATTATAAACAACTTGGGCGCCTGAGACAGCGGCATTGACGCATGCAGCAAGCATGCAATTCAGTCCTATTATTGCAATGAGTTTGAGATAAAAATGCATGGTTTTTAGTCCTTTAAATTTGTTTTGTCGGGTTATTTCTACGAAGGTATTATGATGGGTCCTTGCCATTTTTTAATTTCATGGCCAGCGACTAATTAGTATATTGAAAAATCTTCATCACCCGTTGTACGCCAGTCACCTGACTTGCAATCGTTGCCGCAATATCTGCCTGCTCCCTGCTGACTATACCCATTAAATAAACGGTGCCATTTTCAGTAGTGACTTTAATTGTGCCGGACTGCATTCCCTTTGTTGCGAGTAATTGAGTTTTAATTTTTGTAGTAATCCAGGAATCGCTAGCCCGTATCATGGAAGAAGTAGGTGCTTTAATGGTGATTTGGTTGTAAATTCGTTTTACATTAGGGACACTATGGACGATTTCTTCTGCTTCTTGGCGCAATTCAGGCGTAGGGGTTTGGCCAGTTAGCAACACAGTTCGGTTAAAGCAGGAAATTTCAATATGGCTTCCTTTAAAATTGATATCTTCATTAATTTTATTGGCTGCATCATGAGTGATTTGATTGTCCATCAAAATACTTTCCAATTTACGATGATCATAGACTACAACCACCGCAGCAGCACCTGCTGCAGCACCGGCAACAAAAAAACAACCTTGCAATGAAAGAGTGATTGCAATGGTTGAAATGATAAATGTAATGGATAGTATTTTTTTCATGTAGGAACTTCCTCGTGACCAAATAACAAATGATCTACAATATCACATAGACAATGTAAAATGACTAAATGCGTTTCTTGGATACGTGCCGTATCATAAGAAGGAACGCGAATTTCTATATCATGCTCTTGTAAAATAGCTGCTATTTTACCACCATCTTGCCCTGTTAATGCAATAGCCTGTATATTTCTATCTTGCGCAGCTTTGATGGTGTTTAAGATATTGGCAGAATTACCGCTGGTAGAAATGGCGAGTAAAATATCACCTGGCTGGCCTAATGCCCGCAATTGCTTTGCAAAGACTTCGCTGTAGTGGGTATCGTTGGCAATAGAGGTAATAGTTGCCATATCGGCAGTGAGTGTGATGGCAGGTAAGCTGGGACGCTCATGATTGAAGCGATTGAGCATTTCACTTGAAAAGCGCATTGCATCACAAGCAGAGCCACCATTACCGCAGCTCATGATTTTATGACCATCCAATAAGCATTGTAAAAGCTTTTCACTCGCTAGACCTACAGCAGGAAGGAGCATGTCGGCCGCGCTGATTTTTGTTTGAATGCTCTCGCTAAAATTATATTTAATACGTTCTATAATATTACTCATGGGAAAATGCATTTTTAATCCATTCAATAGTAGTAGGAGAACAACCAACGACATCGAATCGGTAGTTGACTTTATCTAACCATTTTCTTTTTTGTAAATAACAGACCGCTGATTTTATCACCTTTTGTTGCTTAGTTTTATTGATACTTTCAATAGCCGTTCCAAAAGTGGTATAGGACCGTGATCGTACTTCAATAAATACGACTTCATTTTTATCTTGCATGATTAAATCGATTTCACCAAAAGGCGAACGGTAATTTCGATTGATTAAGCTAAATCCTTTAGTTTGTAAAAAAGCACAGGCTTTTTTTTCGGCAATATCACCCAGTTGTTTTTTGTTAAGGATGCCCAGCATGCATTTGTACCCAAGGTAAACGCCTATACAGTTGGTGCTTGGTAGTTAAAGAGAGCGCACCTGTTTCACCATAGATAGGAAATTGAGGTAATTGATTTAAACGAGGGATATTATTGCTGATGGTATAACTATCGATGCCTACTGCATACAAGCGATTTCCTTGTTGATCACTTGTATGACGCGGCTTGAGTACCCATGGAATATCGCAAAAATAAACACCATTTAAGTCAAAATCTTTTTGTGGATCGGGTGATCCAGTATACATTGCGGATGAGGCAATAATAGGCACATTGTCGGTATAATAATATTTTAATAACGGTACAATTTGACGTGCTATGGGTGGTTGTGCCACTAAAAATATAATATCAAAGTCTTGTCTACGCTGTTGTTCTAATGTTTTTTTGTTATTGTCATCCTGCATTTTTTCCCTGTCTGCTTTGGTATCGATATGTAACAACGCTGCAATACCTTGTGAGAGATTAGAGCTTGGCGTGTAATAAAATGTATCAGTGATGCGGCCACCTACTGATTGAAAACGGGCAATTAAAGGTTTAGTCAGTCGTTGTCCCCATTCATTTTGGGGTGCAATGAGCAGTGCATGCGTGCCCCCCATTTGCCAAGCTTTATCAGCCATTTGTTCTGCTTCATCGTGGGTAGATAAACCATATTCATAAAAATTAGTAGGTAGTGAGCCAAACCCGATATCGGTGTAATTTAAGGCAAGTGTTGGTACAGGGAAAGTACCTTGCCTGATTAATGCGGATACTTGTCCTTTGGTAAGCGGTCCGATGATTGTATCAGCGCCTTGTCCAATGGCTTGTTGATACAGTGCAATCATATTTGAGGTTTTATTGGTATCAATAAAGGAAACTGTTTGTTGGTTTTTTCTTGCCGATTCATAATAAGCATTCAAAAAACCATCTCTCACAGCCTGGCCTTGCGTGCTTAATGCGCCTTCTAGCGGTAAGAGTAGAGTGATATTCCTGGGTATGGCGGTGTTTTGTAATGTTGTTAAAGCAGTATCATTTGGAATAAGTGCATTGGCGGCATGAGCAGGGTACTCTTTACGCCAATTCATGAGTTGCTGTGATAGTTCTTGAGAGTTGATGCTGTATCGTTTACTGATGATTGCAAGTCGTAACCAGCCGGTGGCGGTCGGGTTGTTGGTTTGAGTTAATGCGTTTTGTAATTGGGTAGTTGAAGAGCGTTGTACTTTATTCCATATGACGGTGGGACTATTTTGCCAAAACTGGGGCTCAGTTGATATGGCTTGAGAATCTGCGCTGTGGTTTGAAGTGGGTGCTTCGTTGAATAATTGGGGTGTAGTGCAGCCGCAGAGGAGCGCTAACATCAGAAGTACAATAGGTTTTAACATGAGTCACCCTCAGTTTAAGTGAGTGAATAATTATTCAGCACCCAGTGTGTCATTCCCGCCTAGGGGGAATCCATTTAGAAAATACCATCAAACGATAGATCAGTACAATAAAAATTGATTTATAGAGCTCTTCAGATAAATCACAAGATAATGGCCAGATGAAGATGCTATAATCCAAAATATTTATCTGAAGAGCTCTAGATATACTTTAAATGATGAATATAAAGCACACTGGCATTTTATATATAGTCGCAACGCCTATAGGTAATCTACAGGATATCAGTTTGCGTGCAATTGAAATTTTACAAAATGTGAGCTGCATTGCGGCAGAGGATACGCGCTATAGTAAGCACTTATTGCAGCATTTAGCCATTACAACGCCTCTGATTTCATTGCATGAACATAATGAAGAAACCCGTGCCAGCCAACTCATTGGCCGATTACAGCAAGGTGAATCTATTGCATTGATCAGTGATGCGGGTACGCCTTTAATTAGTGATCCAGGTTATATTTTAGTGAAACAGGTTAAAAATGCAGGTATTTCAGTAGTGCCCATCCCTGGTCCTTGCGCACTGATTGCAGCGCTCAGTGTCTCGGGTCTTCCTACAGATCGCTTTGTATTCGAGGGATTTTTACCTTCCAAAATTAAACTGCGTAAAGAACGGCTAGAAGCTCTGCAGTCTGAATCACGTACGCTTATTTTTTACGAAGCACCGCATCGGATTTTAGAGTCATTGCAAACGATGCAGCAGGTATTTGGCCGTGATCGTCAAATGGTGCTGGCGCGTGAGCTGACTAAATTGTTTGAAACTGTGCAATCGGGCTCGATTGGGGAAATAGTGGATTGGGTGATGCAAGATGAAAATCAGCAACGGGGTGAAATGATTGTGTTAGTAGAAGGAATGAAAGTTATTTCTAAGACGGAGCGCATGGTTTCTCATGATAAAGTATTGGTTACTTTACTTGAAACTTTACCACTTAAACAAGCGGCAGAAATTGCTGCAAAAATGACAGGTGAGAGAAAGAATGATCTCTATGAGCGAGCTTTAAAGCTTAAGAGCAGTAACGATTGCCACTGACCTAATCGTGCCCGCGTGCGTCTTTTCTTGTTTTTTATCAAGAAGTTAATAATAAGTTATAGAGTGATTTAGTAGGATTTTTAAGGGTATAACTCAAAGTGGCCAGACTATCCAAAATAAGCTATCCTACTCCTTGAGCCAGTCAAGGCAGTCGCTGTTTTTAAACAGAGGAAAGTCCGGGCTCCAGAGGGCAGAGTGCCAGGTAACGCCTGGGAGGTGTAAGCCTACGGAAAGTGCCACAGAAAATAAACCGCCTCGCAAGAGGTAAGGGTGAAAAGGTGCGGTAAGAGCGCACCGCGTAACTGGTAACAGTTGCGGCACGGAAAACCCCACTCGGAGCAAGATCAAATAGGAGCTTTAGAAGCGTGCTTGCAAAAGCATTCTTCAGGTGTGGCCCGCACATTGAAGCTCGGGTAGATCGCTTGAGGTGTATGGTGACGTACATCCTAGATGAATGACTGTCCACGACAGAACCCGGCTTATTGACTGGCTTTACTTATTAATATGTCATTCCCGCGTAGGCGGGAACCCATTCAGCAAATACCACCAAACAATAAAGCAGTACATGAGAATTGAATTATCAAGAACAAGAAGTTATGCAGAAATGGAGATAAGTCATAATTAAGTCATAATAGGTTCCCGCCTACGCGGGAAAATGATACATTATTTACACGGGAATGACACATTTTTTTTATATTTCAATCAAAAGTTACCTTCGAGTTAAACACATCAAGTTTAATATGTCATTCCCGCGTAGGCGGGAACCCATTCAGCAGATACCACCAAACAATAAAGCAGTACATAAAAATTGAATTATCAAGAAATTATGCAGAAATGGAGATAAGTCATAATAGGTTCCCGCCTACGCGGGAATGACACATTATTTACACAGGAATGACACATTTTTTTTATATTTCAATCAAAAGTTACCTTCGAGTTAAACACATCAAGTAATTAATAGACACATCCTCACTTAATTTATACTCTTTGGTAAAAGGGTTGTAACTCATCCCCGTTATATCACTCACTTCAAGCGCTGCTATTCTTGCCCATTCTGCTAATTCACTGGGCCGAATGAACTTGGCAAAATCATGGGTGTTTTTGGGCAACATTTTCAATACATATTCTGCTCCGACGATAGCAAACAGATAGGATTTGATATTTCTATTGAGTGTAGAAAAGAAGACATGACCGCCCGGTTTAACCAGCGTGGCTGCTGCATAAATAATGGAAGAGGGATCAGGCACATGTTCCAGTAATTCCAGGCACGTAACAATATCAAATTGATTGGCATGTGTGATGGCAAACTCTTCAGCACTAATGAGTAAATAATTTACATGTGTATTGCTTTTTTCTTGATGGAATTTGGCTGCTTGAAGTGCATCCATGCCTAAATCAATGCCTGTCACCATCGCACCACAGTGATCCATGCTTTCGGCCAAAATGCCGCCACCACAGCCTAAATCAAGTACTTTTTTCCCCTTGAGAGGTGCTTTTTCATTGATATACTGCAAGCGTAACGGGTTGATATCATGTAATGTTTTGAGCTCACCTTGTGGATTCCACCAGTGCGATGCGAGTTTAGCAAATTTTGCAATTTCAGCTTGATCAATATTCATGGTTATAAGTTCACTTGCTAGTTGGTATAAGTTCTGTTTATCATACCACCTTACATTTATTTTTTTTAAGGGAATTAAAATCATGAAGACAACATTATTTGTTACGATCGGTGTATTAATGGCTGCATTGGCTAGCGCAGCTGTATTTGCAGATGATGCACAAATGCAGATGAATGGTGGCCAGGGCCAGATGGGGCAAGCTCAGCCGGCAGCACCCGTAGAGCCTGCAATGCCAATGCCTACGAATGCTCAAAATACAAACCAGCCACCACAAACAGGCACCTTGCCTGCTGCGCCTACAGGTAATGCAGATACTATGAATATGCCTGCACCTGCTTCAAGTAATAATTAAGGAATACAGGTATCCTGCGTTGTGGCGCAGGATACCGTCTTAAGGCATTTATGTATAACGCTGCAGCAAAGCCTGTCTATCTCAATGAATATAAAGTCCCTTCTTATTTAATTGATGCTGTTGACCTTGAGTTTGCATTAGGTGAAGAGGCGACACTCGTCACAAGCAAGCTGACTTGTCAGGTTAATCCAGCTTCGTTGGAGTCTAGTCCAGATTTCATTTTAAATGGGGAAATGTTAGAGCTCATTTCCGTAGCGCTGGATGGTAAACAGTTGACAGCAAAACAATTTAAACAAACGGAGACATCGCTCACGATCCTTGCTGTACCTGACACATTTACTTTAGAAATTAAAACACGTATTAAACCTCAAGAAAATACAGCATTGAGTGGACTCTATCAATCGAGCGGGAATTTTTGTACACAATGCGAAGCAGAAGGGTTTCGCCGTATCACTTATTTTTTGGACCGCCCCGATGTGATGGCGCGGTTTACCACTAAAATTATTGCAGATAAAAAACGTTACCCGGTTTTGTTATCGAATGGAAATTTAGTGTCGAGTCAACAATTGCCTAATGGACAACATTCCGCAACATGGGTAGATCCTTTTAAAAAGCCTTGTTATTTATTTGCATTAGTCGCAGGTAATTTAGAGTGTGCCGAAGATTTTTTTATGACTCAATCTGGCAGACGCGTTGCGCTTCGTATTTATGTAGAGCATGGTAACTTGGATAAATGCGCGCATGCCATGCAAGCTGTTAAAAAAGCGATGCGTTGGGATGAAGAAAAATTTGGTTGTGAATATGATTTAGATAATTATATGATTGTGGCCGTTGGCGATTTTAATATGGGCGCCATGGAAAACAAAGGGTTAAATATTTTTAATACGCAGTATATTTTAGCTAAACCTGAAACAGCGACTGATATTGATTATGTGCATATTGAATCTGTTATTGCGCATGAATACTGCCATAACTGGACAGGTAATCGTATTACCTGCCGTGATTGGTTTCAGTTGAGTTTGAAAGAAGGGCTGACTATTTTCCGCGATCAAAGTTTTACTGCAGATACCACATCACCTACTGTAGCGCGTATTAATGATGTAATTGATTTGCGTACCAGTCAATTTCCAGAAGATGCAGGCCCTTTGGCTCATCCTGTTCGTCCTGAATCGTATGTTGAAATTAATAATTTCTATACAGCTACCGTTTATAATAAAGGCGCGGAAGTGATTCGTATGCAACAGACATTGATAGGAGACGCTGCTTTTCGTAAAGGGATGGATTTGTATTTTAAGCGTTATGATGGGCAAGCGGTGACTATAGAAGAATTTGTTCAATCAATGGAAGATGCATCGGGTATGGATTTGAAGCAATTCCGACTTTGGTACAGTCAAGCTGGAACACCTGTGTTGGATGTCACGGATCATTATGATGCCATACAAAAAACATATACATTGAAAATTAAACAGTCTTGTCAGCCAACACCGCAGCAACCCGAGAAAAAACCTTTTCATATTCCTATAAAAATGGGGTTATTGGATGCATCTGGCAAAGAGTTAGTGCATGATCTGCTGCATCTTAAACAGCCTGAGCAAGAATTTCAATTTACGGGTGTTGCTGCAAAGCCCATTCCCTCTTTGCTGCGAGGATTTTCTGCACCTGTTAAAATAAATTATGCCTATTCTGATAGTGCATTGCAGTTATTATTCAGGCATGACACGGATTTATTTAATCGTTGGGAAGCAGGGCAACGTTATACTATTAAATTAATTTTAAATTTGATTGATGACTATCGGGCAAATAAACCTTTGCTCTTGCCAGCAGATTACATTGCTATTTTTAAAAATTTATTAGAAACGATGCAGAATGATAAATTATTGCTTGTTGAAATGTTAACGCTTCCTTCAGAAAAATATTTGTCTGAACAAATGACAGTAATTGATATAGATGCGATCCATCATGTTCGTGAATTTGTTTTGAAATCGTTAACACAGCCTTTGCAATCACAGTTTTTTACACTATATCAAGAAAATCATGACAGTCAATCTGCGCGCGAAGTGACGCTGCAGGCAGTTGCTAAACGACAATTAAAAAATCTGTGTTTAGCGTACTTGATGACTTTGGATGATCATGAAAAATATAAACCAGTTGCGTTACATCAATTTGAAAATGCTTTAACAGCGAATATGACGGATACGATGGCTGCATTACGTTGCTTGGTCAATGTGGATTGCTCTGAAAAAGAAAAAGCGTTAGCGCAATTTTATCAACAGTGGCAAAGTGATCCTTTAGTGATTGATAAATGGTTTGCCTTGCAAGCAAGTGCGAAATTGCCGGATACATTAAGCAGAGTTAAAAGCCTGTTGCAACATCCTGCATTTGATATCAAAAACCCTAATAAAGTGTACGCGTTGATTGGTGCTTTTAGTCACCGTAATCTAGTCCGTTTTCATGTGGCTAATGGCGAAGGTTATCAATTTTTGGCAGATTGTGTCCGTCAGCTAGATCCTCTTAATCCTCAGGTCGCAGCTCGTATGGTGACACCTCTCAGTCAATGGCAGCGTTATGATTCAAAGCGGCAACACTTAATGCGGAGTCAGCTAGAAGGTATTTTACAGAACAAGACTATCTCTAGAGATGTGGGCGAATTAGTGAGCAAGAGTCTTTTGGCGGATGTGTCTAATTAAGAAATTTATTTAATTAATATAATGGTGGTGCATACCAATGAATACACGTACTGAGTCCGATAGCATGGGTTCTATCGAAGTGCCTGCTGAGGCTTACTGGGGAGCGCAAACACAGCGTTCTATCCATCATTTTGCAATTGGGCAAGATAAAATGCCTAATGAATTAATCAGGGCATTTGGATTATTAAAAAAAGCGGCAGCTATCACAAATCATGAGCTGGGTTTATTATCTAAAGAAAAAATGCAATTCATTATGGCTGTAGCAGATGAAATTATTGCAGGTAAATTATTGGATCAATTTCCGCTTAGCGTTTGGCAAACCGGCAGTGGTACTCAAACAAATATGAATGTAAACGAAGTGATTGCCAACCGTGCTGCTGACATGGCAGGACAAAAACGCGGCGGTAAAAATCCTATTCATCCCAATGATGATGTCAATCGCTCTCAATCTTCCAACGATACGTTTCCTACAGCGATGCATATTGCTGCTGTAGAATCGATGGTGAAGCGTTTAATCCCGGCATTGAAAGAATTACGAAATGCTTTACACAAAAAACAACAAGTGTTTGCTAATATCGTAAAAGTGGGCCGTACTCATTTGCAAGATGCAGTGCCTTTGACTTTAGGCCAGGAATTTTCTGGCTATGTTGCTCAATTGGATGCTGCCTTAAAAAATATTGAAAGCACTTTACCTCATTTATATGAACTTGCTTTGGGCGGTACTGCAGTTGGAACGGGTTTAAATGCGCATCCCAGGTTTGCTAATCTCGTTGCAGGCAATATAGCCAGGCTAACAGAGCTTCCTTTTGTCACAGCTCCCAATAAATTTGCTGCATTAGCTGCGCATGATGCTGTCGTGTTTGCCAGTGGCGCCCTAAAAACATTGGCTTGTGCTCTCATGAAAATCGCTAATGACATTCGGTGGCTGGGTTCAGGCCCTCGTTGCGGCTTAGGTGAGCTGATCTTACCGGCTAATGAACCGGGTTCATCTATTATGCCAGGAAAAGTAAATCCC
>JBGAPT010000053.1:0-12878 GCA_044221135.1 Gammaproteobacteria bacterium
ATCCATAATGTTGCGGCATGAGCTGTTTCTAGCGGACAGATAATGAAGCGTTGAATAGTATTGCTGATTTCAGTCAGTAATTCGGCAGGATTGATAGGCTCATGCCATGGTATGATCTCTTGAAAAAGGGATTTATTTTCTCTTTGGGATAGCAATTTTTCTGCTTTAACCATTTTATCTAATGTTGAAGGTCGAACATTTAATTTTTTTGCTTCAGAAATTCGAATTCTATCGTATTCAAGGGGTGAGAGAGTTGTTAATCGTGTAATAGTTGCATCTTCATTTGAAATAGGCTCATTTTTTGTTTCTTGTTCGGCTAGTAACATGTTTACCATAAGTAATTCTCCTAAGCTTAAATTGAATATTAATACGGTAATTGTCTTAAACCGCGCTTAGGTTGTTTTTCGGCTTATTTCGATGCGGGATTTTAGCCAAGCATCTATTTCACTCTCAATCCAGCCGACGGCTCTACCGCCTCCTAAATTAATCGGTCTAGGGAATGTTCCTTGTGAGATACGTAGATATAGGGTTGATCGGGAGAGTCCAGTACGGTTTTCTACTTGTCTTCGGCGGAGAATAGTAAGGATTTGCTGGGTCATTATCAGTTCCTCTTGGAATTAACCAGAAAACGATAACTGAAATAATTTAGGCTGTCTTGTCATAGTTTATAAATGTTACAAATATTCTAGTGGTGGAATCCGTTAAAAATACTTATAATTTCTCGCATGATTAAAAATGAAAGCAAAAAATTAATGCATGTTATTGAATCCGCTCCAGCGGGGTTTGTCTTTACTAATGTATGGTTAGAACAACAGGGCATATCTGCCAAATTGGCATGGTGGTATGTTCGCTCTGGGTTGTTAGAGCGAGTAGGTGTTAAAGCATACAAAAAAGTAAAAGACCCTATCAATTGGATAGGTGCTGTGGCAGCCATGCAAAACCAAATGAATTTACCTGTGCATGTAGGTGGTATTACTGCTTTAGAGTTGTTAAGACGAATTAAAATTTCCTCCATTTCTACTATAAGTGATATAACTTTGTTTACCGATTTAAGAACACGAATGCCAAATTGGTTGGCCAATAAAAAATGGCATGTTGAGTTTGAAATATATCGAACATCGTTGTTTAATAACCGCGATAAAAATCTAGGTATGATGCAGAAAAAAATTGAAGAAATGAATATACACTATTCTTGTCCTGAAAGAGCAGCCATGGAGATACTTTTTTTAACGCCAAAATATCTAACTTTATTTGATGTAACGGAGTTAATGGAAAAGCTAGGCCCATTACAGTTCGAGGTTGTGCAGCAATTATTAGAAAATTGCAATTCAATAAAAGTAAAACGATTTTTTCTTTACTATATAAATAGATTTAAACGGGGATTAATTTCAAAATTGGATTTAACAAAAATAAATTTAGGAAGTGGTAAGCGGGTGATTGGTCACGGTGGAAGGTATAGATATCATCCTAAATATAAATTATCCTTGCCAGAGAAAATAGATGAACCTGATTGATTCTTTAAAATTGCATAGCTTCAAAAAAGAAAGAATAATAACATGGAAACAATATTTTCAGATTAATTAAGAAGGGAGAAAATACAATAATGAACACTAAAAATAAATTATCAAATCAATACAAAGAACTGTTAAGCGTGTTAAAGGCCCGGTTTGAGAAAAATATGCAGCGTCATAAAGACCTTCAATGGCTGAAAGTATCTCATAAAATAGAAAATAATATTAAAAAGCTATTGTCACTTAGTGAGATGGAAAGAACGGGAGGAGAGCCAGATGTTATTGGCTATGATAAAAATACAGACGAATATATTTTTTGTGATTGTTCGATTGAAAGCCCTAAAGGGCGTAGAAGTGTATGTTATGATCGCGAGGCTCAAGAAGCAAGAAAAGCACATAAGCCAGAAAGCAATGCTATTGATATGACAATGACAATGGGAATTGAAATTTTAACTGAAAAGGATTATCGCAAGCTTCAAGAAGTGGGCAACTTCGATAACAAAACTTCTAGCTGGATAAAGACTCCTATAGAGATTAGAAAATTAGGTGGTGCTCTTTTTGCCGATAGACGGTACGGACAAATCTTTATCTATCATAACAGCGCATCTTCTTATTACGAGGGCAGAGGGTTCCGTTGTTTACTAAAATTATAGGTCTAGAGTTGCAATGACATTAGCACTAATACGTTCAATTGTACTTATAGCTTTCTCGTATGTAAGAGCGTTCATGCTGTCATATACCATAGTTTCAATAAATTCTTCGTACCGTTCTTTCCATATGGGGTTATCTTTTAGTACGGATAATGATTGTTTAATTTCAGAGTTTGGATCGATAGCATATTCGGGATGCTGATTTTTAAATTGCTTACCATCACTTATAACAATAGTTTTTGCAAGTTCAATAAAATTAGAATTTATCTTATCAGCTTGGTTAATGGCATTCAGGTCATAAACATGACGGATCAATGTATTATCATCCTCTTCATGGCCACGCTCAATTGCCATGATACGACGAGTAAGACCCACCCATTTTTCAATAGCAGTTTCATCTATAGAGACACATTTAGTTGCCGGAGGGTTAAATAGGGTTATATCATTTAAAGTATCTTCAATAAGCGTCTTAATTTGTAGTTCATCTGTTGAAAGAAGAATATCGGCAAATGTAAATTCAATTTTAATATCAGGCCGCAGTGCGCCGCCGATTGGAAAAGAATAAGGATATTTTAAAGTGACTTGCTGGTATCTTCCTTCATTGCGTGCAAAATCATTTACTACGGATAAATCAGGTAAGATTAATGTTGATCTAATTTGCTCTCTAAATTTCTTTAATTCATTTTTTAAGCGCGATTTACTAAAATTCTCTTTAATTTTAAGTTGTACTTTAAAATCCACATCTTCTGACATGCGCTGCACAAGCTTGTGAGCTTTAGCGAGACAAGTGCCACCGCAAAATATTAGGCGAAAAATTTCGTTTTCTAAATTGGAGAAAGCATGAATAACTTGGGTTACGTAGTAATCTTTTTCAATCGCAGCTTCAAGCAAGTTAATATGTTGACGTGTCGTAGCAATTAATTCATGTAAATTTTTTTTATTTAGCATTTATATTTTTCTCAAAAATTAATTCACTGTTTATATATCCAATACGTCGACGGCATCGGCTTTTTAGCCTAACAATATTACGCATGGGTATTTGAGTTGATTTACCTTCGTTATACTCCTTCTCTGCGTTGCCAGGCTCAAAAGCAATACCTAAACGTTTTAATGCTTGTCTGAGAGTAGAGTCAGTGCCGTTTTTGATTAGAGGAGTATTGGAATATTTAGAAGGGTAAGCTTTAGCATAAATGCCAGTTCCAATTTTTACTAGTTTTTTTTCTTCAATAAGCCTGCTAATCGCTCTGCTCACCTGACGGTAAGAACCAAGACCATTAAAATCTTTGCGTAATACCACGCTGCCACGAATCGTTTTGATGCGATTTAGAGCTTTGAACTCGATGCTCTTTGAGTATTTAGTACGCATGATAATATCGCCAATTTAGGACATATAATAAATTATAGCATATAAACCATATACGTCAATTAGGGACATATAAAATATATAACACTCTGATAATAAATGTTTTAGTATAAAAACCTATTACGCTGGTGTGCTATGCAATATTAGGTAATTTCACGTTAGCTCCATTTGCTAACGCATCTAAATAATTCGCCCAATGCTGCATCATCTTGCGACGCTCAGGCAAGTATTCAGCGTAATTATAAGCGGCGCGGATATTATTACGTTCCGCATGAGCAAGCTGTCGTTCAATAGCGTCACGGTTCCAGCCTTGTTCATTGAGTAGGGTAGAAGCCATTGATCTGAATCCATGGCCTGTCATTTCATCGGTGGTATAGCCAAGACGACGCAATGCGCCTAATACTGTATTTTCAGACATTGGACGTTTTGAAGAGCGAACGCTGGGAAAAACATATTTGCTATGGCCTGTAAAAGCTTTAAGTTCTTGCAATAGGGTAATTGCTTGCGTAGAAAGCGGAACAATATGCTGTTCTCGCATTTTCATTTTTTCTGCCGGTATTCTCCATTCTGCTTTTTCTAAATCAAACTCGCTCCATTCAGCATGGCGTAATTCGCCAGGACGAACAAAGAAAAGTGGGGCAAGTTGTAATGCGCATTTAGTAACGAAGAATCCTTCATAGGCATTAATGGCTTGCAGAAGCTTACCAACCTTAAGCGGATCAGTGATGCTGGCATGATGTTTTTGTTTAACAGGAGCTAATGCGCCGCGTAAATCAGCGGAAGGATCACGTTCAGCTCTTCCAGTTACAATGGCATAGCGAAACACTTGTCCGCATACTTGTGAAATTCTATGAGCAGTTTCTATGGCACCTCTTGCTTCAACTCGGCGTAAGGCTGAGAACAGCTCGGGCGCGGTGATTTCTATAATAGGCCGCTTGCCAACCCACGGAAAAATATTTTGCTCTAGGCGAATCAAAATCCGTTCGCCGTGTTCTTTAGTCCATTTCGGAGTGAATTTTGCATGCCATTCGCGAGCAATTATTTCAAAGCTGTTTTCTGCGGCTATTTGTTTAGACCGCTTGAGTGAGTTTTTTAAAACACCAGGGTCGATGTCTTTTGCAAGCTTACTTCTAGCATCATCCCGCATTTCTCTTGCTTGGGCGAGCGATACGTCAGGGTAGCTGCCAAAGGAAAGCTTTTTTTCTCGTCCAACATAGCGGTATTTCATTTTCCAAAGCTTTGAGCCATTAGGATTTACTAATAGATATAGCCCGCGTTCATCAGCCATCTTATAAGACTTATCTTTTGGCTTGGCGTTCTTTACTTGCACGTTTGTTAAGGGCATGGGGCTTCCTTTCATTCATCGGGGGCTCAGCCCCATTTCAGGCCCCATATTCGATTTAGATTCTAGGGGCTTCTTTAGGATTTCGTAGGAAGAAGGGTAAACAAAAAATCTATTTATTTCAAGGAGTTTTAGACGTTTTTGGAACTCTTAGGAAGGTCAATTGGTGGAGGCGGCGGGAATTGAACCCGCGTCCGCAAGCTCTCTACCTTTGGTTCTACATGCGTAGCCTTGTCATTGGGTTTTAGCTGCTTATCACCTGACGGGCAAGGTGGCTAAGTAGCGAGCCCTGGGGATTTTAGCAGCGGATCTCGGGCAGATTTTGCTGCGAGCTTGTATGTTATGACTCCTCTGGTTAACTTGCGTTAGCCCCGTTCGTACAAGCACGATCGGTGAGAAGTGCTGTGTCGGTTATTAAGCGACTTTGGTGTCTTCAGCTGCAGCAGCGTCAAAGAATTTGACGTCGTTAGCAGCGTTTACATCAACAGCAAAGTTGTCGTTTTTGGCAACTATTTGTTTTGTAACATTTTTTACGAGGGTAGTTACATCCTCGGCATGCCCCTCGGGCTTTGCAACCCACGTCGAAGCCGGGTCGCCCCCATAAGAGATTTAACGTTAGAAGTATACACTAAGAAATGGAAAAATATTAGTAAATTTTTAGCGGTTCTCGCGGACATCATACGATGAAGGATTCTTAAAGTGGGAAAATTGTGATTCTTCCCGTTTGAAATACGGGTGCGCAGCATATTAAATTAAGAAAAAATTTAACAGGAATTCACGGCAATCTTAGCTTTTTTTCATGATTCTTTGTTTTTCACGTACCCAATCACGTTCTTTTTCAGTCGCTCGTTTATCATGTTGTTTTTTGCCTTTTGCAAGGGCAATGTCTAGTTTAACGCGGTTATTTTTCCAGTATAGTTTCAGTGGGATTAACGTATAACCTTTGCGTTCTACGCTGCCAATCAGTTTGTTTAACTCACTTTGGTGTAAAAGTAGTTTTCGTGTGCGCTGGGGATCTGGGTGGATATGGGTTGAGGCGGTCAAAAGGGGGGTGATTGAAGAGCCCAGCAGCCATGCTTCGCTATTCTTTAATAATACATAACTTTGGTCGAGTTGTACCCGTCCGGCCCGCAGACTTTTTATTTCCCATCCTTGTAAGACTAAGCCTGCTTCATAATGATCTTCGATAGCAAATTCATGATGGGCTTTGCGGTTTACAGCGATGGTTGTGTCAAATTTTTGTTTGTCATTCATGGCAAGGCAGTATAATAGCGTCTGGCTAAAATTAATAGAGTAAATTAGAGATGAATGTTATAAAACGCAGTGCGGCAGTCATGTACTTGCCTCGACAAATGTTTGAATTAGTCAATGCTATTGAAGATTATCCACGTTTTTTACCTTGGTGTTCTGCGAGTACTGTATTGCATCGTGATGAAAAAGAAGTAGAGGCGACGCTGGAGGTTGTCTGGTCAGGTATTCATAAAAGTTTTGGTACGCGCAATTATTTGCATCCTTATGAACGTATTGAAATTACGTTAGTGCATGGACCGTTTCGTCATTTGGAAGGCCGATGGATTTTTATGCCTCAGGGCGAACACGGATGCAAAGTGAAATTGGAATTGGAATTTGATTTAGCGGGAGGGTTTATCGATAGATTATTTCAGCCTATTTTTAATCATATTGCGAATTCACTAGTGGATCTTTTTTGTAAACGTGCGGTGGAAGTTTATGGCATCGAGTCAAAAAATAACGGTTGAAGTGGCGTACGCAACACCGGAGGTGCAACGCATTATTGTCATTCAAGTGGATGAAGGCTGTGCCATAGAGGATGCAATTCAGTGTTCGGGTATTTTAGAACTCTTTCCAGAAATTGATTTAACTAAACAAAAAGTAGGAATATTTGGTAAGAAAAAAGCGTTAATGGATACGTTACAACAACATGATCGAATCGAGATTTATAGGCCATTGATCATGGATCCCAAGGAAGCACGGAAAAAACGAGCAATTCGTCCATCATTAAAAAAGAAATATAAAAAGCGTGGTTTTTTAAAGTAATTCAACAGTTAATACCTTATTTTCAATGAAGATGTGCTTATTTAAGTAATATATTTTATTTGTACTATACTTGAAAAAGATCGCGATTTTCTTGAATAAAATGAGGAGGAAAATTATGAGCGCTAGTGATAGAAGTGGAGCAGGGAAAACGCTAAAGGATAGGGCGTATAGTGACATATTATTTAGTCTGGCTAGTTTTAGTGATGAGCTTTATCCTGTTTCTTATGGGAAGGTAGGGCTCCATTTTAAACGTGCTGTAGAAGAATTAGAGAAAGAGATTAGGTCTTCAAAAGAAGCTCAACAAGCAATATCGATATCTCCGCATGCTTTTGAAGTTCGCGGAAATGGTATTTTCAATTTGTTACGCCTGAGTAAGAATGAAATCATAGGTCCTGTTATTGCAGTGTATCCGCAACTCGATGTTGCTCTTGATGGATGGTCAGATTTAAATTGTGTAAATGATTTAGAGCGTGATAGATTTTTGAGAGACCTGTTGTCAGAAAAATATAAAACTCCCCCTAATCCAGTAGCAGTAAAAATAGGTAATATACTTTTTAAGGAGCTCTCTAGATTAGCCCCTGGTGCCCCTTTTCGCTTTATAGGAGAGAGTCTTGCTGCATTTAAAAGAATTGATAAGGAATGCAAAAAACTGGCGCTGAAGTCAAAATCTATTAACACAAAAGTAGGGAGTACGACCTATACTTCTCAAGTTCCACGCTTAGGCTTGAGAGATCGAATTTTTAATTTCTTTTTCTCTAAGACACAGGGTGCTCAATTACAGAAAAAGGTAACGGCAGAAAAAAAGGCATTAGCTGGCAGTGATCCGGAGACAAACGAATTTAAAAAGAAAAACGTATGAACGAGCTCTAAAAGGTTATTTCCCAAATTGCTGTTCTGTTATGGCGCCAATCTCTTTCAATCGATCTCCCTGGAAAACCAAGGTAAAGTTTTTTTCTGTGCCTTTGCCATAGCCCGGCTTATTAGTGTAGACATAATCAACGCGGTTATCTCTGAATGTATTAATTAATACCGGGGTACCTAGGAGACTTTGGACTTCTTCTTTTGACATACCGGTATGAAGCTTATTGAAGCTATCTTGTTCGATGAGATTGCCTTGTTGTACGTTTATTTTGTGGACGCAGCCTGAAAGGAATAATAACGTAGTGAAGAGTATTAATATTTTTTGCATGGTTCAGATTCCGAATGAATAATTATTTTATTAAGCGCGATGATATCTGATTTCGGATGGTTTTGTAACCTGCTAGAATAATTTATTTGTCTGATAGGGGTTGATCGTGGATAACTCAGATTTGAAGAAAGCGGGGCTAAAAATTACGACTCCGCGTGTTAAGATTTTGGAAATATTGGAAAATGCGCAAGATCGGCACTTGAGCGCGGAGGATATTTATAAAATTTTAATTGAATCGGGTGATGATATTGGGCTTGCAACAGTTTATAGGGTGTTGACTCAGTTCGAGGAAGCAAACTTGGTGGTGCGGCATCACTTTTCTGAGGGGCATTCGGTATTTGAGTTGGATTTAGGTACACATCATGATCATTTGGTTTGTGTTAAGTGTGGGCATGTAGAAGAGTTTGTGGATGAAGTGATTGAGAAGCGGCAGCAGGCCGTGGCTGAGAAAGCAGGGTTTTGTATGACAGATCACAGTTTGAATATTTATGGGATTTGCAGGGTGTGTCAGTGAGGGAGATTGACTATTAATTTGGCCGAAAGAAAAAATGAAGGCGATGATTACATCACCTTGTCCATCATCTCTTTTGCATGTGCTAAGACCCTCGGTGTGATTTCTATGCCGCCTAGCATTCGAGCGAGCTCATTGACTTTATCATGAGGTAAGAGGGTTTCAATTTGAGTATGATGCGCGTTATCTAAATGGATTTTAGAAACGCGTATATGTTGATGCCCAAGTGCTGCGACTTGGGGTTGGTGTGTAATGCAAAGTACTTGATGTGTTTGTCCTAAACGGCGTAGTAATTTACCTACAATTTCAGCGGTACCACCCCCAATCCCTACATCCACTTCATCAAAAATTAATGTGGGTGTTGAATGTTCCAATGCAGTTGTCATGTGAATGGCAAGCGCAATGCGTGATAATTCGCCGCCTGAGGCAATCTTTGCTAGAGGTTGTAAAGGTTGTCCCGCATTTGTTTTAATTTGAAAAGTAATCTTATCGATACCATAGGTGGTGATGATGGGCATTTCATGTTTTTCAAAGTGAATAGCAAATTCAGCATGGGGTAATGAAAGTTCGTGGATGATTTGAGTGAGTTCAGCGACTAGCTTATTTGCAGCTTGTTTGCGGCTTTTACTGAGTTTATTCGCAGCTGTATAATAGTGTTCTGTCAGCGCACTTATTTTTTTTGTTAACTCAGCAAAACGTGTATCACTTAATGCTAGATTGTTTTCTTCAGAGGTTAATTTCTGTTGTAGATCGTATAACTCGTTTGGCTCTACCTTATGTTTGCGTGCCATATTGAAAAGTGCGCTGATACGTTGTTCCAGCCAACCTAAACGTTCTGGATCTAGTGAAAAAGTATCAAGGTAACGACGTAACTCATCTTCAGTATCGCTGAGTTGTACAATAGCATTTTGAATTGCCTCAATCCATATAGTGATTTTAGGTTCGACTTGGCGGACTTTTTCCAATGTTTGCAATGCCTGATTGAGTGTGTGTAATGCATTTTGTTCTTCGATGTCAGTTAATAACCCTAATGTGAGATTGAGATTTTGTAACAATTCATCGGCGTGTGCGAGCTGCTTATGTTCTGAATCGAGCGCTGTGAATTCATCGGGTTGTAAGTGTAATTCTTCTAACTCTTGTAATTGGAATTTCAAGAATTCGCCTCTGGAGGTGCGTTCATTCATGAGTTGTTGAAGCTCAGTGAGTTCTTGATTTAATGCGAGCCACTCATCAGCAAGTGCGTGTACATTATCAACTAAATGAGCATGGCCCGCATAACGGTCGAGTAAAGTGCGTTGTTTGTCTGCTTTTAATAAGGATTGATGTTCGTGTTGACCATGAATTTGGATGAGTGTTTCGCTGAGTTCACGTAAAGGTTGTAAGGTGCTTGGCATCCAAATGATGTAACTGCGTGAACGGCCATCTTTATAAAGGGTGCGGCGCAAAATGCAATCTTGGGTTGCTTGATCTAATAGATCATGGTTTTTTAACCAGAGCTTTGCTTCAGGTAATTTGCTTACATCAAAAGTCAGGCTAATATCGACTTTTTCCTGTCCGGGTCGTACCAGATCACCGGTTGCGCGAGCGCCCAAGGCCAAGAGTATGGCGTCAATTAAAATCGATTTACCAGCGCCAGTTTCACCTGTAATCACAGTTGTCCCGGTTTTAAACTCTAACGTGAGCTCATGGATGGTGATCAAATTGTGGATGTGAATTTGAGTCAACATAACGGTATCCTTATCCCTTCGAATATTGTAATTTTTTACCCCAGTGGAGTTTGCTGCGCAAGGCTTTGTAATAGTGATAATCTACTGGATGGATGAGATGCAACGGCTTGGAATTTTTTTGAATTTTAATATGGCAGCCACCGGGTGCACTGAGTGCTTCACGCCCATCGCAGCTGAGGCGAGGAGAGGTAAGGTTATTCGGGGAAACTATAATGGTAATTTCACAATTGCCTTCGACCACGATGGGTCGGCTACTTAACGTATGAGGGAACATGGGTACGAGGACAATTGCATCGAGTTGTGGATGTAAAATAGGCCCGCCGCCAGATAATGCATAAGCGGTTGATCCGGTGGGGGTGGCAATGATTAAGCCGTCTGAATCCTGACTACAAACAAACTGGTTATCGATATAAATTTCAAACTCGATCATATGGGGTTTGGCATCAGGCAGTAAAGCAACTTCATTTAATGCATTGTCTTTTCCTATTAACTTATTGTCTAATTTTACATTGGATGTCAGTAAAAACCGTTTTTCTAAGATGTACTTTCCTTCTAAGATGGATTTTACTTTTTCTAATTCTGTTGGCAGAATGTCTGTGAGAAAACCTAGGCTGCCGCGGTTAATGCCGAGCACAGGGATTGTTTGGTTGACGATAGCGTGGGCTGCGTGCAACAAACTTCCATCGCCACCGACTACAATTAAAAGATCGCATTTTGTGCCAATTTGGTCACGGGTAATGGTTTCTAGCGAAGGATTGTTCAGGGGTTCGGCGGTTTCAGCCTCTACGAGTACTTTTTGGGGTAATTGATTGAGAAAATGAATTAGTGCTTTGAGGGTTTCTTTGACCCCATCGTTTTTGACCCGGCCAAAAATGCCTACTGTTTTAAACATGGTTGACATAATGATTCCTATACTCAGCGATTGTTGAAATTCTATGTTATATTAGGCCATTTAACCAGCAGTTCCCGCTGACCTGGTGCGATGGTCGTGATGGGAGGATCGCGAGATTCTCTCAGCACAAGTGCAAGCATAAGTTTTACAAGAGAAATTTAAATGAATGATCCTTCTATTAATCAGCGAGAGCAACAAATATTAAAAACGCTGGTTGAGCGTTATATACAAGATGGTACCCCGATCGGCTCAAGAACCCTATCGGAAGAAAGTGCGTTAGGCTTAAGTCCAGCCACCATTCGCGCTATTTTGGCGGACTTGGAAAATGCAGGTTACTTAGCTTCTCCTCATACCTCTGCAGGTCGTATTCCAACTACATCGGGTTATCGGTTTTTTGTGAATACGCTGTTAAAGGTCAAACCATTAGAAAGTACTGAGGTCGCGACTTTAAAAATGAGGCTTGACCCTGATTTAGCAATGCCTAGTCTGTTGCATTCGGCTTCTTTTTTGTTATCCAGTTTGACCCAGTTAGCGGGTGTTGTTGCTTTACCACGCCGGAATCGTATTGAATTACGGCAAGTGGAATTTTTGGCGCTTTCAGCAAATAGAGTCTTAGTGATTTTGGTATTAAATGACAGAGAAGTCCAAAATCGTGTTATTTATACGGATCGTATTTATTCAAAAAGCGAGTTGCAACAAGCGGCCAATTATTTGAATGCGCACTATGCGGGTAAGAGTTTATTAACGATTCGTACAGAATTAATCAAAGAGATTAGGGATGATCGCGATACAATGGCGCGGCTATTGCAAGCAGCAGTCGATGTAGGGCATAAAGCTTTTGATACGCAAGAGGCAGTGACTAAAGATTACATCATGGCGGGGCAGAATAATCTGTTAAATTGTACACAGAGTGAAGCAGATCTTGACCGGATGCGTATTTTGTTTGATGCGTTTACAGAAAAGCAGGAAATTTTGAATTTATTGGATCATGCGTTAGAAGCTGAGGGGATTCAGATTTTTATTGGTAGAGAATCGGGGTATGAGGCGCTAGATGATTGTAGTATTGTAACGGCTTCATACTCAGTCGATGGCCAATTATTAGGTAGTTTGGGAGTCATTGGATTGACACGTATGCCTTATGATCGGGTGATTTCGGCGGTGGATATGACGGCAAAATTATTATCGGCGGCATTGAATCAGGGTTGATGTGATCTTATATTAAAATATTAAGTTAATGTCATCAGTATTACGTGAGATGATTTGAACTTGTTGAAGTATAAAAATAAATGTGTCATTCCCGCGAAGGCGGGAACCCATTTTGCAAATGCAGTTAAACGATAAAACAGTGCGATAAAAATTGAATTATCGAGATGTGATGCGGGTTGAGAGATAAGTTACGATGGGTTCCCGCCTTCGCGGGAATGACACTGTGATGAGTATCGTCTTAGAGAATACTAACGTTCAGTCAAGAAGAAATTGTTTATAATTTAATTATTTTAACGGAGGTCAATGTGCCATCAAAAACTCACAAAACAGGTGACACACCTGAATCGTCCTATGACGAACCTGCAACTGCTGAAGTGGTATCCAATGTAGAATTACAACAACAACTGACAGCAGCAGAAGAAAAAGCAAATC
>JBGAPT010000007.1:0-72114 GCA_044221135.1 Gammaproteobacteria bacterium
TTAGCGGCTTATTTTATCTACCTCGTTTATATGTCTATCATGCTGAAGCAACAGATAAAATCAGTAACGCCCGCTTTAAGATCATGGAAAGAAAACTCTATTACGGTATTGCTACGCCTGGAGCCATTTTAACAATTCTACTGGGATTATGGCTATTAAGCGCTAACCGAACAGTCTACCTGCACATGCACTGGATGCAACTCAAATTGGGTTTAGTTTTCCTACTGGGCATTTACCATATTTATTTAGGCAAATTGCTTTATGATTTCAAACACGACCACAATAAACATGGACATGTTTTTTATCGCTGGCTCAACGAAATACCCGTTATCTTCTTAATCGGGATTATAGTATTAGCCATATTAGGCCCTGTTACGCCTTCAAACTGATGACTCTCTCATTTGTAAAAAAACTTTCTCCGCCGCATTTAATGTTTGCGTCACTTCATCCAACCCATGCATCGAAGAAACAAACCCTGCTTCATAAGCTGAAGGTGCAAGATAAATCCCTTCCTGTAGCATCCCATGAAAAAATTTCTTAAACTGATTGACATCACATTGCATCACATCCGCATACGTTTCTATTTTGTCAGCATTTGTAAAAAAGAGACCGAACATCCCGCCAACCGCCGTGGTCAATAAAGATAGACCAGCCACTTGGGCTCGTTCTTGCAATCCCTGCATCAATAGTTGTGTTGTGACTTCTAATTTTTCATAAAAATGAGGTTCAGTAACCAATTCCAAATTTGCCAAGCCTGCAGTCATTGCAATGGGATTACCTGATAACGTACCTGCCTGATAAACCGAGCCCAGTGGTGCAATACAATGCATAATATCCGTACGCCCGCCAAATGCACCGACTGGCATCCCTCCACCAATAATTTTACCGAGCGTCGTAATGTCGGGTTTAACATTATAGCGTGCTGCAGCACCACCCAATGCCACACGAAACCCTGTCATCACTTCATCCATTATCAATAAACTACCGTACTGATCACACAACGCACGTAACCCCGGTAAAAATTCAGGTAGCGGTGGAATGCAATTCATATTACCTGCAACAGGTTCCACAATAATCCCTGCAATATCCTCTTCATATTTTTCAAACAATGCTCTTACCGTATCTAGCCGATTAAATTCAGCCACTAATGTATGCTGTACAATACTGTCAGGCACGCCTGCTGAACTAGGAACACCTAATGTTAATGCACCCGATCCTGATTGCACTAATAAAGAATCTGAATGCCCATGATAACAACCCGCAAATTTAATTATTTTATGACGCTGCGTAAAACCACGCGCAAGCCGGATTGCACTCATCGTTGCTTCCGTGCCTGAATTAACCATACGAATTTTTTCAATCCCTGGCATTAACTGACAAATTTTTTCTGCAAGCTGCACTTCAAGTGAAGTAGGCGCACCAAAACTCAATCCATGCTGCAAACACTGAGTGACTGCTGCAATCACATGCGGATGCGCATGTCCCACAATCATGGGCCCCCAAGATCCTACATAATCAATATAAGAACGACCCTGCTCATCGATAATATAAGCACCCGACGCTGATTTAAAAAACACAGGATCACCACCTACACCCTGGAATGCACGCACTGGAGAATTAACACCACCTGGTATATAACGTTGCGCTTTAGCAAATAAAGTTTCTGTCATCAGGAGCCCCCTTAAAATATGCACGAATATTACTCAGAACATCCCTGCAAAGCAATATAATATGACTATAGATGACGAACAGATATCATTTCATGTACGATAAGCCACTTTTCACGATTTCAGGAAGCGACAACTCATGCAATACAAACGTTATATGTGTCTACTCTGCGGCTATATTTACGATGAAGCTCACGGCTGGCCAGACGATGGTATCCCGCCCGGAACATGCTGGGATGACGTCCCGCTGACCTGGCAATGCCCTGAATGCGGTGCATCTAAAGATGATTTTGAGATGGTTGCGATATAACTAGAGCAATCTCGTTCACTTAATAATAAGGCACTGCCCCACAAGCCAATTTCCCGCTGCCGCCGCCAAGTAACTCAGGCGTATCCGAATAATTATCGCCACCCCTATGAATGATCATTGCATGCCCCTGAATCTCTGATAACGTCAATCGGGGTGCCAAGACTGCTAATGTCGCCCGCCCTCTCGCATTCACAATCAACACAGGCAAATCACCTAAATGCCCATCACCCGAATACGGTCCACGATGCTGGTCTGTTTTTTGCGGATCCAAATGTCCACCCGCGCCTATAGCATGATGCTGACAAAAAGGAAAATCATGCACCTGAAACCCATGCACCCCCGGCATTAATCCATGCAAATTAGGCGTTAACAGCAAACCGTATACAGTATCATCCGCCCGTATAACACCAATTGCTTTTCCCGACTGATTACCACTCACCAAATACATGGGTATCTTAATAGTCGCCTCGGCAAAACTCATTCCTATCCCAAACCAAAGTAACATCAAATAACGCACTATTTTCATATAAAAATCCCCTATTTCACCCCGAAACATGCCTGTTCCTGCCATGCAATTTCATCACAACTCACCGCTTCCACCTTAGCCAGCTCAGGTCCATGCTGCAACCAACTATAGAGCTGCATGACTTTTTCTTTTTCTCCAAAAGCCATGACTTCAACCCGTCCATCCGGCAAATTACGGGCCCATCCTGTTAATCCAAGCGCCTTTGCTCTCTCTTGTGTAGACGCTCTATACCATACACCCTGCACCCGCCCAGAAATAAAACAATGGATGCCAATCTTAGTCTCTTGCATAATCTCTCACTCACATCGATTTTTATTCTGCTATCATACGTCACAATACTCTTTTCTGACATGGCTATAGAGCGCTAGCATGCGAGATATTAAAAAAAATGTAATGCTATTTAACCCACTTTACTGGCCTGTCTGGTGCGCTTTTGGATTACTCTGGCTTATCACGCGGTTACCCTATCGGTGGCAAATAGCGATTGGTGGCAATATGGGAAAATTTTTATTTCTATTTCCCACTAAATTAAAACACACCACACTCATCAATCTACAGCTGTGTTTTCCAAACGTAACAACGCAAGAACGTCTTGCGCTCGCTAAAAAAAATTTTGCTTCTTTAGGTATTGGTGTAATAGAAGCAGCCATGGCATGGTGGTTGCCCGATAAAAAAATAAATAACTTATATAAAATATATGGATTAGATTACGCAGAAAAAGCCTTTGAAAAAGGCAAAGGCATTATTTTAATTGGTCCTCATTTTACCTGTCTTGAAATGGTAGGTCGATTAATCAGAAAACACTATACTTTTGCCGTCATGTACCGCCCCCATAAAAAAGCCTTCATCTCCCATATTCATGAACGTTTTCGTAAAAAACATTATGTGCATTACATTCCTCGTAATCGCGTTCGTGAATTATTCAAAGCACTCGAAGATAATATGGCAATCTGGTATGCCTATGATATCGATGCAGGCGTTAAACACAGTGTTTTTGCTCCTTTTTTTGGTATACCCACCGCATCATTGACTTCCGCGTCCCGTATTGCTCGCCTCAGCGGCGCTGCCGTGATCCCTATCAGTTTTTATCGACGTGATGACTTAGGTTACGATGTAATGCTCTCCCCTCCGCTAGAAAACTTTCCCTCTGACGACCCTATAGTCGATGCAACACGCTTGAATGCCATTTTAGAAGAAGCCATTCGTAACAAGCCCGAACAATATGTTTGGCAATACAAACGTTTTAAAACTCGCCCGCCGGGTGAAAAACGACTTTATTAAAAGGGTTTGTTTACCGCTGAGAAGCTGCAATGTATTTATTTTACGCAGAATAATGTTTATTGCATTAAAAAGCACTGATAATGTACAATGCACAATCTCAAACTGAGCGAAAGGTAATTAAAAGATGGCAAGCCTATATAAGCAGAATCTTAGGGAAATCCTGGTCTACAAAAGATGTGTATCAATCTTTTGGAAATGTCTCTGAGAAACAGACACTATTTAGCTCGGTAATAGCGTCACCGACATTTGATACCGAACTACGTTCGATGGTTGATGAGAGTAATCAGCCATCTACAACAGTTACTCATGAAAATGATAAGCTACTACCTACAGCAGAAAATCCGACTATATTGCTCGCGCCTACAGCAGAAAACATGACTAAGTTGCTGAATATTTGGCTTAATCGTTTGCACAAAGATGCACAAGCCGGAGAATTTAATGAGCAAGACTTAAAACGACACATACCAGCTCTAAACCAAGCCATTCACAACCTCAAAGAAAAAATCAATTCGACACAAACTTGTGACTGGTGGGAAATACCAGAATTCGACACAAACTTGTGACTGGTGGGAAATACCAGAAAATGAAAAGGCTTTTGATAAGCTCGTGCAAGCATTTAAAAATGTATCGAGCAGCCGTACTGCTTCAGCAAAATTACGAAATTTTGCTTTTCAGTGCTTGGATAGCCTGGTAGATATACTTTTTGCAGTAATATGCTGTTTACCAATAGCTATAGCTACTGGACCCTGTTTCTTAGTTGCACTTGTTTCTACACTTAAATGGAGCATGTTATACAATGGTGGTTTCCATTTATTTGCTAACGTTGATAACCACTTTATGGCTCAAAATGTTACTGCAGATATTAAAGCTAGCCACTTAAAACATTCCCTTACATGCTAGCCTTCAGTGAAACGTATTATTTTACAATTCCCATCCTACGCCAAACGTAGTAGAAACATAGATAAGCCCTGTGCTAAAATAGCAAAATTTTTTAATACGCATCCAAGGGTTTATGAAAACTCAACTACCTGATTTTACAAAAGCTTCTGTACTCGTAGTCGGCGATGTCATGCTAGATCGTTACTGGTTTGGTGAGACAAGCCGTATTTCGCCTGAAGCGCCCGTCCCTATTGTCAAAATCAATCAACTGGATGAACGGCCTGGTGGTGCAGGAAATGTAGCACTTAATATTGCTGCATTAGGTGCAAACGTCAGCTTGCTTGGCGTTGCAGGAAATGATGATGCCGCATACCAATTAGAAAACCAACTGGCTAAAGCCAATGTCACACACCGCATTTTACAAAATGCCAATGCACGTACTATCACTAAATTACGTGTCATGAGTCGGCACCAGCAGCTCATTCGTTTAGATTTTGAAGAAAAATTTCCTGCTTTTAATATGGAAATATTTCTTCAACACTATGAACAGTACTTACTAACGACCCATCTAGTCATTTTATCTGACTATGGTAAAGGCACCCTGGCATGCGCCCCCGAATTAATCCGACGCGCTAAAAAAGCGAATATTCCCGTTTTCGTTGACCCCAAAGGCCTGGATTTTAGTATTTATCGCGGGGCTACTGCAATCACACCTAATTACAAAGAATTTGAAGCGATTGTGGGGCTTTGCTACACCGAACATGACATTGCAACTAAAGCACACCACTTCTTAACAGAACAGGCTATCGATGCCTTATTATTAACACGCGGCGAACGCGGCATGACGCTCATTCAAAAAAATATGGATGAAATACAGTTGCCAGCGCATGCGCGTGAAGTATTTGATGTAACCGGCGCAGGTGATACAGTCATCGCAGTACTCGGTGCAGCTGAAGATGCAGGTGCAACACTGCCTGAAGACATGACACTGGATAATCTAGCGGCCAGTTTAGTAGTTGCCAAATTAGGGGCTGCTTCAGTCAATGCATCGGAACTACAAGCTGCTCTCATTGATACACCCCATGCCCCTACAAGCATCATGAGTGAAGAACAATTAGTACTGGCTGCGGCTAAAGCACGTGCTAATGGCCAGCGTATTGTATTTACGAATGGCTGCTTTGATATCTTACACGCAGGTCATGTCACCTACTTACAACAAGCGAAACAATTAGGCGACTACTTAATTGTCGCTGTTAATTCAGATCACTCAGTGACACGCTTAAAAGGATCCAGCCGCCCTATCAACAATAGGGAACAACGTATGGCAGTTTTGGCAGGCTTAGGTGCAGTGGATTGGGTCACCTCTTTTACAGAAGACACGCCAGAACGTTTATTAAAACTATTACAGCCCGATATTTTAGTCAAAGGCGGCGACTATCAACCCGACCAAGTTGTAGGCGCAGACATTGTATTTGCTTACGGCGGCGAAGTCCGTGTGTTAGGCTTAGTCAAAGATCTTTCAACCACTTCAATGATTGATCGCATGGTGAAACATCATCAAACGACATCACAGGTAGAATAACTATGTCTAGACAAGGAACTCTGTATATTGTGGCTGCCCCATCAGGTACAGGTAAAACTACTTTAGTCAAAGCGCTCATTGATTCTTTGCCCGCTATTACCGTCTCCATTTCACACACAACCCGACCACAACGTCCTGCTGAAATCGATAGTATTAATTATTACTTCATCAATGAAACTGAATTTCAACGCATGATAGAACATAACGATTTTTTAGAATATGCCACTGTTTTCAATTGCCATTATGGCACATCACGAAGCTGGGTAGAAAAAACATTAGCTCAAGGTATCGATGTTATTTTAGAAATTGACTGGCAAGGCTGCGAACAAATTCAAGGCTTGTTTCCGGATTGTGTCAGCATTTTTATTTTACCGCCGTCATTGACCGATCTCGCTAAACGCTTACGTGATCGCGCTCAAGACAGTGCAGAAGTCATACAACAACGCTTAGCCGATGCACGCGAAACGGTATCACGCATTCATCATTTCAACTATGTGGTAATGAATGCGGATTTTGATACGGCCGTGAATGATTTAAAGGCAATAGTACAAGCCACTCGGTTATTACAAACAAAACAGGCCATTAATCTTGATAAGTTATTGGCGGAATTTACGGTGTTATCTTAGACGGTTCAGCGTTAGACATACCAGTAAACACTTATCGATGTTTTCTTTGCAGATGAGGGATTCTCAAGGGGGAGAATCGCGATTCTCCCCCTTGAGTGCAAGCGTCAGCTTTGCTGACGCGCAGTACATAAACAAGAAAGGAGTTCCCGCGCTTTTCAGCGGGAACTCCTGGCATATTTACAAAAAAATCGGTAAGATAGGCGGTTTTTACAAAGACTTTCGTAGAGGTATGCAACAAATGGCACGTATTACCGTTGAAGACTGTTTAGAAAACGTCAATAATCGCTTTGAATTAGTTATGTTAGCTGCCAAACGGGCACGTCAGTTAATGAGAGGCAGCGTCGATCCTACCGTTCCTTGGGAAAACGATAAAGCCACTGTGGTCGCATTACGCGAAATTGCTCACGGGCATATTGATTTTAGTGATGCGCATGAAGTAGATCAGGCGCCGCTCGCCCCTGCAGCAGAGGATACCGCGACAATAACACCTACTATTACCACACCTGAAACCGACGACCACTCCATTGGGTCTGAGGAAGGTTAGGTCATTAAGCTATTGATCAAGCCCTCAAGGAAGATAGATAATAAGAAATATATCACCCAGGGACAAACCACTTGATCGAATTTGAATCGCTGCGCACTGAATTAGCAAGCTACCTAGATGATCAACAAATTAAGATCATTGAAGAAGCTTATCAGCTTGCTATCAAAGCGCACGAAGGACAAAAGCGTCATACGGGCGAACCTTATATTACCCACCCTCTTGCTGTTGCGAAAATTTTAGCTGAAATACACATGGATCCCCCTACCATTATTGGCGCAATCTTACATGATGTCATCGAAGATACCCATATCGTAAAGCAAGACATTACTGCTCAATTTGGCAAAGAAATTGCGGATCTTGTTGATGGCGTCACGAAATTAACGCAAATTGAATTTGAAACACGCGCTCAGGCACAAGCAGAAAATTTTCGTAAAATGGTGATGGCAATGGCACGCGATATTCGCGTCATTCTCATCAAATTGGCTGACCGTTTACATAATATGCGCACTATCGAAAGTCTGCCGCGCAAAAAACGTCGCCGCATCGCTAAAGAAACATTAGAAATTTTCGCTCCTATTGCGAATAGACTGGGCATGCATGCTTTTCGTGTCGAGTTTGAAAATCTTGGCTTTGCTACACTTTATCCGATGCGCTACCGAATTCTGCAAAAAGCAGTAGAAAAAGCACGTGGCAGCCGTCAGGAAATGATGACATTTATTGATGAGCAAATTGAGAAAAATTTCCAAAAATTTAACTTACGCGCGCGCTCATTAACCAGCCGTGAAAAACATATTTATAGCATTTACAAAAAAATGCACGAAAAACATTTGTCTTTTTCAGAAGTGATGGATGTCTATGGATTCCGCGTTATTGTCGATAAAGTAGATACTTGTTATCGCGTGCTTGGCATTTTACATAATCTTTATAAGCCACTCACTCAACGTTTTAAAGATTATATTGCAATCCCCAAAGCAAATAGTTACCAATCCTTGCATACCACTTTATTTGGTCCTTATGGCGTACCCATTGAGGTCCAGATTCGCACTGAAGAAATGCATAAAATGGCAGAATATGGCATTTCCGCTCATTGGCTTTATAAAACAGAAAAATCTGTCTTGGGTGAGGCACAACAACGTGCACAAGAATGGTTGAAAAGCGTTTTGGAAATGCATAAAAGCTCAAAGAACTCTTTGGAATTCATTGAAAATGTAAAGACTGATTTATTTCCCGATGAAGTCTATGTATTTACCCCTAAAGGCAGTATTTTAGAATTACCTGCGGGATCAACCGCTGTTGATTTTGCTTATGCCATTCACTCTGATGTGGGTAATACCTGCGTTGCTGCAAAATTAGATCGTCGTCTTGCACCTTTAAGCACACCCTTAATCAATGGCCAACAAGTTGAAATTATCACTTCATCTGGCGCACGACCCAATCCGGCCTGGCTTAGTTTTATTGTGACAGGAAAAGCACGGAGCACCATCAAGCATTTTCTAAAAAAACAACAACGTCATGAATCCATGGAGTTAGGCAAACGTCTGGTAGAAAAATCGTTACATACTTTTGGACTTTCACTTTTAAAAATTTTACCCGCGCACCTGGAAACATTAGTGAAAACAGCAAAGCTAGATTCAATCAATCATTTTTATGAAGAAGTGGGTATTGGGAATCGCGCTGCACTGCTTGCCGCTAAACAATTAGCTAAACTCCACGACTTGAGCGATAAAACAGTCGCAATAGAGCCTGCCACCTCCGATACACTCGCCATTGCAGGTACAGAAGGAATCGTTGTTATTTTTGCAAAATGCTGCAGACCCATACCTGGCGATCCTATCGGCGGCTATATCAAACCAGGCCATGGACTCATGGTTCATGTTGAACATTGCCCAGCACTCATAGCCTATCAACAAGATCCTGACAAATATGTCTCTCTACACTGGGAAAAGAACGTGCAAGGTGATTTTCCTATTGATTTAATTGTCAGTATTTTAAATCAACGCGGCAGCTTGGCCAGCCTGGCTCTTACGATTTCTGAAGCTGAATCCAATATTTCAAATATTAATGTTGAAGAATTCGACGGACGCTATTTTTCAGTGAATTTAACTATAACCGCACGCGATCGCATTCATCTTGCGCGGATTTTAAGGAAAATACGGAATAATAAAAATGTAGTGAGAGTGATGCGGCAGAAGCCGAGGATTAAGAAAGAAAAAAGGTAGTTGTTCAACGGTAAGCGTTCACGCCCTAAGCAGCAAACCTCATTTTTGGCCAATCTCGAACGATTATTTTGAAATTCTAGAACCCCGTGAACAGTTACGTTCAACGATCGTGCCCGCGTGCGTCTTTTCTTGGCCGCTATTGCTATCAATGATGCACGCGGGCACGATTATGTCTGCTGACGATAGACAACCTTGCCCCTACACACCGTTAAAACCACCGCAAAATGCTCATCCAGCACTACTAAATCCGCTTCTTTCCCTACCGTTATACTGCCTTTCCTATCAAAAATCCCTAACACCTTCGCCGGATTTTCCGAAGCCATCTTGAATGCATCAAACAAACTACATTGCGTAAAACGCACTATATTTTGAATCGCCGCAGGCATTTTCAAAGTACTGCCTGCCAACGTGCCATCTGCTAATGTGGCCACACCCTCTTTAACAATAACATTTTGACCACCCAAATCATAAGTCCCATCACCTAAACATTTAGCACGCATCGCATCCGTCACTAATAACATTTTTTCTTTACTTTTTAATTTCAAAATCAATTGCACAATAGCAGGGTGTATATGAATACCATCTACAATTAATTCTGTCGCAACGTGTTCTGACAACAGTGCCGCTGTCACAGCACCAGGTTCGCGTTGATGAATACCACGCATCGCATTAAATAAATGCGTCACATAACTTAAACCCTCAGAAATCGCAGTCAACGTTTCAGCATACGTTGCATCTGTATGACCTAACGCTGCAATGATATTTTTCTGTTTCAAATAACGAATAAATCCAACGCTGTTAGATAATTCAGGAGCCAATGTCACCACTTTAATCACACTTTCTGCTACTTTTTGCCAATGCTCAAGGATTAAAATATCCGGTGCAAGCGTTTGATCTATACGCTGCGCACCTACTTTTTTAGGTGAAATAAAAGGGCCTTCTAAATGCACCCCCAAAATAGCAGCTCCATTGACCTCTTGTTTTGCACTCATGAAATCACGCACAGTCACTAATGCTTTTTCAATTTCATCCACTTTCGCTGTCATAGTCGTGGCAAGAAATCCTGTGGTTCCTTCTGCTGCAAGCATTTTACTCATACTCTGTAACGCATGCGGCGTTGCATCCATCACATCACAACCACCCACACCATGCACATGCAAATCAATAAAGCCTGCTACAAGATGATAATTCGCTGGAAAAGATAATACTTCATCTGCAACTGTATTTTGCACTTGTGTTGCAAGAGCAATGGATTGAATCAATCCATCACCTATCACAACCGCTACGTCTGACAAAATGCCTTGTTCCGCATACACTTGAAGACCCGTTAAAATAAGATTCACAACGTATCCTTAACTCGCTCACGAATCATTAAAATAGCACCTGCATTCGCATCACCTTCTCGCGTCACAAAAGTAGCACGTAACTCTGCACTGAGCCACGATTCAATAAAAGGTGCAATACCACCTAATAAGCAACAAGGTAATGCTTTTTTTTGTATACGCATTTTTGTTAACGCATGATCGACTTTATCAATTGCATGTGCTGCTTTTTTCATTAAACGTACTGCAGCCATTTCTTCCTGCTGACTATGATTAATCACGATGGGTGCCAATCGTGCAAATTCAGTAGAATTAGCGCGATTCGCCCATGTTACAAATTGTTCCATATCTTGATTGAAATAAGCAAAAATATCTTCTACTAAAGGAGATTTTTCTGCGCGCTGATCTAACCATTGACATGTTAAACGCGTTGCCTCTAATCCTAACCACGCCCCTCCACCTTCATCATCATGCGGAAAACCCCAACCGCTGACGCGCATGCCTCGCCCCGCCTCCACTTGATAACCCACAACACCCGTACCCACAATAATAATCGCACCCTCTGCACCCTTGTGCGCACCCAGACAGGCAATATGCGCATCTGTATTCAATTCAATGGTAGAAAAAGGATGCGGGAATTTTAAAAAGGCTTGCACAGCCTCCATCACTTCACAACCCGCTAAACCTAATCCAGCGTGAAAACGATAATTTTTATTCTCTAAAGAAATCCCTTGCGGTTGCAATACTTCTTCTAATATAGAAAAAATAGAGTGCCATGCACCTTCTACCGATAAACGAATATTAGCAGGCCCGCCCACAGCCTGGCCTAATAAATTGCCGTCACAATCCTCGATGCGTACCTTGGATTTAGAGCCGCCGCCGTCTATTCCTATAAAAATATCCTTTTTACTACTCATCGCCTCTTCGCCCTCGCAAATGCGCTAAAGGAAATTTAACAATACCCTCTTCTGCCAGCGCATGTTGACTGACCTCAGGCTTCCATGCATGTCCATACACGATTTCGTAAGTCAGAGAGATCACTCCCTCTCTATTTTTTTCGAGCGCCCCTACTACTTCCTCCCCGGAAATAAAATTCGTTAGTTGCAATTCATCTTGTAATCGTTGTTGTTCTCTATACGTCAATGTAAAATACTCTACATCGAGCACAGGGCCCGCAAAACCCGCAAGCACTAACAGATCACCCAGATCATGCATATCTGCAAAATGAGGCAATTGAATAGCTTGCCCTTGCAATTCACGTAGCGTATCAGGGCCATAAGTGCTAAACATCAATAACCCTTCTGGTCGTAAAACACGTCGCCACTCTTGCACGACTTTTTTTAAATCTGTACACCATGGCAAAACTAGATTTCCTATCAGCAAATCGATACTCTGATCTTCCGCTGGCAATGTATTAAGCGACGCGTACTGCCACCTTATTTTCGATAAACTTAATTCCTGGGCATACGCTAACATCTGAGCTGAGTCATCAATACCCCATACCTCCGCTGTCGGATAACGTTTTTGTAACAACCGCGTGCAATACCCCGCTCCACAACCCACATCCATCACACGTTTAGGTTTTAAAGCCACTAACTCTAAACGTTCTAATAGTTGATCTCCAACCTCACGAATTAACACAGCAGCTAAATCATAGTCTGATGGAGAAATATGCTCAAATCGACTTTTCAACACAAGGATCCTGAAATGCAAATAAAAAAACATTATCTCAAAAAAATGTGCACTTGGCTTCTGCCTTTTACCTGCATTCTCTGTCATCACCCATCACAACGTCATCAGGATCTTTGCGACCCTTGCCACTCCATGCTTCCTCTTCTGACACCCGGCTGCTTATACTGTGCGATCCCTTTACCTCAGACAGAATGGATGTGCGGCCAGCGGGAACCGCTGACCTTACGCGATGGGGTGTTCTCAGAGGGGAGAATCGCGATTCTTCCCTCTGAGTGCGAGCATAAGCTTTGCTTATGCGCAGCATATAAACAAGAAAGGAGTTCCCGCCCTTTTCAGCGGGAGCTCCTGGTGTGCGGTCAGTGTCTACAAAAAACACCTCCTTTCGATGCCACTCATGCGCTCTATTCGTATCAACAACCCCTCATCAAACTTATTTTGGAACTTAAATTTAATCAGGCACTTGTCAATGCCAGACTCCTAGGTGAGCAACTGGCAGCGGCAGTGCTGCAAGTATGGTATAAAACCAAACCCTTACCCAATCTCATCATTCCTATCCCCTTACATCCCACTCGCTTAAAAGAGCGCGGTTTCAACCAAGCCCTGGAAATAGCACGTCCTATTGCTAATATGCTCAAACTACCTATAGACACAACGCATTGCCATCGCAGCAAATCAACCGCTCCCCAGGCAACGCTCCTCGCCACTGAACGACGTAAAAATGTGAAAGGCGCTTTTAGTGTGACGGAAAATTTTACAGGACAGCATGTGGCAGTCATTGATGATGTCATCACGACAGGCAGTACTGTCACTGAATTTTGTAAAGTTCTCAAACAACACGGTGTACAGAAAATTGATGTCTGGTGCTGTGCCAGGAGTACCCGCTAGTAAACAGGCTTTTTTCTGGTGATTCGCTAGACCCCTGTGTATAATCACAGGCTCTTTAATCTCAGGTGAAACAATGCAAGACATTTTATTATTCGCACAACATCATGCGTTGCTCAGTGCAGCATTGGTGATTGTATTAGTACTTTTAACCTTTCTTGAACTCATCAAATCAAAACAAGGTGCAGAACAGCTGAGCCCTGCCCTTGCTACACAAATGATTAATCGTCAAAATGCAATCGTGCTTGATATCCGAAACACAGATGCATTTTCAACCGGACATATTGTCGATGCTGTTTCAATCCCACTCGCCGAATTGGAAAGCAAATACAGAAAACTCGACCAGTCAAAAGCACAGCCCATCATCATCGTGTGCGCTACCGGTCTTGAATCACCTCGTGCTGCAAGCTTATTAGCAAAATATGGATTCAATACACATATACTGGCCGGTGGGATACGTCGCTGGAAAGAAGCAGAGATGCCTTTAGTAAAAGGATAATGCCATGACAAAAATTATTATGTACACCAAAGAAAATTGCTCCTACTGTACACGTGCCAAACAATTATTGGCTTCAAAAAAATTAGATTACCAGGAAATTCGTATTGATTTGGATTCTACAAAACGCCAAGAAATGGAACGTTTAAGTGGACGCCGCACTGTGCCACAAATTTTTATTAATGACCAAGCCATTGGTGGTTACGACGATCTGTTTGCTTTAGCGCAATCAGGTAAATTAACAACTCTATTAAATTAACTTTTCAAGGGAATTGTTTTATGACAGCCAACACACAAACTACAAACACAGCACCGCAATTTGAAATTCAACGTATTTTTGTTAAAGATATCTCTTATGAAGCACCTAACACACCTCATACTTTTACAGAAGAATGGAAACCGGAAGTTCAATTAAATTTAGAAACCAAGAGCAACCGCATTCAAGATAATGTACATGAAGTCGTCTTGTCCGTTACGGCAACAGTCACCAGCAATAAAAAATCCGCTTTCTTAATTGAAGTACATCAAGCCGGTATTTTTCTTATTTCCAATTTGCCGAATGAACAATTACATCAAATGCTGGGTAGCTTTTGCCCCAACATTTTATTTCCTTATGTACGCGAAGTCATTTCAGACATTATCGTACGCGGCGGGTTCCCACAACTCTTGTTAGCACCTGTTAATTTTGATGCTCTGTATGCCCAGCATTTACAAGATCAGAAAAAAACAGAGGATGCGAAAACAACTACAACAGGCGATGGACAGATTCATTAAATGACAACGACTCAGCAACCTATTGCAATCCTTGGCGCCGGCTCTTGGGGCACGGCCCTTGCTTTGCATTTATCCCGCGCGGGCCAAACAGTCCATTTATGGACTTTTGATGAAAAACAGGGTGCTGATTTACAAGCGGAACGTGTGAACAAGCGTTATTTACCAGATTATCCTTTTCCAGAAACATTGCTCACCACTACACAACTGGCTACAGCGCTGCTCGATGTAAAAGATATTTTGATTGCTGTCCCTTCTATGGGTTTTCGCAATACGCTCATGCAACTTAAGCCCTTGCTAAAACCTGGCATGCGCATTGTCTGGGCCACTAAAGGCTTAGATGAAAGCACCGGACAATTATTACATGAAGTCGTTGCAGAACTCCTTGGCAACCACTATCCATCCGCTGTACTGGCAGGCCCTTCTTTTGCCGGCGAAGTGGCACTCCAGCAACCCACTGCTGTAGTCATTGCCAGTCAAGATTCCTTATTCGCTCAGGATTTGCTAACTCGCTTCAATACACCTTTCTTTCGCATTTACTCAAGCAGCGATATTCCCGGTGTAGAGATCGGCGGCGTCGTAAAAAATGTACTTGCCATCGCAACAGGCATTTCAGATGGCATGGGATTTGGTTCCAATGCACGCTGCGCACTGATCACACGCGGTCTCGCAGAAATGATGCGTTTAGGCAGCGCATTAGGTGGCCATTTCGAAACCTTCACCGGTCTTGCCGGATTAGGCGATCTCGTCCTCACTTGCACTGATGATCAATCCCGCAACCGCCGTTTTGGATTCGCACTCGGTCAAGGTAAAGAGGCTACGCTTGCTGAAAAAGAAATTGGACAAGTGGTAGAAGGAAAACGTAATGCAGAATTAGTCGTGCAGCTTGCACACAAAAACAAGGTAGAAATGCCTATTGCAGAAGCTGTCTGGGAAATTTTACAAAAAAAATGGACACCTAAACAAGCCATACAACATCTGCTAACACGGACAACCAAATCTGAAAAAATCTGATTTTCAAAGTTTGAAAAAACAAATCCCAAGATAATCATTAGATGAGATGCTATAATCCAAAATAGAGCAAGGAAAGCCCGTGATGGAGTGTTTATTAACAGGATATGTTAATTAAAGGGAGATGTACAAATGGATGTACGACAAGGCGGCACAGGAGCAGAACAAGACTTAAACTCTCAACTCATTCTTTCACCAACAAAAAAGATATCTAATGGAATAGTCACCACATCAACAGGAGTAGCCATTGCAGAAGAAGTCTTTTTTTCCGGATTTTCTCTCGCATTCTCTGCCCATAATTTTGAAGCATGGACATTAGGTGCCTTACCTCTCTTTCTACTACTCAGTTCGCCTGTGGCTTTTTTAAAAATTGCACACGGTTGTTTCGCAATAGGAGAAGATCCTTTTTCTGGTGGAATGGAAATTGCCTCAGGTGTTGTACATTTAGCTGGATTTGCAGCTATTCCTAGTGTGGCTGCGTCATTAGGCGGATGGATTCCTGCTTTTTTGCTGCTGCCTTCTATGACACTACCCTGGCTGGGCGTCGCTGTGAGTGAGCTGATTATGTTAGGTTCTTTATTGCATAAATATAAGAACTCTTCTATACCTACACCCCAATTAAAAAACGAGATCATGCAAACTTGTATCAGAGTGACAGCGCTCTTGTTCTTTGCCGCGGGTGCTGCTTTTTCTGCTCCAGCGATAGGCTTTAGCGTTACAGCAGTGGGACTGTTCTGTGGTTTTAGTTTAGGTTGTCGATATTACAATTATCAATTTAGTCTCTTTAAGCCTACAAGGACTATGCATCGCGCATCTTTAGCGACTTCGCTAGCTTCTACGGGTTCTGCTGCTAGTACTGATAGTTTGCAGACTGTAAATTTATCCCCACATACTGGCCCTAACCCTCATCATGAAAGAACACCATCCACAGACTCTACAGAACCACCTGGAACCACATCACCAGCTGAAAAAAAGAGCCCTACTAAGTTAAAAAATATAAGCGCAGATATCAGCACCACAACACCACCACCGAGCAAACGCTACTTATAACCCAGATGTAATAATAAGTAAGTGCTCTTAGTCATACATCAACTGATCCAACGACGTCATGTCCCCACGCGGTGTAGGCTGCACTAATTCATGCAACACATCCGCAATACATAATACACGCAATACATTCGGCGTAATATCATCAAAAATCACTTTCACTCCCAGCGTCGCACCCTCTGTTTCTTCAAATGTCACGCCTATCCCATAACCCAAACACAAAGAACATAACTGATCTGCTCGTCTTGCAATCGCAGGCAATAAACCTGTAGGAGAAAATACTTCTTCCATGGTCATCGGCCGACTGTTTAAACTAAACCGCACACCCATCGTTCTTGCGACTTTACTGACTAAAATTGACATATCCATTGGAGTTTACCTCATCTTTTCCACCAGGGCTGTGCAATCTTCCGATTGCCAGCAATAAATGAACGGAACCAGCGTAAAAATACAATCAATGTGAAACCATAACGTTCTAATGCTGTAAAAAAAGTAGTCGCTACAACAGCCAAAATAAAAGTCCACCAGCGAATATGAAGCAATAAAATCAGCAGAGGAAAACAGGCTCTAAAGTCTAGAAAAAATAATCTGACACTTCTTGCTGAGTCACGCCAATGGGCCATTGCGATATCCTTGCGATCATTGATTCTGAGATTATGACCTAAGATGAGAAGCGCTGTCACTTAATAATCTACTACCGTGCGTGTCATCCCCGCTCTTCACTATGTCATCCCCGCCTTCGCGGGGATGACATAGTGAAGAGCAGGGATGACATGCACGATAGCAAATTTCGTGGAGATACCTTAACACATTCACTATTTTTTATGCTTTTTTGCCTCCCGCCCTCATAACCCTCATGCATCTTGATTGAATCCCTGATAATATTAGCCATCTTCCAAACGGATTCAGGGAATACACCGTTTATGAAAAAGAACACTCATCTCGCTATTTTGACTATTTCATCGCTGATTTTAGCAGGATGCACCACGCCACCTGCCTCAAACAAACCGGATGTGACCGGCACATCACTGGCTGAAGCATCCTACTCTGTCAGCCGATCTATCGTAAGCCTGTCTGAAACTGCACAAGCAGCACATCCATTGCCTGATTTAGCAGCACCCCCCAATCCTGCTTCCTATGGTATGGATGGATTAACCTCTGTAGATTGGTCAGGTCCTGTTGAACCTTTAGTCCGACAAATTGCAAAGTCCGCTAATTATCGCGTCAGCGTATTGGGTGCGCGGCCTGCTATTCCTGTACTAGTCACCCTGTATGATAAAAATAGAATGTTAGCCGATGTCTTGCGTGATGTAGGTTATCAATGCGGCAGACGTGCAACCGTGGTCGTTTATCCTAATAGTCAAGTAATTGAATTACGTTATGCAAAAAACTAGAACACTAGGTAATACAGTGGGTAAAATCATTATCCTTATTTTATTTGCAGGCTTGCTACCTGCTTGCGCTTCGCATCGACATCAGCAAGAAGTAGATCCCTCCAATATTACTTCACTAGAAAATATGAGAAACGAAGAGCCAATACATTCAGAAAACAACGCACCCTCTATCAGTCAAATCCGTATCAAAGCATTGGAAGATACCGCGATGAGCTTAGGTGCACAAGGAGGTCTTGCTGTTGCTTCAAAGGAAGTGAATGGCCGCATGGAACAGGACAAATGGTCGCTAGAAACTATTTATAATTTTAATGGCATGCTATTAAGCCATGGTGTATTGCCGCCTGTTTTAGTGGAAAGCGATGAAAGCTTAAATCTGGCAGACCCTAATACCATTCGTGTCGCCGATAAAACCTATAAAATCGTAGCACAGGCCCGTTTTGCAACGACGCCTCCTAACTGGCGTGATTATTTATGGATGCCTTACAAAAAACCTGAATTACCTGATAAAGTACTTTTGCCCCGCAGTGAAGAAGAACGTAAAATCTGGGTCAAAGCCATTAAAATGGGTTGGGACAAAGGGGTAGAACAATCCTACAGTATCTTTCAGCAAAATCTGGCACGCTTGAAACGGGATTATCAAGGCATGATCCTGTACCGTAAACTCTTGCAAGAAAAAATGGTCAGCCCGCCTTATGTGTCAAAAACAGAATTGGGTGTCACAGGCAATGGCACGGATATGCGTATTAATGACCAAGTGCTGCGTATTACCGAATTACCTAAACTCCAAACAGACAGTCAAACATGGAAGGCTATAGTGGTGAAACAACATGACTACTGATTTTCTTTTTCCGCAAGAACCCATACGGCTTTCCATTGAAATCGCCAATGAAATATTAATGCATTGCGTCAAACTGGGCGCATCCGATATTACATTGCAAACCAATGAACCTATTTTTGCAGAAGTGTATGGCCGTTTAAATAAAGTCACACGTCGTCGCTTATCCAATAATGAAGTAGGCGAAATCATTAATGCCATGTATGGCCCTAACGCTACTGCGCAACTGATGTCAGGTAAAGACGTTGACACGCATTATGAAATTCGCCCAAACCGCAGTGATCGTTTTCGTTTTCGTATTAATGCTACCAGCTGTTTAGTTGAAGGCCACGATGGTATTCAAATTACCGCCCGTACTATTCCAAGCGATCCACCTGCATTGGAAAGTATGAATCTGCCAAAACCCGTCCTGGATGCCATTATTCCAGAACAAGGTATTGTCTATGTCACCGGCGCAACCGGTTCAGGTAAAAGTACTTTACTTGCCTCTATTATTCGCAGTATTGCAGAAAATGTAGAAAGCAACCGTAAAATTTTAACCTATGAAGCACCTATAGAATTTGTCTATGACAGCGTTGAAAAAGCCTCTGCGATTGTCAGCCAATCAGAAATCCCACGTCACTTGCCCAGTTTTGCAGCGGGTGTGCGTAATGCATTACGCCGCAAGCCTCGCTTAATTTTAGTAGGTGAAGCACGCGACATGGAAACCATTAACGCTGCCATGGAAGCAGCGATGACTGGCCACCCTGTCTATACCACATTACACAGTAATGGCGTAGCAGAAACCGTGCGCCGCTTAGTCACTACTTATCCTGCTGAAGAACGCGCTGGCCGCACCATTGACTTAGTTGAAACAATGCGTTTAATCATTTCGCAACGGCTTGCACCCACTATCGATGGAAAACGTGTAGCCTTACGTGAATATTTAGTTTTTGATGAAAAAATTCGCGATACCTTGCTAGAGATAGACCCTATCAATATTACAGCAATGGTTCGTAAGCTGGTACGAGAACAAGGACGAACCATGGCAGACGATGCAAAAGAGAAATTTGAAGCAGGGCTTATTTCCGAGCGAAATTATCGCATCATTGCAGAACAGACAAAGCGCGAAGACAAAGATGTTGGGTTAGTTTAGTCACAGAGTATCCTTGCCATCACAAAAAAACTCGCTATTCACAAGAGCTCCGAATTTTCAAAAAAATGAGATTTGCCACTTAGGGCGTGAACGCTTAGGGCTATTTTTTATCATCCATGCCGGGTGGCGGTGTTGATGGTAATGCAGGTGCTGATGTCGCTGTCGTACCTGGTCCACTTTCTTTCTTCTTTTTATCCTCAATCGCTTTAGCCTGTATCCCAGCTTCTCTCATCTTCGTCGTACCTGCAGCAGGTGCGCCGGCAGATTCTTTGCCGCCGCCTGATATACCACTTCCAGCACCTTCCATCGCTTGCTTCATAGGTGCCATCGCTTCACTTTCACCATAAGAAATAGCTTGGCCACCAATATAAGTCAATATTTTTTCTGGTATCACATGAATCAACGTAAAGACTTTATTCATCACCATAATGATCAATGAAGCATAAGCCACCATAAACAAAATACCTTCTACAAGTCCTGGATGACTAATAATGTTATACGCAACTTTAGCAAACCCTTGATTGACCATCGTCACTACAGGCACCGCTAAGATCAGCGATGCCATTAAACCAAAAACCATCAAACTAGGACGCAAAATCAAGTTGAAAATAATCATTACCGCAGGTTCCGATTTTCCCAGTATTTCATGTTGTCCACTGGGACTCAGAATACCTAATGCAATAATAGGACCGGCTACCATCGCCTCAATCGTCGCCATGAGCCAGCCTATGGCTCCCATGGTATAAATCGTATAAGGAATAAGAGGCAAATAAATACCCAGCATGACGCCTACTGAAAATAACGTTGATAACCCTAAAGCCCAAAACGGCCCAACAAAACTTGTGAATGTTTTAAACCCTTCATAAATAATACTGGTCGTCATACCCGTACCCAATGCCGTTAAATTCAAGGATGACACAGTTGCAGCAACAGTCGTTATAGCTACGGTTATCCAAAACAGCAATTGCGTTGACCAAATAAGATTGTACCCATACACAGAGATTTTATAGATTGGATTCTGCGCTTCTTTACCTACTACACGACTAGATTCCCCAGTCACATCGCTCATAAAAGAAGACACCATCGTGCCCATGTCCGCTGTTTCGCTAATATCTGAAATACCGGGAGATGATGGAGCAGCAAATGAAGTAGGTTGACCAGCTGCCTTAATTGCAGTAAGCAACTGTTTCATTGCCTGTACATTATTGCGCACATCACGTATAGGTGAAATGAAATTTCCTTCTGGAGAATCAATCGTGTAACTAAAATTGGGTAACGTTTTCGTATTAACCTGCTGCTTAGCGTTGCCTTGAGTAATATTATGATAATACATACCCGCCAAAATCCAGCCATTGTTGCTCGCTTCTTGGTTAGCAGTTGATAATGTCGTAGGCTGGATATTAGTGCTCGCATAGGCTCCCGTCAATACACCTACATATTGCTGACTTGCTGCAGCAATAAAATCGATCTTATCCGTATAAGGGGCCAACCCATAAGGTATATAAATTTCTTTTAATGCCCTTTCGCCCACACTGCCTTTATTTTCTTCATTACCGCCACGAACACTATTCGGAGGATAGCCACCGCCAGTACTAGTAAAGAAGGTAGTAGAACATGTCGTATCGTCAATAAGAGCACCCGCAAGCAATTCCATACCCTGAGGAGGGACAGCATTGACACAGCATTTACCTGATTTGCCTTGTGCCGTACAAAAATCCTGTATCCATTGTGGTGTATCTTTAGCGGTATCCTTGTTTGAAGTGTAATAAAATTTTTGATATTCGAAATCCATTTGAGCCACTTGCTTGGCAATGGAATCAAAGGTAAAAATAATCTCCGGTAATACCTGTAGCTGCGCTTCACAGAGCAGACAATTTAAACTATTTGATTTTTTACCGCTGCACTCTGTCTCTCTCTTACAAAAATTTAACGTACCGCAGTAGCTGCCTAACTGATAAACTCCACTCGCTGGGTTAAAGGGAGGCAAAGAATCTTTTGTACACAAATCATCGGTTGGATTGGCTTTGCAATAATACGGATAAGCAATCTTCTCATCATTTATCCCCGTTTTATAGCTCAAACTTTCATAGCAAACCAATCCTCTAAATAAATCTTGCATGCTTGTTTTAATCGCACCATCAATATTAGGAAAAGGAACCGTCACATAGATAGAGCCGTCGTTTCTTGCCATCATTGTTAATACAGCAGTCCAGAGAGTGTCGCCCAACCCAATCCCTTGCAAAATAAGCCACATGATAATAACTTGAATAGCGCAATAACCGCCAGAAGAAGGAAAAAGCCCAACGATCCCTAATACGGTACGTACAGGTACCCATAACCCACTCCATTTTTTACCTAAAAATTCTCCTTCGCTGGCTGTTGATAAAAGGCCCATGACCGTTGTGTATACAACGATGAGGCCGCCCACAGATAAAGCTGCCGTATTTAACACTTTAAACATCACGCCTAGCAGTAAAGGCCCATCTGTCACAGGCAACACGCCGCCGATATTTCCAAATATTTTTCCCAGGTAATACATGGATTGATCATTAGACGCTAATGTAAAAATATTCATCATGGTGTGGGGCCTTTTGTCTTACCCAATTTATCTACCCACCACTCACGGAATGTACAACCCAACTGACGACGTCTTATTTGAAAACGCCAAAAATCAAAGCGCAACGCATTCACAGCAAACAACAAGGCAACCGTCATGGCTAAAACCCATCCAGCCAGTGTGCCATACCTAAAAAGATAATAAAAACCGACTAAAAACGCACATACACTGAAGACTAAAAAAAGTAACGCAAATAGTTTATAACGATCAGCATTCTGCTGCAGAGCGGTCTCGGTAACGTTGAGACGCTGCAATGCTTGTTCAAAAGTTTCAATATGCTCTGGTTTAGGTGTGGTAAATGTTGTTTTTAAGTTAGAACCAATAATACGGGTATAGGCACTTAACTCCTTCGTTCCTAACCACGCGCTAGGATTAAAGAATGTCTTCCGTGAAATTTTAAAGATATCCTCAATTGCCATAGCAGAAGTCACCTATCACTACATAGAATGTACCTTAGCATTCGTCTATCTAAAAAACAACCATCGCCATAAGATAGTGTGATTGAATATAGCACTGCAGTGGGATAGTATACTTGAGTATATTATAGTAAGTAACCTAAGCTATAGTATCTCAGATAAATAGCTGAGTTTTCAATGTGTCATTCCCGCGAAGGCGGGAACCCATTTCGACTTATCTCGAGAATAGCGATTGAGATTATTCATAATAGGTTCCCGCCTTCGCGGGAATGACACATTGAGGGAAAGATCACGAGAATTATCTAGCTATATAGGTTACTTACTACATCCTAAAAGGGACACGATGAAATATGCCAAGTATAGATTTACATGCCTCACATGAATTCTGGAAAAATTATGAAGACCCCATGATTTTTCGCGTCATCTCTTTTATGGAAAGTGTTGAAAGTTGGACACTCGATGGAAATTCTGAGCTAGAAACATCCATTAAAGCCATCGGTGATGCGCTAGACAAGCTCACTCGTTTTGAGCTTAACAAAGAAGAGCAATTTGTCACACTCTGCGCGCATATTAAAACATCCCGCATTTTGCGTCTCTTGCAAGCCATCGACACAATTGACCCAGGCTCCGCTTCAAAAGTACTAATGTATGCTGAGGAAAACAATACACCCGACAATTTACTAGCGGGACTCTTCTTACGTCGTAATATTGTATTTGAACGCTTACGTCTTTTAGCACGTGTCTTTACACCACAACGGTTTGAATTGGTTTTGAAAGCATTGGAGCAAGAAAATGTATAAATTTCGCTTAATTTCTATTGGATTATTTGTCTCAGTGTGTTTAAACATTCCATATGCTTTTAGCAATTTACCCTCAGCCAACACGACAACAGAGTTATCAAAATTATCACCCCTCGTATTTAAAGACCGCGTTAAAGCATTGAACGCTGACACTCAAAATAAGCTTGATGCTACCATTGCCCAATTAGTAGGAGGCGCTCCGCCAGCAATCCCAGCCCCTGTCATGCCTGTGCCTGCTGCACACGAAAATATATCACAAACATCGCCAGAAGCAGAAACACCTGCTCCCCCAGAAGATAATGCTACAACCACGAATACTCCCACGAGTTCCGGCCCGGGGCTTAATCCATACAATTATTAAATAACGAAGGAATTATTATTTATGTCAGGACTCCGTATCAAGACAGGTACTACTCTCTTAATCACTGCATTCATATTCGCTTCAGCACAAGCGCAAGAGGATACACCAGCAGCCTCTAGCAAGTCAGAAACCCCAACAACCCCTACCAAGTCAGAGAGTTATTTAAAAGAAATAAGAGACTGTTTGTTAGTCAATATCAATAAGCTTCCTGTTTATTTACATCAACTCACTAAAATGGCCCTCAGTTGGTTAGCACCGGATGACTCAGACATTACAGCTACACAGCAAAATAACTTTGCGACGCTGGCCAATCTACAATTGAAAAATTCGACACTGCAAATAGACAGCCAAAATAGATTTCTTCGTGATTTCTTAACCAACCCTTCATTACAAAATGATATTATTTATCAAACTTTATTAAACCAACCTTATAATCCTAACACACCGTCTCAACCCATCGATCCAGCTTATGCTTATACGAAGTATGCCTCTGCGCTCAATGTATCACACAAAGACATTCCACTGCCCATACACAATAAAAAAGCAGCGGCGGCTCAGCTTATGTATATCAATTACTATAAAACAAGTTCTGCGATACAAACTTATAATGGCTACATTTTAAGTGAACTTTATGCTGATTTCAAAAATAAGAATGCGGTAAAACAAACACAAGATTCTCTTATCCAAAAAGCCAGTGACTCTGACTGGTTTACACAAATTGCTTCTGAAAATATAGGCATTGTACTGCGCCAAATCCTGCTCTATAACTCACAAACCTATGTACTACTTGCTCAACTCTTGGAAACACAAAAGAAATTATTAGCGTCCCAAGCTATGAACAACGCCCTACTTATTTCTATAAACCAAGAAGAGGAAGGTCGACTCTATGCCAAAGCAAACGGACAGGTACCCGATTAATACAAGCGTAAAATGCAATGACGTGATGATATAACATTTGCTTTTCCGCCAATAAAATTCATACCTTTAATCCACATTCTGCACTTGCTCACGGATCTGTTCAATCAACACTTTTAACTCTACAGAAGCTCTTGTTGTATCAACATCGGTTGATTTTGCACCCAACGTGTTTGCTTCCCGATGCAACTCTTGCATCAAAAAATCCAAACGCCGACCTGACACACCGCCCTGTTTTAAAATACGGCGTACTTCAGAAATATGTGCATCAATACGGTCTAGCTCTTCCATCACATCCGTTTTTTGTGCAAATAAAACAATTTCTTGCTCAAGACGCTCTGCATCCAACTCAAGTTTGGCATCACTAAACCGTGCAATTAATCGTTCACGCTGATACGTCAAAATTTCTGGCATATGCTGACGTATTTTAGTAACCTCCATTTTCATTTGCTCTAAGCGCTGTAAAAATAATTGCTTTAATTCCTCACCCTCACGCGCTCGCGCTGCGACTAAATCTTCTAACGCTTTATCCAGCAACACTAACACTTGATCCTGAATCACCTCCAAGTCTATTTCTGCCATTTGAAAAATACCCGGCCAATGTAGAATATCCATAGGATTCACTGGCGCAGCAGATTTTAATTTTTGCGCGATGATTTCACTCGCATGACACAGCTGGTCTGAAAGAGCATGATTAATTGTAATGCCTATGCCTAACGTATCACTGGGTTGAAACCGTAAATGACATTCAATTTTACCGCGCTTAATATGATGACGAATACACTCACGCATAGGTGCTTCTAAAGCATGCAACGTTTCTGGCAATCGCAGTATCATTTCAAGATAACGATGATTAATCGAACGCAGCTCGCACACTGCAGTGCCCCAATCGCCTTGCCCCTGGATTCTTGAAAAAGCGGTCATACTCTGGATCATAGTGATTTTACCTTTTTTGATTTGCGTTTACCTGTGCCCGCGTGCATCTTCAATTCTAAATGACTGGGGCTTTTAATAAAAGCAAGGAGTTCACGCGCTTTTCAGCGGGAACTCCTGAATAAGCATTAAAAATCGCATCTTGAGATGTAATGGGTATATAATGTTCGCCCTGTCATCTATTTAATTAAAGAGAACACTATGCGAACAAGCAAAAGAGAAAATAATCAATCACGCGAAATTCGCCTCACGCGGCACTATACAAAACATGCCGAAGGCTCAGTACTCGTAGAATTTGGCGATACTCAAGTCATTTGCACCGCGAGTGTCACACCGGGCGTTCCTCCTTTTTTAAAAAACACTGGCAAAGGCTGGCTAACCGCTGAATATAGCATGCTACCTCGCGCTACTCATGAACGCATACAACGGGAAGCAACGAAAGGCAAACAAAGCGGCAGAACACAAGAAATTCAACGTTTAATCGCCCGCTCCCTACGCGCTGCCGTCAACCTCAACGCTCTAGGTGAAAATACCATCACCATTGATTGCGATGTCATCCAAGCTGATGGCGGTACTCGCACTGCGTCCATCACCGGCGGCTGTGTCGCTTTATACGATGCCATTCACTATTTAAAACAAAAAACAAAATTAAAATCCGACCCTTTCAAACAATTTATTGCTTCCCTTTCTGTAGGCATTGTCAGCGGCACACCCTTATTAGATTTAGATTATGCTGAAGATTCAAACGCTGATACGGATATGAATGTAGTCATGACTGAGCATGGCGGTTTTATTGAAGTGCAAGGAACAGCAGAAAAAGATCCCTTTAAACAGGAAGAATTGGATCAGTTATTGGTATTGGCAAAAGCGGGCATTCAACAATTGATAGAAAAGCAGAAAGCTGTTTTGGGGTTATTTGATTTAAATGAATTTTCAGAATCGAAATAATCCTCAGTCATATCATTGTAATCTGTGTCATCCCCGCGAAGGCGGGGACCCATCTTGCAAATACCACCAAACAATAAGTAGTACGATCGAAATTGAATTATCAAGAAATAAGGTAGTTAAGGAGACAAGTCACGATGGGTCCCCGCCTTCGCGGGGATGACATGGAAAATAGATAAACCGTTATGGTTTTAACTTATGCTTTATCTGCGACTCTTGCTGAGAGGAATCTTGCTCAGAGAGTTGAAATAATCCTAAACGCTTCTTTGCTTTTGTAGCAAACTCTTTCGTCTGTGACACTGTATCCAATCGCGCACGAGCATACGCTAAGGTAATGGGTGCGTTACTCAAAACCACTCGACTTTTATCACCACCAGCGGCCAAAAAACCCGCTTTATTTCTATCTAACATCTCCTGTCTGCCTACGTCTACTAAGCGACCCTGCTGATTGCATTCCTCTTTGATAAAGTTTGCAACAATTTCTTTTACTACCAAAGTAGCAGGACGTCCCCATAAATCGTAATGGAAAAACACATCGAAAGAAGGATTTATTTTGATAAGCGATTCTTGCTTGCCGTGCTTGTAATGCACATAATGTGCTTTCTCCCTAAGCTGAGGATTTGTTTTTGATTGTTCTAATAAGTTTAATAAAGCTTGCTTTAATCCTGCAGGGCCTTCTGCGATTGTATCAGTATTTCTCGTTTTCACCTGGGCTTACCTATCCTTAATGTATTAATCATATCGTCATTATATACAATTAACCTTAAGGTACCCTTAAGAGCTTAAAAAAACTGATTAAAAACATACAAAAGCACCGTAAAAATCTGCCCCCTGAGAGAGCCCAACAGAGAGCAGGTTAATATCTACGTATAATCAACTAGTAATGGCGCATGATCCGAAAAACGCTGTTCTTTAAAGATTGACACTGACTTGATTGAGCTTAGCAATCCAGGTGTCACCACTTGATAATCAATCCGCCATCCTACATTTTTGGCCCAAGCTTGTCCACGATTAGACCACCATGTATAGTGATCAGCCTCTTGGTTCAAATATCTAAAAGCATCAAAAAATCCCAATGAACTGAATAATTGATCCATCCACGCACGTTCTTCAGGTAAAAAACCAGAGTTTTTTTGATTCCCACGCCAATTTTTTAAATCAATTTGGCGATGCGCAATATTGAAATCGCCACAAAGAATGATTTCTTTTGATTTTGATATCAGTATTTTCAAATAATCCGCATAGCGTTTAAGAAAATTGAACTTAATTGCCTGACGAAGTTCACCACTGGTTCCTGATGGAAGATAAACGGATGCAACACAATAGTCCGGGAAATGCGCTTCGATATAACGACCTTCTTGATCTGCTTCAGGCCAGCCCAGTCCAGTGATGACTTCCATCGGTTTTTGTCTGGAATAGATACCCACACCACTGTAGCCTTTTTTCTCTGCGCAATGAAAATAGCTATAATATCCTTCAGGCTGGAATAACTGATGTTGCAAATCAAGATGTTGCGCTCTGACTTCTTGCACACACACAACATCAGCGTTTTGTTTTAGCATCCATTCAAAAAACCCTTTTTTAGCTGCAGAGCGGATACCATTCAAATTCAGTGTAATAATACGTGGCATGGAATAAGAAACCTAATGACCCAATAAATTTTGCAGCATTTCTCCAGCTTTTCCTTGCACTTTTTCTTTTATCTGGTCCTGCACTTTTAATTCAATTTTTTTAATTTGCTGATCCGCCACCGCTTTTACCAATACAGCCGTGTCCAGACGAATGGAAGGATCTTTAAGGCTGCCTACAATATTGATTGGTATAGGCAACCCATAGAGATTTCCCCAATCATTTTTTTGGTCCATCGTTGATTGGCTCAATACTGTTTGCAAATGATAATCTATTTTTTGATTCACCAAATCAATAGTACCCTTACCATTCGTTTTAAAACGTGGAGAATTAAGCGCTAAATCATCATTCACCATCACACCGTCACGAAACACAACATTCCCCGTCATGCTATCAAACGTAGTTTGCTTGGTATCTGTTGTCATCAGTGCTTTCTGTTTTAACACTGAATAGGCGCTATCAATTAAATAACCAATGTCCATTCCTTGTAAAACACCCTGGTTAAAGCTGATATGCCCTGTACCATTTAAGTTTTTAACCATGGCATCGGAGTTACTTCCCGCAGCAGTTGTTATTTGCAATTCTATATTACCCATGCCTTTCAGTTTAAGCTTTTGATTATTACTTCCTAAATCTTGCAGCAACGGCTCTACATGCACATTCAACAATTTACTTTGCATAGCAATTTGCGGCACTGCGCCAGTCAAATTCACTTTCACATTCGATTGCAAATCACCTTGATAAAAATTCGCCGTAATAGGCGCTAATTCTAAAATGCCAATTTGATAATGCATAGGAATAAGAACATGACTAAGCTTGACATGTTTCGCTTCTATGGTGTCAATCTTAAATTTGCCTTGCACATCAATAGCATTAGCTGCTGCTGTAAAATCAATATCACCACTCATATTTTTAAGCACTTGCACATTCACCATATCTTGACCCACACTTTGCAATAATTCTTTCAAATCAAATGGCTGAATTTGAAAATGGCCGGTCGCATAAGGAGCTGCTGTCAAATCCACTACACCGATTTTTCCAGTCAGGTCCAATGGACCCATTTGCCCATGAAAATGAGTCCATTGCACTGTTTGTTGTTGCAAGTCTGCAATTACATCGCCTGTCAACCGCCAATCAAATTTCTTGGTATCTTGCTGCAACTGTGCAATCAATATAAGATCACGAAAAGAAAAAATTTGCTGGTCTATACTCAACGACGTTTCGCTAGTCAATTTTACATGACCTGACAATGCTGGGTTTTTAGTTCTGAAATGAAATTCACTGGAAATAGGAAAAGGCTTTAAAAAACTAATATTTTTAGCCTTCAAACTCAGGTTCTCAATGCTGCCAACTTGTTTTTTCTGTTTATCTGTCCAGTTAACTTCCGCACGAGTCACTTCAATACCCGATATCAGTAATCCAGCAGATAATTTTTTCATTTGATTATCATGGGAGTGATCGGTTGAAAAAGGTTTCGCTGTATCCGCTAAGGGCTGTTGAAATTGCCAATTATTCTTGCCATTGGCCTCTGTAATCAAATTTAATTTTAATCCATCCAGCAAAATACCGCTGGATTCAATTCTGTTATGTAGTAACGGAAATAACTTTACGCCAATCGTTGCATGTTGCATTTCAGCAAATACTTTTTGTTCAAAACCAGCAGGATTGCTCAATACGATATGCCCTGTTTTTACTCCTAAATAAGGAAACAGTGACCATGATAAATCCCCTTCAATAGTCAGCTGGCGACCGGTATATTTTAAAACTTGCTCGGCAATCAGCGGCTTAAAGCGATTAGGATTCACAAAGGTTACCAAACAGACGGCCGTCAGAATAATGAGTAAAACCAAAATACTGACAAAAGCCCCTAGCCATTTTATAGATTTTCTCATATGCTTTCTCCACCTTGGACATTGGAGCGGGTGATGGGAATCGAACCCACGCTAAGAGCTTGGGAAGCTCCCGTTCTACCATTGAACTACACCCGCAAATTAACGCTGATTATGTCATTATCTGGATTAAAAAACCAATAGGAATGCATATACCCATAATACCTCAAGCTGCGAGATTTTAACGCTCATCTTACTTCGAATTTGAAGCTTTTTCCAATTAAAAAATCCTCACAATACAATGAGTATTACTCGGATTTTTTAATTGAAAAAAGCTTCAACTTCTCGTAAGCTGAACGTTAAAATCTCGCAGCTTGAGGTATTATGGGTATATATGTACAAAATCTGCTTTTATGTCCCCGCCACACACGTTGAACAAGTCAAACAAGCCATGTTTGAAGCAGGCGCCGGTAAACTAGACAACTATAGTCACTGTGCTTGGCAAGTATTAGGTGAAGGACAATACCTACCTCTTGCCGGCAGCAAACCTTTTCTTGGCTTACAACAACACTTATCAAAAGAAGCAGAATATAAAGTAGAGATGATGTGTACAGATCAATTCATTCATGATGTGATTGCTGCGTTAAAATCAAGTCATCCGTACGAAGTGCCCGCTTATCAAGTGATTGCTTTGGAAGAGTTCTAACTTGGATACTTATTTGTTTTATGACATTGAAACCACCGGTTTAAGCAAAGCTTTTGACCAGGTGTTACATTTTGCAGCGATCCGCACTGACCGCTCATTAAAAGAATTAGAACGTTATGAAATAAAAATCAAACTCAATCCTGACGTGATTCCTTCACCAGCAGCTATCATTACACATCACATGAGCTTAAAAGAAATTGCAGAAGGTATGAATGAATTCGATGGCATTAAACAAATTCACCACTGGTTAAATATGCCTGGCACCATTAGCTTAGGCTATAACACATTGCGTTTTGATGATGAATTCTTACGTTTTTCTTTTTATCGTAATTTATTACCTCCTTATACGCATCAATATGCCAATCAATGCGGACGCATGGATTTGTATCCGATGGCAGTCATGTATTTTCTTTTTAAAAACACTCTTTTAAAATGGCCAGTGATTGAAGGAAAACCGTCATTTAAACTCGCTGAGTTAAGCGCGGCAAATCATCTTGCAAAAGGACGCGCCCATCATGCCATGGTAGATGTGGAAGCAACACTCGCTTTAGCGAGACTTTTCTTTAAAGAGCGCGACATGTGGGATTATCTCGCAGGTTATTTTAATAAAGAGCAGGATCAAACTCGTTTACGAGATTTACAAAACGCGCCCGCACTGATGATTGATGGCATTTTAGGCGCCGAAAAATATTATCAAAGTCCCGTATTATTTTTAGGTATGCATCAACACTACAAAAATCAAATGCTGTGGCTTCGCTTAGATACTGAAGAACTCACCAAAATAACACCGGAAACAATCCCAGAAGTCCTTGTAGTCCATAAAAAAATAGGAGAACCTAGTTTTATCCTGCCATTCAAAGAACGCTTTTTACAGCACTTGACGCCTGAGCGCAGAGCACTGATTGACTCAAATAAAAAATGGCTAGAACAACACCCAGGCATTTTTTCACAACTGATCGCCTATCACACTGACTATCAATACCCCTTTTACCCAGATACCGACGTAGCAGCGGGTCTCTATATCAATGGATTCTGGAACTCTGCGGAAATACATTTTTGCAATACATTTCACACAGCAAGTCACAAACAAAAAGCAGCATTAACAGAACACACTCAAAACCCACGACTACAAATGCTCGCATTGCGTATTCTTGGAAACCATTACCCAGAAACATTAACAGCCCATCAAACCGAACAATTTGCTGACTATATGAAAAAAATAAATTCCTCTGCTGACAATGAGATTTTAATTGACTACCAAGGGAAAAAACGATTAACCCCTCGCGTCGCACTGAATGAGATCCTGGAGTTACGAAAAGATTCTAAACTCACTTCCGTACAGCTTGAATTACTACATGAATTAGAAACTTATTTGCAATCTACGGATTAACGTAATAGCTTCTCCTCGTCACGTCATTGCAATCTGAGTTATCTCCACGAAATTTGCTTTGCTACTGTATTGTCACCGCACCTATCTGTCATCCCCCGCTCTCTTCTCTGTCATCCCCGCTCTCTTCTCTGTCATCCCCGCGAAGGCGGGGACCCATTATGACTTGTCTCTTAATCTGTACTATTTTCTGGTCATTTAACTTTTACTGTATTGATTTATCATTCAGCGGAATCTATAAGATAGGTTCACAGTTAATTCTAGATGGGTCCCCGCCTTCGCCGGGGATGACACACAGCAGTAAATGACGAGAAAAAGTCGATGAGCTATTGCGAATTAACACCCACTTGTCGTCAAATTAAATGTAGGCGCACTCCCCACCACTGCTGCAGTATAGGAAATACGGCAGTTAGGAACTGTTCCACCTGTTATATCAATCGTCAGAGGATTGCCAGCCGTAATAGAAAGATTGTCCGTTGTTGCGTTTAACTGCGTTGCTGCAATAATACCAGCCAGTGATGCAGCAGGGTATTGATTAACCATCGTGACCGCTGTGCCATCCATATCAACTGTCCCGGCTGTTGCAGTGCAGGTGGGGCTCTGGCTGACACCGGAAAGATCAATCATACAACTCGCTTTTGCTAAACTCGCGGCCGTTCTGATAGAACCATACACTGCTTCCGCTTTTGCTGTCCGTGCTTGCGATTGAATATTGATATACTTTGACAATGCGACCGCGCTTAAAATCCCTATAATGGCAATGACTATTACCAACTCAACTAAACTGAACCCATTTTGGCATATTTTTCTGTGTTTTTTCATGTTAGCATCCTGCATAGTAAAAGCATTAACAACCCTAAACCATATATTGCTGAATATTGTTTATCAGCAAGGCTGACGATTAAAGTATATAATAAGATCCAAAAACTTCATACTCAGATGAATTTTATGCTATCGTAGCACTATTCACTGAATAATGGATTATTAAACCGCCATGGCTCATTTATCTCGTCTAGTCATCCTTTTTTTCATGAGCATCTTCAGCCTTCTTGCAGTGGCCAGCACACCTACAACACCCGCTAGCACTCATGAATCCACACCCCCAACAGTATCGTCAAGGCTTTGGAACTTACAAGATGCCGATATTCTAAGCGTTATTAATGAGGTATCGCTTGAAACAGGCAAAAATTTCGTAGTAGATCCACGGGTCACTGGCAAAATTTCATTAGTCTCAAGCAAACCCATCCAACCTGATCAAGTCTACGATTTGTTTCTCTCAGTACTGGAGCTATTGGGCTACTCTGCTATCCCCAGCGGTGATGTAGTAAAAATTATTCCCAACATGCAAAGTGGAGAATTAGCGACGCGCGTCGCCACCAGTCAAACGCCCGGGAAAGGGGATGAAGTGGTTGTACGCGTTATCCCTCTAGAAAATGTATCAGCAAATCAACTGATTCCAATTATTCGCCCACTTTTACCACAGTGGAGCAATGTATCGGCTTACACACCTGGCAATGTCATTATTGTTCTAGGCAGAGCTGCGAATATAGATCGCATTAATGAAATTATTCACAACGTCGATAAAGCATCCAGCAATGACATTGATATAGTCCCCCTGCGCCGTGCATCCGCCGCTCAAGTGGCCGCTGTTTTAACAAACTTACAAAACTCAGCACGCGCAACAGGAGATACACCACAAGTCTCTATCGCACCAGATGAACGCACTAATAGTATTTTACTCAGCGGCAATAAAGCGGCTCGTTTACATATGCATGTTTTAATCAATCAGCTGGATACACCTAGCAGCGGAGCACAAGGCAATACGCAAGTGATTTATTTGCGTTATTTACAAGCCAAAACATTCGCGCCTATACTCGGGAAAATTGCACAAAATATTATTGGTAAGGAAAGTGATAACACTACTTCTAGCACGTCTACTACACCTATTTCTACCAACCCCCTGTATCCAGGTCCTAACTCAACAACAAGCACAGCAACAAAAACGACACCCGAGAATAAAACCAGTATCCAAGGCGAACCCACAACCAATTCCTTAATCATTACTGCTTCACCTGCGCTCATGAGAGCGTTAGATACTGTCATTGCTAAATTAGATATACGACCCGCTCAAGTTTTAATTGAAGGCATTATTGTTGAACTTGATCAGAATGATACAAAAAACTTAGGAATTCAGTGGGGCGGTTTAAGCACTACGACGTCTGCAGCTGAAGTTCCATCGGGTACGCATTTTGCAACCATTGGGCAAGGTGTGGTGGGTATTATCCCTCACATGCAAGTCCAGGCTATTTTACTCGCTCTACAAACCAGTACAGGCGCTGATATTTTATCAACACCTTCTGTTGTCGTGCTGGATAATCACAGAGCCACTCTTGCTGTTGGACAACAAGTACCTGACCAAACAGGCACTTATGCAACAACAGGCAGCACATCTACTGTTACGCCTTTCAATACTATTAACCGACTCGATGTACAACTTAATCTGGATGTCACACCACAGATCAACTTAGGCGATGCAGTACGACTCTCTATCAAATTAAAAAATGATACCTTACAAAACCCTGATAACCCCACCCTTAACCCCACAACAAACACAAGTTCAATACAAAATTCAGTTATCGTAAATAGCTCAGATGTCTTAGTCATTGGCGGCTTGATCAGCAACAATATCACCAACAGTATGGAAAAAGTGCCTATTTTGGGTGATATTCCGTTCGTAGGCGGATTGTTCCAACATAAAACACGCCGCCTTGAAAAGAAAAATTTACTGGTCTTTATAAAACCAACTATTATGCGCAACCCTGAGGATGCCATGGGAATCACGAATACGAAATATAACTTTATACGAAACAAACAAATTAGCTGGCCAGAAGATATAACAAATATGGGTGCGCAAAAATCACAAAATATTTTACCCTTACTGAAAGGTGCAACTTTACCTAAACCGTTTGAGGATTAATTTGAAGTGGCGAGTACAATTCAAAAACCCCACAAGCTTCCTTTCTCTTTCTCCAAACGTTATGGCGTACTGATTACGCAAATAGAAGATAACTCTGCCACAGTGGTCTATCGCAATAAACCCGATGTTGCTATTTTGAATGAATTACGCCGATATCTCAACGTTCCAATCAAATTAGAAACAGTGGATGATGAAGTCTTCGGGAAATTACTAGTTAAAAATTATGAAACTGATTCCAGTACCGCCATGCAAATGGCGGAAGATTTAGGCGATTCCATGGATTTATTTGATTTAATGCATGAATTGCCTAAACCCGAAGATTTACTCGAAAAACAAGATGATGCACCCATCATTCGCTTGTTGAATGCATTACTCAGTGAAGCTATTAAAGAAAGCGCATCGGATGTCCATATTGAAACATTTGAAGACCGTATCACGATTCGTTTCCGGGTCGATGGTGTATTGCGTGACGTATTAGAACCACAACGTGTACTCGCTCCACTCATTGTTTCACGCATTAAAATTATGGCAAAACTGGATATTGCAGAAAAACGCTTGCCACAAGATGGCCGCATCACATTACGCATTGCTGGCCGCGCTGTCGATGTACGTGTTTCAACGATGCCAACCAGTCATGGTGAACGCGTTGTACTGCGTTTACTGGATAAACAAACAGCGCGTTTAGATTTAGCTCAATTAGGCATGGAGCCGCAGAGTTTACGGTTGATGCAAAAACTCATTGCTGTGCCGCACGGCATTATTTTAGTAACAGGTCCAACAGGCTCAGGAAAAACAACCACATTGTACGCTGCACTCACTGCATTAAATAACAATACAAGAAATATTTTAACGGTTGAAGACCCTATTGAATTTGATCTGCCTGGTATTGGCCAGACACAAGTCAATTATAAAGTCGACATGACCTTCGCTAAAGGATTACGCGCTATCTTACGTCAAGATCCCGATGTCGTTATGGTCGGTGAAATTCGTGACATCGATACAGCACAAATTGCCATTCAGGCAAGTCTCACTGGCCACTTGGTGCTTTCTACTTTACACACCAATAGTGCCATCGGCGCTATTACACGTTTAGATGATATGGGTATTGAACCTTTTTTACTTTCATCTAGCTTGATTGGTGTATTGGCGCAACGTTTAATGCGTATGTTATGTAAAGAATGTAAAAAACCCATTCCTGCCACAGCAAGCGAATGCGCTCTACTCGGCGTACCTGAAAAGGATGCACCTACTCTTTACCATCCCACTGGTTGTAGTCGGTGTCGTTATTCTGGCTTTAGTGGTCGTAGTGGTATTTATGAACTCATTGCAACAGATGAAACATTACGCACTATGATTCATGATAAAGTTTCAGAACAAAATATGAGAAAATACGCACGCACTTTGTTCCCAAGTATCCGCCAAGATGGCTATAGACGTGTTTTAATGGGTGATACATCACTAGAAGAAATTTTACGTGTCACTAGTGAGGAATAATCATGCCTGCTTTTCAATATAATGCGATTAATCCTAAGGGCATCACCCAAAAAGGAATTATTGAAGCGGATTCTCCCAAAGAAGCTCGTCGTTTATTGCGCGACCAGGGTTTAACACCGCTGGAAATTGAACTGACACAACAAAGAATATCCCATTTTAAAATAAGCGCTTTTGGCAAACCTTCAATCAGCACTAAAGAACTAGCTTTAATGACTAGACAATTAGCGACCCTGCTAACCGCCGGTTTACCCTTAGAAGAAGTATTAGCTGCTGTAGCAGAGCAGACTGAAAAACATCGCACTAAAGGTTTAATTTTATCAGTACGCAGTAAAGTATTAGAAGGTCATTCTCTGGCTTCTGCACTTCGTGATTATCCAGAAGCTTTTTCTACCTTGTACTGCTCAACAGTCGATGCAGGAGAAAAATCAGGACATCTGGATATCGTACTGCAACGCTTAGCAGATTACACTGAGCAACAATTTCATATGCGGCAAAAAATTCAACAAGCTTTAATCTATCCTTCAGTCATGATATTTGTCGCGCTCGGTATTCTTGGTTTTTTATTAGAATATGTGGTACCCAAAATGATTGCTGTGTACAGTAATACCGGACAAGTATTGCCTGAAATGACAGTGGTATTGATCGCGATCAGTACGAATTTAAAAAGCTTTGGTTTATATATTTTTTTAGTAATCATTGTCGGTGTGTTTTTCTTCCGTCGCAGCATGAAAAATAATTTAACATTTCGCACTCGGGTACATCATTTTTTATTACGTATTCCCATCATTGGTAACGCTATAAAAGTTGCCAATACAGCTCGTTTTTCTCGTACATTTGCTATTCTTTCATCAGCAGGCGTACCGGTTTTGGAAGCCATGAGTATTTCATCGAGGCTGATTACGAACTTGCCTATCCGCACAACGGTCGAGGAAGCCGCAAATCGTGTACGTGAAGGCGCTAACATTAGCTTAGCTCTAAAGCAGACACGTTATTTCCCACCCATGAGTATTCATTTGATCGCAAGCGGCGAAGCCAGCGGTCAGCTGGAAAATATGTTAGAACGCGCTGCGAACAATCAAGATGGCGAAATTACCCGCTTAATAGAAACAACTTTAGCTTTATTTGAACCTGCGATTATTCTAGTGATGGGTGCAATGGTGTTGTTCATCGTTCTCGCTATTTTACTGCCCATTTTCCAGTTAGATCAGTTTACAGGCTAGGTATTACCGCTGCAGGCATTGCTAGAGAAGTTGCTCTACTCCCTGTTTTTCTATAGAATCGTGAATATGAATAGTTCGCTTGCATACGACGTAACAATGCGCGTGAAGTAACAAATCGTGCCGTATTAATTAAATTAAAAGCGAGTTCAAAATCATGTATGCGCATCTCAAAAAAATAATTTTATTATCATTATTACTCTTGCTTATCAATGTCCAGCCAACATTTGCAAAAGCACCACTGTCAAAAAAATTCATGACACTTGCTGATATCCACTTCAACCCTTTCATCGGCTGTGATAAATTTTCAAACCCTTGCCCAATCCTCAACGAATTACGTACCACCGACCCGCAGTCATGGGACCTAATTTTTCAAAAATACGCTGATAAAATAAAAACAAATTACCATCAAAACACCGATTACTTTTTACTAGCATCTACCCTTACCGAATTAAACACTCTCAATCAACAACAAAAACCTGCTTTTATATTACTGTTAGGTGATTTCCTTGCCCACGACTTCCCTGAACAATACAAAAAATATTCTGGCGATACCTCACAAGCTAATTATCAAGCATTTATCCAAAAAACCTTACTGTTCTTAACCTATAAATTAAATCAGGTAACACCTCTCACCACTATCTACCCCATCCTAGGTAACTGTGATTCATACAATGGAAATTATAAAATAGATCCCAACGGTCTTTTCTTAAATAATACTGCTACTATTTTTTCAACCCTCATCAAAAACAAGGAAGCTCAAAAGAAATTCCAAGATGAATACCCCCATGCAGGTTACTATACGGTAACGCTTGCGCAAAAAAACAAGCGTTTAATTGCTTTAAATAGCGTATTTTTTTCAACTCTCTATGCCACAGCTGCAACACAAAAAGCCGCCGATGAACAATTGATCTGGCTACAAAAACAATTAAGCATCGCCCAGCAACAACATCAACACGTTTTAATTGCCTTACATATTCCTTTTGGTATTGATGTCTATCGAAACATAAAGATGCGATTCAACATCATGCGATATTTCTCACACCCTTTATTTTGGCAAACAGCTTATAACGAAAGCTTTTTGTCATTACTGCAGCGCTATACTACAACTGTAGTTGGCATATTACCCGCCCATATTCATAACGATTCCTTTCAGTTAATCGCAAACGATACCCATGAGTATTTTATCCCAATCAGCTTGACGCCATCCATTAGCCCTATCTATGGCAATAATCCAGGATTAAAGATATTTCACTACAATGATAAAACATTTCAACTCACCAATTTTAATACTTATTTTTACCCGATCAGTGAAGAAAAATCAGCGAAATGGAAGCAGGAATATGATTTTAATGCGCTATACCAACCCAACTGCAAAAAATGCTTATTGATTAACGGCATGTTACGCTTAAAAAAAGACAATTCATTAGTCACGATATATAAGAAATATTATTCCGTGAGCCGAAATGCACAACCCATCACGACTGAAAATGCATGGATGCCTTATTATTGGTGTGGAATTTATAATACTGACTGGAAAACATATAGAGCATGCATCACATAACAACTAAATTGTAACTGTCCACAGAACTCTGAAATTTTAAAAAAATGAGATTTGCCGCTTAGGATGTGAACGCTTACACTTAATCGATGATATCAATACCTATCTCGCCAAACACTTGCGCCAACGTATTTTCTGTAGATTCTGATGCTGCATAACCGATTTGGCCAAACCAACGCTTAATGGCCACTAATTCACGACCTCGTAGATAAATATAAAAAGCAAGGAAGATAACATCCAGCTCATCTTCTCCATCATCACGAATATTAAATGAATACCGTTCCGCATAAGGCAAACGTTTCTTGGCTTCCACTTTAGTGTAATCGGCTAATAAATTCAGCGCTTCTTCAGCTGATGGCGCTGATTCAACTTTTTCTTTGACGTGCGAATAATCCTCTTCACGTTGACGCAAAATACGATCTAATTCATCTTCTTTAAATAATTCAGTAAACCCATGCGGCAACCGCTCATCTAATGAAAAAACCTTATTGATAAAATCAGCCGCATTAATAGCCAATACCGCTTTATTAAATACCTTATGAAAAAAAGGCACTGCCAAACAAGCACGCTTAAAAGAAGTAAGATTTATAAAAACTTTATCTTCACGTAAGAGAATAGTTGCTAGACGAAGAGGAGAGTCAGGATTTTTCTGATAAGAGTTCACCGATTCAAAATGTAAATCATCACACTCTGCTTGCCAATACCAGTTCCAGGAGTTGGGGGTCGCATTTTTTTTAATACATTGCAAATTTTCTAATGTTTGCGATAACTTCTCTGGCTGAAGAAGTTTATAAGTCAGACGAATGGGCTGATATGCTTCACCGGTTTCAACCGTTAAAAATGGTTTCTGCAGCCGGTCGAACATACCTGTCGTCTCCTGCCTGTTATGATACGTAAAAAACATAATTTATTTCTACTCTCAAGCGCTGCTCATGTTAATTAATAATTAGCATTGCCTTGCTTCAATTATACTCATTCCATTTTTTACTTTTTCTTCATTTGAGGGGTGATTACTGCATTATCATCACCAAGCTTCTTAATGTTTTTACCTTTATTAGCATTATTGAGCTTAGATAATTCTTCGCCTAAGCGTTGCTTCGTTTCGGTTAAGGGTCCTTTAACTGCTTTAGCGCCGCCTACTACCAGCCCTGTTACCACTTTCATAAGGCCTCCAGTCTGATCAGTAGCCGCCGTACTGTTAATTACTTTTTTTACATCCTTCTGCGTTGGTTGAACTTTTAGTACAGCCATAACATACCCCTCCAAAAAAGATTTTTATTTTAACAACAGATTCAATATTCCTTCCTTTTCTTCTATGTCTACTTTCTATAAAAAAATGAATTTATTTTATACAAAATCGCTCATAGTAGCAAACTAAATCCTTGTCGGACGAATATACTCTAAATGCCACACAATATAAAAACAAATCTCTTATTTATTTTAGTATAATGGATAATTCTAAAGAAATGTTTATTTGGACTGGAACTATATGATCAAATTAAGAATTTATGATAAAAAAACAAGCGGATTCACATTAATTGAAGTCATGGTTGTCGTGGTGATATTAGGTATCCTCGCCGCTATCGTCATACCTAAAATCATGAGCCGGCCAGAGCAAGCCAGAATTGTTAAAGTAAAACAAGACATTATGGCGATCCAAAGTGCACTTGATCTTTATAAGCTGGATAATAGTTTTTATCCCTCCACCGATCAAGGTTTGCAGGCTCTAGTGACTAAGCCTACCGAAGATCCTCAGCCTAGAAATTGGAAAGCCGACGGATATCTACAGCAAGTGCCTACAGATCCTTGGGGACAGGCTTATCAATATATTAATGATAATGAAAAACTAAAGATATTCAGTTACGGACCCAAAGGCAAAGATGGGAATAGCGAGATAGGAAACTGGGCTACTGAAAATACGAATGGGTCTTCATAACAAATTATCTATACTAGCACCCCGCGCCATAGCTTACCTCAGCAAAGGAAGGAATGTTCGCGGCTTTACCCTCATCGAAATCCTCATCGTCATTGTGATCATTAGCATTGTCTCAGGTATTGCTGCACTGACTATTTCGCGCAATCAACAAAAACAATATGAATATTTAGCAAATAGTCTCGCACACCTCATCACGCTCGCGGAAGAAGAAGCCATGCTGCGTCCAGCCACTTTAGGTCTTGCTTTTACACCCAGCAGCTTTCAATTTTTTGAATATCACAACAAAAATAAAACACCCTGGCAAGCATTAACGGGTACGCTTTTTGGCGTACATCATTTTTCTCAGGCTATTCAACTCACTGTAAAAGTACAAAATAAAACTATTGATTTAGATGGACAGCCAAAAATTATTTTTTCTGAAAGTGGTGATATCATCCCCTTTACTATCTGGATTGGAAAAAAAGATCAGCAACCCAGCTATCAAGTCAAGGGTTATGCCAATGGCGATGTGACCAGCGGGATTTTTCATGAACAATAAAGCGGGTTTTACCTTAATTGAAGTTTTAATTGCGTTAGTGATTCTCAGTATCGCTTTAACAGCGATTATTAAATCCACTTCTCAAAATATTAAAGACACATTATACATACAGAAAAAAATGATTGCGCTTTGGGTAGGGAACCAAATTATGAATGAGATACTTATAGGTCTTCGCAAGCCACCTACTGCACCCGATTCACTCAAAAATAAAAGCACCATGCTCAATGAAAATTGGACATGGGAAGCTTCACTTAAGCCAACGCCTAATCCTCGTATCCAAGAAATTAATGTCGATGTTTATCAACAAACGCGATTAATCCACTTAGTGAGTTATCTCTATGTGCAAAAATAAAAGCGTTTTTATAAGGTCAGCACGAACGACTAGTGGGTTTACTTTATTAGAAATTTTGATTGCGCTCTTTATTTTTTCTATTGTTTCAATGATTATGGTCAGTGCGTTGCATACTGTTTTTAATAGCCAGTCTATCACTGCAAAACATGCAGCGGCATTATCTAAATTACAGATCGCTTTTCTCTTAATGTCACGTGACTTTGAACAAACTATTAATCGTCCGATCATCAATGCAAAAGGGATAGTAGAGGGCCCTTTCATAGGAACGCCCGATACAGTTACCTTCACACATGCAGGTCTTGCCAATCCACTGGGCAGTATGCTGCGCAGCACGTTGCAACGCACTGAATATTCCTTAAATAACGAACAGCTTATTCGTTCTATTTGGCCGGTGTTAGATCAAACTCAAAAAACATTGCCTAGTCATCGTGTATTATTACGATCCACCACTGCATTACGCTTTGACTATTTGGATACGGATGGGAAATTTCAAAATAATTGGCCGCCAGCAGATCAAAAGCAAGGTGTTTTTCCACGTGCGGTACGCGTTATTATCACTTTAAAAAATTGGGGAACGCTCAGTCAATTGTATCTCATCCCAGGACAAACGGAGAAACCTACGCAAACACCTGGACAACAGGGAAAACCACCAGAGCAACCACCCGGACAAAACACAGCACAGCCACCACCAGGAAAATTACCCCGTGCTAACCCTAACTAAACAACGCGGTGCCGCGATTATAGTCGCTCTGTTTGTGACAAGCCTGGTCGCTATTGCAGCCATTGCCATGATCGAACGTTTACGCATCAATTTACGTAGCACAGAATTAATCACGAATAATTTACAAGCCAACATGCTGGCAAAAGGTTCTCTTGCTTGGGCTATGGAACAACTCAACACGGATTGGCGTCAACAAAAACCAAACCAATTAATCGATTTAACACCGATCAAATCACCCATCAATCAAGTCGAAAATGCGAAAATATCCGGCATCATTTTCGATGCCCAAGGTCGTTTTAATCTAAACAATTTAACTAATCCGAGTGCCCAGGAAGATTTTATCCGCTTAATCACAACAGCGTATCCAAAAATGGGGGTGGCGGGCGCGCGTGAAATTGCCTCGGCAGTGGTAAATTGGATTTCTGCAGGTGCAATTAATAATACGCTTGATAGTTATTATGCAAAAGCAACCCCGTCTTATCATGCTCCTCATCGATTAATGGTCAGCGTGAGTGAGCTAAGATTAGTCAAAGGCGTCACACCTGAACTCTATGCTGCGCTTTCCTCCCATATCACTGCGTTACCGGAAGCAACACCCATTAATATCAATAATGCCACTATACCCGTATTGATGAGCTTAAGCCCTACTCTTACCCTGACTGCAGCAAAAGCTGTCTATACTAAAACAAAGCAAGCGCCTTTCCCAACTATCCAAAGTTTTCAGCAATTCGATGTGATAAAAAATAATCCTGTTTCGGATAATAAAATAACCGTCACCAGTAGCTATTTTTTGATAAAATCGAGTGTTAAAGTAAACGAACAAGAGACTGTGCTTTATACACTGTTACAACGTACGGTAACAGAGACAAAGCCCACTGAAGTAGTCATATGGCAAAGCAAAGGCACATTATGAACCCTAAACGTATTCTGATTTATTTACACGCTGAACAAGCGAGCTGGCTCGTGATTGACGAGATAGCTCAAACACAACAAACTGTTTTGCGGGGGAATTTAGCTGATTTAACGCCTTTAGTAAGCGATCATGAAATACAAGTCATTGTGCCAGGTCAATCTATTTTATTGACGGCAGCCAAATTACCGAAATTAAGTTCGCAACGTCTTAAACAAGCTTTGCCTTTTGCACTGGAAGAACAATTAATTGATGATGTGAATAACTTACATTTTGCAACCGGCGAGTATCAGCCTGATAACAGTTTTCCTGTCGCCGTCGTTGCAAAAGAAAAAATGGATACGTGGCTCGCAATATTAAAACAGGCTAATATTATTCCTCATGCGCTGATTCCTGCCACTTTAGCATTACCCTTTACTGCCAATAATGGAAATGCTTTTATTGATAATGAGATTGCAACAGTTCGTACTGGGAGTTTTTCTGGTTTTGCTTGTGACAAAGAAAATCTCTCTACCTTTTTGGAATTACAATTATCCGAAATAGAACCCAAAATTGAATTTATTCATTTATATAATTTTTCTGCCTCACCTATTACTATTAAGCTCGATGCAACGACATTAAATGAAATGATGCTCAATGAAAATCAATTGTTAGAACATTTAATGAAGTGGACTGCAGCTTATCCTTTTATTAATTTATTACAAGGCCCTTATCAAACAACACAAAAAGCCACGGCGACAAAAAAAATATGGATCATAGCTGCTTGTCTTGCTTTAGCATGGATAAGCTTTGCTTTTTTTAGTAATATAGGGTCTTTCTTTATTTTGCATCATGCGACTGCAGCATCTGAACAATCGATCGAAAAAATTTATAAGCGCAACTTCCCACAGGCTTCCACCATCGTTGCGCCACGACAACGTATGGAAGAAAAATTAAAAAAACTATCATCCACTGCGAATAAAAATACTTTTCTTTCGATGCTCGGTATTCTTGGCAATCATTTACCTCAGGCAAAAGGTATTCAGCTACTCAGTTTAGATTATCGTGGAAATCAGCTTACGCTCGGTGTCACTGCAACGACTTTTGAGAATCTAGACATCTTCACGCAAGCTCTGACTCGCCAAAATTTGCATGTCAAACAACAAAGCGCCGGGATTGCAGGGACTTCAGTAAAAGCTAACTTACTCATCACTCAAGGTGTCTTATGAAAGAACAGTGGTCTCATTTAAGTTTGCGAGAAAAACAAACAGTCAGTATCGGTGCCGCTGCCGTGATCATTGGGCTTCTTTATCTTCTCATCTGGGCACCGTTGCATCATCGTGTTGTTTCATTTCGCGATCAAATTCAGCAAAATCAAAAACTGCTTTCTTGGATGCAAACTACGGATGAGCAGATACAGGCGGCTGAAAAAATAGGGAGAAAACCCGCTTCCACACAGAGCACTGCCTCCCGCTTAAGCATTGTACAAAATAGTTTAAAACAAAGCCCTATTGCAAATAGCATCACACAACTTGTACAAGCCGACCATGATTCGGTAAAATTAAACTTTCAGCAAGTCGATTTTGATTCATTAATTTCCTGGCTTACTGAACTTTGGCAACAGCAAGGTTTGATTATCACTCAATTGACTGTTAAATCGAGTAACACACCTGGCATGGTGACAGCAGAATTTATTTTATCCTAACAACATTAAAAAATGAGGATTGTATGGCTTTGATACCCATTGTTTATTACTCACATCACCCTGCTTTGCATAAAATAGCTGAACCTGTTACTGAATTTAATGAAGCGCTCACTCAACTGATACAAGATATGTATGAAACAATGTATCACGCAGATGGTTGTGGACTAGCTGCTCCGCAAATAGGAATAGCCAAGCGTATTGCAGTGGTTGATGTTTCAGAAGAAAAAAATAAACCCTTTTGTATTATCAATCCTGAAATTATTGAACGCTCAGGCTCTGAACTAATGTCTGCCGGCTGCCTTTCAGTGCCTGGCACTTATACGACTTCACCACGCGCTACGTATGTTAAAGTACGCGCGCAAGATGAGACTGGCAAATTTTTTGAAATAGAAGGGGACGGTGTATTAGCTCACTGTCTGCAACATGAAATAGATCATTTAGCGGGAAAGCTTAATATTGATTATTTATCGCCTTTAAAGAAAAGTATTTCGTTAAAGAAGATGGAAAAATTTTTGAAAAGATCGAAGGGTTAATATTAAATTAGTATCTGCGCTTCTAATAGCCGTATCTTATTGTTATTTAAGCAAAACAACAAATTACTCCCGTTGCAGCAGATCCTTTATTATGGCTACTGAATAGTTAAAAATTATAAAATAAGCTTCTTTAAGAAAACCTTAAGATTTTATATATATAATAAATAACAATTAATTTGAGATTAGCATATTAATTCGAGGTTAGGGTGATTGTTAAAAAGCGTATCCCATTATTTATCTTGGGTCTCTTATATGGGGCGCTTATTAATTCAGTTGTTCTTGGTTTAGGTTACGGATTATATGTTGCGGGTAGAGTTGCACTAGGAATACTAAGCAGCATGGGGCCAGTGGACGGTGAGTGCGCTCTTCTACTATTAGGCCTTATTGCTATTTTAGGTATAGTGGGTTTTGCTGCAGGTGTTGTTTATGGAACATTCGCAGGAGCATGGCACTGTGGTATGGATTTTTATAATAATGGCTTTTTAAGAGGCTTAACTTCACCTTTTAGATTTCTGAGTGCAAAATGGAGTAGTGATATCAGTGGGAAAACTGATGATCTAGCAGCATATTATGCTTCAACTGATGTCAGTTTTTTCGAAAAAAAGAGACAAGCGGAACAGCGAATTATTATTCGAGCTCAAGCCGTTGATGTTTTAGTAAATAAAGCCATGTATGAAAAATTACGTACACAATTGCCATTTGATCTTGGACAGCATATAGCTGGTTTTGAATCATCCAAAGAGATGACATATCCTAATAATAATTTTCAAAGAGGGATTGCTAATATTGTAGAGAAGAATATAGTTGCGCAAAAAAATAAAACATCGCCAACAACAGTGGGTGACCATTTTTCCTCACAAGAAATAGTTACTATTATAAAAAATTGCAAACCTAAGAACGGATATAGGATTGAGCCTACAGTTCAGTTGCAACCTCAAGCTGTTCCCTCAGCGTTGGAGATAGTCAGAAGATGTCGTAGGGGTTGCTTTTAACGATTTCGCAAGAACCCAACCACACAGTTTATATAAAAGACGCGCACCCACATTGGCGTCCCATTCTGCAGCAGGATCTGCGGCATCGGATAGGATAGCACTGCCTGGGGAAACTTCATTGAGATCAAAACCAATGATTTCACGTCCGGATTGCGCGACTTTTTTAATTAAGTAAAGCGCTTCACGTAGATCCATCCCACCCGGTACAGGTGTGCCTGTGTGAGGACAAAAACGAGGATCTAAGCCATCGATATCAAAAGAAATATAAACTTGCTTAGGTAAACAACTGATGATTTCATCGCAAATGACAGACCATTGAATACCATTGAGCTTTTTTTCAGATAAGGTTGCATCAAAAAAGGTGACAATCCTGTGGTTGCTATTTTTGATATAATCAAATTCTTCTTCACAAAAATCCCGAATGCCTACTTGAACTAATTTTTTTAAAGCGGTTTTCTCAATCACGTTATGCATAATAGAGGCATGTGAGTATTCAAACCCTTCAAAAGCAGCCCGTAAATCTGCGTGCGCATCAAAGTGCAGAATACCCATCTCAGGGTATTTTTCTAAAAACGCTTGAATAGCACCAAAAGGAGTTGAATGATCACCGCCCAGCACACCGACTCGCTTGCCTTGATCAAGTAAATCTTTAGTGGTCGCATAAACATATTCATTTAACTTAACACTGTACTGATTTACTTCTGTAGCTATTTTTTGGAGTGTAGAATTAGAATCAATACCACCTGCTGCGATAACTTCCTGAGCGAGCAGGCTTGCCTCTTTATTCCATTGCTGGATGTCTTGTGATTCATCCATCATGGCTATACCTGCTTCAAAAAAATTACCTAAATCGATGTCAAACAAATCAATCTGCTTGCTTGCCTGCAAAATAGCTTGAGGCCCTTGCGCTGTTCCTCTGCCATAAGAGGTTGTCACTTCCCATGGCACAGGCACAAGTACAAGCATCGCTTCTTCTATACTATAAGGAAGCCCAAAAATACCGGAATCTTTGAGTGCAGCTGCATTGGGGTCGAATGTTTTCATAATCTTCCAATCTTCATAAAATATCTATTGAACATTTGGCCTAATCGTGCCCGCGTGCGTCTTTTCTTATGTTTTATCAAAAGCCTTAGCCATTTTAATTAACATTGCGATTATTCGCATTAATAATTCTCGTCATTTTAGATAATTCTTTTAAAAGACGGGCACGGGCACGCACGCGGGCACGATTAGGTGAGTGGTAAACGTTGAATTTTTCTTATGCGCAGCATATATAAAACTCAATCCTCAAAATAAGTATACCCCTGCAACCCTTTCGTTAAATCATTTAAATAATCTGCACGTTGCGTTTCTTGCAAGTCTGATTTTTCCAACTGTTCCCGGAAGGAACGAATCAACTGGTTACGATTAAAGTTAACATACCCTAACGCAGATTCAACGGTGTCACCTTCAATAGATTGCGTTAATTTATAACCGCCATCTTCTGTTAAATCCACATGCACTGAATGTGTATCGCCGAATAAATTATGTAAATCACCCAAAATTTCCTGATAAGCACCTACCATAAAAATACCTAATAAATAAGGCTGCATCGGATCATGTGGTAATAATGAAAGTGTACGATCCAAACCATAATTATTCACATACTGATCAATGCGACCATCTGAATCGCATGTAATATCATGCAGCAAGCCGCGCTCTGTAGGCTGTTGATCCAAACCGGATAAAGGTAAGATAGGGAACACTTGATCGATCGCCCAGGAGTCAGGCAAGGATTGAAACAAAGAAAAATTACAGAAAAATTTAACCGCTAATTTTTCATGTAACTCATCAATGACTTCGCGATGTGCACGTATAGAAGGTTTTAAATAATCTCGCACTTTCGCGCAAGTGGCATAATAAATTTGTTCTGCATAAGCTCGTTTTTTTAAATCCATCAAACCGTGTGCAAACATGGTTTGCGCTTCAGAATTCCATAAACAAACATCATGATATGTTTCCAACGCATTACTTTCCGATAAATTAGAATAACCTTCCCATAAATTTTTGATCATAGGCACTTCGCCTGTCTCAGGCGGCACTAAATTCGTCAGATCACAAGCTTCTTCTGTCGCAATCACATTCGTGATCAATAAAGCATGATGCGCTGTAATAGCACGTCCTGATTCTGTAATAATTTCAGGATGTGGCAGATTATGCTGCTGGCATATTTCTGCTAACACGTACACGACATTATTTGCATATTCTTGTACGCTATAATTCATAGAGCAATGGCTGCGTGAGCGAGTCCCTTCATAATCAACGCCCAAACCGCCTCCCACATCCACAATGCTCACTGGCGCACCTAATGCATTCAGTGCAGCAAAATAACGTGCACATTCACGCATGCCGCGATGAATATCCGCAATATTAGCAATTTGCGAACCCAAATTAAAATGCAAAGCCCGTAACAAGTGTAGTTGTTTCTTTTCACGTAATATTTCAATCACACGCAAGACTTGTGTGGCAGAAAAACCAAACTTGGCTTTTTCACCGCTGGTATTTTGCCATTTTCCTGCGCCTATAGAAGCTAAGCGCACACGTATGCCTATACAAGGCTCTATTTTCATTTTTTCAGCTTCATCTAAAACGAGATACAGCTCTGATAATTTTTCTAAGATGATGCAAACTCTGTGGCCCAATCGCTGGCCTATGAGAGCTAACCGTATATACTCGCGATCTTTGTAGCCATTACAAATAATAACAGATTCAGGGTGCGCCGAAAGCGCAAGTGTTGCTAATAATTCAGGTTTACTGCCTGTTTCCAATCCGACTCGTGTTTTAGTGTTATCTAAAATAGCTTCAACAACGTGTCGTTGTTGATTCACTTTGATAGGGTAAACGCAAGTAAATAAACCACGATAATCATTTTCTTTAATCGCGCTGAGAAAAGCTTCACTCAGTGTTTGAATACGTTTACGCAGAATATCAGTAAAACGCACTAATACGGGGAAGCTTAAGCCCGCTTCTTTAATTCGTTGTGAGAGTTCAACCAAATCAATGCTATCTTTGCCTGCGCCTTTAGGATTCGCTTGTAAATGACCATTATCCGAAATATCAAAAAACCCATCACTCCATTGTGCGACCAAGTAAGCATCACGAGCTTGTTGCGCAGACCATTCAGCCATGTTTTGTCCTCTCTATCTCATACGAAATAAAATAATTCCCCTATGGTAGCTATCTGTCAAAACCGCTATTTAAGCAACTACCGTCTTCTGCTCTTTAAACAAACGTGAAAACGCACGTTCTTTACGGTTACGCCATCCACCCTTGCTGTAGGCATAACCTGCAATGAGAGGTAATGCAATCGTCGCTTCACTATACACCATCTGTTCATGCACTACTGATACTTTACCCCAAGAACACGCTTCCCGTAATGTGGAACCCGATAAGGCACCATCACGCTCATCTGCAACCGTAATTTGTATCGCATATTTATGCAAAGGCACTTCTGCCCCTAACAATTCAGCAGCAACCACCACATCCTGAGCAAAATTCTTAGGCACACCCCCGCCGATCATCAACAACCCTGTGTCATTCGCTTTAATCTTAAGCTGTGTTAATTCGCGAAAATCTTTCACTGAATCAATACAGACATGTTTATCTGGATGAGTCACTTGATGCATCACCAAGCCAAATCCGGCACTACAATCACTAAATGCGGGCACAAAAATAGGAATTTCTTTTTGATACGCACGCAATACGATGGATTCTTTATTTTTCCCATGCTGCTCTAGATAACGTCCCATTTCATGGATAAATTCACGCGAAGAGTATACTTTTGGAGCTAAGCCATTCGCAATATCACAAATAACATTATCGCAAATACGCAATTGATCTTCATCAATCAAGGTATCGTAAATACGATCAATAGCTAATGCCTGCAACTCAAGATCATCTAATAAAGGAGAACCTTGATAATGTTTAAACCCTAGCCCTTCAAAGAAATCTTGATCTACAATATTAGCGCCGGTGGAAACAATAGCGTCCACCATGTTATTTTCAAGCAAATCTAAAATGACTTTCTTTAATCCTGCGCTAATGAGCGAACCCGCGAGGCAAAGGATAATCCCACACTGCTCATCCCGCAACATTTGATCATAAATCTTGGCCGCACGCCCTACATTCTTGGCTTGAAAGGCTGTTCCTTCCATCGCCTCAATTAAAGAGGAAAAATCGAACTGTTTCATATCAATATGACGTACTTCCGTCGATAGCAATTGAACTTTGGTTTTTTTCATCGCGTAGACTCCTGTGAATACCAATAACAAGAATAAGGGGGGGATAATCTAATCGAAAATGACAAGATTAGCTAGATAAATTTACTGTAGAATTATCCAAGCCGGACGCAGCCTCCAGAGGTAAATGCCATGCGCGGGAAAGCGAGAACTTCGCGCGGTACAGGTAAAACAATACAACAGGTGAAACCATTATCACTAAAGCACTCGTAAACACTGCTTCATAATGCATGATCCCACCCACATCAATCCCTGCAGGCGGAATAAATCCCACAAAAAGCGTAATACCACATCCAATAAGACCCAGCAGACAGGCAACCCACGTTCCAGCCTTTCCGCCAAAGATAATAAATGCCTGGGATTCCTTGGCAAATTTATATTTTATGCAGATAGCTGCCAAAAACATCAAGACATACATCAACACATAAAGCTGTGTACTGAGAGCCGTTAACAGCCAATACGAGCCATTGACGCTAGGCATGAATAAAAAAGCCAAACAAACAAAACTAACCAGAATCGCCTGCGCGATGAGTATGCGCGATGCGACTCCTCGCTCATTTTCTTTGGTAAAAAAGCGCGGCAAATAGCCTAGCTGCGCTGCATGAAATAATCCTTTAGCCGGTGAAATCACCCAGCTTACCGTACTGCCCACCGTTCCCAAGAGCAGCATGACCGTGATAACCGGCACTAACCACCCCAGATGGTATACCGCAAAAAAATGCGTAAATGCCTGCATCACGCCATTCACAAGGTTAATTTGATCTTTAGGCAATACCATTGCAATGGCTAATGAGCCCAAAATCATCGTTGCTAAGATGATTAATACTGAAAAAAATAATGCCTTGGGAAACGTTTTTTGTGGATTAGCCACACCTTTAATATGCACTGTGGCAAGCTCCATCCCCAAAAATGCCGTCATGATAGCCGTCAGCGAAACCCAGTTTTCAACGTGTTTAAACGATGGCAGCATTTCCAAAGCAGTAAAATGAATCTGTAATGGCTTGGCTAGAATGAGCCAGATCACAGCCAGGACCACAATCAGCATCATCGGAATAATCATCCCAAAAACAGCACAAAAACTGGAAAATTTTGCTGAAAAATGCAATCCCTTTAAATTAAGCCAGGTCAACAGCCAGAAGGTAGTCAGAATAATGCTGACCAAATACAGTTTATTTTGCACCAGGGCTGGATTGATAAAATAAGTTGCCGTGCCGACCAGAAAAGAAAGGATAGTGGGAAACCAGACCATCGTATTGATCCATTGCAGCCAGATCGCAAGAAAAGCCGTTTTTTCACCTATCCCTACATGGATCCAATGGAAAATACCGCCTTTTTCAGTAAACTGAGAAGATAATTCTGCAGACACCAGCGCCACCGGAATTAAAAAAACCAACGCTGAAAACAAGAAAAAGAAAATAAGTGAACTGCCAAAAAAAGCGGTAGCCGGCAAATTTCGAATACTATCAATCGCACCCGTGATTAACATCACCAGCGCGAAGGTGCTTAAACCTGCCAATTTTTTTTTATTGTTCACGTCTATTTCTCTAAAAATGAAGTTACAGGGCAAGTTTAAAGCTTGCGAACAGGATAAGATTATATATTGATTTGCAGATAAATGGCACTAGTTGATTCAGGGGATTTTAAAATTGCGCTATAGTAGATGTTCTTGCTGTTAGCCCGGATGTTGTTGAAAAAATCGTAAATAGCGTACTCCACTGTCGTCATTAATGATGACGACGGATAGGCTATTTCCTGATTTTTTCAACAAAGCCCCTAGCCCATGAAAGAATTGAGTTAGGCTCCTTAGGATTTTTATCCCTAATTGCTTTAATTTTACCGTCAATAGCACCTTCAGTCTCTGTATTAAAAAAGGAAGGGTAACCCATTTTTCTGTTTGTTGTAGCGACAGGAGATTGTTTATATCTCTTATAAGCAGCGATCTTTGTCTCGTCGTTCTCAGGAAGCAATGCAACATACTCATCTAATACCCCAAGAAAATGTTTTTTTTCTTCTTTTAACGCTTCTTTTTTCGCTTCATCGTAAGAATGGAAATAGAAAAGCAATTTATAAAATGCATTGACTCCGAACATCTCAGAAGTATAAGCATTGATGTCTGATGTCTCCAGGAATCGGTCTTCAAGCCTTTTTAACTCTACCTTCTTATCCTCTACAGCAGGATCGGTTTGAGGAACAGATCTCGATTTTCTTAGTCGAAAAGAGCGTTTCTTTGGTTGAGATTTTTTTTCTTGTGCATTTGCGACAATTTGATAGTACTGGCCAACAGCAATATAATCTGGCTGAATATCTTTTGGGAAAGTATTTGGCGCGCCCATATCACCCCATAGCATAAACCAACTAATTTCATGTAAGTTTTGATCGTCGTGTATAAACTGCGGGATACGGCCATACTGCAACTGAAAAAAACACGTCATCTCTGTTTCCACAGTTTCTTTCGACAACGTATCACCCGGAGGAGGGTATTGTTGCCATCGGCTGGATCGTTGCCTTGATTGTTTCGCAGGCTTATCAGATGCTGATTGTCGCCTGGTTTGTTCTAAGACAAGCTGGGTATATGCAACATCTGTAACAACACCATCTTGAAAACGCTCTCTAAATTTTGACGGGATGTTGTTAGTCCACACAACAACCCAACCCTGCTTCCCTTCTGCTGGTAGCACCTGTTTTATTCCAGTACCATACATTTCTTCTAACACATCCCTTAAATCACAAGAAGTTGTAAAAGGCAGGTTGTGAATAGCATCGATACCATTCGGCAAAGCATCACTATCAAATTTTTCTAAAGCATCTTGAATAGGATTAGCTGATAAACTGCTTAGCAGATCGTTTAAAGTAGACCTATCTGTTACTTGTTGTATATCTAAATGGTTAAGCAATCTTGTATAACTTTCATCAACCAGGATGCAATGCTCTGTTATAAGTACTTGTTGATTCTTATCGTCTACTACGCATGAAGTAAAATGTAGATCTTCTCCTGCATGTTTCTTAAATAGCTCTCTTAGTCCCGGCATTTCTCGTGGAGGACTAGCTTTGCCACCGTGTACCTTAACAGTAACTGTATCTGTTAAAATATCTTTGTCATGAAAAACCAGAATGCGACAGTCATTCTTATATACTGTGTCGTGTTTTTTTTTCTCTCGTTTGTCTTCCAGTCCCCTCAAACCGTCTCGTTCAATACCAAAGTGTGGCTTAACATGTATTGAATTTACATCTCTATCGCCAATAAGCCCTTCTGCTTCACTCAAAAATAGCACCATGAATTCGTTTTGACTTTGGACTGATAAAAATTTAACAATTTTATAATTTACTTTAGTGCCACCTATTTGGTTAATAGACATTGTCACATCAATTACCGGCCTTCTCGCACCCAAACGAACGAAAGGCGGTGGCGAATCATATACGTTTACTATGGGAACAGCTGGATAGTATAAAAAAGTCCTCCCTTGTTTAGTCGTTTGACTATAATTTACAATTCCTTCTACATTGAATAGATAACAGTGCTCATTTATCCAATTTTCTACTTTAAGCCCTGTATGCAGTGGCTGCTCTCCTTCCTGATATTTGTATTCTCCTTGCTGTTGAAAATCTTCATCCTTCACTGTCATCGACGATGTATCATCCAGCGAATGATCTTGTTGCGGTGGATCTTCTTGCTGACTACGGCCATGACCTTGCATAAAAAACCTTCTTAAATCTTAGATAAGACATGCGTATATGCCTATTACTCCCTAAAGTGCAATTTATCATCCTGAACGCAGTGAAGGATCAGTTAAAATTCGAGTGATCCTTCACTTCGTTCAGGATGACACTTGCATTTCGAAGTCTGATGGATATATACCATTAACTCGTCTCTTGCAGCATAAAATCCCAACTCTTAGTCGCAAGCGTATTAAGCCAAGTCTTCATCGGCTCCGGACTTTGTTCTGCAATCACATGAATATGAGTGATAGGATCGTCATTTGGGCTCTTCACATGTTGCGCAACAGCTTGAGATATCAATATAGCCGTATCCGGTGTGTTCAGCATCGCTTGCAGATAAGAATGCAATTCCTGCAAGCTGACGAAAATTCCATATAAAGCATTGGGCTTGGCATCATGAGCACTGGCCAGCAACAAACTCAAACTTTGTAATTTCGGGCTCGCTGCAGTAAGAGGTGCAAGTGCGGTATTTATTTTTATGGTATCCAGTAATTGCAGCAAAGGTGAATCATTGCCCGTCAATATGGCAATCATATTATCCAGTTGAGCCAAATTTTTAGGAACGTTCAATTGAATATTCGCCAACAAACTTTCCCAGATATCAACGTAATTAGCAATATATTGCGTGCGCAGTTGTGCCGCCAGCGCATCCACCGCCATTTGATCCGTTACTACTATATTACTACCTAAAATCCAATTACCTTGCAACGCTTCCGTTGCAGCACTATTTATTTCATTCGAAAGAATGGAATCGAATTTTTTTGCCGTAAACATAGCAGGAATGACAGTCGCAACCGCTTTACTGACTAACACAGGTGGATTTCCAAGAACGGTACCTAAATCAATAGCATCATCAATATTATTGTTACCCATATTTTTTAAAATAACAAAACCTAGCGCAGGACTCGATAAACCTAATAATTGTTTACGGACCTTTGCAATCAGCTCATTATTCTGACTGGCAGGCTCTGCCAATACAGCCGTTTGGATATGATCAGTCAACGCCATCACAGTTGCTTTATCGCCGACATCCGGCATTAATTGTTCTACTATCTCTGCAATACTGCTTGCTTGAAAATGTGCAGCATCGCCCAGCATTAAATAAGCTTTTAATATCTTATACACTTGCTCTGGATTTTTATTATTAGCTGTCTGTAAATATTTTTCAAAATAGTTTGTTAATTTTGACAAAACAAGGGTTTGCAGTGCTCGATGATATGCACTGTTCGCTGTTTTTTTCGATTTATTCGCATACAATGATAACGTATCTGTGTTCGCATTCGCTGCTCGTTTCAAAGAATTTAATAATGGCAAGGCTTGGGCCAGATGCTCGCTTTGCTGCTTGGATTGCCGGATATTTAATTGATATTGCGCCAGATCACTTTTCACAGAATAAGCTTGGTGTATGTTTTTTTGAAAATCACGCCCTAATAAAATAGAAGCCATTATCACAGCACTCATTGCTGTACCATACGCTATACGTCGCTGCCATGCTGCACTGTATTTTATGACTGCATCGGGTTTTGCCGGCATCGCTAATAAATTATGTAAAATAAATTGACGTATAAAATAAGCGCGGGCAGGCATTTCAGGAAGAGACATAATACCTGCGGGTTGACTCGTAAAATAAGTTTCCGCAGAAGATAAAGCGGTTGTAGGTTCTTCTACATTGCTTTGTGTACTACTAGTAAGATAAACACTGAATAAAGGCAACTGAGGAATGCCTATTCCCTTCAATACTTGCACAATAGATTCTTTTAACTGTTCAACTTGCAAAGGAAAATCTTTGATGTACGACCGCGCGTTTGCATTTCGTTCTTGGTGTAAATGCCAAATAAGTTGTTTATTTAAACGTTTAATGAGTGCATTAAACCGCTGTACGAAAATAGTGAGTAAATTCTCATTCTCTTGACGCGCAGGCAATGTAACACCCCACGCCTGAGCTGCTTCATCACTGCTGCTTTCACCAAAAAATTCTACAAACCCTGGCAGCAAATCACATTTAGTAATCACTAAGTGAATAGGCATAGACGCACCGAATGTATCGAATACATCCGCCAGGCGTTTTTTTAAATCTAAAATAATTTCATCTTTTTTCTGACTATTCGTTTGTTGCATGAGTTCCGGCAAATGCAGCGTAACAATGACGCCCTGCAATTTATTTTCATTGCGAATACGGCTCAGCAAGTTCAGTAAAAGTTGCCATAGAAAAGGAAAAGCTTCCAGTAACTGCGACATATTTTTTGTTTTAGAAAAAAGATAAGAACCAGGGACATCAACTAAAACCAAATCTCGCGTAACCCACCAGTTACATGCATCAGAAGGAGGAATTGCCTTGATGTTTTCTGCCTTAAATTGTTTAGCCAAAATGTATTTCACATCCGAGTTAGCCAGTAAAGTTGTCTTTCCGGAACCTGCAGGCCCAAGTACTAGATACCATGGTAAACGGACTAAATTAATGTTTTTCCCATTTTTTTGAATAAAAGTGGTTTTTAAAAATTTAATGGCTCCTTGAAAACGGCCCTTTAAATAATCTTTTTTAGCTTATTTCCACACTAACCTATTCATGCCTGGATTTTTTTTCAGAATGTGTATCAAAAAAAAGAATTTTTAATAACAGCCATAAAAAAAACAACCCAATGAGATCAACTCGTTTTTCAACATCTCGCAAGGGTGAATAACCGCTAATATTAATCAATGGCCCATCAAACCAAATAAAAAGAGAAACAATAAAAAATAAACTAAAAGGTATCAGTTGCTTATGGATACTAAATTTTATTAGCTTCATAGATTATCGATTTCCTAACGCTTGATAAACCTGACTTGAAATCGTATCCAACATAGAACCCAAGCCCATAAATAACAATAAAATGATCACGGTCGTGCCCAAAAATAATAACCCATAAAATGTTCTGTGTGACGTTTTTTTAACAGGCTGAGATGTTCTAATGGGAAAGGGTGAAAGCGTTCTGGTAAAGTCGCCATGATATGCGCAAATCCGCTTATATAAGCTATGCGTAATTTTCTCTAACTGATTATCATCGCTCCCTGTAGTGCGATAATTCCCTTTATAGCCCAGACTTAAACAGATATACATAAACTCCATGACGTCAATATAAAGCGCGGGCTCCTTGATAATGCGCTCAAGAATAAGAAAAAATCGTTCTTGTTGCGCACCTTCCGAATTAAAAACCGACAGTAAACTATAGCCATCCCACTGCCCTTGACCACCCCAGGGTGTACTTGCAATAACATCATCAAATGTCGCGCATAATGCATAACGACTGACTAAGGTATATTCAGAGCGATAACCTTTTGCTTCTGCTGTTTCTTGAAAACTATTAATTTCCGCCGTTAACTCTTTTTGTAATGTATTTAAATGAGGATACGATTTCAGGTGTTTTAATTTACCCAGCGTAGAGAATAAATAACCTGCCACATCCACTAAAGGATTCAAGCCTGCTTTTGAATGATGTGTAGTAAATTTGCCATGCAACAATAATTGATTATCAGCATAATCAGCGAGTTTATTCTTTACTGGAGTCAAGCAGAGTTCCTCTTCAACGAGGGACGACTCCTGACTTGCACCCGATAAAGGGATATCATCAATTGTTATACTGTCAATGTTCGTAGTGATCATACTGAGTTCCCTATACCTTGGAAAGGATTATACATAAATGAACACATACAGACAAAAAAAATCCCCTCTCCCGATGCCCTACAATGGCATTGAAGAGGGGAGTTTGATACGAGAGGAATGCTTAATCTAACATTCCATAAATTTTTAACTTCTTACGTAATGTGCCACGGCTCAAGCCTAACAAAATGGCAGCACGGGATTGATTACCCTTCGTATACTCCATTACAGCTTCTAATAACGGAACTTCTACTTCAGCCAACACTAACTCATATAAATTGGTGGGTGGCTGACCTTTTAATTGCGTAAAATAGCTTTCTAATGCTTGTCGAACGCTATCATGCAACGGTTGATTTTTATGTGCAACAATAAACGCGGATTGCGCTTTTTGTCCTGTTTCTGTTTCTGCAGTAGTTGTATTAGTAGTCATTGTATTCTCTCATTAAAAATGATCCAAAATAAGCAAAAAGCTCCCAAAACTTTCCAAGCAAATAATTATACACTACTGATCGTTGTCTGAGCAATATTGTTATTCACTTATTTTTTCTTACCCTCTAATCTTGCCCATTCTCCTTTATAAACAGGTGGTTGCATAAAGAAAAAAGCTTGATATACTTCACTAACAGCAGTAATTTGTTCAACTAATATACCTGACAATATAATTTTACCTTGCGGCTTAACCAATTTTTCAAGACAAGAAACCATATCAATAAGCGGGGCTGCAAGAATATTAGCAATCACTAAATCCGCTTTCTGATTTCCCACCGCATCCGGAAAAGCAACTTCAAGCTCAGGAAAATGAATTGCATTTTGCTCGGCATTACGTTGTGTCGCTTCAAGCGCTTGCGGATCATTATCCACAGCCAATACATGTTTTGCTCCTAATTTTAAAGCAGCCAATCCTAATATCCCTGAACCACAACCATAATCAATCACATCCTGCTCCGTTTGAAGATGCTCATCTAACCACTCAAGACAAAGTGCTGTAGTTGGATGCGTGCCCGTACCAAAAGCCAATCCCGGATCTAATATAATATTGATTGCTGCAGGATTAGGTGGTGTTAACCAGCTTGGACAAATCCATAAGCGCTTACCAAAACAGATGGGGTTAAAACTATCAAGAGAACGACGCACCCAATCTTCATCTGCTACTTCCTTTAACTCGAAATGTGTTAGCAAACCAGCAGTTTGTTGACTTTTCAAGTGAGCCAAGATCGGAGACATGACTTGTTGGTGATCGAACAAACCCACCAAGATTGTTTCTTGCCAAATGCGTGGATTTGTTTCAGAAGGTTCGTAAATAGGTTGATCGCCCGCATCTTTCAGAGTCACTGCTTGTGCACCAAGCAACATCAACTGATCGCTGAGAAAACTAACTTGATCAGAAAACGCGGTGATATCGAGCTCTAACCAAGGCATTAGAGATTCAACCATTGCTCTAAATAATGGATATTCACAATCCCTTTTTGAAAAGTATTTCCGCGCAAAATATCCTGATGCAAAGGCGAATTGGTTTTAATACCTTCGATAACCATTTCATCCAACGCATTTCGCATGCGCGCCAGAGCAATCTCACGGTTTTCACCATAAGCAATCACTTTTGCAATCAACGAATCATAATAAGGTGGAACCTTATAGCTACTATAAATATGCGAATCCAGACGAATCCCTGGGCCGCCTGGCGCATGAAAATGTGTAATGGTTCCAGGACTGGGCACAAAAGAACGAGGATCTTCTGCGTTAATACGACATTCAATTGCATGCCCTTTAATTTTAATATCCGATTGTGTAAACGATAATTTTTGACCGGCAGCAATACGTAATTGTTCTTTAACAATATCAACGCCTGTAATTAACTCAGTAATAGGATGTTCTACTTGCACGCGCGTATTCATTTCAATAAAAAAGAATTCTTTATCTTCATACAAAAATTCAAATGTACCCGCACCACGATAACGCATGTCACGACAAGCTTGTGCACAGCGTTCACCTATCGCTTCACGTTGCTCTTGTGTGATCCCTGGCGCAGGTGCTTCTTCAATGATTTTTTGATGACGCCGCTGAATGGAACAATCACGCTCTCCTAAATGAATAGCATTACCTTGCCCATCTCCTAGTACTTGAATTTCAATATGCCGTGGCGTTTGTAAATACTTTTCCATATAAACTTTATCATTGTTAAAAGCCGATCTGGCTTCTGTACGTGTCATCGCAATCGCATTTAGCAAATGCGATTCTGTGTGTACCACACGCATACCTCGTCCACCCCCACCACCGGCCGCTTTAATAATAATAGGGTAGCCAATTTCATGCGCCATGCGTACAGTTGCTGCGTCATCATCATTAATAGGATCACTGGAGCCTGGCACGCAAGGAATACCCAGTCTCTTCATTGCCGTAATGGCCGACACTTTATCTCCCATTTGACGAATACTTTCTGGATGTGGCCCAATAAAAATAAAACCACTTTTTTCAACTTGCTCAGCAAAGCTTGCATTTTCTGAGAGAAAACCATAACCCGGATGAATAGCCACTGCATCCGTAATTTCTGCTGCACTAATAATTGCAGAAATATTAAGATAACTTTCTGATGCCGCTGCGGGACCAATACAAACGGATTCATCCGCTAGTCGTACATGCATTAAATCACGATCTGCCTCTGAATGCAGCGCAACTGTTTTAATGCCTAACTCTTTGCAGGCACGCAAAATACGCAAAGCAATTTCACCACGATTAGCAATGGCAACTTTATCAAGTGGCGGCATTTCTCCGCTACGATTAGCGATGACAACATTTTTTGACATAAAGTGCTCCTGCTTATTCAATCACAACAAGTGGTTGATTAAATTCAACAGGAACCCCTGTATCAACAAGAATAGAAGTAATTGTTCCGGATTTATCTGCTTCAATTTGATTAAACATTTTCATTGCTTCAATCAAGCAAAGTGTATCACCCGCTTTCACTGTTTGACCTACTTGTACAAATGCTTTTGCACCCGGCGAAGGTGAAAGATAAACGGTGCCGACCATCGGTGCTTTCACAGTGTGTTTATTGGATAGAGTCTCTGTCTGTTCAACCTTGGCAACAGGCGACTGTACTGCTGCAATCGCATGCTGAGCAGGCGCTGGCGCTGCTGCTACCATGGTGGATAACACTTTGGTATTTTCCCTACTGATACGAACAGACTCTTCACCTTCATGAATTTCGATTTCAGCAATACCTGTTTCTTGGATAAGTTCAATGAGCTTGCGGATTTTGCGCAGGTCCATAATGGTACGATGCTCCTTCTTGTTTTGTTAAATAATAGTGTGCATAACGCACAGCCAATAAATAGCCTTTAATGCCTAGACCTGCAATAGTTCCAACAGCAATGTCGGAAAAATAGGAAGACTGGCGAAATACTTCACGACGATAAATATTCGATAAATGTACTTCTAAAAATGGCTTATTCACAGCAATCAATGCATCGCGTAGCGCAATGCTGGTATGCGTGAATGCAGCGGGATTAAAAATAATAAAATCTGCATCATCCTGACTTTGATGGATACGATCAATTAACGCAGATTCTGCATTACTCTGAAATGTGATCCCTTCATGTCCCAACACACCTGCTAATGCGATCACTTTGTCATTGAGATTAGCCAGCGTCTCATGGCCATAAAGATAAGGCTCACGCGTCCCGAGCAAGTTCAGATTAGGTCCGTGTATAATCAGAATCGTTGTCATAAATACTCTCTGAATACCAAAGCACAACATTCTGCATGAAGTGATGCATTTTGTCTAGATCTAAGAAGTTAGCGGCATGTTATCCACTTTTTGTTGCAATATCTCGAAGATTCAACTTATTTATAGACTGCGCGTCAGCTTTGCTGACGCTTGTTTGCTACTGATAGGGGAGACCCCTTAAGAATCCCCAGCGCATAGTGCCGTCAGCAGGAACCGCTGATTTAAATGGCTGCTTTAGAAAATTTTCTGCGCATAAACTCTATCAAAGCGGGGAAGATGGACAATACAACAATGGCTAACACAACCAATGAAAAATGCTGCTTAACAACGGGGATATTGCCAAAAAAATAACTGCCATAAACTAAAAAACCGACCCATAATAAAGCGCCAATCAGGCTGTAGATTAAGAACTGTCTATATGTCATATAACCAATACCCGCCACAAAAGGAGCAAATGTACGGACCATAGGAATAAAACGCGCAATAATAATTGTTTTCCCCCCATACCGTTCAAAAAAGCCATGCGCATTGTCCACATGTTTTTTATTAAATAGCCATGAATCCTTAGAACAAAAAACCCTCGGGGCCAGCCATTTTCCAATTAAATAATTTAGACCATTTCCCAATACAGACGCTGTCACCAACAACACAAACAACACATGCACATTGAGAATATCAGCCACATTCGCTGTCAAAGCGCCTGCCGCAAAAAGCAGTGAATCGCCTGGCAAAACGGCCGAGAAAATAACGCCCGGTTCACAAAAAATAATAAGGAAAAGCAATGCATAAGTCCAAGCGCCATAGGCGATGACAAATGCAATAAGGTGTTCATCGAGATGAAGAACAAAATTCAATAAATAATGCAGTGTGTCCATATCATTCTCATAGCAAACAACCACTCACCTCTTTTATCTGTGTGAGCAAAGAAAATTAAGCAGTTTTATAGTAAATAAACATCAAAACGACTACTACTACCTGACAAAGAAAAAGAAGGAGCAATATCCACTGCAAGGACAGTTGCCAGGCGAGGTCTTTTTACCACAACGCGCTTAACGGCACAAGCTAATGCCACTTTTAGAAGCAGTTCTGCATCCTTATCTTCACCTACAATATCATGTAATATAAGCATTTCTTGCTTAGGAAGCGCAGTTTTTTTTCGCTCAGGAAACATAGGGTCTAAATAAATAATGTCCGGTCGATCCTGTATTTTTAAATTCTGAAGCCATGCAATAGCATCTGCATGCACCAAATGCATACGATTCACACTGGGTGCAACGCGAGGATCTTTTTGGGCTCGCTGGATAGCATCTGAAACCAAGGTAGAGATGATTGATGAGCGTTCAAGCAACGTTACCTCAAAACCCAACGATACAAGCGTAAAAGAATCGCCTGCCAATCCTCCCGTCGCATCAACAATGCTGGGATGAGTTTTACCTTTTAATCCCATCGCCCTTGCCAATGCTTCTTTTTTGATAGATGTGCGCTGAGCACGATAATTTATTTTTCCGCGAAGAAAATCAATATGCAAAGGTAGTGATGTTCCTTCTGTTTTTTGTAACCCTATATACTCGGGAGTCAAAACCAGCAAGTAATCATAAGCTTGCAGCCGACTCAATACCAAAGGCAAATGAAGCTTCTGAGCAAGCGCTGCAGCAGCCGCTTCCAGACCGGAAAGTGCAGGATAAACTGCGATATTAACGACTGGCATATATCCTCGTGTTTCTGTGTTATTTCTACCTGCACTGTATCAGCTTCTTTCTATGATCGTAAACGTGCCCGTGCGCGTGTGTGTGCCCGTCTTTTCCCTGCATGACATAAAAAAACGGGCACACACGCGGGCACGGGCACGAAAAAATAGCTGCAAAAATTTCACCAGCCCTGTGCACCCAAGCTTTAGCCTAAGGCAAGAACACGCTATAATGCACCTTCCTCATTTTTTGAGTCAATATAATGGCCTTAGATTTCCATCGTCGCTTCCCCAAAACCCGTTTGCGTCGCATGCGTGCTGCACTTTTTTCACGACGCTTAATGGCTGAAACACGCCTCACAGTAGATAACTTGATATACCCCTTATTCATTCTAGAAGGTAAAAATCGTAGCGAACCTATTCAATCCATGCCTGGCATACAACGTATTAGCATTGATCTTTTGCTTAAAGAAGCCGAAGAAATCGTCAAACTAGGTATGCCAGCCATCGCGCTTTTCCCTGTTATCGACATAACAAAAAAAACCTTACTTGCCGAAGAAGCCTATAACCCAAACGGCCTCATCCAATCTGCTGTACGGCAATTGAAAAAATCATTCCCTGAATTAGGCATTATCACTGACGTCGCTCTAGATCCTTACACTTTTCATGGCCAAGACGGTATTATTGATGAAAAAAATTATGTCCTAAATGACGCAACAGCTGCTATTTTAGTAAAACAAGCTTTATCTCACGCTGACGCAGGAGCAGATATCATTGCACCATCCGATATGATGGATGGACGTATCGGTGTCATTCGCGACGCATTGGAAGCAGCTCATTTTACTGAAACATTAATTCTATCTTACGCTGCCAAATATGCTTCCAGTTTTTACGGACCCTTTCGTGAAGCAGTCGGCTCTGCAAAAGCATTAGGAAAAGCAGATAAATTTCAATACCAAATGGATCCACGTAACCAAAAAGAAGCGCTACATGAAATCACCCTGGATTTACAAGAAGGTGCTGATATTGTCATGATCAAACCAGGCATGCCTTATCTTGATATCGTGCAACAAACAAAAACCCTCTTTCAAGTGCCCACCTTTGTTTATCAAGTCAGCGGCGAATATGCCATGCTAAAAGCAGCAGCACAGTTAGGCTGGCTGGATGAAAAAGCAACCGTCCTGGAATCCTTGATTAGCATTAAACGTGCCGGCGCCGATGCAATCTTAACCTATTTTGCAAAGCAGGTGGCAAAATGGCTGCAATTTGACTATCATAACTAGCAATTATCAGTGATTCCTATTAAGGAATTAAACATGTTTGAAGAAATCATTGCGCCTTTGCTATCAACGGAATGGGGCCGACGCGGCGGCCTAGCAGCCATAGCCATTTTCAGCCTGTTTTTACTCATCACTCTAATTGAAATGCCCATCACATGGCATCGTGATTACCTATCGGCACACACGCCAGCTCTGGCTAAAACGATCCGACCAGGCCCTGATCAAACAATGGCACTTATTATGCAACTCCCAAACCAACATCTTTTTGGCGGATCTGAAATGGCTAACCTTCCTATTACCAGCCTGCAATTGCATTTAATTGGCATCGTGCAAGCAAACCCAGAAAGCGCATCACGTGTTATTATCTCAGAGGCAGGTAAACCTGGGAAAATTTATCAATCAGGTGACAGTTTGCCATCCGGTGTACATATTAAAACAATTACATCAGATGGTGTTATATTAGAGAATGGCGGCCATATGGAAAAATTACCTTTATCACGGCCTCCTTTGACATTCCAAGGAATGCCAAAAAATATATTGCCTGGAGAATAAAAAGTGCGAATTAAGCGCTACATTCTAGTTATTTTAACTTGCTTATTAATACAATCTTGCGCTTCATCAATTGACACGCAACGTCTGCAAAGTGGCAAGGTCAGTTTTATGTCCGGCGATTTTAAATCGGCATTTCATGAGCTATTACCACTCGCCGCTGAAGGCATCCCTCAAGCAGAATATGGCATAGGTTATATGTATTATTATGGCTATGGTGTCGCGCAAGATAGTGAATCTGGCATATTTTGGATGAATAAAGCTGCAACAGCGCATTACGCTCCTGCAGTGAGAGCGCTTGCCGCTATCCAGGAGAATACCCTCAAAGAAGAAAGTAAACGAAAATCCTCTAATGAATCAGCTGCCGTAAAAATCAACAATCTTCACGCTGAAAATACCAATCTTGGAAAAGATATTGAAAAAGACGCTATATTGGAAGCACTCAATAATAATATGCCCACTCCAAAGCAAGGCCACGTCACTGTTATGCCGTACGAAGATCACACAGCCTTAACCAAAGCCGAACCTCAAGTACTCGAAAAAAGCAACGACACAGCGGTTAAACCTTCAGCAACCTCTAACCCTAGAAAATATACTCTACAATTACTGGGTAGCTACTACCTCTCTTCTCTAAAAGAACGCCAAGCACAATTAAATCTAGGAACACCAACCTACATAGGCCAAACAAAACACAATGGCCGTGACTGGTATATACTGAGTGTTGGACAATATCCAGCGCTTGGTAATGCTGAATTAGCCAAACTTGATTTGCCCAAAAAAATAAAAGATTTTAAACCATGGATCCGAAAGTGTGATGATCTTACATGGGTAAGTTAACCAAAAAATCGTAATCGTTCAGGTTCTTAAGCAGCAAACTTCATTTTTGGCCAATCTTGAACGATTTTATTTTAAAAATGTGCTCACATACCCGTGTATGCTCCGCTATTTTTAAAATAAAATCGTTCAACCTTGTCTCAAAACTGAAGTTTTTCTGTTAGTCTAGGATATCGTGAATGGTTACAAAAAATCTATTCAGCGGTTACCACAGACCTAATCGTGCCCGCGCGCGTCTTTTCTCTAGGGTTGTAATCAATCAAATATTATGATTTCAAGAACCAACAATGATTTTTATCATATTATCTGGCTGAATATGCTTTTTAATCGCAGCTTTCACCTCATCCAAACTAACCGCTGCAATGTTAGCTTGATATGTATCAATATAATCTATAGGTAATTTATAAAACCCTATTTGTATTAGATACTGAGTAATATCCTGATTGGTTGCTATGGAAAGCGGGAACTCATTATTAATCTTTTGTTTCGCCAGCAAAAATTCTTTTTTAGTAGGCCCTTTCTTCACATAATTATGAAGAATGGACTGCGTTAATCTCAGTGCTTTTTTTACTGTCGAATTTTGAGTAGCAAAATGGATCAGAAAAGGACCCGTCGCATCCGAAAATTGAAATGCGCTGCTAATACCATACACTAGACCGTGTTCAACTCTTATTTGTGTAAATAACCGCGAAGTAATTGAAGATCCGCCTAGAATATCATTGCCAATACGCATCGCATAATAATCAGGATCATGAAAATTCATACCTAACTGCCCCATCCAAACATTACTCTGCTCCGATGGAAACTGGATGTGAGATTCTCCATAGTTTTTAGGCGACACAGCACGTTCAATGACTGGCGCTTCTTTACCTTGCGCAAGATGCTCCGCTATCTCATCCACTTTTTTTTCAGCATCCTGTCTACTTATATCCCCCACTATTATGATAGTGGCATTACTGATCACATAATAGTTTTTATAAAAATGCGCCGCATCATCTCGCGTTAATGACATCACACTTTTTTTCGTTCCTTCCACTGGGTGCGCATAAGGATGCTCACCATAAAGAACATCATAAAATGCATTTTTCGCAATACACGCTGGCGCTTGTTCATGCATTTTCAGCACACTGAGCATTTGCTTTTTTCTACGCTGAAAAGCATGCTCTGGGAAGTTAACTGAATGCAATATTTCTAAAAACAACTTAAATGCCAAGTTAAAATATTTTTTTTCTGATAGACATTTCAATCCTATACAACCACTATCTCTGCCCGAATGCATTCTAAATTGCGCACCAACATCTGCGAATTTATCCGCTACTTCATCTGCATCATACGACTTTGTACCCTGATTCAACATAGCATTAGTGATATTCGACAATCCGTATTTTTTACCATCTAGAGAAGAACCTGCCCTAAAAAAAATATCGATATTAACAGCAGGGATTTCAGATCGCTTCACCAGATAGACATGTGCTCCATTTTTGCTTTCCCAATAATGAATAGGAACAATAGATTTTGCGGGTAATAATTTTTTTTTCATTGTTAATTTGCCTTAATTTCTAATGGCTCAAGAATACCGATAGTTAATCTTTCAGAAACCAAATATTTTAATGCAACTTCTTTGACTTGCTTCGGCGTAATGGCTTGGATTTTTTTTATCGTATCGCGATCAGCCTCAGCCCACGAGAGACCCACACATTCCAACATGCCTATTTCATAGGCCTGATTGAAAAGAGAATCTTTACCAAAAACTTCGGAGGCAACCCACGCTGTTTTCACACGCTCCAATTCTTTATTACTCACTAGTTTTGTTTGCAAATCTTCTACTTCCTGTAACAAGGCTTTTTTGCACTCTTTTACACTTTGCATATTAACTGGTGTGAGTCCCAATACAAACAAATTCTCAAGACGATCAAATGGTGTATAGTGAGCATAAGCACTGCTTGCAATTTGTTTTTTCCGAATAATGTTTTTTTGTAGCCTAGAACTGCTATTGATTCCCAACACTCCGCTTACAACCGACAAGGCATACGCTTCCCATTTTTTATCTTTAGTCATTGTCTGAAGCACTGGCGTATTATATCCCAATGAAAGCCAGGGTAATTTTGCAGGTACTTTAACCGTCACACTACGTGTACCCAAAGGCAATACTTCATTTTGTGGTTTCACAACAGGAATAGAAGATTGCTTAAGAGAACCAAAATATTTTTTAGTCCATTGTTGAATCTGTTTAGGTGCAACATCACCCACCACCACAATAATAGCATTATTAGGTGCATACCAGGTGTTATACCACTGTCGGAGATCTGCCACCGTCATATGTTTCAAATCATCCATCCAGCCAATAATAGAGTGCTTATAAGGACTTGAAACATGCGCTGCCGCCATAAATCGTTCACAAGCACGATGTTCAGGCTTGTCATCTATACTCATGTGCCTTTCTTCCATGACCACTGAAATTTCTTTTTTGAAATCTTGTTCTTTCAATAAAAGCTGATGCATACGATCCGCTTCAAGTTGAAAACAGATTTCTAATTTATCACTAGCGATAAATTGATGATAAGCCGTATAATCCTGGCCTGTGAATGCATTATTCTGACCGCCATTTTCAGTGATAATTTCATCATATTTTGAACCGCTATATTTTTTACTACCGCGAAACATCATATGCTCTAGCGCATGAGAAACCCCTGTTATGCCATTCGTTTCATAGCTAGAACCGACTTTGTACCAAACTTGCATGATTGCGACAGGCGCGCGATGATCTTCCTTGATAATGAGCTTAAGACCATTAGTTAGAGTATATTCATGAATTGTTTTTCTTGCGGACATTGTAGTCACTCAGCATTCCTTAAGACGTAAGTCTGTAAAACAAGTTAAGGCTTTTTAAGTTCAAGATGTTTTTACAGCTATCTGTTCTTAAAAAGCGAGCTAACTATGCCACGCACATCATGCCAAGTCAATATTTGCGCAGATTTGTAGAATAAAATAAGGTAAAATTCCTGATCGTACTATTATGGGTCTGTTACAACATGAATAAGACAGGGGTTTTATTAATTAATTTAGGCACGCCAGATAACAGTGATCTAAAGTCTGTTTATCGCTATTTATCAGAATTTCTAAATGACCCTCGCATCATTGATTTGGCAACATTACCGCGCTGGATTTTAGCCAATCTCTTTATTGTACCCTTTCGCTCCAAACAAACAGCTCGCGCTTACCAAAAAATAGAAATGGCTGATGGATTGCCTTTATTAATTAACTCTCAAAAATTACAACGCGCTATCACAGCAGAATTAGGCCATGATTATCAAATTGAAATTGCGATGCGTTATGGGAACCCTACTATTCAAGCTGCGCTGAAAAATCTACGTCATTGCAATCACCTCATTGCAATTCCTTTATTTCCTCACTATTCTTCTGCGGCGACTGGCTCATCTGTAGAAAAATTACTCCTTGAATTAAGTAAACAATGGAACATTCCTGCATTAAAAATCAGCCGAGATTTCTATAATGATGCTGGATTTATTGAATCTTATGCCGATATCATTAAAAAAAATATCGGCAATAAAAAACCAGATTTAATTTTATTTAGCTACCACGGTTTACCCGAACGTCATATTAATAAAAGTGGTTGCCAAGCAAAATGCGACCGACTCAATACTTGCCCCAGCATGACAACTGATAATCTTTATTGCTATCGCGCCCAGTGTTATACAACATCACATTTATTGGCAACTGCACTAGGCCTGAAAACAACTCAATACCAAGTTGCTTTTCAATCACGCTTAGGTCGCACACCCTGGATTAAACCCTACACTGACATGGTCTTGACTAACCTTAGGCGACAAAACATCAAGAGCATCGCTGTAGTATGCCCTTCGTTTGTTACTGACTGCTTGGAAACACTAGAAGAAATTAACATTCGAGCACGAGAACAATGGTTATTGGAGGGTGGCAGTGAGTTTATTTTCATACCGTGCCTCAATGATCAATCCCTATGGGTCAAGGCACTCGCGAATATCATCTTAAACAATGTTAATCCGATTTAGCGCTCGCTTAACTGAACGCGCCAATCGCGTTTATTCTACTCTGGCTAACATTTAAGAAATAAAATAGGCTGATACTTAATCTCTTTAATGTTTATTGGATTAAATAATACCAAATCCATGTCCAGACCCAGTGCTATAATAGAAACGAGCACCCTGAACCTATAGGTTTTCCAACCAACATAGGGAGATCATCACATGAAAGCGACACTTCTTGTTTTTATTGGATGTTTAAGTCTATTCATTTATAGTTATTCGTTTGGCTGTGGCAACGACTGTCAGCCTGATTGCCAACAGAACCCCTGCGCTGAATCGCAAAATTCTTGCCAATGCGTTGATGTCAACGCCGGTAAAAACCCCTGTATCAGCAAAACGGATTATTGCCGTAGCTTTGGCAATGTGGGCGACAATCACTTGTCAGATTGAAAATAGGCTATCATCCTAGCTCTTATAATATTTGCAACAGAATGCCAAAAAAACGGTATACTGTTTTTTTATGATCTTTACTTAACTCGATAAGGAGAATCACCTTTATGATGTTTCTAATACATTCAGCATTTGCATTAGGACTGCTGGCATTAGCTGCGGGCTCAGCTTTATATATTTGGGCATTACGCAACCATGGGGCTGGTACAGGCATTGGTAGAGTAGTTGGGTTTATTATCATGTTTGTCTCTACTCTTTC
>JBGAPT010000054.1:0-12554 GCA_044221135.1 Gammaproteobacteria bacterium
CAGTATGAGTCGCTCCACTCGTCTCCTTCAACAACATCAGACAAGTGCTGAAGCAGAGCTATTAACAACATTTGGTGTATTCAACCCACAAAAGGCTTTTGTTGAAAAACGTCAACGGTGCGATACTCAACAAACTGAAGCAGGAAAAACATCCAAGGTTCTAGATGCGCCTTCAAATCAACCGAGAGCCAAGTTATAAGGCAAATTCTATAAGATCCTAGAAAATATTAACTTATAATAATTTGAGTACGTTTTGAGACAAAGCTAATTTGTCTCAAAACGGCGTTATTGAAAAAAATCGTAAATAGGCTCACTTTATGACGGCAGTGAAGTGAGCTATTTACAATTTTTTCAACAAAGCCTCTCAACTAAGATTCTTCTATCACCTTCGAGAAGAATAACATTTATTTTTTATCATTTGCTTTACCAGACACACTCTTTGCAGGCTGCTGATTATTTGTATTAGCAGGTAATGTTTTCTCTGGCACAACTAACACGGGTATCATCATTGGATAACTCATCCACCAATACGGATGTGCATTATGAAGCATGTCCTTCATCATCTTATCCATATCTTTTTGAACTGCTTGTTGCCGCAATTGCATCTGCTTTGTCATACTTGAGATCTGCTCAGGAGTCACGGCTGTATCACCGTACTGAATTACTTGAAAACCATGTGACCCACTCCCTGTTTGCATCACATTAAAATGCATCCCTACGCCATTTAATTCAGTGGATTTGACCCAGCCCACATTGCCATTACGCGGATCAGCAACCTTGACCCACCCACCTTCTTTTGGTGTAAATATCATGATAACACCTGAATTAGAATCTAGCGTACTAATCACTTTGCCATCGGCTTTAGGCTGATCATATAAATTAAGAGATTTTGCCATTCCGTTGGATGAAATACCCAGAATAAGAACAATGACTGAAAACATCACAATGCGATAAAAACTCACTATTTTCTTCATTTTTCTCCCTCCTAAAATAAAAATGTTATTGATCTCTATTCACAACCCATTTTCTGATTATTTTATACTCAGTAATATACTGCGAAATTACTCTTTTTTCACTAAAATTCAAAAAATCATATCATATACTTGGCGATAGCTTAATATACGCTTATCATAGCTTATGGATAGGGAAGTTTAAGGAAGCAACATGGACTCAACCGTTATCATCGCTGAAGACAGCAATAAAATAATGAATAAACCAGAACCCTTTAAAAAAACCGGCTTAGGCGAACGTTTAAAGTCAGCCAGAGAGGCCATGCAACTTACTGACAAAGAGGCTGCTGCACGTTTGCACTTGAATATCACCATCATTGCCCTGCTAGAAAATGAAAATTTTATGGATGGTCCGCCAACCACCTTTATTCGAGGTTATTTACGCGCTTACGCAAGATTGCTCAATTTGTCCGACAATGAAATTACATTGACGCTAAAAAACCTGGAAAACTCTATACCTTCTTCTAGCAGCACGCCAGTACCTGTTGTACCCATGAAAACCAAAACATATAACGAACGTTACCTCCATTGGCTAACTTATGTCATTGGACTAGTGCTGATTGTGCTGGTCAGTGTTTGGTGGAGTTCGCATTCACGCTATGTTATTGCTGATGTTCCGCCCGCACCAGCGGCAATCAATACAAAAACCACACCCAGTGTGACACCCGCTGAGCCAAACTCAGCTTCAACAATTGCTACAACCGCGACGCCAGCACAACAGTCCGCCCCTCTCTTGCAAAACGTACCGGCACCCGCGACACCAGCAACACCTGCCATACAATCACCACCGCTACCAACAGCAACCCAATCAGCCCCTACAACGACACAACCGATAAAACAATCGCCTATTTCTAACCTAAATATGGCATTACCTGAACCTGATATAGATAATTAAGATGAGTAATAATAACGACTAAACGCGAGGCCTAGAGCTCTTCTGATAAATATTTTGGATTATAGCGCTCAGATGGTTATTAGATTGGGGTTTATTTTTTCAAAAAAAGCACAGGAATACTTGTGGTATTTCGAGCATTTTTTTGAAAAAATAAATCACAAGATAATGACCAGATGAGATGCTATAATCCAAAATATTTATCAGAAGAGCTCTATAACCGTGAGCAACCCAATTAACGCCATTCGTGGCATGAATGATCTTTTGCCCTCCGATACAGCCTTATGGCAATCTGTTGAAAAAACAATGCGCGACACACTGCATAGTTTTGGTTATCAAGAAATACGTTTACCTATTCTTGAAAAAACAGAGTTATTCAAGCGCTCCATCGGAGATGCAACCGATATTGTTGAAAAAGAAATGTATACTTTTTTGGATCGCAATAATGAAAGTTTGACCTTGCGTCCAGAAGGAACGGCGAGCTGTGTACGAGCGGGCATTGAGCATGGCCTGTTTTATAACCAAATTCAACGCTTATGGTATATGGGCCCTAATTTTCGTTATGAACGCCCTCAAAAAGGCCGCTATAGACAGTTTTATCATTGTGGTGCTGAAGTATTTGGCTTAGAGGGCCCTGATATCGATGCCGAACTTATTTTGTTATCTGCCCGTATCTTAGAAAAACTCGGCTTAACATCTCATGTCAAGTTACAATTAAATTCACTCGGCTCAAGTGTTGCACGCACAAACTACCGTGAAGTACTCGTCGATTATTTAACTTTAAACCAAAATCAACTTGACGAAGATAGCCAACGCCGTCTAGCTACCAACCCACTGCGCATCCTAGATAGCAAAAACCCAACGATGCAGGCATTAATTATGAATGCACCCAAATTAATAGATCATCTCGATCTGGAATCTGCACAACATTTTGAAAAACTACAATCGTATCTGACAAGCGCTGGCCTGAAGTATGAAATAAATCCGTGCTTAGTACGCGGTCTAGATTATTACAGCAGGACCGTCTTTGAATGGGTCACCACTGAATTAGGCGCACAAGGAACCGTTTGTGCTGGTGGACGTTACGATGGATTAGTTGAACAACTCGGTGGTAAAACCACGCCCGCACTGGGTTTTGCATTTGGACTTGAGCGCATCATACTTATGGTACAACAGCTTGCACAAACGCCAACAATAAATGAACCCATGATTTACTTCATAACAGATGGTGAATCAGCACTGACGTCAGCATTCCAGTTAGCAAATAAAATGCGTGATGCAATGCCCACCTTACATTTAATATTGCATTGCGGGGGTGGAAGCTTAAAAAATCAATTTAAAAAAGCAGATAAGAGCGGTGCACAAATCGCTTTGATTTTAGGTGAACAAGAATTAAGAGAACAAGCAATCACCATTAAGATGTTAAGAGAAAACGTACCGCAAATGTTTATTCTACAAGATGATTTAATCCAACAATTACAAAAATTATTGGCGAAAAAGGACGATTAATTATACCTGACTTATCACCTTACTCAATGAAAGTGTTCATTAAACTGTGTCATTGCTCCTTAGGCAGGAGCTGTCATTCTATATTACCTACTATATCTTAAAGGTTTTCTTAAGAATTAAGTTGTATAATCGGCAGCTTCCTATTGATACTCGAACCACGTCCTAAAAATGCTTAAAGAAAAGAAAATATGCTAAGAAGCTCTACTCAAAAAACCGTCTTACTCAGCCCAGCTTTTACTGCTGTTAACATACCTGCAGTAGAAGCTCAACAATCAACAAAATCAATCCAAACAATATTAGAAACTGGTGTTCACCCAGACACCTATTGTGCGAGCCTCACAAAAATGACTGCCCTATATTATGCAGCATGGCACGGCAATGCAGAAAGTGTAAATTTACTATTAGAACATAAAGCTGATCCGAATCTAGTCAATCTCGACGGAAACAATATGACTGCCTTACATGTTGCAGCACAACAAGGATCCGCAATAATCGTGAGTGCATTATTAAAAGCAGGTGCTAATCCAGGCATAGTGACCCAGGATAATACTACGGCTATAGAATTGGCCGTAATGAATTACCAATGGGATTGTGTGAAAGCATTTGCTGAATCAGGGATATCAGATTCAAATGGTGCATATAGGTATGATTATGCATTATTTATAGCAGTAGAGACCAGGCAATTTGATATAGCCATAGCATTAATACCTCTTTGTTATAAGTGTCCTACTTTATATTATGTTCGCGATATTAATAGCCCATTTTATCAATTTAATGTCTTACATTTTGCGGCTTATTATAATAATTCAGAATTTATTAAATCATTTTTTTTAAATAAAAAAATTAACATACCCCAACACACCCGCACCGCTTTTAATAAAACAGCGGTACAAATTGCCGCAGAAAAAAAACACTGGGCATGTGTAATAGAATTTATTGAAGGCGATAAAACCAAAGAATCTTTTGATATCGTATTACGTTTAGCAGTAAACAATAATGAAGTTAAAATTGTAGATAAATTATTAAAAACTATAAACCCTGATAATCCAATCACTGCAACAGAATACATTGCAAAACAACCGAAAACCCAACCTAATGAAGAAAAAAAAGAAGAAGCAAATCTGCTCGCTGGGAGCTTATTTCATAATCTTGATCGTCTTGATAATAATACGAAAATTTCCTTTCAGAGATTAGAACATATCATGCAAAGCCAAGACACACCAACAGAAACTAAGGCTATCATAGTTACGCATTTTAACGACATTCTCGCAAAAGCTAACAGGGAAGATACATCACAAATATTAATAAACATTTTTAATTCTAAACAATCGCTGCAATTTAAACTAACTAAATTAAAAAAACATTCGCCATCTACTATTTCAGTTTTAAAAGCTCTAGAAACCTTATTTGTTAATATTGGAAATCTATCTATTCTTGCACAAATAACACTTATAATTGGAGTACTATTCTCCACTTCCGCAGTGGCTATGCATATGCTTATAGCTCTTACTCTAGTTTCTTTAATACAAATAATTAGCAAACGCTGCGCTAACTATATGGGAAACCTTGCGAATGAATATTGTTTCTTTAATAGGAAAGAACCTCAACGCGCATATAATAAAAACGAAGCCAATTTAACACATCCACTTAATAATATATTTACAGTCACTACGCCCGTAAACAGTTAATGCTTTTTCCTCATACGCATAAACCATTTTTTCAACGTTGGCCAAAAAGCAATGATCAACACGGTAAGAGTAAATAACAAAACAGCAATCACCATTTTGATAATCTCAAAATTAAGTGCATCACGCGCAATAAAACAGCTGGTAATCAAGCCCGCTACGACCAAGAACGCTCCCGCAATCCATCCTGGCATACTATTTCTCCTATCTTTTTTACATATTACCATACATCCTTAAAAGTACGTGCGTTTTCCCAAAGAATATGCCAAAATCTACACCCCAAAAACCTCCCTTTCTGGTAACAGGAGCCTGACTTGACAGAGTATTTAACTGAACAAGAGCAAATTCAACAGCTAAAGACATGGCTAAAGCAATATGGCCCAACGGTTGTGCTGGGTATTGTGCTTGCGTTAATCATGACAGCTGGTTGGCGCTACTGGCAAAATTACCATAATAAAGTTTTGATGCATGCTTCCAATGTCTACGATGAAATGCTGGCTCTGCGCGCCCAAAATAACGAGAATGGCTCTATCGTCCAGGCAAAAAAATTACTCGCCCATTACCGCAGAACACCCTATGCTGACATGGCTTCTTTATTGCTCGCACGCGATGCCGTACTAAAAAAAGACTACCCTGAAGCAATCAAGCAGTTAGACACGGTGATGGACCGCAGTAAAAACGCATCATTACGAGAAATTGCACGTATTCGCATAGCTCGCATTTTGCTCACCGAGCAAAAAGCCGATGAAGCACTCGCTTTATTAAAAAAGACAAATGATAAAAACTATATTGGCTTAATCGATGAAGTACGTGGCGATGCATATCTAATCAAACAAGATCCCAATGCTGCCCGCAAAGCTTATCAGCTTGCCCTGCAAGAATTACCTAACGCTGAAGTCACTCGACCCATTTTAGAAATGAAATATGCCAACCTGACCACAGCAACTAACATGGCCACCTAGAGACTGTTTATTTATGAAAAAAATGATGAGAAATTTAATAATGACTGCATTCGCTGCTTCACTGTGCGCATGCGGTAGTTTTTTTGACAAAGATAATACGTTACCACCCGCTCCACTCGTTGATTTCAAACCTGAGGCCAAACCTCACGTACTTTGGAATAGAAGCACAGGCTGGGGCGCTGGCAATGGTTTTTATACTTATGTACCTGCTATAACCGATACAACTATTTATACCGCCAGCAAAAATGGTTATGTGACTGCAACCTATAAAACCACCGGAAAAACACTGTGGCGCATGAACACGGATGCACAAATCAGTGCAGGCCCTGCTGCTTCCAATCAAATTGTCATTGTCGGTTCACGTGGGGGCGATATTTTTGCTTTGCATGCTTCAAATGGCAGCATCGCATGGAAAACACATACATCCAGTGAAATACTAGCAGCACCTGTCATCGGACATAATGTCGTACTTATTAAGGCGATAGACGGTAAGTTATCTGCATTTTCCGCTGATGATGGTCATCCCCTTTGGCAGTATCAACAAACAGAGCCCACTTTAATTTTGCGTGGCGCAAGCGCACCGCAAATTAGCAATCAATCCGTGATCGCAGGTTTTGCAAATGGCAATTTAGCCAAATTATCCTTACGTAACGGTAATTTAATTTGGTTACAGCCTATTGCCATACCCGATGGTATCTTCCCAATTCAACGGATGATTGATATTGATGCGGATCCTGTTATCGCTGGCAACCGTGTTTATGTAGCCACTTATCAAGGTCAAATAGCCGCATTAGAGCTCAGCTCAGGACGCGTTATTTGGACGCACAGTTTATCCTCTTTCACAGGTATGGCTGTGGATAATACACGCGTCTATGTTACCGATGCAAAAAGCGATTTATGGGCCTTTGATAAAAACAATGGCAAGCTTGTATGGCAGCAAACACAACTTGAAGCACGCAACCTTTCAGGCCCTGCACTGCTTGACAATAATATCATCGTCGGTGATGCGGAAGGCTATTTACATTGGTTAAACACAAACGACGGTCATTTCGTAGCACGCACTAGAGTCGATCTTTCAGGTATTTTTGCATCACCCATTGTTGATAATCATATTATCTATGTAGTAACCAAGGACGGTCAATTAGCGGCGTACACACTCTAATGTTACCTGTAGTCGCTATTGTTGGCCGCCCCAATGTAGGTAAATCCACTTTATTTAATTGTCTTACCTCGTCACGTGCAGCCTTAGTCTCAGATATGCCTGGCATGACACGTGATCGGCAATATGGTGAAGCAGATATCGCTAATCACCATTTTATTGTCATCGATACCGGTGGGCTCACACAAACTAAAGATGATTTAGATCAATTGACCATGGAGCAAGCATTCCAAGCCATCCAAGAAGCCGATAAAATCGTATTTGTAGTTGATGCCCGCGCGGGTATCACAACAGCAGACCAAGTTATCGCTGACCGGCTACGCTCATTGAAAAAACAAATCTATCTAGTCGCTAATAAAACAGAAGGACTGGATTTAACATTTGCCATTGCAGAGTTTTATAAATTAGGCTTCGGCGAGCCCTATCCCATTGCAGCTGCACACAAAAGTGGTATTACTGAACTTGTCATCACTCTTTTCAAAGACGATGAAACATGTCTTGATGAACTCCATGAAGCAGATCAAGGTATTAAATTAGCCTTTGTTGGCAGGCCCAATGTAGGCAAATCCACTTTAACCAATCGCATGCTAGGCGAAGACCGTGTGATTGTCTTTGACCAACCCGGCACAACACGAGATAGTATTTTTATTCCTCTGGAGCGCCAAAATGTGCGTTATACCTTAATTGATACAGCCGGTTTGCGCCGTCGCGGAAAAGTATTTGAGACGACAGAAAAATTTTCTGTCGTTAAAACATTACAAGCCATCCAGGCAGCCAATGTCGTTCTCTTTATGATGGATGCACGCGAGGGTGTGACAGATCAAGACTTGCGTTTATTAGGTTTTATTTTAGAAAGCGGCAAATCATTAGTGATTGCAATGAATAAATGGGATGGCATGACCACGCATGAGCGCGATACCATACGCTCTGCCATGGATAGACGCTTACATTTCGTCTCATTCGCACGAATCCACACCATTTCAGCCTTACATGGCACTGGCGTTGGTAATTTATTTTCATCCATCAAAGAGGCTTATGCTTCTGCTACTAAAAAAATCTCTACATCCCAACTCACAAAAATTTTACGTGCAGCCGTCCTCACCCATACACCTCCTTTGATAAAAGGTCGCCGCATTAAATTAAGCTACGCGCATACTGGCGGCCATAACCCGCCCTTAATTATTATCCACGGTAATCAAGTAAACTCACTGCCCTCTTCTTACACGCGCTACTTAGCCAATATATTTCAATCCCGTTTAAAACTCGTCGGCACACCCGTACAAATTGAATTTAAAAGCAGTGAGAATCCTTACAAAGATAATAAAAATGTACTCACAGAAAAGCAACGTCGTAAAAAAACCCGGTTAATCCGGCACACAAAAAGGTAAATTGTTTGTAAAGTATAGAGTCAAAACTGGAGATAACGATCATGAATCGATGGGTAAAATTAATTGCAATAAGCTTGGTTTTTATTGAAAGCCAGAGTACCTTTGCTGCAGCCAATAATTGTAACCAACAAGTCCTCATTCAAAATCCACAACAAGTGTTGAACTGCTATATTGCAGAAAAAGAAAATATCCCTTCCCCTGCATGGGTTCTACAAAACAGTAATCATGATCCAGATAAAAAAATTTCAATTAACACTTATTTACTCACCTCACAAATTTGGCCTAAAGAGGGCCATGGTACACTCTGGCAACATACACTCGTTATTTATAAACCAGATACAATCAACTCTGATCAGGCTTTGTTATTTGTCAATGGCGGTACTCGCTTTCCAGAAGCAAAAGATAATCCCGCACCTGCACAACTTGATTTTGCACACATTGCCACAGAAACCCACAGCATAGTTGTTGATTTACAAGATGTTCCTAACCAATACCTCACTTTCCCAGATTCCACAGATATACCTAGAAAAGAAGATAGTATTGTTGCTTATTCATGGAATCGTTTTATGGATGATCCAGACAATAACACCGACTGGCCATTACATCTTCCCATGACAAAAGCAGTCGTTAAAGCAATGGATGCAACTCAAGAAATTCTTGCTAAAGAAGCCATTCCTGTGAATCATTTTGTTATTACAGGCGCATCTAAACGTGGATGGGCTACCTGGCTAACAGCACTTGCCGATGCTCGCGTAAATGCTATTGTGCCAATTGTCATTGATATTTTAAATACCCAAAAAAATATTAACCATATTTATAAATTCTATAGCAATCACTGGCCTATGCCTGCTTTTAATGATTACATTCAACAAAATATTCCTGCACGTTTAGCAACACCCGCTTTTGCAAGACTCATGCAAATTGAAGATCCACTCGCTTATCTTAAAAGTAAAGACAGTCATTTTTATAAACAACGCTTGAGCATTCCCAAATACATTATCAGCGCAGGACAAGACGATTTCTTTGTACCCGACTCACTTGCTCTCTATGTGACTCATTTGCCAGGTGAAACTGAAGTTCGAGTATTTCCGCAAGAAGGGCATTACATCAACATGAAACAAGCCGTTGAACCCGCCTTATTATCGTATTACCGCACTATCGTACAACATGAAACACGCCCCTCCTTAACATGGATCAGCAATACACAAGGGCAATTACAAAAAGTGATAACAAACAGGCAGCCGGAAAAAATTCAACTATGGGAAATTATTAATCCCAATGCGAAGGACTTTAGAAAACTCACAACAAAACAGCTAGAATATAACACACAAACAATCGAAGAGGGCCACTGTACAATCCATCATTGTGAATACCTCATCAAGTTAGAGCCACTTATTAAAGGATGGGAAACAATTTTAGTTGAAGCCACTTTTAAAAAAACAAATGGAGAAGATTTGGTCTTAACAACACCAACCTTTGTTCGCGGCGCAACAGGTATCTCACAAGAACGCTAAAGAGTATAACACGCGTCACTCTGAGTCAGAGTGACGTGACGAGGAAGAATAAGCCACTCCATTTTCTTTAATGACATTGACACATTTTTCAAGAGACGATCGCTCATATCCTGCAGCATAACTAACACTGCATATATCTTCCGGACTTAAGCTATGAATAAGATTTTTATCTAAAGATATTTGCCCGGCGGTTTTTAAAATAATTTCATCACTATCCCGTTTTTTTAATTTGAATAAAATTTTATTAAATTTATCGCAAAACTCTTGCATAATAATTTTATATCTTGGTTTTTTATACTGTTCACACGCCAAATAAGTAATATCTCGAATATCTTTTTTAGAAAATCCCTCAAGCATTCGATCATTTGCCACAATCTCGTGAGGAGTCAACTCAATCATTGCAGATTTACCAATCAATTGAATAACCAGCTTATATTGGCCTAAACACGATTGTTTTACTTCAACAAGACGATAAACATTTTGTTGAACCTGTTGTTGGTCATGATATCTTTTAAGAAACCAGCCCACAGACTCAACCATCAATGACATTTTTTTAAAGCGCATATACTTTTCCTATACTCATTCTCACTGAATTTAATCCTCACAATCTCGTTTTACCTGTACTACAACGCTCAAAATTTTATCATTATTATTTAGACGGGTCATTTTGTATTGCTCAAAGTCTGGACTCAACGGTTTTAAATAACGATCGCCTGCATCCATCAATAATTGCCTGAAAATAGCTTCAGGGTGATTAGCTAATTTTGCAATGACAAAGCTACGGTCTTTAGCCTGTTTTTCTGGATCAGCAATTAACACAGTATTTTTAGGAAAGACAGGATCCATTGAAGCATCTTGAATAATTAAAGCAAACCCTGCTTTCCCAACAGCAGCATCCGTTAAAATAAACTCACTCTGTTGCCTTTCATTATTTTTAGGATCCCAATATAAAACCTCATCCCAAGTTAAAAGTGGTACTTTTGTTGCACGATCTAACCATGGAATAGGCTCATGCCCTTTGAGTTGATCAATATTAATCGAAAAAAAGTTTGCAATAGGTTGTAAACTGGACAAATGCGGATGCTCGCATGCGCCTGTAGCAATACGGTGAATCGTGGGTTGTGGCAAATTAATTCGCCTTGCTAATTCGGCCACGCGAATTTTTTTATCCACCATCAGACGATTTAAGATTTGGCCAATTCTTGTATTTTTCATAACCGCGGATTTTGTCACAAATTTTATTTGAATGCTATCCAATATTTTGTTGACATGAATATTTCAAACAAATAATATACGGAAAATGTATTTTTTAATTGGCGGCTTAACACCAACAGTGTACGTAAAAAATACAGAGAAGCACATAAAGACGAACCCAATGGGTTCTAGGTACAACAAAGGAGATTCGGTTATGAATTCAGTAATAACTGCAACCGAAGAAACAGCTCTTCAAAAAGTTTTCTCTACGCTTACCTTAAAATATTCAATAAAAAATGAACGCAAGATATTAAAAGCGTTTTTACTAGGACGCTTACATCAATTATTTTGCGAGTTATTTTCAAATAAAATACCGTATCATCAAAATAATTCTTCGATGGAGTGTTGTGCAGTGGACAGTAAAATTATTCAGTTTCTTATTCAAGATATTGTTGAAACAAAAGAGTATACCTTAGAAGGAATCGCATTCCATACCCGCATTCCTTTTGATGTTATTTATGATGCAGCTTGTGGTATGAGTCATGAATTTTCCATTACCCCCTGGGCAAGAGTGGTTGACTTGTACATACAGGTTAAACCTGATGTCGCACAAGCATTGACTGCTAGATTACTCGAAACAAGCGATAAAAACCGCGCTGCTCTTTCAGCATTACTGACTGAGCCATAAGATAAAAATGGCTATTACCCTGCATGTTTCTCGTAGGATGATTAGCATTTAAATCCCTGCAAAAAGGATTTCAAATCTTGACAGTTAAGTGCTAAAAGTAACCCTGTACCATTATACTTCCGCGCGTTATTTGAGTTGTAAAGACATGCTAGAAGCATGCTCTACATTACTTAATGGATTAATTCCTTGTAATTTTTTTGCAAAAAGATGGTGAGGATTATCTTGAATATATTTTTGCGCAGTGTCATATCGCTTTGTATCTGTTTTCTCTTGCATTAATTGGTAGAATATTTTTAAGATATCCCAGTTTTTATATAGCCATATAGGTGCTATTACTAATAAAGCAAGATTTAATTTTTCTTCAGAAAAATATTCCATGCTAGCGCATATCAGGTTTTTTTGGGAAATTGTTTTTCTCACTACTGCATTAATAACAACTTCTAAAATAGGGCTTTTAGGGGGGGTGGTAAGATCCTTACTCTCAAAATCGTAGGATAAAATCATATTAATTATTGAAGAAGGAAGCACTGAGTTTAATACAAAAGTACTAAAT
>JBGAPT010000055.1:0-12309 GCA_044221135.1 Gammaproteobacteria bacterium
GCCAATAGTCACGCTTTGCTGTTTTCTCTGTGTTAATTGCTAATGAATGTATTTTTTGCATAATGCCTCCGTTTTATAGAAGCGTGCATCATGCCTGAGATGAAAAGGGGTGTGTAGGTGTGGTTAAATTAGCGGATACGATTTAGTACAAATCAGGGGCATGCTTTACGCACTGCTGCTTTACTAGGAGCAGGTATAGTGTTGCAACCTGAAATGTCATTGGCTGACGATATCGCAGCAGGTCGTCTAGTACATGTTTTGCCTCAATGGTCATTCAAGCCGACACCCATGTATTTGATTTATGCACAGGATGCTCGTCCGACTGCTAAGTTGCGTAGCATGATTGATTTTCTGACTAAGCGTTTTAGACTAGCTTAGATTTACAATCAAAAATAAAAAACATTACTACCTCAATCGACATTCTATCCTCCCGTTGCAAAAGAAGAGCTCAGCAGATGCTTACGTTCCATTTGCAGGATTAGGCAAAACATAAAAGCAATACAGCCAGAAATCCAACCAATATCAGGCATGACATATTGTATTTTAGCAGTAAGAATTATAGCGTTTTGAGAACTTCATCTTTTGATATTGAATTTTCGACCTGTTGTAATTCTTTATATTTCTTCGTTGCTTTAGCGATATATTCAATAACCTTAGGATCATAAGCAAATGTCTCTTGTGGCACAATCCCTTTTTGAAATGCTTCCCAGCCTTTTTTCTGTAATGCTGGATCAGCTTGCACTTCGTTTTTAAGGTCCAACCATTTTTTACCCAGCATTAAGCCTATTTCTCCTTCAGAATCGGTATGCAATTGACTTTTTACTTCTGCGTGCAATAATGTCCATCGAGCCATATAATTTTCCCAAAACTCGGCTGTATATTTTAGGGATATCTGAGCAAGTTCATTGTATTCGCTTTCGGTGTAATACTGTTTTTGCCAAACTGCGCTGTTATTTTTATCTAACTGAAGTAATTCCATAATTTTGAAAATCATTTTCCAGTTAAGTGTATGATTTTGCTCTTTTTGGGCAACAATCTGATCAATTAACCACGCCGCATCTTTAGCAGTAGCAGATTTTTTTGTAAGTAATTTAGCCTGTGTTTTAAGAGAGTGTGTAATATCGTCCGTTTTGCTTGAAAGGATATTTTTTATTTCAGTTAAAGGATATCCTAAAAATTTTAATATTAGAATTTGCTGCAAATGCAGAATGTCATTATCTGAATAGAGCTTATAACCACTTATCGTTTTTTTAGCAGGTTTCAACAAGCCAATTTCATCGTAGTGGCGTAATGTTTTGATGGTAGTCGATGTTAATTGACTGAATTTTTTAACGCGATAATACTCAGACATTCCCTTGTTTCCTATTAGGTTAAAATTCCATTATTTTTTGATAAAGTTTATCAAATTGCTATAGTTAGTCAGGAACACATTATAAGTTCTTTACGTTTGAAACACACTTATTCTTCGCTCAAACTATGAAAATTTCAAGATTAATATTGATATTGTAAAATAAAAAATAATTTTTAAAATTTTGTAGCTTAATATAATGAGTAACTTATATGATAATAATTGAATATCAAAAGAAATACTATTACTAATCTGAAATAACTTTTGGAACTATTAGCAAATCTATCCTGTACTCGAACTTGATATCACTAGCCTAATACTGCCCTAAATTAGGAGTTTACTAAGTACAGGATAAATTTTAAAAAATACTTTTTTATACAATTAATGAGCAAGTTGTTGATTTTGCGATTCAGCAACTTTACCTGCTTGTGGCACAGTTGTATTATCACTTGAACTTGTCAAAGTTACATTCTGCATGTTTCCAGATTGTTTAAATAAACCTGTTTTTGAAGTTTTTGCTTGCTCTAGTAATTTAAGATGTACCTCGTCATCTAATAAAAATAGCTTAAATCTACTTTGAAGAGCATCTTTTACTTCATCAAAAAGTTTGGGATCTTTATTTCTCAAGCAGGTCACTATTTTAGCAAGCGCATGAATCGCGGTTGTTTCAGTTATATTTTCTGCTAATTTTTTTATTGCATTTACTGCACTAGGCAGTGACTGCCAATAGCCATTATTTATCCTATTAATAAAATAATTTGCATGGCCCATGTTAAATTGATCATCCAGCATTACCATGGCATTAAATCCACCATCTACATCCCAATAGCTTCCGACATTTTGAGGAGTTTGGACTAAACGGTGAAACAAATTTGCCAATGCTGATTTTGTGATAAGTTGATTTTTAATTATAAATCCACATACGCTTTCCACCTTATTTTTATCTTGTAATGCCTGATAAATCATCAAATGAAGTTTGTTTTCTGGAATAGCGGCGGCAGTTAAACCAACCTTAATTAACGCGTCTGGTTTAGGGCTAGTCTCGTTTGATTGGAGAGAGATAATATAATCTCTTATTATTTGATAGTCTCTATTTGATCCAACGTGAATGCGAATGCCATTATTAAATTGTATAGTGGCTGAAGCATCATCACATATCATTGGAATACCTTTTGAAAAAGCAAACTCTAATAAGCTAAAACATTTTTTATTTTTTGTATTAAGCGCTCCTTCTAGTTCAGAAAAATTTTTAAATTCGGCTGGTATGACAGGTGATTCAAACTCATTTTTAATTAAGAGAGCCAAATACTGATTACAAATCTCAGCGCCCATATTTTCTTTTACTTGATTAAAAAATTCATCAAATTCTTCACTACCTCGTAGAGAAACAACTACAGCTAAAATAGCGCTCCTTGACGTAGGATTGATTGTTGTTTTGCTGAGCTGTAACATCGCATTCTTGGTTGCTCTTAGCCATTGCCAATCACCATTAAATTTTTTAATAAAATAGTTAGCGTGTTCGATGCTAAAATAATCACCGAGCATCGCCATGACTTCAAATCCACCATCCACATCCCAATAGCCTCCAATGTTTTTAGAAACCTGAATTAAACGATGAAATAAATTGGCTAACGTTTCTTTTGTGATCATCTGATTTGCAAGCACAAATCGAGCCACTCTCACTACTTTATTTTTATCCTGCAACGCATTGTAGATCATTTCATGAAGCTTCTGTTCTGGAATAGAAGAAATAGCTGATCCAACTTTGATGAGAGATTCTGATGTATGATCCATCTCGCCTTGTTTAAGTGATAAAATAAAGATTTTTATTGTTTGATAATCGCTGGCAGATTCAGTATGAAAAGTAATTCCATCATTAAGCTGTATGGTATTTGAAGCATCATCGCACCTTATTGGAATACCTTTTGAAAAGGCAAATTTCAATAAGCTAAAAAATTTATTATTTTTTGCAGTGATTGCTTCTTCTAGTTCAGAAAAATCTTTATATTCCGCTGGTATTTTGACAGGTGATTCAAACTCATTTTTAATTAACAAAGCTAAGTGTTGATTAAAAATTTCAGCACCCATATTCTTTTTTACTTGATTAAAAAACTCATTAAATTCTTCGCTATCTTTTAGAGCAACAACCACAGTTAAAATAGCTATTCTAGATTTAGGATCCTGCGTTGTCTTGCTAAGATGTAACATTGCCTTCTTAGTTGCTCTAAGCCACTGCCAATTATCACTATGTAATTTTTTAATAAAATAATTTGCATGTTCTATACTAAAGTAATCGCCTAGCATTGCCATTGCATCGAATCCACCATCTACATCCCAATAACCGCCAATGCCTTCAGAAGACTGAATCAAACGATGAAATAAATTTGCTAGTGTTTCTTTTGTGATGATCTGATTCTCAAGCGCAAACTGAACTACACCCTCTACTTTATTTTTGTTCTGAAGCGCAGTATAAATCATCAAATGAAGCTTATCTTCTGGAATAGCAGAAGCAGCTAATTTAACTTTTATTATCGAATCAGGTTGAGGATTGGCCATATCTTGTCTTAGTGATGTAACAAAAGTCTTAATAGTGTGATAATCTTTTGTTGATCCAATATGAACATTAACCCCATTAGAAAGTTGTATACTAGCTGACGCATCATTAAACGTCATTGCAATGCCTTTTCGGTGTGCAAACTCTAGCAACCCGAAGCATATTTTATTTCTTGCAATAATAGCGCTTTCAAATTCAGCTAATGTATTAACATTGCTATCCATTTCAATTGGGCTTTCTAGTTCTTTTTTAAGCAAAAGGCCGATATTTGAGTCAATGACAGGCTTGCTAAGAATGGTTGTTATCTTACTCATTAGGTTGTCATAACCGCTATATTTTTCTTCAGCGAGAGTAATCAGAACCATAATCATTGCTTGTATTGCAGGCCCTCGAGTCACTTTTTCTGCTAATTTTAATAAGGCATCTGCTGCAGGTCCTGCACGCCAACTAGAGTCTTTCTTTATTCTTGTCATAAAATAATGAGCATGTTTCATATTAAACCCATTACCCAGCAATGCCATTGCTTCAAAACCACCGTCGATGTCCCAATAATGAGAAATCTCATTCGAATGACTAATTTCTTCTAGTAAGGATGCAACTTCTTTTATATGTCCATCTTTAACAAATTCATCTGTGACGTTAACAACGATACTCTTATTGCCCAGCTGTTTTGATAATACTTCTAAATCCACTTCTTCATAATAGTCAGTTGACTCATCAGCAGTGGCTATTTCAGGTACTAAATTTCCCGTGTGCCGTCCATTTCGATCATAAAATGGTGTAGGAGGATAAGATGCTTGCAGTTCTCTCTTTTCAGTAGTAGAAACTGCTACTTTTCTAAAAACAAATTCTCTGCCACCATACCTTTCTACTTCACCAACCTCTTGTGAACTGCCTGTTTGGTGATGTTTATATTCAGGATACCGTTGTGTATCAAAACGGCGTTTACGAAAGAGTTTATACCCTGCAGCAATCACTGCGTCATATAATTCATATTGAGCGACTTGCATAAATTGTTCTCGTTGTTTTTCTGATCGCTTGGGAATGGTGACATACACTTTATCGCCTTTTTCCTGAATATGATGATCCCCAACACTGCTGAAAAAATTTCTTAAAGTGGATTGCGTCCTACCATTCGTATAGGAGCCCGGGCAACGCAGAAAATTTAAATGAATACGTGGAAATCTTTTTTGAAATTGCGGATGTTCATGCAATTTCTGGGCATCTACTCCAAAAGCTGTTTGCACTTGTCTAGCATCTAAAATAGCTTTATTTTGTTTAAATTCTGGAATAGCACTCAGTTCGCCTGCTGTCATAATCTCACTAGCAATTAAACTCTTCCCAACTTCAGGGTGTTTGGTAGTTAAAGCACGGCTATAAGAAAGTGTGCCTTCAGCTACTGAAGCGCGAGGTATTACTTTTCGTTTTTTCTGTGTTGAAGAAGGATTTTTGTTAGAGGGTGTTCTTTTTCTTCTATTGGTTTCTTGTTCAACATCTTCATCAATATCTGCCGAAGAGCCGTCATCATCATAAAGAGCCATTTCTAACATTTTTTGTTCTGTCTCATTCATCTCTTTTTTTTCTTCATGATTAAAAGTAAACATTTTTATTCCTCCTATATAAATTTTTAATTGCTATCATTTTTATTGACCCTAGTATGCTAGTAAGTAACAAAAAAAATATCTATACGTAGATCCACGTAAATTAAAATTGATTCTTTATTTTACCGAGCTATTATGATATAAATTTTTTTAATATTTATTCAAAAACAGAGAGGAAAACATGTTTAAAGGGTGAAAAATATGAATACAAAAAAACCTTTTGACCTTAAAAAATACCCAGGGCTTCAGTTACACAAAGAAATTGCCGCACTCTGTTACCCATTATTCAAACAATTCAATTATTGTATATTTAATTTTATTCGGCTGTACAACAATGGCGATGCTTTTTATTTATGTGATAATTATGAATGGCTTAATTATTATCTCAATTACGGTTATCCAGCAATAGGTGCTTTTGAACAAAATACCGCTCTCAGAAAAAATGAATTTGTACTGTGGGATGCGCTGAATGATAAAGACCCTATTGTCATTTATAGTCGAGAATTATTTAATATAAAATATGGTGTGACACTGATACGACAATTTAGTGGTGGCTTTGATTTTTTCAATTTCGGCAAAGATATTTATTCTTTTTCCGTGCTGAATGTTATTATGAGTCAAATTACCGTATTAAATAATTTTATCGATACTTTCTATGAAAAATCTAAATCTCTCATTTCAACGATGGAAAAAGCTCTTTTAAATATTACAGAGCTTCAGTATAAAATTCTGCCTGTTGATGTTGTTAAAAAAATATATTTAGGACCTCAGTATGATTATTCGTATTTAACAGAAAAAGAAGTATTTTATTTAAAAAATCTCACAGAAGGCATGACTGTACCTGAAGTAGCTAATTTATGTCACGTTTCACCCCGAACAATCGAAAAACATTTAGAAAATATTAAACGTAAATTAGATTGTAGGACACAATATGAATTAGGTTATATGACTGCAAAACTTGGGATAGTCAACATTTAAACTTCTTTATTCTTTTATTGCATAATGAAAGATTACATCATTTTTTCCGCTCATTAAATATATATTGACATAATGCTGAAAATAATTGAGAATAAATTCTCAAAGGATCTGCCTATGTTAAGGCAATGAGAGGATTATATTGATTTATCTCTCACGAGGCAAAAAATCATGGCCAAAGTTACCCTCACAGAACATGAGGCTTCTGAATATATCGGAATGAGCCGGAGCTTCTTACGTAAAGACCGCATGGATGGAATTCGCAAAAATAGAACCGCTGGACCCCAATTTTTAAAGATTGGTAGAAGTATTCGCTATCTTAAAGATGATTTAGATGCGTGGTTATTAAAAAATCGAATTAATCGATTTGATTAGTATTAAAAGCCCTGCTGAGCCAGGGCTGTTTCTTGCAAAGCTTTAAACTGGATTTTTATGAAAATGTTCCTTATATAGAGTACGGTCGAGAAATTTGCATCGTATCGTACCAATTAATCGCTCAACGAATGGATGTGATATCGGGATGTAAGGCACAGATTTGATCGCATTTATTTCTAAAATTCGTAAGTTAGCTCGCCATCGATAGAAATTAAAAAACAGATCATTATCTGTACTAAGATGGATTGGCAATGCTTTCCTTGCGATAATTTTGTTAACCATGCAACAAAGTGCCGTTCCATTTACATTTTTAACAAAGGCCGCGTTGTTTGATGTTATTCCACCATAATAAGTACAAAATGTATCATACTTTCTAACACATCTTTGGTTAATGATCCGGTTATTTACACAAAACTATTTAGATAGTTTTTTGAGCTCTTCATGCGTTTGCTGTACTTTATCTTTATATGCACGTTTGTTTGGAGTGTCATTGTATTTTTTTAAATCGACTCTTCTAAACATATTAGGCCCTTTTAAACTTTTATCTAATCGAGCTGAAAAACGACTCAGATCTTTTTTAACAGCTTTTGACTGTATCAAATGCGTATGAGATTTTGATTCTGAAACAAGTTTAAATAGAGTAAGTCGTTTTTCTACCAATCGTGATCTTTGATCATAAATTTCAGATAAACGAAGATCATCCTTGTTTTCATATTGAAATTTTGCATTGTGCTTTTCGAGCGCATGCTGTTTACAATGTAACTGATTATCTTCTTTTTCGACACTAGCGTGTGCTCGATGCAGGAGTATTTTTATTTGTTTGCTATTTGACCCTAGCGTGGTAAGCGCTTCTTTTAATGGTTGAACATTAGGATCATCAGGATCATCTCGTTTTGCATCTTCTGAGTCGATGGTTACTGTTGTTGATTGAGCAGCTATTTCTGTTTTGTGTTCTTTTTCCTCATTTATCTCGTCTATTTGATGAATTCTGCTTGAAGCTTCCTGTGAAATTTCAATTTTTGATTTTTTGCATTGTTTGACAAGATTCTTAAATGCCTCAATTAGTTTAGCTCTTTCTTCTTTTTGATCGATTGTTTTAGCTTTAATCACCCATTCATTTGCTTGCCTAGTTAAATGAGTAATTGAAGTTTGAATTCTTTTATAAACTAAAGTTTGGTTTTCTATTATTTGCTGGGCTTTGCGTAAATTTTTTCCTCGTTCGGGTGGAGTAACAGCATTTCGATATTTTTTATTATGTAATTTACAAACTTCCTCTTCAAGTTTAACAAGAGATTCATATAACTCATTTAAAACTTTCTCATTCATAGGTAACAATTCTTGCAGGACATCTCTTGTAACAACATAAACTCCATAATCCCCCCAATTTTTACCAAACTCATAAACTAATTTTAATGTGTCAGAATTTTGACGTAATAAAGTCGCTTTTATTAATACCTCACACACTAACATTATCACTGATTTTTGACAGACTTCCTCTGGAAGTCCCGATTCAATTGACACTCTTAGGACATTGCTCTGATCTTGACAAGAATAAATAGCTTTTGTTCCTTTAAATTCAATTCCACTTAACTTACTCATTACATCTTGACAAAATTCATTTACATTTTGATTGTTTGAAGTTTTTTCTAATGATCGAATAAGTTCAATAACAGATCTCAAATTTTCTTTTCCATCGCGTGCTGATTTTTGCTCAGTAGTGAATGATTTCTCATCTCTAGAATAGAGATATAACATACCTTGCAATAATGTATTAACCGAATCTTTAGGCCATCCAGCATGAGTTAAATCGCCATATATGACAGGTTGATTGGATTCACTTTTACCTAACAAATTTAAAATGAATTCTGCGACGTTAATGTCATGTACAGACTTAGAGCTATTTACCATTTTACTTAAATACTCAGTACTTGCACATTCTTGTACTTGTGCTTCTGCTACCTGAATGGCTTTAGCTAGGTGCTCTCTGCCATCAATTAATGCACTTTTAAGACAGGGATTATATGCGGAATCTAGTAATGGATCTAAAATTAATTCTTGCCATCCAGAATATAATCCCTTGAGCATCCCAATATAGTCATCATCAGCACAATAGCTACGTTGCGCAAGAAGACTAAGACTATCAATAGCATGTAAAGCAGTTAAACTTCTGTAATCATCTAATTGACCTTGATGCCACGATTGTCTTTTATTTCTCTCAACTAAATAATGAATGAAACATTTTGCAGCGTCTCGTAAGTGAGTCGAAGGTTCTCCATCGCCCCATACTCGTTTATCTACAAGATAATCGTCTTTAGTCACTTTAGCTAACCTAACATCTTCTTTTGTTAACCTTGCATCTTTGTCCTCCCTATCCCGAACAACTTCTAAAGCACTTGATAAAATACATTTTTTTTCTCGAAATTGTTCTGGTATATGCCCATAAATTATTTTTTTTACTTGCTGAATTTTATCTATTTTTTCTTTTAGTTTTTCCTGTTGATGTTTTGCATAGGTTTCATATCCTAGATTAAAAATTTTTACACTCACATCAGCCCAGCTGATGTGTTGCTTTAATTCAACTTCGGCATTATGTAACATAATTCCTCCTATTAAATGCACTGTTAATACCTGTAAACCAGATCTTTTTTATAACTAAAAACACTGTAATAAAAAATATTTAGGTAATAATATCAAAGTAAAATTTATTTTTTATCCGTGGAAATACCGGGGTGTAAATTACTATATTCTATAGTATATGCATTTTTGTTTAGAAAGGTATCTTAGAGCAGGGTATCATCTAGAGACAGTACAAAATTATTTATTTAGAAAAATCGCAATTTCTACGGAAATAACCTTATGTTGCAAAATGGATGATACTTTTTTTAATAAATTTAAATCGTATATTTTGCCTGAAAAAAATAGTTTTCTATGGATATCTAATTAGTTGTAATGATGAAATTTCACTGATAGTTATAAGAACTATTCGAGATGGGTTTTTAATTAATAACAGAGCAATATTTATTGTTATCTATCATAATTATGCTCCTTGAATTAAAGCTAAAATTATCGTTCAGTTATTTCTTACAGAAGTAATAAGACAACAAGACATGTTAAGAAGTCAGACTAAACAAAAGCCCTGTGAAGAGAAATTAGTTGGCAAAATTCACTTTCCGATCACGGCCGCCGGAGATGCGCATCCTGAATTAGTTAAAGCTGTGTCAGCACGTCTCGAAGGTCATGAAGTGGAGTTTAAGCCATTTTTAGATGGGTTGAAAAAAAGAATATTCACAAGCATTACGCAGAATTAGAACGGCTAAATCAGATTTAGCTTATTTTGTTACTGAAGAATTTTTAAGTACAAGTAAAAGATTAAATATAAAATTTGATATTAACGGAGTAGCCGGTAAAGAAGGATATTCAGCATTGCATCGTGCCGCGATAGGAAAAAATAAAAGACTAATAGCCGTGTATTATTTAATTTACAGTGCGGACAATTCATAGTAGTTGCCGTCTCGTTAATTGAGTGCAAGCAATTATACTGAACTTCTTGGCAGTAATTCAAATAGAGACTGAGTTTCGACAGATCCGATTTACTTATGTCGATATCCCAATTCACCACCATAATGTTCGCTGCTATCTCGTTTTTTACGAATCATTTGTTCTCTTGCTCTCATGTTTTTTTCTTCACGGCTACCTAGTGCGGAAAATAATTCTAGCATTTCTTTACTTATAGAGGCCTTTGAGATATCTATTAGAGAACGATCCGCACCTTTTTCTAACAAAGCTGTAGCATAATCAACATTATTTCTTTCTACTGCTAAATGCAAAGCTGTCTTACCATTTCTATCTTGGGCATTAATATTAACTTTAGACTCAGCAGCAAATATATCTAAATCAGCTTTCCAGTTTTGGACCTTACTAGAATTAACAACCATTTTTCTCAATAGTTGCTCAACATCAGCTTGTGAAGGAGTAGAGATTGACATTTGATATTTTTTAAAAAATTTTTTAATATTATCAGATACTTGATATGGAGAATATAATGAAGAGGCGCGAAGAGGAGAAGCTAACTTAGTTTCGCCATCAGCAGCTATTTTAGCTTTTTGTTTTGCCATAATACTCTTGTATATATCTTCAACCTGTCTTTTTACCCTCGCATCATTTTTTGCTGCTAATACCTCTCCACACAGATCAGCAACTTGCTGATCTGTTGCGTATAACATGGCTGGATTTGCTATATATAAAAATCTCCTTATCATTGGTGCTTCATCGTGATGGATATTGTCATACCTTGCTAAACGAACATTAGGTTCAGAAAGAGCATATGTCACAGGATAACATTCAAAATGATATGCATCACATATGACATAATCATCCGCTTGATGGACTGCTTGATTTCTCTGAAGAACGCTTAATCCCCCACTTGGGCCTGGAGCACCTAATGTGATAAAAGTATGAGTAGTATCTTGAGTAGGATCATCTTATACACCAGAAAAATTTACCACTTCTATTGGGATAGTCAGTTTTTTTATCAATGCAAGACAAAGTACCAACTTTCCAATATCACAATTAAAAGAACCACATTTTGCGTACGTTTTAGCTATCCTTAAGCAACTCAATGTTCTTTCTTGTGTTCTTTGAACTTGAGATAAATGCTGATCTGAGTCTACAGGGTAACATGCAAGGGGCTTCATTTCTTCTTCAATTAATGATTGTGCAATGACTGGTTTTAGAAGCGAGAGCTCTTCCTCAGTAAAGCTAATAGAGCTATCTTTTTTCCACGTTTTATATTTCTCCAACAAATTTATTTGAAAATTCATGCCTCTTAGATTAGCTGCTCCAAAAAAATTAAATTCTTTTGCTTCCTTCATTAAGGTCTCAGCTATGTTTCTGTTATGCATAACTTTTCTCCCCCTAATCAAAACTAAGATGTAATTTGTCTAAATTTAGTTCTTAAAAATTGAATTTGCTTACCGTCTTCATAAGACAGTGTAATAAATACATTACTGCCATTCACCCTTTAAAGATATCAGGGAACGCTTTTTTTTTGCAAAGTTAATTCTTTAAAAATGTCTGCTGTATGGATATTTTCATTTTCTTTTTCTAATCTTATACTCAATGATTTTTCGAGACAAGTATGTGCCCCAATAATATTTTAACGCCTGTATAATTTAATGGAACGTAAAGGGATAAAGCATAATTTGTTGAATAATTTTTTAAGTGATGATGGATAATGAGAAAATTTGGTGAATCTTTTCTCTAGCATGCTTATATTTTTAATTGACAAAATAGCTTCTTTCTGTTTTTATATTTAAATCCTTTTGTAAGTTATCTAATTTCTTAGACAATTTAATAGAATAATAAAGATAAGTATTTTTATTAGATAGCGTAACAATACAATAAGCTTCTTCACCGGCTGGGATAGATTTCGATAAGTAGCGTTTCCCGGCTTCCGT
>JBGAPT010000056.1:0-12242 GCA_044221135.1 Gammaproteobacteria bacterium
TGGTACTTTACGGCGACGATTATAAAACTGCCGAGCTTTAAATGGCATGGTTGGCTCCAAATTCAGTTAATTAATGTATGATCAATGGTTGATTTTAATGGGTAGTAATGATACTTTCTTTGGGGTTAAGAAACAAACTCGTAATTTACTTTTTACAGTGAAAAAATCGGTTAGATTTTTTCTGAAATCTTCCTTTCATCCTGCAATTTTAATTGCATTGGTTTTTTATGTTGTTGCTCGTACCATTCTTTTGGTAACCTCGGAATTCATCTTCAAGTAAAGACGAAACAGCCGATATGACCAGCTTGGGTGATCGAAAAAAATTTTAGTTAGAGAGTACGTACTTACCTCAAACTCGATATTCCAATAGCCTCGAAAAAGAATCGGATGAGTCCTCACCGCATTAGTTTCTGACCTTATACTTCAAGGGCTAGAGTCTAAAAAAACAAAAAGTACGTATATTTTTAGTGAAAAACCTAACGTCGTAATCTTGGTTGAGGAATAGAATTCCCTTTTAAAGCAGCTTTAGTCATCACGCCAGCACCTACAGCAAACAAACCAAACGCAGCTAAATTAGCGCCTTGTCTATAAGTTGAGTCTTCACTACCAACCCAATTAGCAGACACACCAATAGCCATCCCTGTTCCTGCAACAACTACGCCTTTTACTAAGTTAGTAAATTGGTGTGCGGTTTCTCTGGCATAATTTTCCCACTCAGCTGCTCGTCTAGTAGCTTCTACTAATGCTGCATTTAATTGCCTTTCTCGCTCACTTATTCGTTTAGCGGTTTCTGCTGCCGCTTCTCTTCCATCATTTATTATTTGATGAGCCTGGTTAGCAACAAGGTCACCATGTCTAGCAAAATAGTAACCTCCACCTACTACTAATGCGATAGGCATCACAACTGTCGCACTTAGCAAAGCGCCAGCTCCCCATACGCAATAACCCGAAACGGCACCTGCTACTCCGGTAATAGCAAGTGCCTCCCCTGCAACATGTAAATCATTAACAGGACGTCTTCTTGTATTAGCCATTAATTTTTTCCTTATTTACGATTATTTTTTAACGATTATCATTGATTATCTATCCTATCACATCAAAAAATTTTGATAATATAAAAGTTCTTTATTATTCAAAACCAAATTTTTTTCTGTTTCTCAATTAAAATTAAAGTTTAATAAAAAAATTGAAACAATCACTAAATTCACATTTAAATCCATAAATTCTTACGAAAAATTTAACAACACTGTCCGCCACCACCGGTCGGACTTGGCCGGTTAATATTGACTCCACCAGCTGCCTCCGCTGCTGCAACAGATTTAATTGAGCCGTCAGCATCTTGAAAAAAGCTTACTTTTCTTACTTGAGTTGATTTTTTTGCAACTGTTCCCATAGAAACACTAATATGGTTTTTATCGTGATCAACGGTGTTATCTTCCGCCATATGAGCTCGAATGTTAATACCTAATGCAGCGGCTACTCTTATTGTAGTACCAGTTGTTGTAGTACCGGTAACAACAGCACATAAAGGAGATCCAGAAGAACCTGGTTCAATAGGAGCACTATGATTAATAAAAACATTATTTTTGTTTTCTGATGTAGATAAAACTTTTCCAAAAGATATTTTTTTCGGATTTCCATTTGGGTGAGAAACCTCCACAACATCAGAATCTACCGAAGGAACGTTTATAACAGGAGCTAGATAACCGAATTTGTTTGCTGCTTTATCCAGCTGAAGAACAGCATAGTCTGTACTTTCTACACCACCCCAAGTTTCAACACAACTTCCATAATCTAAAAGAGCATTAATTGAATATATGGATTCACTTTCCATCCTATACATATTTTCTCTTTGATAGTTAAAGCTTATTCTATAGCCAGATAATTCACCATGCGTTAAAGAGGAACAAGTGTCTCCTTCTGTAAGACAATGCCCAGCAGTTAAAAACATTCCATCACTATCAATATTAAATCCTGAACAAAAACGGCCTGTAACGGGATCTTTAATACGGGAATCATACTTCACAAGTTGAGCCACTGGATTAATAGCCCAATCGTACTTTGGTTTATAGTTAAATACATCGTACATTTTCATTTCGCGACCTATCATACAACCCTCCTTTAAAAAAAATAATACAATCTAAACAGAATCATACAAATAACGAAAGTCCACTATTATAACAGATATAAAAACTTTTACGTGCAACATTTATTGAATATTTTGTAGGTGTTTCGCTAATTATTTTGATACTCAGACACTTACTTTAAGAGTATCCATATTAAACAAAAATAGAGATGTATATTTGATTCGCAACGTGGCGTTAATGGAATGGTTCCTACCTCTTTAATACCGCTTCAAAAGAGCCCAAAATGAATATGTTCGTAAACATTTCAAAACATAAAGGGAGGAACCAAACAGAGATCCTTTCAATTTTCTCATGGTTAAATCGATCTGATAATTAGCTATCTGGATACGTTCATTATCAAGGTTATAGTTCTTGCAAACATCTTCACTGAATGGTGTTTTTTTTAATTCAGCCACTATCTCACATGAAGTTTTGTCTTTTAATGATCCATGAGGACGCTGCCAGTTATAGAAAAATTGCTATTGAGCTAGCTCTTCTCTTAGATTTTCAAAATTAGACAAATCAGCAATAGCATAAAATTCTTCAAGGTCAGTTTTCTGTGATCGTTCGACTTACCATTCAAATGCGGAGAATCAGGCTTATTTGGTCTAAATTTAATGCCTAGCTCCATCATTTTTAACTGCACCTTCTCAGCAAAAAATTCTAAACCTCTATCAGTTTGAATGCGTTGTATTGAGAAAGGGAACTGCTCCAAAATCAATTCAAGAAAATGTAATGTATTATTGGCAGTTCGACGTTTGCAAATTTCCAATACGCGCCAACGGGAACAGTCATCTACAGAAGTATATTGGTAAATTCCAGGTGCAATAATAATCACTTTCGAAATTAACTCCGCAACATATATTTCTTTGAGCATGTCAGCTGGTCTTTTACGGATAATTTGCGGTTCAAATATGCTGTTCCCATCAGGAGGCGTTATCACTTTCACCTCACTGAAATCACCTTTGAGTGTCTTTTCTGAATAGCTGTTGCGATTATTTCCTGTATTTTTTCACTCTACAGCATGCTTCCCATAGCCAAAGTGATCATCTAACTCTGCATTCATGGCACACTCTACGGTCAGTTCCAAAAGATATTTAGTTAACGCCACTAAATCTTTTTCTGTTTTGATTGACTTAGCTAGTTCATCAACTAATCTTGGATCAATATCAAACTTCGTTTCCATTGCTTATTACTTACTATCGCTTTTCGCGATACGTTAGCTCAGAATAAGTAGTTACATAATTTTATTTACAAGCTCTGAAGTAAATTAATGGTATTTCTGCAAAATTTTTTTGACCTTAATAGAGCTATAACCGATTAGATGCAAAGCATATTAATTTTATAAGCCTTTCTATAATCTGTTCCTCTTAATACTTTATTCTTATCAAATTTTGCATAAAACTTACGGTGCCTATGTTTCATAAATTTTGTTTCTTTCATACTGGGCCACTATCTATTGAAATTGAAAACAATAACTTTTTTCGTGAAAACTAGAATTATCATTTTTCAAAACATCATATGAACGCCTACGTATTTTTTACTTACGTATTTGTACGTTAGTATTTATGCTTATAGCATAACTGCATCAATTCTTGTTTAATTATCTCTGTAAGAACACATAATACTTTAACTTTCAAAACCATTTTCAAAAGGAGAACTAACTATGTTACACAATGACAACGAAATGCAAGAATAGAAAGAAGAACTTTTTTATGCTTTAAGTAAGCTTTTTGAAGCATATGAAAATCGCATTATAGACAATCCAACGCGTGAACATAAACATATTACCTGTGAAGATGTGGGTAAATATGCTGGAATGGGTGCAATGGTTGGAACGGCAGTTGGGACTGTTGCTCCAGGTCTTGGAAATGCCATAGGCGCTGCTGCAGGTACTTTAACAGGAGTTGCTGTAGCAGGTGTGGCAGAAGTCCAAAACTATCGTAAAAATAAAAAGATTGATAATGCTGGGAAAGTGGATGATTTACTCGATGAAAATGATAGAGATGTCCTTAGAAAAGCAGCAAATAGGGTGATTGATGAAAGAGAAGCTGTTATAAAAAACTTGGAAAATAATTCGCAAAATAAAAAACGTGTTGCTAGTTACTTAGCTGCTAATATGATGGCTGCTGTAAAACATGATGGTGGACATACTACATCTTCAATAGAAGATGTAATTGCAGCAGGTTTGCGAAACCCAAGAAGTAATAAAGAGCGCTCACGCACTTTAAAAAATACAGATGGCACTTCTATTAAACTATCTACTATTGCTAGGTATCAGTTTCTGAGACCACCTTCTTCTGCTGCTCCTGCTATTATTTAAGAATTTAAATTTTCTGAGTCTGAGCAACCTTTAATAAATCAATTATCTGAATTAACTGCTGAACGTGATGCTTTATTGGATATGATTAAAAAGGGTAGGGGAAGTCACCATAGCATTTTAGATAAGAGGTTAGAATTTTTAAATGAAGCAATTAAACTTATGGAAGAAAATCAAAAACCGGTTCTTAAAAAACCTTAACGATGCCATAGTAGCTTATTAAATTCCCTCACTATAAAATGCGAGGGAATTTAGGTTTTGTCAAAGCTCAGTCCTTATTTGAGTTGTTGCCAAAGAGTTCAGCATAATTGCCTACACTAAACGAACGATATGGCCACTACTATGAATTGTCCCCACTGTAAATCAAATAATACACGTCTATGTAAAGAAAAAACTGACCTAGAGTACAACCAATATCGCTGCCGTTCTTGTAAAAAACAATATAATGAACGCAGCGGTACTTCTCTCAATTTTATTCAATATCCAACTGAAGTTGTGATGCTAGCAGTGCACTATTATTATCGCTTTAGAAATAGTCTGGATGATGTTGTTGAATTGATGGCAATGCGAAACGTCCACTTGAGTCATCAAACAATCCATAACTGGTCTCAAACTTTTGGAGTAGAACTTGGATTAAAGTTACGTAAAAAACGTTTTTGCCAGGCGAATACAAAGTGGCATACTGATGCTACCTACATACGTGTTGAAGGGCGCTGGTGCTATCTTTATAGAGCAATTGACAAGGAAGGTAATTTAGTTGATGTTTACTTAAGTGATGCTTGTGATCAAGCCGCTGCAGAAAGATTTTTTCGACAAGCGCAAAAAACTACTAGCGTTAAATCAATACAAATTACAACTGATAAGGAGCTAGCACTTTATCCTGCGATTGAAAAAATTTTTCCTGCTAATACAAAACATCGAGATAGCAAGTATATGAATAACATTCTTGAATCTGACCATCGTGTTACAAAATCAAGGTTGTCAATTATGAAAGGATTTAAAAATATTTTCTGTGCTACGCCACGAGGCGTTTATTAACTAGGGGTGAAAGTCCCCACGGAGAAGCAGAACCTGCTGCACTTTGTATCGAGCTTTGAGCTTATGGAGGTGACGACATGAGTTAAGTATAAGCAGAGAAACAGGCAGGCCGTAAACTGATGTTGAAGTGATTGAGCCTCGTAAAATAGAGATAGAGTGGCTGACGCTGTCACAAAAGCGGAAAGCAACACTGATAGGTTTGGAAAACAGGTAGAACCTGTTGGCACTCTCGGGGTCGGAGAGCACGGCATGTTTGTAAAGTAAATAAATGAACGTGGGATATCTTAACCGTTCTCGAGGATGCGAGTATTAGGGAACAAGTGTAAAAGCGAGGACCCTAAAATGAGGGTTAAGAAGTCAGAGAGGGTGAAGTACCGAGGAAGCGTGTAACGAGCGTGGAGGGAAGCCCCCGCGGTATAACAACTTGGGAGGGGAAACGTTGAGCGGTGTAACGAAACCAGAAACTACAACGGCTACAAAACTGAACAAGATAGCTAAGCTTTCTAGTGAGGACCCGAAGATGGAGTACAGGTGGTTAATGCCACACATCAATCAGGAATCCTTGACTAGCTGTTTCTACGAGCTGGATGGGAAAAAGGCGGTAGGAGTAGACGGAACCACAAAAGAACAGTATGGCATGAACCTAGAGGAAAATATAAGTCATTTGCTTGCTAGAATGAAGACGATGTCGTATCGGCCCCAAGCAGTGAGAGAAGTGCTTATCCCAAAGGAGGGAAAGCCAGGAGAAACCAGGACGCTATCTATTTCGGCCTTCGAAGATAAAATAGTTCAACTTCAAATAGCTAAAATACTGGAAGCGATCTATGAGCCAATTTTCAAGAATTGCTCATATGGTTTTAGACCTGGACGTGATTGTCACATGGCAATCAAGGGGCTGTTCTCGCATCTAAGTAGTAGGGGCTGCGAAGTCATCATTGATGTAGACCTGAAAAATTTCTTTGGTCTGATCCAACACGAAATCCTACTTAATTTTCTGAGAATCAAAATCAAGGACGAACGATTTATCCGATACATTGCGAGGTTACTTAAGGCAGGTATCTTCAAGGAAGGTAGATTCGAGATAAACGAGGAGGGAGCTGGGCAGGGCAATATAGCCAGTCCGATTCTATCGAACATTTATGCGCATTATGTATTAGATGTTTGGTTAGAAGAAACGGTGCCCCAGTATACGACCCAAGAAGTGAAATCCTACCGGTACGCGGACGATCAAATCATTTGCTGTCACTACAGAAGTGATTCAGTCAAAGTGCTTAAAGCACTCAGAGGTAGGCTAGAGAAATATGGCCTGCAACTGAACGCGGAAAAGACGAAAGTAGTCAAGTTTAACAAAAGGGAATTTCCACTTGTGAAACAAGGTACATTCGATTATTTGGGATTTACATTCTACATCAGAAAATCTCGCGTAGGACACACGCACGTTGCAGTGAAAACATCAAAGCGAAGGCTCTACTCAAAACTGAGAAAGGTCAAGCACTGGTGTAGGTCTAACAAGGGCAAATATCCACTGCACGCGCTATGGGATACATTCAATGCAAAACTGAGAGGACATATCCAGTATTACGGTGTCTCGCTTAACTCAGACAGTGTAGGTGGGTTTGTTCATCAGGCAACACGAATTTTCTTTAAGTGGGTTAACCGAAGGAGCCAGCGGAAGAGCATGACCTGGGAGCAATTTAAAAAATTCAGGGAAGTTTATCCGCAACCGAAGATAAAGATATGCCATCCTCTTTTCTGATTCAGAGAAGCAAGGTGAATTATTATGTTATCCAGTCTAGCGACGAGATAACCAGAGTAATGTCTGATCGTCAGCCTATTGCCTTAATTGGGCCCGATGGGTTGGAACCGGGAGCCGGCAGGGTAACCTGCTGGTTTACCACCTCATTGAAGTTCTGTACGGTTTTTGAAGAGATTAGACAATTTTTTCCTATGAAAAATAACACACGTTCTCAGCGTCGTACTCTACTTGCGTCTAAAATAAATGATTATCAAAAAATATCACTAGGGGTTGCTTAATTGAAATATAAGCAAACAGAAAATCTTCTAAAAGGTAGCGAGATTTGACAGATCCTCTTTTTGTATTGTGCCAGCTCTCCCTCAAGCTCAGGTAGTCGCTTGATATCTGCCGCCTCCATGCCACCGAATTTCGATTTCCACTGGTAATAAGTAGCGCTACTAATCCCATGTTGACGACAAGCGTCGTTAACTTTCAAACCTGCATCAACTTCTTTCAAAATCGTAATAATTTCATGTTCGCTAAAACGGGATTTCTTCATTGGTTCAGTCTCCTGGTTATTCGATATAATGCCAGAAAACTCTAGTTTTGGAATGTCGCTTTAGGGGGGAAGCTTACGCTAACAATTATACTGAATTTCGGGACTGCAAGCCAAATAGGACTCAATTTTGACAAAACCAGGTTTTTGATTTTATTCAGCGAGTTACATCTTCATTTTCCTATTTTTGTACCATACAAGCTCTCTCGCTTATCTTATTCATTTTTATCAATTACTTGTGCAACAGCGCTATTCACAACATTAAGTTTTTGACGTTAAATAAGTCTTGTATGTATCTCAAAATGAGATATAATTAATAAAAGATTCTAAGGCAAAAAAAGTGCATATCATAACAAAGAAAAGAATTATTGAAGCAAAGCAAAAATATTCGAATTGTGCTTCAGCGTTAGATGGATGGTTTAAAGTAGCTGAAAATAATACTTTTACAAGCTTTACTGACTTGAGAAAAACATTTAACAGTGTCGATAAGGTGAAAAACTTATTTGTTTTTAATATTGGCGGTAATAAATTACGATTAATTGCGAGTATTCACTTTAATCGTCAAAAAATTTACATTCGTCATATACTTACACATAAAGAATATGATGAAGAAAAATGGAGAGACTAAAATGGCGACTATGCGGGCATATCCAGATTTAAATGAAACAATTAAGCATTGGAAATGTATTGCTAGTGATATACATGAGCCATTAAATAATGATGATTATAATCGATTATCGAATATGCTTGACCGACTCTTAGATATAGTAGGAGAAAATGAAAAGCATGAATTAATCGGTCTTATAGATGTGATTAGCCATATGATTTCAATGTATGATGATCAAAAAAGATATTTGAAGGCCAATATATCTGGGATAGACGCATTAAAATTTCTTATGGAGCAACATGGTTTTAACCAATCTGATTTATCAGAAATTGGCAGTCAAGGTGTTATTTCTGAAATTCTAAATAGAAAGCGGCAGCTAAATTTAAAACAAATTAAAACACTTTCTCAAAAATTTCATGTTTCAGTAGAGACATTTATTGATTAATTTTCATTAAATATCTTCAATTTAATTTTCAAGGAGTTTGTTTCTTAACCTCAACTTTTCCCCATATTTTGTTATTTTTAAAATTTTCGACGGTTTTCGCCTAAAGAAATACAGGTCATCTTATTTAAAATGCTACAGCCAATAATGGCTTCCTGACGTTGGCGTTCGAACTCACGCGAGTGGAGTCGATTACCTAAAATTCTTTTGTATCTACCGATCGCACGCTCTGCTTGATTGCGTTTTCCATAATCACGATCATTCTGCCACTTCAGTCGGCCATAGCATTTAATTTCTCTTAAATTTCGGTTACGCATCCAGTGATGATGCTTTTCATCTGTCGCATTATTTCGCGGTGGAATAACAATATCAACATGAGAAAAATATTTATCTAACGTGTGATACACCTTATTAGAATCATATGCCGTATCCGCAGTCACTTGTTTTACTTTATTAGGCATGGGTGCAATGAGCGTATCGACAACTGAAGCATCATGTTTTTTACGAATGGTCAATTCAGAAGTTTGAATAATGTTGTATTGATCAACGCTCACATGAATCTTTCTCCAGTTCCTTTTTTCGCTTATTTCGCCGTATTTTTCACGCACCCATTCATCTTGCCCATAACATTTAAGTCCTGATGAATCAATCGCAATCATTCTAATATTAGATCCTTTTGTATGCGCTAAACGATACACTGGCTGTTTTAATCCTAATGTCTTTAAACGTTTTGATAATGTACTGAAGTTGGGTGAACGTAAATCGATATTCATCATTTTAAATAGCGCATTTACAAATCCTTCACATTGTCTGAGTGGTAATTTAAATACTTGACGTATTTCATGCACTGTCATAATGGCCATATCACTAAATAATAAGGGAGTACCTGATCCATCATATTGACGATTTGCAATTGTCCATTGATCAATGACATCGGGTGATAACCAGATAGTCATATCACCACGCATTTTCATTTTTTTGTTGTAGTCAGACCAATCTCTTTTAGGCTGCATCTTTGGTACTTTACGGCGACGATTATAAAACTGCCGAGCTTTAAATGGCATGGTTGGCTCCAAATTCAGTTAATTAATGTATGATCAATGGTTGATTTTAATGGGTAGTAATGATACTTTCTTTGGGGTTAAGAAACAAACTCCCAGACTGCCACAGCAGATAAGAATCTATTAATAGAGCTGGTTAATTTATTTACATGTCCTGAATATAAGACAAAAGACATCATTTACGATCTCTTAGAGAAAATTATACCAAAGCTTAATGAAGCACAACGTGAAAAAGTCCTAGTAGGCTTACTGAATGTGTTTGCTTTAAATTATTCAACTAAAATAGCCTCTATTTTAGCGAGGCACTTTATGAAGCCAGGTCATGTAGAAAAAGAAAATGAACTTTTTGGCTTAAGCGCAGTGATAAAAGCAGCTGTTTATTTCTTTCATGAAGAGGCGTTAAAAGTAGTTTTTCGCCATATTAGATGGGAAAAAATAATTCTATTTAAAGAAGATTCCAATATGAGAGCTGTCTTTGTTCTTCAGCACAACCAGAATCAAATAAAAATAGATCTAGGCTCTCTGCCTGAAGCTAATCATTCAATGAATTTTTTATTGAGTATTTTTAAAGAAAATTCGGAAGATCATGATATATTTCCTGTTTATCCGGTCTATTATGATCATCTGCGTATAGAATTGGCAAATGAGGTCAATACAAAATTAGAAAATGTCACTGCTCTTATTTTACAAAAGATAAGAAAAATGTCTCCTTTGCAATTAAAAAAATTGCATTCTTTCCTTCAAAAAGATGCGCCAGTCATTTTTAATGAAGGAAAAGAAATAGACTACCCTGTTAATACTGCCAATGAAATTAAGATACTGAGAGAATTAGCACATAGCCATTATTTAGACTTATTTTATTCTAAATTAGATAATGATGGTCCTGCTTCTGATGAAGAATATAAGAATATAGAAAATATGATTAAAAAATTAAATAAGCTAAGCCTATCAAAACAAGAGATAACAGCTTACGCTCATTTGATGTCTTCTATTCTTCAGGCAATAGAAGAATTAAAAAGGAACCCAGATTTAAATCTCGATAGCTTATCTTTATCTGAAGAAAAAAACACACAAAGAGAAAAACAGATGCTATTTGTAGATAGCACATCGTGTCGTTCGTTAATAAGCGAAATGATGACAACCCAACACTTAGTAGCAGCTCAACCACTTTCTCTTGCTATTCTACAAACTAGAGAAATTCAATATATTGTCGATCATATGAAAACAAATGAAAATTATTTATGGGAAGCAGAGCATGATTGCTATGGGCTGGATCCCGCTCATTATGCCATCATGGCGGGTCGGTTGGATTTGCTTGCTATAAAAGACCATCGTTACAGTTTGAATTGGAAAGCCAGGCGAGAAGAAGATGGATTAGCACCTGTGCATCTTGCTGTGATCTTAAATAAGCAGCAAGAATTAGTTATGCTTTTGCAAAAAAGTTCAAAAATTGAGGATATGAAAGTACGCCTTATCTTTTCTATTCTTCCTCCTCAGATGATAGAAGAACAAGATACCTTGAAAACAATCGTGTTGACTCCTTCGCAGCTGATGGTCGCAGTTAATCCAGATTCTCTCATGAGCGCTTCTTTCGAGAACATATCACATCAGATTCCAGGCCTTGGTAACGTTTTTCATCTGGCAGTATTAAGTAATCAAGTTTTAGGCATCTCGTTGCTAATCAATGATCACAAGAAGCATCCTGGCTTTCTCAGGCATGTACTTTCTCAAAGAACCGTTCTTTCACACCTGTCTGTTTTAAGTTATGCAGCTGCCTGTAACCGTCTTTCTATTTTAGAAATATTACTTCCTTATTATGCAGAGGACACTGAAATAAACAAAGACGAATATGTTGAAGCACTACATCACGCTATTCAATATGGTGCAGTAGAAGCAGTACAATATTTGTTACAACAGGACACAAAAAAATCTTATCTTAAGCCCATGAGGTTACCAGAGGATCCTGATGACCAAGAAGACTGTGATGCTATAACACGTGCCCAAAAACTTTTATTTCATACAGCAATGAAAGAAGAGAATAAAGCAAAGATCCTTGCTATTATAACCAGTTTAAATGAGCATAAACATCATAAAAGTGAAACGTATTCCTCTCAAGAAAACACTACCTATATTGTACCTGCGCCTCTTCTTTTACAGCATACGAGTGCTCCACCAGTACCTTTTCAAGGCGAACAACCTAAAAAAACACCTCGATTTATAGTGAGCGAAAGTAGAGGTCAATTAGGATGGAATTGTTTTGATCTAGCAATAGGACTCAACCGTAAAGAGTTAGTAGAATTTGCTTTGGCGAATAAAAATAAAAGCGAATTTCAAAAGCTATTAGCACCTGAAATCAT
>JBGAPT010000057.1:0-12006 GCA_044221135.1 Gammaproteobacteria bacterium
GTATAGTTTTTATAAAAGCAACGGGGATATTGATGTCGATAAAATGGCTCGAGTGCTTGAGATACACTTAAAACAGCACTTCTGGGAGGCGGCTTAACTCAGATTCGACAGTTTTGGGGGTTCTTGCACTGGAGACCTTGACAACTGAAGCATGGGTATCGATACGAATGAATATCAAGGATAACCGCATATATTTTATAATTTTCTTTTGGGTTCTTATTTTGTGACTTTAGTAATTCTGGTATTTTTCTTATAAATTCTTCACTTTCAAGATAGCTAACTAATAACTCTTCAGAATGTGCATACGTTCCTGGGTTAGCAAGAATAGATTGTTTTTTCCCGTGCAAATAAACATGTCTATTTATCATGTCATCTGCGAATTTTTCCCCAGTATCTTTTAACTTAAGTAAATTAAAAATTAAACAATTAGGTACTGTAATAGGGAAAGTAATAAACTCTCTCCCATGTAAATGATCTTTATTGATAGGTGTTTTAGAAATAATGAAACCAATATTTGCAACTAATACGTTATATTTTAAATCAATTTCTCCATACTGCTCATAATTACCTTCAAATGGGCGTATAGTGCCGACAGCACCAGCAGCTTGCCCATGGGTTTTAAGCGCATATCTGACAGTTAAATTTAATTTCGAGTGAATGTCTTCATCTTTTTGGTCTTGAGTCGTATCTTCCACTGTTTTTGATTTTTTAGCATGTTTATTAGTATATTTAACATTTAGCGTCTTAACCCAATAACTATGCATGTATATTTCTCCTGAATAAAATGATTATTTTATTTACCTCTGAAGCTTTAGTAGCTGGACAGAAAATATGTAAGATGAATAGGCAGTAAAAGATATAACTGTTATTAAGAATAATATACGTTTTAAAAGAAAATTACCTTGATCGTATTTTATAAATACGATATGTCATATTTCCTATCATTAATAAATTCACAATCCACCATAAAATAAGACAATAGTGCGGTAATTTTAAAAAAGAAATATACTCTGGTAATCTACTGATAATTTCCATAGCAATTTCATATTTGATACCAATAGTAACCGAAAATGTAAAAAACTTAGCGATAAAATTACGGCCTTTACGTCCGCCATTTGCAATAAAAAGAACAATAAGTCCTAAGACGGTGACTAAAAAATACCCCCATATAAATACCAAGCTTGAAGTTGTCAGTTTTTCTCCAGAGAAACTTATTCCACTAAGAGAGAAATTCAACGCATCAAACACCATAACTAAATAAAAATATAAAAATAATTGGCCTTCCGATAATTTATTTTTAATAATTTTTTCACTAACAGCTTTTGTGCTAAAAAAATTTATTATTTCTGATTTCATTTTTATACCCCCCCTTAGCATAACATTTTGATCCTTGCTGTACATCAGCTAATCTTAATTCAACAATAAATTTAGAATAATCTTTTTTTATTAACAATTTCCAAAGCATGTTATAATTCTTCATAAATTAAATTGTATGTATACGATTTGGATGTGCTTTTCTAATATCTTCAATGTGTCCCTGTTGAGTACGTAGACGAGCTACATTTTTTTGCTCTGCTGCAAGGAAAAATTTATCTTTGTTAACTATTGCATACCATTCTTCCTCATCTTTTTTGTTCATTCCTTCTTTAGCATCTTGTGCAGGCGGTGCTAAAAGATATTTATAGCCAGCATTGGATTTTACTAGTCTTTCGTAAGGATTAACAGACACCGGTTCTGGTGTATGATCTTCTTTAGAGTCATCTTGCTTAGAATCAGGAATTGACTGTAATGTTTCAACCAGAGCCTCTCCCAGTATAATTTTTTGTTTTAAAAAAATAGGGGAATCTCCGGTTAACTCAGAAGCAATATAAAAGGCAGCCAAGGCTAGCAACTTACTCTCTCTTGTTGTATTATCCATTGCTATCGCATTTCTGCCAACGAGATGAGTAAGTAATGGAGCATTTTCCAATGTGAATTTTACTGCAGAAAAAGTATCCCTAAATTCCGAATATTTTTTATTTAAATAAAAAGATATCAATAAAATATCCATCCTATCATTAAAATTGATTAAAAATTGATTTGAGTTTGTGACAGCGATCTGAGTGTATTTTTCTCGCTCTTGTACATCGCTAGAATAGAGCGATATATTAACTGCAGCAAAAATGCTAAGCGCTAACATAGTTGAATCGATTTCATAATCTTGTCTGCATTTTTCACAGGCATCCACGACTTCTCTATATTTTCCAGCAAGATAAAGTGAACGCATCCAATTACGATAAGCACTCATTAAATTTTCGGGGGATAATTCTCGGGAGACAGGATACAGGCTATTATATAAATCGATTGCTTTTTTATAATTTCTAGCCGCATTGTCAAATTCTTCCGCAACAAAAAAATGGTTTGCTTTATCATAAAATTTTAAAGCGTCATCTCTATGTTCTTTTTGATGATCGAGTTCTTCACTATAGGCAATACTCTTATGTTGCTGATATAGAGAAACCATTGCGCCGATGGTTGCAGGAATAGTTGCTGAGACGAACGGGGTGGTTAATTGTGGATTTTCATAAATGTCGAATCCTGCTTTTTGTATTTTGTCTCTGTTCTTCCATCCAAAATACGTTAACATCCCTCCTATACTCAGCGTTAAACCTAATCCTAAATAAGTTATAGCACTTCTAATCATTACTGATCGTTCATGAGTTCTTTGTTTTTTCTGAGCCCCATTAGGCATAGCCGATACTCCTTTGTTTGAAAGATATTTTTAAAAAGTGCGCATAAATGTTTTGGTTTGAGTGATATCAGTATGCGCTGTCATTCTAGTATTCTGAGAACCATTGAGCAAGATTTGCTTCCTTGAATAAGCAACAGAACCCATTTTAGGTTTATATGTCTGACTTCTTGAATTTGCTTGTTGAGTAGAGAAAGTTTTATCAGATAAATTTGTACTTCTCCAATTGGGTAAGAGTACAGGTCCAACAGAATGTCTTTGAGACTGAGTACATAACTTCATTAAAGGGTCAATGCAATGCATGACAATATTGACTGCTGTTCTTTGCCAAGCACTACTAATTTCTTTATTAATATTTTGAATAAAAGTTTCATTATGCTGGATGTCTTTGCTCAGTACATCTATCATACTTGATAATCTTGCAGATTCTTCATGGGATTCTTCTATTTTAGGAGTGTCTAGAGGTGATAATGTTGCTGATTGCTCTTCGTGTCTTTTCTTCATGAGCTCTAAATGAGATTTTTCTGCTGTTAATAATTCTCTTACTTGATAGCATTTTAACTTAGCTCGACCTGTATATCCACGATGACAATCGATAATCGCCAGCTGTTGTTGTGCGAAAGCTTGCATTTTAGCGTCTTCTTTATATTCACTGATGATGGTGTGTAAGGTAGTTTCTGCTAGTTTTAGTTGCTTAGCATCTAAATAAATTTTACTGCTATAAATTAATGCTAGTTTATGTTTAGGGGTAACTTCTAATTTTTCTTGGCATTTTTTCTGCGCTTTTTCTTTATCATCTTTTAATAATAACTGCACTTCAAGTGAAAAAATTCGATCTTGAATATCATCTGTTTTTTGACGAATAGCATTAAAATCAGTTAATGCATCTTCTAATTTATTAAGTTGAGTGAATAATTCACCACGCATGGTTCGAACATAATCCAGTGTAGTTAATGTTTCTTCTTGCTCTTGCAAATTATCTTCTTTCGGAGATTTTTCTTCTTGAGGTTGAATATCTTGTTGCTTCTGTTTTGTATTTTGTAAAATGTGTAATTTATTTTTTACATTATTTTCTAACTGTGTCAACATAGTTAATAACTGTTTATCTAATTCAGCAATTACCGTTGAATTCTGTTCAGAAGATGTACTAGCTTGTTTTTTGTCACATAAAAGCTTTTTTATTTTTTGTTTATCAAATTCGATTAGATAAGAAATAGCAAATTTATTTTCCCTGTCTTTTTCTAAGATAACTTGGCATTTTTTACTTCCATCTTCATAATTTAAGGATTTGTAGTCAAGTTGAATTTCTAGTTGTTGCTTGAAATTCAATATTTTCTCTGATGGATTGGCAACTAAGGATATTTTTTTTAAAGCAGCTTCAGGTTGATTTTGAGAATACAAACAATCTCCTTCAGCTAATAAAAGCTTATCTTGTTCCGCTATTATACTTTTTTCATACGAGGATTTACTATTAGCTGGCACTGTATCTTTGAAGGTCTGAAATAATTTTTTTGCTTCTTCAATATTATTCGATGCGGAAATAAAGCTTTTCTTCTCACTATCAAGGGAAGCTAGCCGTATTAATGCCTGAAATCGTAATAATTTAGGAGCATGGTTGTCTGATTTTAAGGCTAAAAAAACAGTCTCGGCTTCTTGAGTTTTCTTTTCAGTGAGGTAAGATTCTCCTTTTAACATTAAACCCATGCTTTTTTGTTCTGATGTATGGCCTTGATCAGTAAAAAATTCATTTTTTTCTAATTGACGAATATTTTCGACAAGTAATGGATATCTTTCTTTTTGATAATTTTCATAAGCGTTGCTTAAAAAGGTTCTATTTTGACTGCGCTTTGCTTCAAGCGCTGCTTCTCCAGAAAGATAATGCCATGCCTTATAACCACCATAAAGTCCCACCGCTCCAGCAACTATATAAGGACCATAAGCTTGGAGAGTTTCCCAAGGAATTTTATCAATAACAGTATCCCAAGGGATATCTTCTAAAGGAATAGTCGGCAAGATAACTGTGCCTATACCAACGAGGGATGACATTATTATTTTACTTCCAGCTCCTATACAAATAAGGATAGGAGGTCCTAACTCCACTGCTACAGTTGCTAATGCCAAATAAGTTAACCCAGTATCTGATGTTACTTTTAGATAATGAAAATAATAATTTTCAATATTCTGACCCGTGCATTTTTTATGAATAAAGTCGGCTAATTCGGTGACTGCACTGGCTGTCAGCACAACTAAATGAGTAGTGCTTAAAGCAAACTGAAATTGAGACAAAATCACATCGTAAGTGACTCTTGCATGTTTCGATGCTAACTGATAAGCGCGAAAAGCTGCTCGCATTCTATAATAAGATAGTCCACTTTGTAAAAAATTTCCGATTTGTCGATTTATATGAAGTGCCATTTTAGCTTTATCAGGAAGATGAGTTTTCCATAAATTATAATAAAGCTGATCTAAGCTTGTCATGCCGAATGCAAATAACCTACTACCTAAACTGAAACGTCCCATTATTGAAAACGCCCTATATTGATAGGCTGAATAGGATAAAGATCCTAATGTGTGAAAAAAAGAGAAAAGCTCATAGTTTTTATTGATAGATTGATTAGAAAAATGTTTTATTAATATCGGTAAATTGACTATAATCGTTTCCAGACCGGACTTTACTGCACTGGAAAAAATCTTTTTTAGTACCTTTAAATCTTCTGGATTAGCATCCTGACAATTTGATGACTGTTGTATGTGATAAAGAGCAGAAAACTTTAAACCCATGTTATAGCAAATTGTACTTGCTAACAGATGATCTTGTGCTCTCACATCAGGTAAAGCTATTAAATGCTGCACATATTCATCTGCTTCATCAAATTTTTGTTGACGACATTTTTCTTCTGCAAGAATAGTACATGCTGATCTGAAATTATTTGAGTGTTGGTTTTTTTCAGCAAGCCCTAAATTGACAATTTTCTCACATGCGGCAAGAAGATTAGAAAAAACAAGCTCTTTCTTCGCAAGGATGGTAGCACGATCCTGATCATTTATTTTATTAGTAGCTCCTACATGTTCAGTTTGCTCATCGGTAGCCACAATATTAGGAGCATTAAGTTTTTTTTCTTTATTTTCTAAAAATTGATATTGCACTGTATACAACTCTCCCAACACAGAAAAATTATCCAAGTTGGGGTGCTGTTTACAGTATTCACTTTGATAATGAATTGCTTCATCAATTTTGCCTGTTTGTAATCCAAATTGAAGAATAGCGTTTATTGCTATCTCTATTTTTTTTTGATTTTCTTCATCTCGTTGATTATGGACGCACTTAAGATAAGTGAGCGCATCTTGATAAGTATCTTCTTGTATAATTATAGGTATAGGTATAGGCTTTTTATCGGTTTCTTGGTCAGACATTAATGCAGGCTTATTACTAATTTCTTGATCACGTAAATAGCTAATTCGAAAAACATCAAATAAATCTTGAGGTTTCGAATATTTATTATAAAGTTCTTTTTGTACTGCTTTAGCTTGATTGTAGTCCTTATGAGTTAGTAAATAAGATACAAGGGAACCTGCAGACTCGCGATATTCAGGTGTATGATCACGCGCAAAAGTGAGTAGAGCGATCATATGTTCTGTTGAGTGTTGTTCATACAAAATCCAACCTGCAAGTTGAGAAGTACAATTAAATTGTGCTAGAGTAGAAATAAGCCGGGTACAATCTTGTAATCGACTGGTTTTTTGTTTCTCTTCTTGAGCTTGTTTTAATTGATTAGAACGTAAACCTAATTCAGTCCATGCAATCGCTGGTTGATCATGGGCATCACATTTGCGTTTAGCAGATTGTAAATGTTCTTCTGCAATTGCTTCTTGTCCACACTGTATCGCAGCATGAGCAGAATACAAGGAAACAATAGGATCAGTACAAAAATGTTTTTGATATTGAGTAATTAATTTTTCTGCCTGCAATGTTTGTTTGTTTTCTAAACATTCAGTAATTGCTTTTCTTAATGCAAATTTTTGCTGTTGCATTTCTTTATAATTTTTTTTAAGCGCTGCTTCATCTTGTTGACTGTACGCACGTAATGCCGATACCTTATGGGCCGAGAATGCATATGATAGAAGCTCAAACACAGGTTTTTTTTCATCATTATCAGATAATTGCTGAGAGGCTTTATATAAAGCCTCTGTCGATCGTGCTTGAAGAGTTTTTAGCTTTTTACGTTTATGATTGTTATTACCATCATGAATATCAAGATAATCTTTGATCGCTTGATTAAGAGTATATTCTTTTTGTTCTTGCGGACTCTTACTATTCCATTCAGCTCTTTTAGAAGCATAGTCAAGCGCTAATTTAATAGTAATACCTCCCAAAATGAACAAACCTCCTATCATTGGATTAGTCGTTGTGAGTCCAAGAGAAATACTCCATACTGTTTTTCCAGAAGAATTAGAAATAGATAAATGACCAGTCGTACGTACAGAAGGCGTTGGTTCTTGTTTTTTTTCTAAAAAAGAAAAAGAAGGTGTAGATGAAGTCACCCAACGAGTATTTAAGCCTTGCATCGTTGGCATGATTAACTTAGCAGGTATTGTGGCTTGTTTTTTTGAATCAGGTACTACGGATCTGTCAACACAAGCTGTAGGTACTTTTACTTTAGGCATATCATTATCAATGACTACTGCTTCTGGTGCCTTATTAACAGGTAAAGTTGTTAATGGAGGTGCTTTTTTTGAGTTAAAAAAATGATTTGAATAAAAAATTCTTAGAAAATTTTTATAACATATAGTTTGCAAGTTTTCTTGGTTTTGTGGAATATTTCTCTCTTTTAACTCTTCGGAGAAATGAGTTCTCATTCTTCCTGGTTTTAGCGTGTCTGTTCTTGAAGCTTTATAAGCTACTAAAGAACATTGCGGTAGAATAATGTCCTGTGTTAATTCATCTGGAATGGCATAGTGTTCTTGAACATGAGCACGAGTGGCAGGATCAAAAATAAAGCTAACTTTTGCTCCGCTAATATAACCACTCATGTAGTATGCTTCAGCAGATTGTGAGCTAATTTCTTTCCCATCCATATAAAATTGATAAGGAGAAAGTTGATCGTCTAAAAACGCTTCAAAAGTTTGTAATCTTGGTAGAAAACCTCTGGTCAATAGTGGTGTACCGCTCTTTGCTTCACTCATAACCCGAGTTACATCAGGACGAAAATGCGTATTCATCTTCACATGGACTTGAATACTATTTGAATCAACGCTTGTTAAATTTTGTTTTGTTTCTGAAAAACATGTTTGCTTGCCAATCAATTCAGTAGGGTGAAATCGTTCATAAAAATCAGTGAATAATTTTCTTCCCAATAAAGCTTTTTCCGCATTGATTAAGTCGGCAGTAAACATACCTGTCGTTGGAAGGTTCATGCCATGTGTAGGAACACCTGGCAAAGAAATATTTTTAAGTTCTATTTGATATTCACGTAGAATTTTTTCTTGCGTAGTTGGGATAAAATTAAAATAAACAGGTCGTTCAAAATGACCCTTAATATAATAGTTGATTGCCGTTTCAATTGAAATCACTTGCCCATCTTTGTAAAAACAGAAAGGAAACATATGACCTCTATAAGCATCAGAAATCTGCATTAATTCGTCATGTGAGTTTGCAAATAATTGAAGTTGTCGAGGAAAATGATCTGCAGGATGTTTACAGAAACCTTCGTTGAATCTAACTTCTATATGAATAGGCTGTCGTAGAGGTGATGGAGTCACTGTATGATCGAGTACAAAATCAGCCGTACTATTAACCAGAGTTTGAGCTTTACAATATATGTTGCAAGGCCAGGCTAATCCCTTGAGAAAAGTGCGAAAAAAAATAAAATCTGCCTCTAGTTCCAGTGTGCTATGTACAAGCAATGTATTTTGATTTTCTATTGCATTCATTTGCACTTGTTTTAGCGTGTCAAACATTTCATCATTAAATATCTGACGCTCAGTGATCTCAGCAGCTTCACTGGCTAATAACAGCGGCCATATTTGATGAATCCCGGGAAATTTGGTTGCACAGTTTTCAACAATTCTGTTAACGATCAGATCAAATCCGAAACTAATAGCTGTATTAAGAACAGGATTAGCATCTGGTGGGGCATCAGTATGATAGTTGGCAAGATCAATGGCTGCTCTTGCCATTTCAATGCCAGTTTTTACGCGAGTATTAGGCAGACGGTCACTTACGGTTTCGATTATATCAGGTACAATATAGCGCCCTATTTCACTTGCATAACTGCTACCTCGATCTTCTTGATTATGGGTGTCTTCGTGCAATACGAGATCAAGTGTTGTTGCATGTGTGCGCTCTTGTTCGTGGCCCTTCATCTTAAGTTAGCCTCAATATTAAAGAATATTTTTAATTGATTGGTTAAAAAATTTTCCTGACAAAAATCAGTTTTTTATAAAAAAATGAATGCTCACTTATCTGTGACGTTAAATTATACTTAATAATCTATATTTTTAAAATGAAATTCAAAAGATGAAACATACAACTATCAAAAATATGTTACTGTGTTCTTTAATACATTCATAGCAGAATCATGCATTCCTAACAAGTGATTTGATCAAGCATAATTTTTCATTCTTTCGTTATTTATTGCTTCTTATCATCGCATAATAAAAAAATTTTAAAAATAAAATTGATAAATTTTATTTTGATTATTTTGAAATAAACAAGCAGAAATCCTACATGTTATTCAACGAATGTCGTAAATGATTTCTTAAATAAGCGTAGTTAGCAAGCCAGAGACAGCACCAAAAAACAAGTAAAGTGCTAGCAAAGCCTGATTCCTGTTCTAGAGAGATTATAGTAATATAGATTATAACTAATTTATTTAATAATATTAATTATTAAACTGCTACTAAAGTTCTTAGGCTCTATCGTAAACCATACTAATCTGCTAATATGATCAATTGATTTGTTTAGATGTGAATCTATCTGATTAAAATCTCATTGGGTGATGGTTGTGATAGATCAATTCAGTAGGTAGATTATTTTTTTTCAGTGCATGTTGGCAATGTAGATGGGACTGCGTTTTTTTGCATGTTTAATAAAATAAGATTATCGCAAGAAAAGAGTTGAGAATAAAATAATATTTATGTCATTATAATTAATATTTTTCCATGTTACTACCGTGTTTAACACAGTGGTTAAATTTTTAAGAATATGGTTTATTTATTTTATTGCTTAATAAATTAAGGAAATAGTATGGATTTCTTAAAAAATTTAATAACTTTTTTCAATTATACGAATACAGACAAATTAGATAAGCACGATTTTGGGAAATTGCCCATTCATTTTTATTGCAAAGATCTAAAAGGGAGACTTATCGATACAAATAAACTGCAAGCTTATAACTTGGGATTTGATAAAGAAACTGATGTCTTAGGTTATACGGCTCTTGATCTGGATCCTGCGCACGCGTCTGGCTTTGCAAAAAACGACATCAATGTGATTTCAACAAAGAAGTCTAAAATAATAATAGAGTCTGTCACTATAATAAAAAGCAGAAGATTATTAAACTCAATAAATGGCTATGAATCTAAGACGTTAAGTTATAAAATACCGATCCGTTTACGTACTGGAAAAATAATAGGACTAAGTGGCATATCATTACCATTAATTAACGAGAATATTACATTTAATCATTATAAGCTAAGTATGCGTCAAAAAGAGTGTCTTTTCTTTTTAGTTAGAGGGAAATCTGATAAAGAAATTGGTAAAATTTTACGTTTATCTCCCAGAACAGTAGAAAGTTATGTGAATGAAATAAAGTATAAAATGGGTTGTTACAATCGATCACAGGTGATAGAGAAAGCCTTTAGCGAGGGGATGATAGACATTATTTCCAATTTTAGTAACTAAAATACTTACAAAATAGCTGAATAAAAACTATTATCTAAATATACTCTGATATTTTTTCAGATTTCGGCATAAGCCCGTAAACCGTTTTGTGTAACTGTCCTTTTTAGGAAAGTCTCCCATCAAATTCTATAGCAAATTGATTCATGGCGATTCTCCAATCATGCAAAGACGCGGCAAACATAGCCTACATCTGTAGTTTCAAGATACAGATTTACCCACATTAATCGACCTTGAATTAGCTTATTCATGAAATGGGTAAATATATCAAATTAATTGAAACGATATCTATAAATCACACAAAATTTTGCACTGCTTTTATCAGTTACTGTTTGTCTTCATTGTATTATTAATAAAATTGAGCATGTCTCGATTCGTTAGATTAGCATACATTGAAAAATATCTTTCTTGATTCGATGTTACAGATGAGAATATCTGCGAAGCAACGCCAATCTGTATGTACTGCTTACTGTTATCTTTCTGTGTGATTGTTAGTAGTAAAGGTCCTCCGCTATCTCCATTCGTTATTCTTTTGCCATCAGGCGAAATAACGCCTAACCTCCCCGCCATGTAATCCTCTAACTCTTTCTTGTCATTATCATCTACTATGCCTAAAAATTTTTCTACAGTCTGATCATCTTGGATAATTTCATCACCATAATGCAAATATCCATCAAAGTCGTCTATGGCACCATCCTTGCGAAGAAGATGTATATCATTTTGCTCTGTTGCAGGCACAGGATCATTTGACATTCGCTCATCAATCCAGCCATAGCCAACTGCTGTTGCAGACAACTGGCTTGTTTTAAGGTCCAGGAAATCATTGTAAGAAGGCAATGCCACTGGTTGGATATCGGTTGTATCAGCAAGCTGTAACAATGCAACATCATGGCCCATATCTTGTTTATCACTAAAAACAAAAACTTTCTTAACATGTATAAGGTATTTCGCTTGTGTTTTTCTCAAATCTAAAAGAACAACACCAACGAGTAGTGTATCGGGCGATATTAGTGTCTCCGACATTCCAGAAGAAAAATCAGAAGATGTATGAACACAGTGTCCTGCTGTCAAGATCCAATCTTTACCAATAATTGAACCAGTACATAATGGATCTACCCCATTTTGATTTTGCGATATGTGATAAATGACTACAACAAATGGAAACTGCTCATTAGTTGTTACAATATATCCCTTATAAATCGCATTAAATCCAACAAAAGGAGCCTCAGAAAAAGAGACGCTGATATTAAAAAAAAGAGCTATTAATATTAATAACTTTAACAAAAAATTTTTCATACTCATTTCCAAAGCGTTATAGAGATGTTTGTTGGAGTTATTTTCAAAATACGGTTGATTTATGTAAGTACATGGCTTCCGT
>JBGAPT010000008.1:0-68631 GCA_044221135.1 Gammaproteobacteria bacterium
ATTAACAGGTACAGAAGGAGGCACGACAGTAACCGTTGCAACAGGCTGTGGATTTTGCTGCACATAGGCCGGCGGCGGAGCAGGTCTATTTTCCATTCCTGGGGTGGGTGCAACAGATGGCGAAGCAGGCACAGGCGCATAGGCTGGCACAGCAGGTTTATTTTCTACTGATGCGGTTTGCATTGCATTAGGTGATGAAGCAGGCACAGTGGTAGATTGAGTAACAGCGGTAGTTTTCGTTTTAGTCACTGTTGTAGGCTTTGCTACTTTTGTAGCAGGTGTTTGACTAAATTCAGTTGCAGGAGACGTTGATGTCGGTATCAGTATTTTATATATCACTCCAATGAGCACAACCAAAGAAACAGCTCCTAGAATCTTTCTATGATGCTGACTGAACTTTGCTAATAGTCCTTCTTTAGTAAAAGTAGAGGCAGGTGTTGCTTTAGGTGATTCAGGCTCAACATCATAATTAGCCTGATCATCAGAAAAATGGTACTCTCCCTCTTCTTCATAATGCTCTTCTTTTTCATCAACCATTTTACGCCCCTTGAAAGTCGTTGCACCTTAGAACAAGAGTATATACCCATCGTACCTCAAGATGCGATTTTTAATCATTCACCTTACTTCGAATTTGAAACGTTTTTCAATTCAAAAAACCTCAAAATACAATGAGTATTCTTCGCTTTTTTGAATTGAAAAACGTTCCAACTTCTCGTAATCTGAATGTTAAAATCTCGCATCTTGAGGTACGATGGGTATAGATGAATCCATTTGCATACTCATCAATCTGCATCGCCTATTCTGTCACGTCATCAACAAATAATATACCCAACCCGACGCCAGAATTCACCTTAACAGTAACAGGCGTATTGATATAAGGCTGCACAATACTCGTTAAGTTTGTTCCTATCTGGCCCAAACCAACTGCTATCTTGTTTGTGGGACTCAGTGATGGATGCTCTGAGCTTGTACCAAAAATACCGGTAGTACTCGTTCCAGCCTGGGTAATTGCATTTGAATAACCACTTAAAAATGAAGTTGCCATGATTGCACCATAACGCTTGAGATAATGATAATCTACATTACTTGCCATAACGGTGCGAGCAGTATCTGGATCTACAGCAAAAGCAGAAACAGTTTTACTTGTGATCCACTCATCTTTATCTATGCGAGTAAAATTCAAGCTTACTTTGTCTTTCCCTGTAGCAAGCGCCAATTTTCCAAGTAATTTAGCACCTTTTAAAGGTCCTTGCACAACGGTTGCCATGATAGGTGTATCAGGATAATCGCTATCCACTGCGGTATCCAATACCGCATAAGCAAGAGTACCCGCTTTGATTAAAGGCGGTTTTGCAGGGCCTTTTTCAGGAGTGACAGCACCGGCTGCTGCTTTTGCTTCTGTTCCTTTTTCAGGAGTCGCGCCAACAGGCACCACAGGCTTTTCTGACTCGCCTGCTTCATGTTTCATCGCTGGAGTACGCCAAGAAGCCAGTAAATTTTTTGCTTGATCTAACATAGCAGCCTGAAGCTGCGTCACCTGCTGCTGTTGGTCTTGTGATGTCTCAGTTCGTTTTTGTGTCACAGCTGTTGCAAATTGATCTGCTGCAACCGGCGTGACCGTAGGCGCTTTTTCCTGAATATTTCGCCGCAATTTAGCAAAGTCTTCAGCGCCTGGAATAATTGCCTGCGGCCCAAGAGCAACTCCTGTGACAGTAGGTGCAAGCATTGCCTGATACTGCTGTAGTAAACTGGCCGCTTCTTCTGGCGTAATTAACCCAGCTGCAACAGCACGTTTTAACTCTTCTGTATAATCACTCAATGAAGCATTATTGGCTTGCATCTTTAGCAAACGCAGTGCCTGATCAGCCGCCGCACCCCCTTTAGCCATCATATTGCCTAGCAATCCCGATGCACCGATAGCCATGCGTTGCGTTTTGTACAGTGATAACAATTTTGCGGCAACCGCAGGCGTTATTTTTCCATCACCAATCAACTTATTCAACATGGCTTCATACTGATCCAAAGGCACATTTTTACTTTGCATTTCCTCAAGCATTTTTGCAACATCAGGCGTTATTTGACCTGCCTTAGCCATTTGTCTGATCGCCAGAGTTCCCTCTTTTGCTGCCTCTTGCGCATATTGCTGAGTATATTGAGCCAATAACTGCGCAGCAGCCTCTGGCGACAGCTTTCCTTCTTTGACTAATTTTGCCAAATACGCTGCATATTCAGCTGGCGTCGCTTTGTGTTTTTGTAACTCCAATAAATCATTGGCAATGCCTAACGGTAATTGACCTGATTTAATTAAATTATCCATCGCATTCGCACTACTGGTTAGCAACGCATTCGCATGTTGCTTTTTATATTTTTCCAATAAAAGTCTGGCTTGCTCAGGTGTTAATTTTCCTTGCCGTACAAGTTCATCTAATGCAGCTGCATATTCTGCAACAGATACATTTTTTTTAGCAAGATCGAGTAAATGATCCGCATATTTTTGTGGTAGCTTGCCATCTTTTACAAGAGCCTGAAGATCTTCTGCTACATTTGCATTTTCATCACTAGGACATAAAACAGTACAATTTTGTGAAGGAGCTTCCTGTGGCGTATGAATCAACGTTGGCACAGCACTACCGCCTGAAATTTGAGCTTGCTGAACTGCTTGAGCATTCGCTTGTGCTAAGGTGCGGTAATATTCAGGCGACAATTGTTTACTACCTGGAATGGATTGCAACGTAGCCGGCGCTCCCGCTACCCTAGATGGGCCTGTAGGTGCCTCACCCCCACTCATATATTGCACGCCGAAGTAGATGAGTACTACAACACCCACCAGTGCAGCTAATAAAATAAATACCCTAGATTTTGAATCTGTAGAAGAAAAATTTTTTAGTCCGGGGAATTTAAATGCCATTAGAATCCCTCAACTTTTAGTTCAATTGGCTGTCCGTATTGAGAAACAAGAATCGAAGAACTTAACTGTAACTCATAGGCAATCATGCCATCCGGACTTTTCATTCGCCCTACCCAGCCTGGTGAAAGAAGAGTAAGACGCGACCGTAAAAACATTTTATCTCCCAGGAACCAGCCCTGACAATCAGCGCCTTTAATAGTGAGTTGCTTGCTGCCGGGCGGTGCAATACCATCAAGCACGTCCAACAACATGTGATTCGCACTATTTGGTAATGCTGTACCCATCGGTATGTCTTTCGAATTAGGCCCAATCCCTGGCACATGAATATCTGTGCGAGCATCCACCACGCGTTGTCCGGGAACAAGCTCCAATGTAATGGGTGTTGGCAACCCCATTAACCTAACAACTAAATCACTATCATCATAAGGTGATACGGCTTGGATCAAAAGAATATTACTTTTCCCATCCCATTGAGTATTCATTGCTTTTGCATCACCCACATCAAAAGAAGCAATTGGCCAAGGTGACCCTGTAGAATCTACAAAAACAAGTGAAGTGACATGCTTACGCGCTAGACGAATAGCCGGCGGAGTTGCGCCTGGCGCTAAATTTATCATGATAGTGCTAGAGACGGGTTTAGGAGGCACTGTAGGTGAAATAGAGGCAGCACGTTGCGATTCATCAACCAGCTGGCGTAGTTTTACTACTTGTCGAGGCGACAAAGGAGAATTTTCTTGCGTCATTGCATTAAATGCTTCATTCGATATTGAATTTGAAGAAGATGATAGCGGTGCTGCCTTTAACATCACTTCCTGAGATTGACTATACGTCATTGGAGGAGAAATAACGGGAGAATCCTGATTATTCACTATTGTTAACACTGGCACTTCTTTCTTTTGGGAAGAAACAGCTTCTGTCGTTACAGCAGGTGGTTTATCTAGCGTCATGGGGGACTGAGGAATATGCTCTTGTCCATTATTTTTTAACCATTCCTGAAACTTTGCTTCATTCACTTGCGCTAAAGAATCAGGTGAATTGCTTACATTAGTTTGCTCTTGTGCAGCAGCCATTTGCCATACACTTATGCACAGAGCCAGTGTTGCCATTCGCCCAATAACTTTACTCATTGTGATATGACCTTACTTTCTACAGACTTTTCATTAGGAACTATAATATTATCTATCATCACCCCATATAAATTATCCAGGGTTGATGTCCTCACGACTAATACTTGTAAATCCAGCGCTTCAGTATATCCATTACTATAATTAATATTCATTGGCATTTGCACCCACCAACTATATTTTCTTTCCAGTAACCCCTGATTTAAAATAAAAGGCGCTCCTGCAGGACTGCCATTAACAAATAATTTAGCTTTTGTTATAGCTTCATAAGCTGCATAACCATTCAGTACAGTCAAAAACTTTCTCCAGCCATTCCCGGTAAAATAATGTTCATTTTTTTGCAATTCGATCTTATAGTTAATAAAATCATAATCGAATAGTTTAGGCAGCACACTACTGACCCACTGTATTAAATCAGACTGGACTAAGTAAGGCTGGTCTAAAGGCACAGGTTTTACAATACGCCATTCATTATCTGTGGAAAAGGTAACAGGTGATGGCTTATCTAGCAAAAGATAAACAGAGGTTGCTATTAACATAATAATAACAACTAGAAATACACCTAAAACGCATAAAATCTTGCGGAAGCCATCTCTATTGAAATCCTTCCTTAAGCAAATTATTTGTTGTTCTTCAACAGCCATTTCTCACTCGCCAGCTTGCAGAATAGTGATGTTTACTATACTGGATAGCGAGAAAGCCGACTAGCAATTTTAATGGTAATTTCAGCAAAATGTCTCATCGCGAAATGTCCCATCGCATCCTGTCTTATCATGTTATGTCAGCGGGATCGCTGGTAACGTAATGAATTAAACTCTAGGAGATGCTGCAATCATTTGTACAATTGCCAACCCTTTATAACTGTGTAGCAGGTTTTGCCGCCGTACAACAACGGTCACAAGATAGGCATTTGAAAAAGAGGGTTTATCGTAAGGTGCCTCTAAAAAATTGACCAGCAATGGCATTTGAAATTTCCAGGCATACACTCCTCCTAATATCCCCTCGTTTATTAACTTTGGTTTATCTACCACTTTGGCAGCAAATATCATTCTACGTTCGGTCAATGCCAACAAATTATTAGATGCAGTCAAACCCGCCATATAATTACGCCAACCGTATTCAGTAAAATATTTTTGCGCATCCTGTAGCTGTGCTCGGTAATTCATATAATTATAAGAATAGGCTGTTTCAACAGCTTCCACCGTCCATGCGGTCACGATATCTGTTGTCATACCGGAATCCGTCACCGGAATCTCATACACTAAACGACCCACAGAATCAGTCAAAAAATAAAGAGGTCGTGTAGGATTTTTTGCTAAAAAAACAAGCAGACTTATTAAAATAACAATTGCAATGAGACAAAGTAAATAAATTCCAAGCACTAAGTGATATTTTTTTTTATAAAATTGATTACGCAACTGTGTTAAAACCAGTGCATCGTCAGTTATATTTTCAGTTTCATTCATCAGAGCCCCTCTTTTACATCACAAATTGATCAATCCCGATTCCTGCAGGGTTTTTCCAAGTAGGCACTCTCACAATGGTAAGCACCACTGTATAAGATTTTTTTGAAGTGCCTTCTGAGCTTTGATAAGTTACTAGAAATGGCATTTGAACACGCCACACATAGCCTTGCCCTGAAAGTACGCCTTGATTAGAAATCACAGGAGCACCTGATACTACCCCATTTACCAGCAATTGATTTTGTGTAATTGTTTTGATTAACCCACGAACTGAGTTAGCATAATCAACCCAACCTGCATCTGTAAAATAATGATGCGCTAATGCCGCTTGTTTACGATAATTCACAAAATCAAAAGTATAGGCAGCTACCGCTGCTTTACTTGCCCATTGTATGAGAGTGCTTGATGATAAATTGGGTTCTACAGAAGAAGTTAATGCTCTTCTCTGCCCGTCCAGCGCGACTGCGTTAAATTGTGGAAGCGGGCGATGGTGTATCTGATAAAGCACCGTCATCGATAATAAAAGTATCAAAAAAATAGCGGCAATCAACAAAAAAATAAAATTATTGTAATATTTAATATACCACTGATAATCATCTTCATTTTGCACTGTATGATGCCTCTTTATATTCAGCAGAAACCGCTGTAGTTACCGCACAGGAACCATAGGAATAATTTGTCCTGATGTTGCAGTTCCATAATACTGAGGTGGAACTGTAAATAAAACATAACGAATAATAGCTACCGTTAAAAAAAGAATAACGAATGCTAATACTATAATACCTCTTAGCAGTTTATGATAATTGTCGCGATAAAAATCGCTTTGCAATCTCACTAATTCATGTTTTCGGCCTATCATACTGGCAGCTTCTCCAATGTAATCTCCACTCTAAAATTATCACTATTCCAATCAGGTTTATTTGCCGTGACCAATTTTCCCCCGCCATAACCTGTTGCCGACAACAACCGTGTATTCAGACCTTTGGCCCATAAATATTTTACAATAGCAGCAGCTTGCTGCTGTGTTAAAGCAAGATTCACCTTCTCCGGTGAACCACTCGCGCTGGTAAAAGCCGCCACATTGACCGACATATTAGGATAACGCCCAATAAATTGACCTACTAAATCCAACGTGGAATAAGCATGTAAACGAATATTCGATGTCATCTCATTAAAAATGAGCACTGAAGGAAGTACCAACATGATCTGGTCTCCCAAAATAATCACTTTAACACCGCGATTTTCTAATTTATCAGCCAGCGTAGTATGTGAATCAATATAAGCGCCCAGTGCGCCACCAAAGATAGCGCCTACCGCAAGTCCAGGAAGCAGACTCACGCCTGAATTAAAACTGCTTGCACCAATACCTACAGCTCCCCCTACAACAGCACCTTTCGTTGTTTGGCTCGTGTTTTGATAAGAATCAGACAGACTACCTTCAGAATGACCCAATGCATAATCTGTATCTAAATACGCTTTGTCTGCTTCAGCTGCAGCACCTCTAGAGACATCAGATGAAGCACAACCCTGAAGAAACACAAACAACAGAAGAGATAAAAAAACTAACAAGCTAAGCTTGTGCTTGAAGAATCCTCCATCGCGTAATGTCAGGAGAAATCGCTGTGAACATACTTTATCATTACCCAGATTATCCACTCGCACCTTCCGTTTTTTCTTGGCTCACTATATATTCAATTAACTCTTGAGCGACATCACCGAGACGCTCAGCATCCAAAAATACACCTTCTATATAAGGAGGATAGTCTGTCGCAACCAGCATATCTTTAATAATTTCACCCGTGACGGTATTTGCTTGAGAGCCTGAACGTCCTAATACTCTTTCCAGCAGCTCAATTTTATCCTTAATATACGCCTTTGAAATCAGAGGCTGGCTAAACTTCTCCAGCTCACCCGGGCCAGTTAAGAAACTTTTTACATCGTCACCCAAAACAACCTTATTAAAAATATGAATACGACCCGCATCTTCTGTTAGTTCTGCAAACTCTTCTTCCTCTTCTTTACCCACTTCCGCTGTTCGATTATGGAAAGCTAATAGTGCTGAAACACCACGCTCGATTAGATTGGCTTCCATATCTTCATGGATAATATTAGCAATAAAATGAATGTCCTCTGCCTCATCCGGCGCATGATCAAAAATTTCATTATTACCTTCCATCAAAGCATTAAATTGTTCTAAACGATTTTCTAAATCTATTAATACTCTTCCTATAGGCGCTTCCACTTTTAAGAAATGATTAAGCCGTATACGTTCAACTGGCTCTGGATTAGCAAAAAACATGCGAGCACGAATAATTTTTGATTTAAAGAAGATAGTCGCTTCACCTTCACGCTGTTCTTTGAGATCCTGCAAATCCAAACGTGCACGTTTTTCTGAAGATGCACTTCGACTATCCATATAATTATTCAATACACTGTGTGCGTTTGTTTGAAACGAATCTACTTTAGTCACATAAGACTCACCCGCTGTTTTAGAGAAAAATTCCCATGTTTCTTGCGGATCTTCAAGCTTCATACAAATTTTAATGTTGGTATTCGCACCAATGGATGCAGCTTCTTCTTTTGATGCTTTTTGAAAAGCTGGCAAATCTTGCCCAGCAAAGATAACAGAAAATCCTAGAGAACGTGCTTGTGCTGGCACAACCGCAAATCCTTTTACTGCATAATAACCATATTCATCGAGAATACACATATAAGGTGTTGCTGAATTAGTTGGCTTTCGCGTCACAACTTCTTTAAAAGTTCCCTCGACCGCATCACCCAATCCCGCTGCCATCATTGCTTTCAGCGAAGAAATAATAACTTTTCCCAAAATTGCCAATTCATCCGGCGATTTCTCTAATGCGGGTAATAGCACAACAAGAATACGTCGATTTAATACCACATCTTTTAAATCTGCTTCTGCTAAATTTGTACGGATAATATGCCCATAGGTATCTGCTAACGAACCGAATACACGAGTTAATTGCATAGTGATAAATCCGTGTTGTTCTAGCACTTGCGAACCCTGTTTACCTTTTTTGGTACGATCATAGCCTGGCAAGTTAATAATGTAGTTCACGATAGGTTCAAGCACCATATCGGGTGTATCGGCCAAGCTAACCGGTTCTTGATTATCACGAATAAACATTTTATCCATTGCAATCGCTTCTAAGCGCGGCAACTCAAAATAATTACGAATAGCATTGGCATCTAATAAAATTTTCCCTGCATCACGCATATAGACCAATACTTTCATTAACGCTTCTACGAAAACGATAGCACGGCCTTTCCACATATCGCCATCGGAACCTTGGCTGCCTGAATCCATCAAACTCACAACAAGCTGCGTTAACATACTCGAGGAACCATTACAAAATGGATTCATCGTATTAGATAACCGTTTTTCTTGGGCACCTACAACGTCACGTGCACCTGTCATAAAATTAATTAATAAAATATCATCTTCACGTCCCATAAAACGTACCATCGAAAAAACTTTGGCAAACAAACTATTGTCGCCCTTTCCATCGACGTAAAGAAAACCACTTCCTTGCACTAATGCATTAAAGGCAAGAGAAACCAGCGCTTCTGTTTTACCACTACCCGTAGAGCCAAAAATGAGAACGTGCGTACGCATATCATCATTATTAAACCATAATTCTTCGCTATTATTTTTTCGATTACCAAAAAAACTGATGCCCCTTGCTTTACGCGGCTTATTTGTATTCCCAGGAAGCGGATCATTATAATCTAGAGCGCCGGAACGGAGTGGCATACGAAAAGGTAATTTGAATTCTCGTGTATAGGCATAGATAAAAACACCAATGGCAATCACTGTCGTTAAATCAGCAAGAGCGGAGAAAAAAACCACCACCATCGCAAAACCAATCAGTAACGTAGCGCTTTTAATAGGGTCTTTGAAAAAATCAACTGTCTTCATCCCGAGCGTACGGGTATCTCGCAATAACAATTGCGGCGCGAGTTCTTGATTTTCGTCTAAACCACGTTGCTGCATAATTACTCTGTCTCATCTGGACGGTAAATGATTTCTTTTAAAACCAATTCTAATGCATTCGTTGCCTCTTCTACCATCGGCACTAATAATCGTCTCCCTATCTGTTTCTCAGCTTTCCAGTGTGCATACGGTCCCGCCACTTCAACAAAAGGAGTTTGTCGACCAACTGTATTCAGCATATACCAAAGCCGCCGGTCAACGGGTTTTAACCATAAAAAATCTGCCGAAGCTTGCACCCCATCTTCACGGGCCGCCTCAAGCATAGATGCCATCACCGTCAGTATATAACCATGCGATTGCATAATTTTCTGTGCGGTTTTAGTTCCTTGATGTTTTTTACATAAAGCATCCGCTCCAGCGAAACTCAACTTCTTCACTGAAGAGGCACTTATTTTTGCCAACAACTCTGCTGCAGCCTTGCTATCACCCGCATTTCGAGCTGCAAATACAGCAAATAAAGCACGAATATGCGGCGGCAATTTATCAAGACCAGGCCATAATGAGCCAAGTTGCATTGAAAATATTTTATTGGATTTGCCGCGCTTTAAAGAGACTTCAATGCGATTTCGTTCTTTTTGTAAAACACCTTCTTTAGGCTGAGCTCTATATTCATCTAATAGTTTATGGCGCTTACAAAATTGCATAGGGGTCATGGCCATTGCCCAAGGGCCTTTATCAATATGTTCTTTATTAAGCTTCAAACCAAGAACTGGATTAATTTGCGGCCAATTTACTTTTTCAGCATTCGCCAATGAAGTCATGTCATAAGCGCGCTTAAAAACGCGCGTAGAATTTGAAAAATAAATAATGAAGGCTAAGATAATAATGATAAATACAAAAGGAAAACGTAAATAATCTCCTACAGCTGTCCCTATCAGAGAAACATCAGTAAAAGAAAATTTTGTCGGATCTGTTGCGGTAATAACATTACGCACTTCATCCAGCCTATTCGTAAACAGGCTAATGACGCTAATTTCCCAAAGTTTGATAGTAAAATAAAAACCGATAATATTTTTTTTAAAAACGTACCATATACAAGCGCCAAAAATAAAAACCGCGGCAATGATCCATAATAACCCCATGGAATTATCAGGTTGGCTTTGTTGTGCGCCTCCTCCAGCCATGGCTCAATACCTTTTAACCTTGTTGCTTTTCTTTAATTTCATCCAACATTTTACAATCAATACACAGAGTTGCTGTTGGCCTCGCCTCAAGACGTCGTAACCCTATTTCTACACCACACACTTCACAATAACCATATTCTTTATTAGCTAAAAGCTGCAAGGATTCTTCGATTTTTTTAAGCAGCCTGCGTTCACGATCACGCGCTCGCAACTCTAGGCGAAACTCTTCTTCTTGACTGGCCCGATCATTTGGATCTGCATAATTAACTGCATCATCCTTCATGTGATGAACAGTGCGATCTGCTTCTTCCATGATTCGTTTACGTAACAGCGTGAGTATTTGCGTGAAATGACCACGCATTTGAGTACCCATGTACTCTTCCGTTTTTTTAACTTTATAAGGGCTAATCCCTAGCATTTCCAAACTTGGCTCTAGAATATCTTTTGCGGCCATTGCACAGCTCTCCTACTTAACGAAATCCCAGAAGTTCTCGCTGAAAAACGCGGAAACTCCTTCCTTGTTTATATGCTGCGCGTAAGCATTGCTGACGCTGCACTTAAAGCGTTAGAATCGCAATTCTCTACGCTTTAAGAATCCCCCATCACATAATGCCAGCAGGAATTGCTGACAAAATCCTTTTGTAAGAGGATCATTCTATACCAAAAATACCTGTTGTAACACGATTTAATCCAGAAAAATCTTGTTTGGTTGTAAGATGGGTATAACCCGCTTTTAAAAAAAGATTTAATACACTCTCTGCCTGAGAAAATCCATGCTCGAGCAATAAGCACCCGCCTGGCTTTAAGTATGTTCTTGCTTCATCAATAATAAACCGAATATCTTTTAACCCATCCCTACCTGAAATCAAAGCGGACGCAGGCTCCGTTGCTAATACACTGGGTTGCAAGTAGGGATCATCTATAGCAACATAAGGTGGATTGCTCACAATAATATCAAAAAGAACCTTGGGCAGTGCTTCACACCACACCCCCTCACAAAATTTAATATTTTTAATCTGCAGTCGGGCCGCATTCATTTTTGCTACTTTCAAAGCAGCTTTGTTAAAATCTGTCGCATAAATAGTCCAGCCAGGTCTTTCATGCGCTAAAGCCAACGCAATAGCACCTGAACCCGTACCCAGGTCAGCTACTATAGAAGGAACTTTATTTGATTTTTCTAAAACAAGCTCTATTAATAATTCTGTCTCAGGCCTTGGGATCAACGTATCCGGGGTCACTATTAAATCTAATGACCAAAATTCACAATGTCCTGTCAAATAAGGAATAGGCTGACCTTGAATTCTTTTTTTAACAAAAGCAGTAAAACAGTCTTGCTCCTCTGTGGATAAAAGACGTTCAAAATGAGCATGCAAGTGGCTGCGCTGTACATTTAATGTATGCGCTAAAAGTATTTCCGCATCGAGCATCGGCGTAGCTGTGATATGAAAAAACTGATGTACTGCTTCATTCAAAGCTTGTTTGATAGTTTGCATAGCAGGCTGATGCTCTTAACAATTTAATCCCCTATCTGCGCCAATAGATCCGCCTGATACTCATGCACTAATGCATCAATGACTGACCGCAAATCTCCCTCGATAATCTCAGATAATTGATACAACGTCAGATTAATTCGATGATCCGTCAACCGCCCTTGCGGGAAATTATAAGTCCGTATTCGCTCAGAACGATCGCCCGTCCCTACCAAATCACGCCGTGTATCCGCTTGCTGTTGCTGTTGTTTGCGGCGTTCTTCCGCTAAAATTCTTGCTTTCAAAAGAGACATCGCACGCGCACGATTTTTATGTTGCGAACGCTCATCCTGGCATTCAACCACCGTACCCGTTGGAATATGTGTAAGACGAATAGCAGAATCTGTTTTTTGCACATGCTGCCCACCCGCACCTGATGCACGAAATGTATCTACACGCAAATCATTAGGATTAATTTCAATATCTTCAATTTCATCCACTTCAGGCATCACAGCCACTGTACAGGTTGAAGTATGCACGCGCCCTTGCGCTTCCGTTTCAGGAACACGTTGCACACGATGCACGCCCGACTCAAATTTAAATTGTGAATAAGCGCCCTGGCCAATAATACGAGTGATAATTTCTTTATATCCACCATGCTCACCATGGCTTGCACTGATCAACTCAGTTTGCCAACGTTGTGATTCAGCATACCGCGTATACATACGGTATAAATCACCTGCAAAAATAGCTGCTTCATCTCCGCCTGTTCCTGCACGAATTTCTAAAAATATATTACTGTCATCATGCGGGTCACGCGGCAATAGCAAAAGTTGCAGCTCTTTCTCCAACAAAGCAAGCTGCTCTTCTTCATTTTTTAATTCTTGTTTTGCAAGCGCCTGTAATTCCGCATCTCCCTCATTTAATAATTCTTTTGCGCCCATTATATTTTGCTGACAAGCCCCGTAGCGCCTGAATGCATCAACCAACGGCCCCAATTGAGCATATTCTTTTGAAAGTTCACGAAATTGATTTTGCTTTGAAATAACGCCAGCATCAGACAGTAATGCACTGACTTCCTCATGACGCTCAACTAATGTTTGTAGTTTTTTCTCAATAGAAAGCTTCATAGTAATTCAGCCTCTAAATCAGAGATAGCAAATAATTCTTGCGCCAATTGTAAAAATTCCAAACGACCCTCATGGCCTGCCTGACGCAATTGCACAGTCGGCGTATGGAGTAATTTATTACTCAATGCATGAGAAAAACCCGTTAATACTTGCGCTGGATCATTTCCGCGACTTAATTGTTTCTTCGCTTTAGATAGCTCAATACGACAAAGCTCTTCGACTTGACGACGATAAGCTCGAATAGTGGTTGCCACTTTTTCCAGAGAATTCAACCATGTCATAAAATCCTGGCTTTTTTGTTTAATCATTTCACGTGCTTTATCTGCCGCATGCTCACGGCCTTGTAAATTTTTTTGAATAATTGTTTTTAAATCATCAATACAATATAAATGTATGGAATCTAATTCAGCAACCGAAGGTTCTACATCACGCGGAACAGCAATATCCACAATAAATAAAGGTTTATTACGAGCAGTGATCTGCGATCGAGTAATAATGGGCGCAGGGCTACCTGTTGCAGAAATAACAATATCTGCATCCGATAAAGCCTCTGTCACCTTCGTCAAACAAATCACTTCACACTGATATTGTTTTGCTAGTGCAGTGGCTTTTTGTGTGCTACGGCTAGCAATCAACACACGTTGCGGTGAATGTAATTTCAAATAACGCATGACTAACTCAACTGTAACACCCGCACCGACAAGTAAAACAGTCGCTTGATTAAAATGAGCTGGATACATTTCTTTAATAAAATTCACTGCTGCAGAAGACACTGACACGGGACACGCGCCAATCGAAGTGCTGGTTCGCACTTCTTTAGAAACCGCAAATACTTCTTGAAATAAGCGATTGAACAATGTGCCTACAGTAGACGCTGCGCAACTTTCGGCAAACGCATCTTTCATTTGTCTTAAAATTTCTGACTCGCCCAGTACCATGGAATCTAAACCACACGCTACATTCATCATGTGCTCTATCGCGGCTTGATCACGATAAAAATACAGTAATGGCAAAAGTTCTGCACGAGAAAGTGGATGCTGTCTGCAAAACCAATCCACTACTTTTTCAATATCATTTGCCACACAATATAATTCTGAACGATTGCAGGTAGATAACAAGATAGCTTCGTGAATATTTTCCTGGGTCAGCAAATCGTTTAAATAGAGTGCGATTTTTTCCGACGGAAAAGTGACCTGCTCACGTAATGCAACAGGAGCTGTTTTATGGTTTATTCCGCAAACAATGATAGGCATAGGGTTTGTAGCTGTCTTATTCAGTGAAAGGTATTCTAAGTGAAATCACGAAAAAAAGCCAAAAACACTTGGTTTTTTCTTGGTAGGCACTTAGCTCGGACAGCGAGTCTCTATTTTTTAACGAGTTAGCCCGTTTCACTGCATTAATAGTGCCCGTCTTTATGGAAACTATAGAGAAGTATGCAACTGATGCATCGCTTTTTGATACGCTCCCTCGAGCACCAAAGGCAATATTTTATTGGCCTCCTGCAACGCCAAATCAATTTGTTCGCGCTCTCCTTTTTTAGGCGGTTTGAGTACATAATCAGTTACCTCCTTGCTATTCCCCGGATGCCCCACTCCAATCCGCAACCGATAAAACCGATTCGTTCCCAAATGCTGGATGATATCGCGTAACCCATTATGCCCTCCATGCCCACCGTCAAATTTGAGTCGCACTTCGCCAACAGGCAAATCAAGTTCATCGTGCAATACTAAAATAGCTTCAGGAGCAATTTTATAATAACTCGCTAATGCTTGAACAGCTTGGCCGCTATGGTTCATAAAGGTTGTTGGAATAAACAAATGGCAATCATGCTGATAGAGTTGAGTAAAACAATGCAGACCTTGAAATTGAGTAACGGGGCGTAATATAGCGTGTATTTTATCAGCCAGTTCTTCTATGAACCAAGCACCGGCATTATGCCGAGTTCTTTCGTATTCTGCGCCCGGGTTGCCTAAACCAACGATAAGTTGGGTACCCTGCAATTGCGCCATACGTCCTCCGGTTACGTCATTATCATGCCCGCGCGCGCGGGCACGATTAGGCCTGCTGAAAACGCTAAATAGTTACAAATCATCTTACTTAACACTGACGTCAATGAAAACTATTCCTTCTCTTTCTTTCCTTTTCCCTCACCAGCCGCTGCTGCCGCTGGCTGCTCTGCTTCACCTTCAGCAACAGGCACTGCATCGCCTTCTGCAGCTTCTTCAACCACAGGCTCTTCTTCTTCAATAATCCTAGGAATATGCAGAGACACAACAGGTAAGTCATGACCTTCAACACCATGCGAAAATGCGACTAGCTCAGTGCCCTTAGGTAATTTAAGCTCACTTAAATGCATTGTTTGATCAAGGATGAAGTCACTCAGGTTCACCTCGATAAACTCAGGTAAATCAGCTGGCAAACAGGATACTTCTACGTCACTGATGTTATGAGAAAATACACCGCCTTCTTTCACCCCTGGCGCATTTTCTGCACCTATAAAGTGTAGCGGGATATGCATGTGCAATTTTTGATCTGCCCTGACCCGCAAGAAATCCATATGAGCAATGCGTGGTTTTGCAGGGTTACGCTGCATCGCTTTTAAAATAACTTTTTCGCTTTTATCATTTATTTTAAGCGTCAAAATACGTGAATAAAAAGCTTCGTTAGATAAAGAATGGAACATCTGATTATGATCCAAAGTGAGCGAAATAGCGGCTTCACCTGCACCATAAACAACAGCTGGCACTTTATTAGCATGACGTAGGCGGCGGCTCGCACCTTTCCCTATATCATCACGCACTTGAGCGTCAATTTCGAATTGATTCGTTGACATAACTTTCTCCAAAAATGAATGAATACACTTATCCCTGCGACCAGGATAAAGGAGGGCGTATTGTAAAGAAGCTATTCGCTTGACGCAAGCGTTAGGTTAGGGTCTGTCTTAGTCTAAAAACATCCGGCTCAACGACCCCGCCCCACTAATGCGGCGGATCGCTTCAGCAATCATATGACTGAGGGTAATTTGGCGAATACGCTTAGATTGAGTAGCGCCGTCATGCAGCTTGATTGTATCAGTCACAATTAACTCATCTAATGAAGAAGCTTCAATATTAGCAATGGCTTTGCCTGATAGTACGGGATGCGTTACATAAGCCACTACTTTGGCTGCGCCATGTTCTTTTAATGCATCGACTGCTTTAGCAAGCGTACTGGCAGTATCCACAATATCATCTACAATAAGACATTCGCGGTCTTTGACATCACCAATAATATGCATGACTTGTGCTTCGTTAGGTTGTGGACGGCGTTTATCAATAATGGCAAGATCTGCGCCAGTCAACCGTTTAGCGATAGCACGAGCTCGGATAACACCGCCTACATCAGGCGAAACAACCATAATATTTTTATAATTCTTGCCATAGATATCCTCAAGCATAATAGGTGTACTGTAGAGGTTATCAACCGGCATATAGAAAAATCCTTGGATTTGATCTGCATGTAAATCTACAGTCACCAAACGACTAATCCCTACAGATGCCATCATATCGGCTACAATCTTAGCAGTAATGGGTACACGAGCTGAACGCACACGTCTGTCTTGTCGTGCATAGCCAAAATAAGGCACCACTGCAGTAATTCTAGCTGCGGAAGCACGTCTCAGTGCATCAGCCATAATAATTAATTCCATCAAGTTATCATTACTAGGCGCTGAAGTAGATTGAATCAGAAAAATATCACGGCCACGCACATTCTCTTGAATCTCTACCATGATTTCGCCATCACTGAACCGTCCTACCAACGCTTTACCCAGTGGTAAGTTAAGATGTTCAACGATGCGATTAGCAAGCTCTTGATTGGCATTGCCACTAAAAATCATTATTTCAGACACGGAAAAATCCTTTGTTTTGAGAAAATGGCTGGGGTGCTAGGGATCGAACCTAGGAATGCCGAGATCAAAACCCGGTGCCTTACCGCTTGGCTACACCCCAATTTATGTAAGCGTTCAAGGTACTAAGATGCAAACTTCATTTTTGGCCAATCTTGAACGATTTCTTTTAAAAAATGTGCTCACATACCTGTGTATGCTCCGCTATTTTTTAAAAGAAATCGTTCAACCTTGGCTCAAAACTGAAGTTCTTCTGCAAGTCTAATGCCCCTGTGAACGGTTACCAATTTATAACCCAGGTTATATACTGATACAATCAATCAGGGCGCTATTTTGCTGACTCAGTGCAGGAGTGTCAATCAGAACTTTTAAAATTGCCACTGATTAACGATAATTTTTACATTGATGCGCCAGTTTTCTAAAATCATTTTAGTGGGCACATCTATTTGATTCACTGCACTATAGCGTAAAAAATCAACTGTCCAACCTGCCTGATTCAAGCGTATCAAATGATGATAGGAATCAAACTGCATGTTTGCAGGCGACCCTTTTGCTGGCAAGCCACGAACCCAGTAATATAAATCTGAAACAGGAAGCTGCCAGCCCGTTTGTTGCGCTAACAACAACTCAGGCGTTGACGCATTGAACTTTTTACCATCGGCTGTTTCTAAAGAAACATGACCAGGCTGGCCAGAAATCTTTATTGCATCAGCGCCCAAAGGGCCATACAACAATAAACTATACTCTTTTTTACGTTGCTGCCACTTCAGATTAGCTGTACCGCCCTCATTACCCGCATGGGTACGTATTGCCATGATTGCGCTGATATCCCAACTTTGCAATTTTGTTAAAGTCATTGTGCGTTCTTGCCAAGAAATGGATTGATTCAAAGAACTTGGTTGTTCACGCAACGTCGTACAGCTGGCCAAGCTGAAAACGAGGAATACAAAAATAGAAAGTTTTAAAATTCGCATGAATAAGAGCATACAATAAAAATAATGATTTGGCATCCTGCTCATTCCTACGTATCAGTGTTTTTCGTGCCCGTGCCCGCGTGCGTGCCCGTCTTTTTTCTTATGTCACGCGGGGAAAAGACGGGCACGGGCACGAAAAACATGTACCGAATAGTTACTCTTCTATGGTGAGTAACACAACAAATTTCTCTGGAATAATGCGTTCATACAAAGGATAATCGCCGTCCTGATAGAAATCATCTCCTGGAATACAAACTTATGGGCATCAAATGCGGTATTGTCGGCTTACCGAATGTAGGTAAATCAACACTCTTTAATTGCTTAACTAAAGCAGGTGTAGACGCTTCAAATTATCCTTTCTGCACTATCGAGCCCAATGTAGGTGTTGTGGCCGTACCTGATCCACGCTTAAAAGAGTTAGCCCAAATCGTCAATCCGCAGCGGATAGTGTCCACCACAATTGAGTTCGTCGATATTGCAGGATTAGTCAAAGGTGCAGCACAAGGCGAAGGACTTGGCAATAAATTTTTAGCAAACATCCGCGAAACTGATGCAACCGCTCACGTAGTACGTTGCTTTGTCAATGACGATGTTGTCCACGTAGCTGGTAAAATTTCGCCACTGGATGATATTGAAATTATTAACACTGAACTTTCACTCGCTGATTTAGAAACAGTTGAAAAAGCATTGCTACGCTCAAACAAACTAGCAAAAAGTGGAGATAAAGCTGCTACGGCAGAAGTCACATTGCTTGAGCGAGTGCGAGAGCAACTGAATAAAGGAAAACCTGCGCGCGCATTAACCTACACCAAGGAAGAAAAAGAACGCCTTAAACAGCTACAATTATTAACTCTTAAACCTACCCTGTATATTGCAAATGTTGCTGAAGATGGCTTCACCCACAACGCTTTATTAGATCAAGTCAAACAATTGGCTGAAAAAGAAGAAGCCAGTGTGGTCGCAATATGCGCCTCACTAGAAGCTGAAATTGCTGAACTGGATGAGGAAGGGAAAAAAGAATTTCTAGCAGAACTTAAATTGGATGAGCCCGGCTTAGACCGCGTTATTCATGCTGCTTATAAATTACTTGGACTCGACACTTTTTTCACTGCAGGCGTACAAGAAGTTCGTGCATGGACCATTCACAGAGGATCAACCGCACCACAAGCAGCAGGTGTTATCCATACCGATTTTGAAAAAGGCTTTATACGCGCAGAAATTATTTCCTATGAAGATTACATTAAATATAAAGGAGAGCAAGGCGCTAAAGATGCAGGTAAATGGCGTCTTGAAGGAAAAGACTATCTTGTGCGAGATGGTGATGTTATTTATTTTCGATTTAATGTGTAATTCAGATAAGTCTTTTGGTGCTTTTTACCAAAAGACTTATCTGAACGTCTATAAATAAAGCTTAGATTACGTTTCTTTAAAAAAATCAGCTTCTTCTACATAATGATGAAAATAATCCAGTTGGCGTAATGCCTTTTCAGGGCCAAATCTTGAAATTAATGCTGTTTCAAGTGTATATCCACGCGGAACATCTATAAGAGCGCATTTCTTTTTTACTTCATGTATCACAGTGACAGGGATTTCTTTTTCATAATATTTTATTTCACATAAAGTCACTACCCTATCGTCGCGCAAATAAATTAAATCGATTTGAAAACCTTCGTCATCACGTTGAAAATAAGGCCCCCATTGCACGACATGATCTTGGAAACCCATGATTTTCGCTAAATACATAGCATTTTTAAGGCAAAAATTTTCAAATGAAAACCCAAGCCATGAATTCCAAACAGGTTTAACTAATTGGCCAAAAAGGTTTCTTGTGCGATTAGCGGTAATAAGCTTAATATGTGGTTCTACATATTTAAAATAAAATCGCAAATACTCATCAGTTAATTTATATTTCTTTAATTTGCTATTTGGTTTTTTGTTATAGGGTATATAACTAGTAACAAATAACGCTTTTTCAAGATTTTCCAAATAAACTTTTACACCTCCTCCTGATGGAATTTTTAATTTTAATGCTATCTCTTCCAATGTTTTTGGTTGATCTTTTAGATATCGTACTATATTTTCATACGTTCCATATTCTTTGAATTGACTATAAAATATTTTGCTATAATCATTTACTAATACGCCACTTTGAGTAAATAGTATCTTGTTAATATTTTTGTCAAAAGATTTATGTGCATCAATCTCCTTAAGATATTTTGGAATTCCTCCCAAAATTTGTAAATATTTAAACACTTCATCAATATTTCTTTTTTCATCTAAAAGTTGATACGATTCAATTGGATTTAGGGGTTGCAGACATAGCTCCCAATGAATTCTGCCATAAAGAGCTTTCGACGAGATCACTCTTTTCGTCATATAAGTGCATACAGAGCCACATAAAATAAGCATCACATTTTGCTTGCTCCAATGCTGATCCCAGTACTTTTTTAATATACTAACCAATTTAGATTGATTTGCTGCTAACCACTGAAATTCATCTAAGAATAAAATATATTTATCTTTGCTTTGTGAAAAAAGCTTAGTTAAATAATCAAGTATAGGTTCCCAAGAATCTAACTTAACTTGTTTAAGAAGCTCGTCATTGACTTGCTTGCTTAAATCAAACACAAAATGAGCTAGCTGTGCTTTTGTTCTTCCCTGCTCTAGTCCCTCAAAGTGAAGATGTTTTTTATCCTGCATAAAATGATTAATTAAGCAACTTTTCCCTACTCTTCTTCTGCCATATAGAACCGCCAATTTGCTTTCTTTAGCTTTATATAGTTCTGTTAAATCGTAGAACTCATGTTTGCGACCAATAAATTTCATTTAACGCTTTCCTTTATCCGCAGAGATAGTTAACAACGTTTAATATGCGGATAATGTATTCAAAAATCAGCTTATCCGCACATTAAGTATAACATACTTAATGTGCGGATAAAGACTTTAATATTTCCTTATCCGCATACCAAGTTTTTTACACTGCGTGTGCGGATAAGCGATATTAAGAAATTAATAAATAGAATCAATAGATTATTTTGGTAAATTTAAGGAATATACCTCTGCCGAACCGCCTCAAACAAAAAAATACCCGCCGCAACTGACACATTCAAGCTAGATACCGAACCTTGCATTGGAATATGCAACACTAAATCACAATGTTCACGCGTCAAACGACGCATACCTGAACCTTCGCTACCTAAAATAATAGCCAATGGCACAGTTAAATCAGCTTGATAGACATTTTTTTCCGCCTCACCCGCCGCACCAAAGAGCCATATATTTTGTTCTTTTAAAAAGTGTAATGTACGTGCTAAATTCGTCACCTGAATAAAAGGAACAGTCTCTGCAGCGCCACTAGCTACTTTACAAACAGTGGGTGTTAAGCCTACCGATTTATCTTTAGGTGCAATCACCGCATGCACACCTGCCGCATCAGCACTACGCAAACAAGCACCTAAATTATGCGGATCTTGAATGCCATCTAAAATAAGTAAAAATGCAGGCGATGCTAAATTATCTAAAAGTTGTGGTAAATCATGCTCAGCATAACGTTTGGGAGAAAGACAATAAGCAACAACACCCTGATGATTTGCTTGATGAGTGAGTTGATCTAGCGCTGTACGCGCTATTAATTCAATTTTAATATGATGTTGTTTCGCTAATTCGATCAGCGCTTGCATTTTCTGATCGTGACGCCCGCTTAATAGAGCTAAGCGAATAATTCTTTCAGGTTGTTTTTTTAGTAATGCTAAAACCGTATGCAAACCAAAAACTGTCTCATTCATAAATATCCGTAACGTTTGGGTTTTAAGTGTTGTAGCGCTTATTAGGGTCTGTTGACAATTCTACTATGCCGGGCGTAATGCCTTGATTTCCTGTGCTCCGCTGCTCATTGACTTGCATGTCAACTGCGCTGCGGTGCTCGAAAATCAAGGCATTCCACCTCGGCCTAGCGAATTGTGACCCTAAGCAGCAAATTTTAAATTTTTTTCTTAGATTTTTTCTTTTTAGGTGGACGCGATTCAATCAGTGCCTCAGCAATCACAAAATCAATTTGACGCTGATCCAAATCAACGCGAACCACTTTAATTGTAACCGGATCACCTAAGCGATAACGCTTGCCGCTATGCTCACCCGATAAAGCATGTTTAACAGAATCAAATTGATAATAATCATTACGCAACATACTAATATGCACTAACCCTTCTACATAAATTTCGGTCAACTCTACAAATAAGCCAAAACTCGTGACACTCGTAATGACACCAGTAAATTCTTCGCCCACTTTATCCTGCATAAATTCGCATTTTAGCCAATCTACAGCTTCACGTGTTGCATCATCTGCACGACGCTCCGTCATTGAACAATGCTCACCGTATTTCGCAAATTGCGGATCTTCTACGCCAGGCTTGTGTTCACCGCGTAAAATTTTACGAATAGCGCGATGCACTAACAAATCAGGATAACGACGAATAGGTGACGTGAAATGCGCATAAGCATCAAATGCCAACCCAAAATGACCTTTATTATCTGGACTGTAAACTGCTTGACTTAATGAACGCAATAAAACTGTCTGAATCAAGCGTGCATCAGGACGAGAGGCGATCTTCTTCAATAATTCAGCATAATCACGTGGCCTTGGTTCCTCAGCGCCGGGTAACATTAATCCAAGCTCGCCTAAAAATTTACGTAAATCCATTAGCTTCGCAGCAGTAGGCCCCTCATGTACACGAAACAACGCAGGGCATTTATTCTTTGTTAAAAAACGCGCCGCACAAATGTTGGCACACAACATACATTCTTCAATAAGACGATGCGCATCATTACGTATCAACGCTACAATACGTTCAATTTTACGATCAGGGCCAAAAATAATTTTAGTTTCAGGCAAATCAAAATCAACAGCGCCTCGTTTTAAACGCGCAGCATGCAAGGTGCGATAAACAAAAAATAATTCTTGTAGCGCGGGTAATAATTTTTTATAGGTTTTTTGTAATGCAGCATCACTTTGTTCTACCATGGCATACACTTGATTGTATGTTAAGCGTGCATGTGAGTGAATAACACCTTCATGAAATTGATAGCTATCTATTTTGCCTGTTGCTGTAATTTCCATTTCGCATACCAGAGTCAAACGATTTACTTCTGGTTTTAACGAACATAATTCATTGGATAACACTTCTGGCAACATTGGGATCACTTGTCCAGGGAAGTAAACAGAGTTACCCCGATTTAAAGATTCCTTATCCAAGGCCGTATGAAGTTTTACATAATGACTCACATCTGCAATAGCTACATAGAGCACCCAGCCGCCTTTGGCGCGCGGCTGACAGTAAACTGCATCATCAAAATCTTTAGCGTCTTCACCGTCAATCGTCACAAAAGGCAGCTCACGCAAATCGAGGCGTCCTTTTAAATCGGCTTCAGGTACTACAGGCGAAAATTTCGCAGCTTCCGCTAATGCTTTTTCAGGCCACTCATGAGGTAATTCATGATTACGAATCGCAACATTAATTTCCATGCCCGGCGCCATGTGGTCGCCCAAGATTTCAATGACTTTACCTACAGGCCGCATCGTAGGGCTTGGCTGTTCTGTAATTTGAACAACGACCATTTGACCGTGATGAGCACCCTGCTCAGAACCCTGTGGGATCAAAATATCCTGATTAATACGTTGATTAGCAGCCTCTACAAAAAATGCGCCTGATTCTGAGACAAAGCGTCCTACTAATTCATGGGTATGCCGCACCAAGACTTCAACGACAACACCTTCACGCCGACCCCTGTTATCAATACTAGCAACACGAACTAATACTTCATCATCCGGAAAAACGGTACGCATTTGTCGTCCATTTAAGAAGAGATCTTCACCACCGTCTTCTGGTACTACAAAACCAAAGCCATCTTTATGCCCTATGACATAGCCTTTAATAAGCTCCATTTTCTCAATCAAACCAAAGGTGCCGCGCCGATTTTGCAATAATTGACCATCGCGCACCATGGCTAATAAACGCCGGCGCAATGCCTCCTTTTCATTAGAATCAGTGAGGTTCAATTCCGTAGTTAATTGTCTATAGGTGATAGGACGTTCACGTTCAGCAAGCAAATCTAGAATAAATTCGCGGCTAGCAATAGGATGCTTGTACTTCTGGGCCTCTCTTTCCATATATGGATCTTTTTTACTTGTCTTTTTCCTCATTCCCCAACCACAACATAAGTTAATATTTTCACTAAGATACTCCTGCTAGTAACTTTTTTCCAGGAATTCCCGCGCTTTTTAGCGGGAACTCCTTCCTTGGTTATATGCTGTGCATCAGCAAAGCTGATGCTTGCACTCAAGGGGGAGAATCCCCCATCGCCTATAGTTAGCGAAAACCGCTGACTTTTTTCCATTAATTCAGTTAAAGTATGTCAGATAACAACTTCAATGAAGGACGATACAGATGGATAAAGAAGGAATCACTGTTGTTCCCAAACTGATTTTTTTTAGTCGATGGCTACAAGCCCCTCTCTATATAGGCTTAATCGTTGTATTAGCCGTTTATGTCTATGAATTCGGCCGCTGGTTGCTAGCACTGGTATTCATGATCAATACTATTGATGAAACCAGTATTATGCTCAAAGCGCTAGACTTAATAGATGTCGTCATGATAGCCAATTTACTTATTATGGTTATCATAGGAGGCTATGAAGTCTTCGTATCACGCTTACGTTTGTCTAAGCACCATGATCATCCTGAATGGCTAAATGAAGTCAACGCAGGCACCATGAAAGTCAAGCTGGGTGTTGCATTAATAACCATTTCCTCTATCCACTTACTCCGCATTTTTATGGATCCCTCACAACATAATAATTTTGCTGTCATGTGGCAAGTTTTAATCCATTTAACGTTGGTGGTATCTGCATTAGCATTGGCTGCTACCAATAGATTAATCAGGTCAAAGGGTCAGAGAAATTCATTAGGCTAAAACAAAACTCGCCTGTTCTTGAGATGATGAGAATTCGAAAGTGTTCACTGAGCTGTTATCTAAAGATACTACCAATCACATAGGTTAGTAGTCCAGCAAGCGCTCCAATAAACAACATACGCAGGCCGCCCAACAATGCACTACGATGCGTAAACAAACTCAAAACAGCACCTACAACAAATAATGAAAGGCCAGTCAAACCAATAGTAATGAAAAGGTTAGACTCTGAATTGCTACACAAATAAGGCACTATAGGAATAAAAGCACCTAGAGAAAAAGAAAAAAACGAAGATATTGCAGCGCCCCACGGTGATATTAATTCTTTTGGATTAATACCTAACTCTTCACGCGCAAGCGTGTCCAGCGCTTTATCCGGATTTTGAATCAGTAAACTAGCCATTTTGACTGCTTCTTCTTTAGGTAAACCCCGCGCTTCATAAATTAAAGCCAGCTCAGCCGCTTCTTCTTCAGGATAAAGATCCAGCTCTTCTTTTTCTAGTTTAAGCTGATACTCCAACATCTCGCGCTGCGAACGCACAGAAACATATTCTCCTGCACCCATTGAACATGCACCTGCCAATAATCCGGCAATACCTGATAGCAAAATAAAACTATGCCCAGCATGCGCTCCAGCAATACCTAAGATCAAGCTGGCATTAGAAATTAAACCATCATTCACCCCAAAAACTGCTGCTCGTAAATTGTTTCCATTCGTAATACTAGTATGCCGATGCTCTATCTGATCCAGTGTAGTTGGAACAGGATGCCCCACTTCTACTCCCTGATAAATTGACATACCTCGCACTTTCATGGCTGCTAAAGCAACACGCATTGAACGCGGACCAAAACAACGCACTAGCCAAATAACAAAATGCACTCGCAAGTTAGGACGATACTGTGCCGGGATGGGCATATGCACTGTTTGAAGTTGAGTCTCCCAAATAGCCGCTTGCTTGTCTGCCAAAATAGAAAGCTCCAGGAAAAGTTTTTTATGCACAGGATTAGCTTCCATATTGGCAAGCGCATGATACAGATAAGCTGATTGCTTTTCTTCTTTCCAACTTGCGAGTGCTTCCATTTTCAGGGCTCTTTCAGGTAAATAGTTTGAATCATAGCATCTCATCTGGTCATCAGGAACTCCCGCTGAAAAACGCAGGAACGCCTTTCTTGTTTATACGCTGTGCATAAGCAAAGCTTATGCTTGTTTGCATTGAAGGGGGAGAATCGCGATTCTCCCCTTTAAAAATCCCCCATCGCGTAGCGTCTGTCGGATCATGATCTTGATTGATCTGACGGGCTCTAGGAACACCCTTCCTCATGATAACTTCGCGTTAAAGTCTCCGACTGCGCCGCTTGCTGTGTTGCAAGCAACCGATTACCTGTCGCACCATTATTGATAATGCGATAATTGAGTTCTTTACACAGCGCTTTTTTGTTTGATTGTGAATTATTTTGGAACAGAGCACAGGCAGTTAAGATAAAACAACATACAGATAAAATAACAGATCGGGTAACATAAGCCATGATGATAATCCTCCTTGTGCTGGCGTTTACTTTACCGCAAAGTATAAACACTAGTCCAGGAGTTCCCGCTGAAAAACGCGGGAACTGCTTCCTTTTTTATAGGCTGCGCGTAAGCATTGCTAACGCTTAAGGCTATCCTTTAATAAGCCGACCCATTCTTTTGTAAAAACTCCTGCTATTTTTTCCAGCGATCAGGTAGACTAATATGATTCATTGTCTTGCATGGAGTATCACTTTGAACACTTTCGTAAATTCTACCCCCGTCGGCTCTACTGGCAAATTACAAAATAACATTGCTATGCCTTATCAATTTACTATTGAAAGCATAATTAGTGAAAGCTGGAAACGCGTCAAAGGCGTCAAAGCAACTTACTGGGGTGCAACTCTTTTATATGTTTTGATTTATGCTGCACTCATCGGTTTAGGATACATAGCAACCTATTTATACGTCGGATCTCTTAATGCTGATCTACCAGCAGTTCAAATATCAACTACCATTACAAGACTCATTGCTGCACTCATTACATTGCCCTTACCCTTTGGCATATATCTATTAGCTTTATATCACTCAGTAAATCTGCCTATTAAAGTCAAGCAAATGCTAAAGACGTATCGATTTTATTGGAAGATTCTTGTCTTACTCGCAATCATTTATATAGGAGTTATATTTATTACAGTGGTGACATCATGTGTAGTGATATTTCTCCTTATAAAAACAAGTCCCATCACTCCAACTTGGCTTCATTATAGCGCTTTTCTGGCCGGCATTTTAGGTGGATTCGCCGTTGCTTATTTTTCATTTTCTTTGGTTTATGCCCCACTGCTTGTTATTGAAAAACAGTTAGGCATTTTTCAAGCAATCAAAACTTCTTTCTTGGCATTCAATCAACATGGATTAAAAATCATCGTTACCATGCTTTGCTTGCTTGTCATTCTCTTCATCAGCGCAATCCCTCTAGGAATTGGCTTAATCTGGACGCTCCCTATGTTATATAATAGTATGGGTATATTCTATCGCATCCAATTCGGAGTAGAAAAAAGGTAAGCGTTCAGGGTACTAAGCTGCAAACTTCATTTTTTGGCTAATCTTGAATGATTTCTTTTAAAAAATAGCAGAGCATACACAGAGCAGCACAGCCGACATGCAAGTCATAGAGCCGCGGGGCATAGGAAATCAAGGCATTACGCCCGGCATAGTAGAATTGTCAACAGACCTTACTGTTTAACACGTATATAAGTATTAATTATTTCACAGGCTTTTTCTTGAGTTAACGGCTTGCTTATCATTTCTTGCACATCCGCACTGGTGGGCGTTTCTCTGAGATCTTTCACAGCGTGCGCAGTCAACATAATAATTGGGAGAAAACGCGCTTTTTCTTGGTCTATCTTTCTCAATTTTTTGACAAGACTATAACCCGACATATCCGGCAAACCCACATCTACAAAAGCAAGATCATAATTAGTTTTTTTATAAAGCTCTAACGCTTGTTTACCGTTATCCGCTATATCAACCCTACAACCTAACCCACCCAAAATATACTGAGCAATTTGTTGAGCCAATATATTATCTTCTGCCAATAAAACTAGCAGTTCTTTGGATAATGTAGTGTTTTTAGGATAAAAAGAAGCGGGCAATGGACACACTGGCAATACAGAAGACTCTTGAACGGAAATGAGCTTATGGTTTATTTCACAATACTCTTCAGGCTGTAGTAAAGGAATACTTAGCGGTAATAACACAATAAACGAACTACCTTTTCCTTCTTCACTCACAACATAAATCTCACCTTGCAAACGTTCTACAATTTTTTTGACAACATGCAACCCAATGCCTGATCCTTCATAGTGTCTTTCATTAGATGCCGCAACACGTATATATCGCTCAAAAATAACATTCTGCTTATCTTTAGGAATACCAATACCTGTATCCGTTACTGTAAATGTGACAATAGGTTGTTGTGTACGCACAAGTTCTGTACGAATAGCAACCTTAAGCCGAATAGATCCAGCCGCTGTAAACTTAACTGCATTCCCTATCAAATTTAATAGAATGCGGTAAATACCACCTCGGTTTCCCAAGAAAAAATCAGACGTATTTTTTTCATGTTCAACGGTAAGAGATAATCCCTTACTACTTGCCGCAGGTCGATACAAGGCACATACTTCATCAGCAAGTGCATTAAGATTGAAATTTTCTTTGTTAAAAATAGCTTCACCGTCTTCTAAACGTACCATTTCAAGACAGTTCTCAATAAATTTCATGAGTTCGCGAGATGCATTCAGAATATTTTGGGCGCATACAAGCTGACCTGGATCTTGAAGCTGTGCCATCATGATATTCACCATCCCTATCATGCCTGATAAAGGCGTTTTAATATCATGGCTCATATTCGCAATAAATTCGGATTTTGCCTTGCTAATGGCTTCTTCTCTTTCTTTTTCTTTCTGTAAATTAATTTCGTGTTCTTTTTGCTCAGTGATATCAGAAGCTGTTCCAGCAAAACCAATGTGATTACCATCCTCATCAAAAATTGCAAAACTTTCATCTTCAATCCAGCGAACTCCTCCATCCGGGCAAACTATCCTATATGACTGAAAAAATTTTCTTCCTGCCACAGCTTGCATGCTTCTTTGCTCAATCTCGCTTTCCAGTCGCTCACGATCTTCTGGAAAAACAAAGGTAATCCAGGAACTGGGATCCTGGTACAAACTTTCGCAAGATCGTCCCCATATTTTTTCATAGGCTGGGCTTATATAAAGTTGTCCACTATAATCAGCACCTCTAACCCAGAAAGCATCACGACTCTGTGCAACCAGACCCTCTAAGTAAGGAACCAATTTCTCAAATCCATTGTTATTTATTTCTTTCATGCAATCACTCACCTCTTCATCACATCACACGTATGCAATTTTTTCATTTTTTGACTGTACTTTATAAAAAATAACCGTTACAATTTACTCTACCGTAAAACTTACGCTCATATTGTCTAACTTAATTGAACTATTTTTTTTATCGTTTTTATATCCATTGACCAATTTATTATTACGGTGTATTTATCTAGTCAAATGAAACTGAAAAAAATAATAAGCTGAATATAAACTTATAATTAGATTTTAGCAAACAAACTAGAGGCGTGAATTTATGTTGCATCAATTAGTTGAAAAAAATGCTATCGCCCATCCTCATCAAAATGCCCTGCAATTCCATGATGAAACCTTAACTTATGAACAGCTGAATGTGCGTGCTAACCAACTGGCGTATGTTTTATTATCAGAAGGTATTGCACCGCAGGATTATGTCATCGCCAATACAGAGCGATCGATAGATCAAGTCGTCGTATTTTTAGCTCTTTTAAAAATAGGTGCTATTTATGTTCCACTCTCTACGGATGACCATCCAGAGAGTCGATTACAGCAAATGGTTAAAGACTGTTCCCCCAAATTAATAATAACTAACTCAGATAGACCTGAACTCAAAATCAGTAGCGCTATGCCGCGCTCTTTTGATATGCGCTCAGCAGTAGAACAAATTAACGCCGCTTCTAAAGAAAATCCTAACGTTGCTGGTTTGCACAACAGCATGATTGCCTATACCGCTTATTCCTCGGGTACAACTGGACAACCTAAAGGTATTCCCATTAGACATAATGGGATGATCGAGTACTGGAAACCGGTACTAGAAGCAAATCTAACACACAAAGCACCACACGTACTAGCAAATGTATCTACAGATTTTGATGCACATATCTGGGAGTATTTAATGGCGTGGACTTTTGCTTCTACTTTACACCTCACAGACAAAGAAACACGAAAAGATTCAGAAAAACTGGCTGAGTTTATTACTCGTCATCAGATAACAGATATGACTTTAACACCTGCCGTATTAAGAACATTTACGGATGAACAAGTCGAAGTATTTTCAACCAGCTTGAAAGCTGTTTATTCTACAGGTGAGGCTTGCACCACAGAGATTGTCAGAAAATATGATCAATATGAAATAGGAATATGGAATTGCTACGGACCTACAGAAGCGACGTTTGGTTTGTCCATGGTACGTTGTGAGCTAAACAACTTTCATAAACAACAAGCGCCTATTGGTTTACCTCCACTCAATAGCGGAGTAACAGTAACCATAGTAAATGAGACAGGAGCCGAAGTAGCAGATGGAGAGGCTGGTGAACTTGTTATTCACTCACCTTATCTCACACCGGGTTATTTGAACGTTGAAAGCAAGAGTTTTACAAATGAAAATCTCAGTTATAACACAGGCGATAGGTTTGTAAAACAAGGCACACTACTATACTGCCATGGTCGTCTTAATGCTCTTTCTCATATTAAAATACGCGGGCAATTCGTTGATGTGGCAGGCGTTGAAAATACATTACGCGAGTTCCCTTCTGTTCAAGATGCCTGCGTTATCCTTCGAGATGATATTGCTCAACATCAAGAACCCATATTAGTTGCATTTGTAGTTTATCAAGAACCGTCCATGATGAACATGCGTGCACTAAGAGCGCATTGCGCTACCAAGCTGAGCGATTTTTCTATTCCTACTTTTTTTATGTCTCTTGATAGCATGCCGTTGATGACAGGGAGTGATAAAGTAGATAGAAAAGCTTTAGCAAACAAACAAATTACTTTTGAAAGAGATCAGAGTACCGTCTCCTATACCCCTCCTGCTAGCACTCTAGAACAAGAATTGGTAGCTATATGGAAAGAAGTTCTCTACAGCTCTAAAGACATTGAAATTGGAATTACAGATGTATTTTACGAAATTGGTGGAAATTCTATTAATGCCATCTACCTGGCAAGAAAACTAAAGGAAAAGTACGATGTATCCCTCTCTCTTGGCATGTTACACGAGTTAGAACAATTCACTATCCAGCACTTAGCAGTTGCTATTTCTAAAGAATTAGCCAAAAAAGAAAGGCTCGAATGTGTTAAATCCGCCAAAAAAGATGATACAACACCCTTATTTCTTTTACCGCCCCTCTCAGGCGAGTCCAGCAGTGGTACTTACAACCCACTCGTTCGCGAGCTAACAATACCACAAAGAGTTTATTATCTAGACGCACCTACTTCGGGTCATCTAAGGAGCAGCCGCTCTATTGCAGACTTAGCGGATTTCTACTTAGGTTGCATGCTTGCGGAACACCCCAAGGGGCCTCTTCATATTGTCGGATGGTCATCGGGCGGGCTTTTAGCTTATGAAATTGCTCGTCAGGCTGAAGAACGTAGAATACCTGTAGAATTTGTAGGAATTATAGATGAACCCGTGCCATCCTTTGTGAGCGAACAGGATCCTGAATCATTTGCTAAAGCACTTATTAAGCTTGTAGAACATTTTAGCGCACGGCATCACTTTTCTGTAGATATTGATGATGTTGCCACATTAGCGCGTATGAGCAAAGAAGAACAAATAAAGACTGTTTTTAAAAAAATCCAAGCTTGTTCTCTTTCACCTGTCAGTAGAAGTATCATGGATTATGTTGAGAATTTTCTACTAGCCAACATAGTCTATCATCCTAATAATAGATTACAAAAAACACCGCTTACTGTTTTCATCACCTCTGAAACCCAAAGAGAACATGCTGAAAATAAAACAGCTTCTACAGCATTAGCCTGGGCTGAATACAGCAATGCACGTGTCACTGTACATGAGGTTCATGGTGATCATTTCTCTATCATGAGAGAACCTACAGAAATTGCTGATAAAATAAGTCAATGCGTACATCCTCAAACACCTAAAAAGAAAGAGGAGATGGCTCACGATACGTCCGCTTTGCCAACATTAGACTTAAGTTACGGCTCACAATCTCCATTGGCCGAAAGAAAAGATGCAACAACAGAAACTACAAAAAGCTATACCCATAAAGTAAGCTCGTCACAACAAAATTTGCAAAAAGAGCAACCCCATAAAAAACAAGTTAAACGAGAATTCGATGAAGAACAAAAAGTACAAACACCACAGATCTGGTTCACGCGTCAAATCCAACAAGAACGAGCCACGCGAGCATGGCTCCTGAGACAATTTCAAGTCGAAAAAGAAAAACAAACATCTCTATTCATCGCCATGCAGCACATACAATATTGCTTATACACCCATGTAAACGACGAATCGACTCCAATACTAACCCTTCAAATCTTACAACTAACAGAGCAAATACGCTTATCTAAAGACACAGAAACATACTTGGCAACACATTTCTATTGTTCTCAAGATAGAGAAAGGCAATTATTAGATCGTCAGAGACAAAATCAAAATGGAGTACCAACACAAAAATTAGCGCCTAGAAATGGATTTTTTCCCTCCTGTCCTGAAAATGCAAACACACTTAACAACAGCCCAGTTGTTGCACCCGGCAGATTTTCCTCTTCTTATTGTTACACCAATATATTTAATAAGCATGGCCAGAGAGATGGATCTGCTGCAACAACATCCAGCCAACTTGTTCCAAACAGAATGACATTAAGCAGGACACCATCTCAAACATAAAGCCTCATGATCGATCTATCACGTTTCCTTCGTTCCGGTCGCGAGGACTTTACATTATGCGTTACACCGCTACCTCAGCTTTAATATGGGGGTGCGCCTGATAATTCGTTATTTCAAAATCTTCAAATTGATAATCAAACAAAGAAGCAGGCTTACGTTTTAAATGCAACGTCGGCAATGCAAAAGGTTCGCGCGATAACTGCAAATTAACTTGCTCCACGTGATTAGAATAAATATGACAGTCACCTCCTGTCCAAATAAACTCACCCACTTCTAAGTTACATTGCTGTGCAATCATGTGTATTAACAAAGAATAGGAAGCAATATTAAAAGGCACACCTAAAAAAGAATCTGCGGAACGCTGATATAACTGACAAGATAATTTATTTTGTACTACATAAAATTGAAATAATAGATGGCATGGAGGCAATGCCATCTTAGACAGCTCACCTACATTCCACGCGCTCACAATTAAACGTCTTGAATCGGGATTTTTTTTAATTTGGTCGACAACATTACTCATCTGATCAATGATCTGACCGTCTGTCGTTTGCCAGGCACGCCATTGTTTACCATAGACAGGGCCTAAATTCCCGTGGCTATCTGCCCACTCATCCCAGATAGTCACTTTATTCTCGTGCAGGTAATTGATATTCGTTTCCCCACGCAAAAACCACAATAACTCATAAATAATACTACGCAGCGATAATTTTTTTGTAGTCACTAATGGAAATCCCTTCCTCAAATCAAAACGCATTTGATAAGCAAAAGTACTGATTGTTCCTGTGCCCGTGCGATCTTTTTTTTCTATACCGTAATCACGAATATGTCGTAAAAAATCTAAATATTGCTGCATGTTTTCTTTACTCTTTCTGAGGCATAAGCCCAAATAAACATTCCAATGCCAAGAATAAACATAGGCAAAGATAATAATTGTCCCTTAGTCAGCCAACCGAATGCAACAAAACCAATTTGCATATCGGGTTCTCTAAAAAATTCTACACAAAAACGAAAAAACCCATAACACAGTAAAAATAAACCCGATACTGCCCAACGTGGTCGCGGTTTTTGTGAGTAAAACCATAAAATAATAAACATCACGACACCTTCAAGCAAAAACTCATACAATTGCGAAGGATGTCGCGGCAAACGACCCCCATTTGGAAAAATCATGGCCCAAGGCACATCCGTCACACGCCCCCATAATTCACCATTAATAAAATTGCCAATACGTCCAGCAGCTAATCCTATAGGTACCACAGGCGCAACAAAGTCAGTCAAATCCACTACCGACTTATTTATCTTGTGAGCATATAATCCTAGCGCAAAAATCACCCCCAGTAATCCACCATGAAAAGACATACCGCCTTCCCACACTTTGAATAACGACAAGGGATGAGACACTAAACTAGGCCACGCATAAAACAACATATACCCTAACCGACCACCGATAATAATACCTAATGCAGCGTAAAAAAGTATATCCGACAATTGTTCAAAGGTAAAACCACGCGCAAAATGCGAATGCTTGATGCGCAACGCCAACACACCCCAACAAACCGCAAAACTAAAAAGATACATCAACCCATACCAAAAAATGGAGAAAGGGCCAATATGAAACGCCACTGGATTAATATCTGGATGATAAATCATTACTAATTCCCGTTAACATTACGCGATGGGAGATTCTGAAGAGGGAGAATCGCGATTCTCCTTCTTCAGTGCAAGCGTCAGCTTTGCTGACGCGCAGCATATAAACAAGAAAGAAATTCCCGCGCTTTTTAGCGGGAGCTTCTGATAAATCATTTTTTCTTCTGTTCCCAAAATCGTTTTGATAACACAATACGTGCAAATTCTTTCATTGCCATGCTATATACTCTTCTTTTAAAAGCCACAACCTGTGTTAAAGGATACCAATAAGAAACCCATGCCCATGAATCAAATTCAGGGCTATCCGTTGCACTCAGATTAATCTGTGTATCTTTATTAACAAGCTGTAATAAAAACCATTTTTGCTTTTGCCCTATGCAAATCGGTTTTGAATAATGCCGAATCAAGCGCGCTGGCAAACGATATCGCAACCAACGACGTGTAGTGCTCAATACTTTAACATCTTCTGCTTTCAGTCCAATCTCTTCATTCAATTCACGAAACATCGCTTGTTCTGGCGTTTCATTGTCTTTCAACCCTCCTTGAGGAAATTGCCAAGCCATTTTTCCAATACGCTTTGCCAAAAAGAGTTGTCTTTTAGTATTGACTAAAATAATACCGACCCCATGTCTAAAGCCTTCTTCATCAATCACTTTATATCACTCATTAAATCATCATGCTGGTCATTTTTTCAAAAAACATGTTATACAGCAAACCTATTTTATTAGTTTAGGAATATAATACACTTCTTGCAGCCTGAATGAGACTGAAACCTATGCATATCCGAATATTAGTGAATGGCGCCCATGGCAAAATGGGCCAACTGGCTGTCAAAATAATAGAGGAACACCCTGATTTTCTATTAGTCGGCACCACACAACGAAATAATGATCTGGCCACTGAAATTAAAAAGAACGAAGCACAAGTCGTCATCGACGTAACTCATGCTGAATCTGTCTTAAAAAATGCCAATATTATTATTGATACGGGCGCACACCCTGTTATAGGGACAAGCGGCCTGCTACCCGATCAAGTTAAATTATTACAAGAACGCTGCGCCAAACTCAAGTTAGGAGGTCTTATTGTGCCTAATTTTTCCTTAGCAGCGATATTAATGATGAAATATGCACAAGAAATAGCAAAATATTTTCCACAAGTTGAAATTATTGAAATGCATCATGCCAGTAAAACAGACAGCCCATCGGGAACAGCCATTCGCACAGCTGAAATGCTAGCCAAAGCGCGCTTGCATACACCTCCGATAATAAAAAATACCCACGAGACTCTTGCTGGTGCACGCGGTGCGGCCTATCAACAAATTCCTATTCATTCAATACGATTACCCGGTGTTATGGCAAACCAGCAAATTATTTTTGGTGATCATGGAGAAACACTGACTCTGCGCTATGACACTATTGATCGGAGTTGCTATGCGCCCGGGATTATTTTGGCGTGTCAAAAAGTCTTACTGTTAGATCAGTTGGTCTATGGATTGGAGCAGATTATTTAAGCTTATTATTTCAGAATTAAGTTAATAAATTTGAGATCCATATCATTTTGCTAGATACTATACATAGTATTTTGTAACTGCTCCTCCCGCACCGTCATTGCGAACGAAGCGAAGCAATGACGGCATAAGAGAGAGTCGCCCAAGTTTGAATACCACAGGGAACCTCGATCATGGCAGATCTTTTATTCATCAGTATTGCACTCATTTTCTTTATCTTCTGCTTTGCACTGATTCACTTTTTTGATGCCCTATCAAGGAGCACGGAATGAGCTTGTATTTAATGTGCGGCATTATTGCATCGCTGCTGTTTGTCTACTTATTAATAGTATTGTTTAAACCAGAAGCTTTCTAATAAGGTTACGCCATGACGGAAAATGGTATCCTCCAACTTATAGTATATCTTTTCATTATTATTGTTTGTACCAAACCGCTAGGCTGGTACATGGCTCAGATTTATGAAAACAAGCCTTGCGGCTTGAATCGCTTACTCCGACCCCTTGAACATTTCATTTATCAATTAAGCGGCGTGCAACCTCAGCAAGAAATGGGATGGAAGAAATACCTCTATACCATGCTTATTTTCAACTTGGTTGGTTTTCTTGCTGTTTATACAATTCAACGATTACAATATTATTTGCCACTGAACCCACAACATTTTTCTGCAGTGCCACCCACTATTTCTTTCAATACAGCAGCCAGTTTTATCACGAATACAGATTGGCAAGCTTATAGTGGCGAACGCACATTAAGTTATCTGACTCAAATGATCGCACTGACTGTGCAAAATTTTTTATCTGCTGCGACAGGAATGTCTTTGCTCATTGCATTCATTCGTGGTCTCGCTAGGCAGGAAACCCACAGTCTTGGTAATTTCTGGGTCGATACGGTGCGTGGAATACTTTATATTTTACTACCTCTTTCTTTCATTTTAGCGATTGCTTTATCTGCTCAAGGCGTTATCCAAAATTTCAAGCCTTATCAAAAAATACACTTGCTAGAAGCGATCCATTACCAACAACCCAAACAAGACGCCTCTGGACAGCCCATGAAAAATACGCAAGGCAATCCAATAATAGAAAAAGTAACGATGACAGAACAAGAAATTCCCATGGGGCCTGTCGCATCACAAATTGCGATTAAACAATTAGGCACTAATGGCGGTGGATTTTTTAATACAAACTCAGCGCATCCTTTTGAAAACCCTACACCTCTCTCTAATTTTTTAGAAATGCTGGCTATTTTACTCATTCCTGCCGCGTTTTGTTATACCTTTGGCATCATGGTTAAAGATAAGCGACAAGGGTGGGCCCTATTTTTAACAATGCTAATCTTATTTATCCCATTGGCTACCATGACTATCTATGCTGAACAAAAAGGAAACCCTATCCTGACCCACATGGGTATTGACCAAACAGCCAAACCCAATCTTTATCCGGGCGGCAATATGGAAGGAAAAGAAACTCGCTTTGGTATTGTGAATTCTGCACTCTGGGCTGTCGCAACGACAGCTACTTCGAATGGTTCTGTTAATTCTATGCATGATTCATTTACGCCATTGGGTGGATTAATTCCGATTTGGTTAATGCATTTGGGTGAAGTGGTATACGGTGGACTAGGATCAGGTTTATATGGAATGTTGATGTTGGTTATGATCACTGTTTTTGTTGCAGGTTTAATGGTCGGCAGAACACCTGAATATTTAGGGAAAAAAATAGAACCTTTTGAAATGAAAATGGTCACTGTCGCTGTGCTCATTATGCCATTAGTGGTGTTGGTGTTAACAGCTATAGCATCTGTTACACCGATGGGTGTTTCTTCTATTGCGAATCCTATCGCACATGGCTTTTCTGAAATCTTGTATGCATTTACCTCCATGGGCAATAATAATGGCAGTGCTTTTGCTGGGCTCGATGCAACGACACCGTTTTATACTATAGCAGGTGGCGTAGAAATGCTGCTCCTACGATTTTGGATTGCAATCTCTGTACTTGCAGTTGCAGGATCACTGGCACATAAAAAATTAATGCCAGTCAACTCTGGCACACTACCTACACATACCTTACTTTTTATTATTTTACTGATAGGAGTAACCTGTATTTTAGGTGCTCTTACTTTTTTTCCAACACTTGCCTTAGGGCCTATTGCTGAATATCTTAGACTAGGAGTCATGTATGCCCACTAACGTATCATCGTGGAATGCAGCAATATTAAAATCGGCTATTCTTAATTCATTTATAAAACTCACGCCCTATCATCAAATACGTAATCCCGTCATGTTCACAGTGTACATAGGCTCATTATTAACATCCGCATTATTTATCCAAGCTATAGCAGGGCATGGCGAAGCGTCGACTTGGTTTATTTTAGCAATTACTCTTTGGCTTTGGATTACCCTACTCTTCGCCAATTTTGCCGAAGCCATGGCAGAAGGTCGCGGCAAAGCACAAGCATCAGCACTACGTAAAGCCCGCCGTGAAATTCAAGCAAAAAAATTAATTAAGCCAGAACGCAATGCCAAAGTGACTTTAGTGCAATCTGTCAAATTAAAAGAAGGTGATATGGTATTAGTTGAAGCAGGTGATTTTATTCCTAGCGATGGTGAAGTAGTTGAAGGGATCGCCTCAGTCAACGAAAGTGCGATTACAGGTGAAAGCGCACCCGTTATTCGAGAAAGCGGTGGTGATCGCAGCGCTGTCACCGGCGGCACACAAGTTCTTTCAGATTGGCTAATCATACGTGTTACTGTGAATCCAGGTGAAACATTCATCGATCAAATGATTGCATTAGTCGAAGGCGCAAGACGTCAAAAAACACCGAATGAACTTGCGCTCACTATTTTACTTGCAGGACTCACTATTGTTTTTTTGCTAGCCTGCTCTACTTTATTACCTTTTTCAATCTATAGCGTGCATGCTGCGGGTACAGGCCAGGCTGTTTCAGTGACCGTACTCGTTGCTTTATTTGTTTGTCTAGCCCCTACCACTATTGCAGGATTACTTTCTGCCATTGGCATTGCCGGAATGGACCGTATGATTCAATCTAATGTCATCGCTTTATCTGGACGTGCTATCGAAGCTGCGGGTGATATAGACATTTTAATACTAGATAAAACTGGCACAATTACACTAGGCAATCGTCAAGCCACTGAATTTATTCCAGCAGACGGTGTTCGTATCGACCAATTAGCAGATGCGGCACAGCTTGCATCGCTAGCCGATGAAACACCAGAAGGACGCAGTATTGTCATATTAGCGAAAGAAAAATATGGCTTACGTGGTCGCGACATTAACGAACTCAATGCAACATTTATTCCTTTTACAGCCCAAACACGCATGAGTGGCGCCAATTTGGCAGGCAGACAAATTCGTAAAGGTGCAACAGAAGCGATTGAAATGCATTTAAAAGAAATGAATAGTACTTTTCCGGCTTGCATGCAGGACAAAATTGCAGCCATTTCCCGTCAAGGCGGAACACCCTTAGTTGTAGTGGATGGCATCACCGTATTGGGTGTCATTCATCTCAAAGATATTGTTAAAGGAGGTATTCGTGAACGCTTTCTTGAATTAAGAAAAATGGGAATCAAAACCATTATGGTCACAGGCGATAATCCATTAACAGCAGCTGCTATTGCAGCCGAAGCAGGTGTAGATGATTTTCTCGCAAATGCAACGCCTGCAGATAAACTGAAACTCATTCGAAGATTACAATCAGAAGGCCATTTAGTTGCAATGACCGGTGATGGTACCAACGATGCGCCCGCGTTAGCACAAGCAGATGTCGCCGTAGCGATGAATACAGGGACACAAGCCGCCAAAGAGGCAGGAAATTTAGTTGATTTAGATTCGAATCCAACAAAATTAATTGAAGTGGTTGAAATTGGAAAACAATTACTCATGACACGCGGTGCATTAACTACTTTTAGCATTGCCAATGATATCGCAAAATATTTTGCTATCATACCTGCTGCTTTTTCTACAACGTATCCTGCATTGAACAAACTCAATATCATGCATCTTTCAACACCTGAACATGCTATTTTATCTACTGTCATTTTCAATGCATTTATTATTATTTTATTGCTCCCACTTGCATTACGTGGTGTCAGTTACCGTAGGGTATCTGCCGCACGTTTACTACAAAATAATGTTATTATCTATGGACTGGGTGGATTGATAATACCTTTTATAGGTATCAAGTTAATTGATCTATTGTTATCACTATCACAGTTACTTTAAAAAGGATAGGCTATTCATGGAAGTACTTAAACAATTAAAGACTGCAATGATCTTGTTGCTGATTTTGACGCTATTAACAGGCCTTCTTTACCCTGTCATTGTAACAAGCATCGCTCAGCTATTTTTTCCTTTTCAAGCCAATGGCAGCCTGATAAAAAATAACAATCAATTTATTGGATCACAATTAATCGGCCAATCCTTCACAAAGGAAAATTATTTTTGGGGCCGCCCATCCGCCACGACACCCTTCCCTAATAATCCAGAAAATTCATTAGGCTCTAATTTGAGCGCGGTAAATTTAGATTTTTTGTCTACTGTAAAAACCCGCATCGCACTATTACAACAGCATGATCCAAAAAAACAAAAAATAATTCCAGTTGATTTGGTCACTGCATCCGCTAGCGGTTTAGATCCTGAAATAAGCCCTTTTGCTGCAATGTATCAAGTATCCAGAATCGCCAAAGCCCGAAAAATATCCGAACAAAAAATTTTGGTATTAATTCGACAGTTAACAAAAAATCGATATTTAGGAGTTTTAGGCGAACCACGGGTCAATGTACTTCAACTTAATCTTGCGCTAAATAATTTATTATAGGATATACCATGCAAAAAAAACGTCTTAGCCCAGAAAAATTTTTAAAACAAGCGCAAGAAGAAGAGCACCATCAATTGCATGGAAAGCTTAAAATATATCTAGGTGCAGCGCCCGGCGTAGGCAAAACGTATAACATGATAGAAGAAGCACTCACTCAGCATGCTCAAGGATTAGATGTAGTAATAGGCATCATCGAATCACATGGTCGGCATGAAATTGAATTATTGCTTCATGATTTGGAAATAATCCCTCGTCAAAAAATAGAGTACCGTGGGCAACAACTCACAGAATTTGATTTGGATGCCGCATTAAAACGAAATCCCGGAATCATCTTAATTGATGAAATGGCTCATACCAATGCACCCGGCCTGCGACACGCTAAACGCTGGCAAGATATTAAAGAACTTTTAGATCGCGGAATTAATGTCTACACTACACTCAATGTACAACATATTGAAAGTTTAAATGATGCGGTATCGCAAATTCTTCATACACATGTCAAAGAAACGGTGCCTGATTTCATGTTAGAACTTGCTGATACAATCGAGCTCATTGACTTGCCGCCTGAAGATCTATTGAAACGTTTAAAAGAAGGAAAAGTGTATATACCAGAACAAGCTTCCTTAGCAACAGAACATTTTTTTCGTAAAGGTAATTTATCAGCACTGCGAGAATTAGCATTACGTATCACTGCAGAGCGGGTAGAGGCACAAGTTCTTTTATATAGACAAGGCCTAGGAATCAAACATGTTTGGCCAACAAAAGCAAAACTCCTGGTTTGCGTTAGTGCCAAATACAAATCGACTAAATTAATTCGAACTACGCGCCGCCTGGCAAGTCGACTAAAAGCAGAATGGCTCGCTATCTACGTCGATACACCCGAGCTGAAAGTATCCGAAGAAAAGCGCAATAGCGCCATTCAAAACTTACATTTAGCTGAACGTTTAGGCGCTACAACAACTATTTTAACAGGCCTCAATGTAAGCAAAGAAATTATGGATTTTGCTCGCGAACACAATGTCACAAGCATTGTCATCGGAAAACAAATTCGTTCACCGTGGAGAGATTTACTGTTTGGAAGTTTAGCTGATAAAATAATTCGCCAAAGCGGTGAGATTGACGTATATCTTATTACTGGTGAATTTGATGACACCAATACAACTCCCTCTAATCAAGATAAAAAAATCCCATGGCGAACCTACGGCATTGCAGTCCTAACGGTTTCCGCAATCACTTTTATTAAATATTTTTTTAATGATTACTTACACAGTAGCAGCATCGCTATGCTCTATCTAATTGGTGTCGCTATCGTTGCATCATTTGGAGAATTTGGATCTGCACTATTAGCTTCTATTCTAAGTGTAATAGCTTTCCGTTTTTGCTTTATTCCACCTTTCTACTGTTTTTCAATAAATGAAACCTCTTCTAATTTAAATTTGTTACTTTTATTTATACTGACACAAATCATTAGCTATTTAGCTATCATTTCACGTCGCCAAGTTAAAGCTGTACATCTTGCTGAGCATCACACAAATGCTTTATATAATCTTTCTCGTCAATTAGCCTCTACTCGAGGGGTCGACAATTTACTTTCCACTGCAGTAAGCTATTTAGCTGAATTACTAGATAGCGATGTCATCGCACTGCTTTTTGAAAATAATTCACTTGTTATTCACGCAAAATCTGGCCCCGTCGCTATTTTAAATGATAAAGAAAAAAGTATTGCGCAATGGGTTTATGATTTGGGACAAAGCGCCGGTTTAGGTACAGATACATTACCTCTTTCTGATGCAAGCTACGTTCCACTTCTTACCTCTAGAAAATCAATTGGCGTCTTAAGAGTCTACCCTAATAAACCTCTACGTTTATTCACTCCGGCACAGATGCGCTTGCTGGAATCATGTGTTAACCAAATTGCATTGGCAATTGAGGTGGATAGATCGCATGAAAATTAAGAGTAGTGATAAAAAAATCCGATTTTTATTGAATTTCAGTATTTATTTTTTCATCTGCTTTTTACCAGGAATCAAAGTATCTATAACCTGTAGCTGATTAGACATATTTCTTTTCGCTTTATAAAAAGAATATTCAGATGACATATTTTTAAAAAAAGTTAATTTAGTTTCTTTTTCTTCCTTCTTATCAACAGCAAGATCAACCTTCTTACTTGAAATCGCATTATCAATAATCATCTTCATGGCGTAAATAATATTCTTAAAACCAGACAATTCGTTAGAAAGCTGGCATTCATTTATTTTTTGGCTAAACATGGCTTTTAACTTCGAATAGGTTTTATCACTTTTATTTTCGCTACCGGCCCATATTACAAGTTCTCTCTGCAATTCATTAGCCAGTTTTACAACACGCGCTTGATCAAATACATTTTCAAAATGTTCGGCTGTTTTTTTCAAAGCATCTATTTGAACTTCAAGCGCTTTAATGAATTTAATTTCTGAATCAGCCGAATTAACAACAGCCTCTGCTTTTTGAGCTAGAGACCATTCAACAAGTTTAGGAAAAATTGCCAAGCCATCCTTTCTAATTTTATCCTCTGAAATGACTGAAAGAGCAACGTCATATTTCTGGCCAAGCAGTGCAATGTAAGTTGCTATTCCCTTTTGAAGAGAATTATCAGGATTGACACTTTTTAACGCCTCAAGAGCAAATAACAATTCCAAAGGAGGCACTTCAGATATTTCAGAAGCAGGAATATCCATCAGAAATTTCTTGCCAACATCAGATACTAAACATTTTCCAAGTGCAGAAAATGAATTCATAGCATTTTCAATATTATTATCTTTTAAAGCTTGGTTAATGTCCGCCAGCGCTTTTTTTATTTTCAACTGATTACGCTTAGAAAACTCATCAGAAAGTTTATTTATTCGTTTTTTATGAATCTTTGGCACTCTTCTTTTCTTAGGCACAAGCAACTTCTTACCCTGCAGCTTATCGACTTTTTCTGCTATTTTTTCATCTACTTTATCTTTCTCGGGAATTTCAGGGTCAGTTAGAAATGCAATGCCAGCAGTAAACTGTGCTAATCCATACCCTATAATACTACCATGATATGACGTTTCCTTTAGACCTTTACTTAATTTTTCACAATATTTTTTCATGCTTTTTAATTTTTTTATCGCACTTACATTATCTTTTTTGGTTCGATTAATCAATTCAATTAACACTGGCATCATATCATCTGCAGCAAATTCTTTTTCTTTTTCAAGCGCACCAAACAAGTCAGTTACCATTTTTGAAAAATGAACAAGCCTACGCGAAATATCCAGTGATCTTAATCGGTCTTCTGTAATACCTATCTCTTTTGCTATTTCCATTAATAGCTTTTTTCCCTCTGGATTTTCTTTGTCACTCAATACACTGTTTAACCCTATTATTTTCAGCATCACATCATAAGGAATTTTATCCATGATAAAAAAGATTTCATCTATTTCACTCGTGAGAAGTTCAAGTTGAGTTGAGATGTGAGTAAAGGATTGCACAGCCTGCCTCCTTTATTTTTGCATGAAGCATTTAAATAATAAAAATAGCATTCAAGGACCTAATATCAAAAAACTATTTACTTTTTCTTTTAAGACCAGAACTTTGATTTAGCTTTGCTTTTTTATTGTGCGCCTCAATTGAAGTGGTTAGCTGAGCTGTAGTTTTCAGAAATCCTTGACGAGCTAATAAAAAAGATAATTTTTCAGAAGCTTCTCGACGAGATTCTTGACTTCGTAAAGGATTGGTTGCTTTCACCCTAAGATTAAATATTTCCAACTTCTGCGTAAATGAAGATCGATCATCTTTTAAAAATCCTCTTTTTGCACCGATTATTACAGCATCACATTTTCTTATAAGCTCTACTCGAGGAGAAACCCCATTTTTAAAAATTTTTTCATTGGAAAAATAATCTATTACATTTTTTCGTAATTCACCTACTACAACAGATGCATTTTTATTTTGATTATTTTTATCAAACTCTACAGCAGATTTTTCTAATGATCTTATCAATTTCATTAGCTCTAGCCTATCTGATTTATTTTCTTTAAAGTCAGTATCCAAGTATGTTTTCAATTCTTGAGCTTCTTTAACTTGCTCCATGCCTGTAAGTTTAACAGTCTTTTTCTGCTCAGATTTATCAGATTTCTTTTTTTTGGCTGGGTTCGAGCCATCTACCAATCTCACAAAGGAATGAACCCCTACATCTAGACTAGTCTGATTCTGCAGTTTTCCACCTCTGTAATCAAATGCATTATTCTTGAAATGCAACATAGCTTGTGCAACTTCGGGTCTCAACTTGATTTTTTCAAAAAATGTTAACTTTTCTATTTCCTTTAGAAGATCTGCCTCACTGACCTTCATTTCTAATGCTTTTTCTTTAATATATTCGCCAAATTGCTCTAACTCACAAGCCACAGCAGGCAATGATGAGTAATCAAATGCTGCCATTATTCTTTTAGTGAACTCCTGTACTTCATCACATAGCTTTCTTTGTTCAGGACTCTCTCTCATCGCACGATCAATTTCTACCAATACTTTATTTTTCTTTTTCCCCATCACTCCATTATGCAATAAAATTATTCTTTTAATTTTACTTTGCTCTAACAAACTAAGTCCGTTAACATAATCACGAATTAGATTTGATATTTCCAAATTATTCTTTTTTGCATATCTTTCTAATTCTTGATAGGCCTCAACAATTTTTTGAATTGCTGCTTCATTCATTGATGCAACTTCAGCTTCAGCTTTCTTTTTTTCCTCTCCTTTAGAGAATCGTAATAATCCACCCTCTTCTGTTTTACCCGCTGGTGATATCAGCGTTAAATACCGTACCCAATCCGCTTCTTCTTTTGATACTTTTGCAACATGGGTTAATCTCTCACGCAAATTTTTAGCTTTAGCAATACCACTTTCAACTCCTTGTAAAAGACCCGCACTAAGTGGAGCTTGCGCCGCAAGTTTACTTAACCTTGTGTCAACTCTCTTGGTAGCTTTTAGCTCATCAGAATCGTGTCTAGAATAATGGATGCCTTCAAGAAAATCATCGACGCTCTCAGGCTGTCCTCCCTCGTCTAACTCATTCCAATACATCTGCGTGAATTTTGCTGTCAGCTTTTTTGCTTCCGCTGGTAATTCGCTAATCTGATTCATTAAGTTACTGACAAGGAGTGCTTCTTGTTTCTGGGCACGTGGTCTCATAACGCCTCCTAATGTAAAGTTGAGATATTCTGTAAAGCTCTTGATTGAGTATAGTTCATAAATTAGATTTCATTAGATAACCGCATTAGCAGTTTAATATTATATTTATCAATAAGTTATTTTATTATTGCCCCTTGTTGTCACCACCCACAGCACAGGCTGCTTAGCACCCGCCAAGGCGCTCAACCACCTCTAATACATCTTGTGAGAAATATCTCACATGAGAAAGGGCATTTCACCTGCATCATTCGGAATCATTATTGTGTAAAGTGCCTTAAATTTAATCTTAATTGATTTTAAACAGCCTTTTTTGATTAAATTTAATACTATTAGATCAACTTCAACTGAAATAGACCATATAAAAACTATTCTTGAGAGGGTGGAGAATTTCCAATGGAAAAGTTAGAGACATACTCAGAAAAATTAGCTCGCGTACAAGAAAAAATTGGCTTGCACCTCACTCGCATCACGCAGCTGCAAGAATTATTACGCCAAGAAGAGGAGAAACTCTATTCTGCTTTACAACAAGAGAAAACGTTAAAGATTGCATTGTCTTTATAAGGTTTGTTCTACAATACTTCGATTCGAAGTGCCAAGTTGTCATTCTGAGTGCAGCGAAAAATCTGAATTATTCCCATAATCATCCTTGCTTTCTACCGCGTCATCTCCACTTTCTACCGTGTCATCCCCGCGTTCTACTGTCATCCCCGCGTTCTACTGTCATCCCCGCGTTCTACTGTCATCCCCGCGTTCTACTGTCATCCCCGCGTTCTACTGTCATCCCCGCGAAAGCGGGGATGTGAATTCACATTTGAAGTGCACCAACTGTTTTATAAAAACCTGAGCAGGCGTTTTGTATCCTAAACATTTTCGTGGCGTATGGTTATAGTTTGCCACGATTTTTTCAATATCTTGGTGACTCAGCTCCCCTAGATCCGTTTTGCGTGGTAAAAATGCACGCAATCGTCCAATCGCATTTTCTACTCCGCCTTTTTGCCAAGGTGATTTCACATCGCAAAAATAAGTCTTTATTCCCACCCTATTTAATTGATGATGTTGAGCAAATTCACTTCCATTGTCAAACGTTACACTTTTCGCCAGTGATTGAGGAAGGCAACCGAGTAGATCCTTTAATTGATTTACAACTCCTTCCGCTCCTTTATTCTTTAAAATAAACAGCTTAAGAACTCGTGATTGACGTTCTTGAGCAACTAAAAGAGATTGGCCATACTTTGAGAACAGCATCAGATCAGCCTCCCAATGACCGGGACTCGCTCGTTTTTCTATGTAGTGCGGTCGCTGATCTATTGAAACTCGATGTTTAATCAAAGACGCTGAACTTCCTCCTTTTCGTCCATACCAGCCACGCTTACTCTTTCGACGACGCAAATAATTTCGCCAACTATAATCTTTTGTTCTCACAAGTTGCGCGTAAATAAAACGATATATTGACTCATAAGAAATTATTTTGCATCCTTGCTCCTGCATCAGCCAGTGAGAGGTCTGTTGGGGTGACCATCCCATAGTAAGTTTGTCCATCACAATGGACCTCAAACCTGGTTGACGCTCCAATTTGCTTCCTTTCCAGCGTCTACTACCAGCAAGTTGCTGTGCATAACCTGCTGAATAGCCTTGGCTTTTTGTCTTATTACGCTTTAACTCTCGAGTAATCGTCGATGTCGAGCGATCCAAAGCTGCTGCAATTTGCCCGTTCGTTTTCCCTTCTCTACAAAGATAGGAAATCGCATTTCTCTCTTCGGGCGAGAGTTGTCTGTATTTTTTTCCCATAGTGGCACCAAGTATAACTGGTGCACTTCGTTTGTGAAGTCATAGGACCCATCCTGCAAATACCACTAACAATAATGAGTACAATTGAAATTGAATTATCCAGAAATAAGGTAATTAAAGAGACAAGTCATGATGGGTCCCCGCCTTCGCGGGGATGACACAGGGAAACGCAGAGATGACACACAGTGGCAAATTTCATGGAGATCTCTCACAACCAAGATGGCAGCACCATTCTATGGTGCCGCATAAGATAAGTTGTAACTATTCAGCGTCTTCAGCAGGCCTAATCGGGCACGATTAGGCTCGTAGTAAACGCTGAATAGATACGATAAGTTATCTATTAAATTTTGCCAATACCAAACCTGCCAATAACCAGCCTATTAACAAATCAGCCATCATGACCAACGTATAGGCCATATCAAAGCAAAACCAATTCCAAAACGGAAGATAAGTCACTATACCCGCCGCAAGACCAAAGAGGAAAACAAACTTCACACGCTTATAATAAGCAAGCCCCGTGGTTTTACTCAGTAGATAAGCTACTAAAATAGCTGCAATCATTTGGATGAGTAAACTGATAATCAGAGCTGGCGTCATCGACGATGGCATACCCTGCAGATGCACAGAAGCAAAAATAAAAGCTTGTTTCGCCTCATCCTGGTTTGCGCTCATCTCTGCTGGAAAAACATAGATACCAGACTGCAGCACATTAGCCGCCAGCCCATTTGCTACCGCCTTGCCATCCACAAAATGATGCAATGTTGCATCATGCCAGGGAAGCACCATCCATGAAAACGCACCCCAAAAAAACAAGATAACGCCTGCAAGCACACCACTTTTAATATATGTTTTCATAACGACTCCTTTTTTATTAAAGGCGTTTATTGTAGCCTGCCTTAGTCTCTTCATGCAAAATATCATGAATAAGAGCTTTTATTGTCATAGCCTCACTATGTGCTATGATTGTCTTTTTTCAATTAAGGAATAGATGATGAAATTCGCAAAGATAGCAACAATAGGTCTTGGCTTGCTCTGCGCCAATGCTTATGCAGCAAAAAATCAAACAACAACCACTACGCAAGTACATACCACTACTGTCGTTGTAGATAAAAATAAAGCAGAAGGAAAAGCTTTTTTAGCGCGTAATAAAAAAAACAAAGGGGTTGTAACATTGCCTGATGGATTGCAATATAAAATTATCAAGCAAGGCAAAGGGCCCAAACCGACAATCACTGATGTAGTGTCAGTCCATTATGCAGGCACATTAATCAATGGCAAAGAATTTGATAGCTCTTATAAACGACATGAACCTGCTACTTTTCCAGTCGGTGGCGTCATTAAAGGCTGGACTGAAGCACTGCAACTCATGCCAGTCGGCTCAACCTGGATGCTGTATATTCCTTCTGATTTAGCTTATGAAGAACAAGGAAATCCACCTTCGATTCCTGGGAATGCGACACTTATCTTTAAAGTTGAATTACTTGGAATAAAGAAATAATGTAAGCATTCACACTCTAAGCAGCAAATGTCATTGGGAGCTTCCACGATAAACCAAATCCAGCTCCCTGGCCGCTTTCACTTCATCCAAACGCCGCACAGATAAGGTATGAGGTGCTGTGCGGACCAAATCAGGTTGCGTTTTCGCTTCATGTAAAATGTGAATGAGCGCATCGGCAAAAGCATCTAATTCTTCTTTACTTTCCGTTTCAGTCGGTTCAATCAATAAACATTCTGGTACTAGCAAAGGGAAATACATCGTAGGCGCATGAAAATCGTAATCTAATAAACGCTTCGCTACATCTAATGCGGTGATATGCAATTCTTTAGCTTCTGTTTTCAACGTAATAATAAATTCATGACTAGCACGACGATTAGCATAAGCAGGTGTAAAACCAGCCGCTTTCAATTTGGCTAACAAATAATTAGCGTTTAGTGTGGCAAATTCAGCGACGCGTTCCATGCCTTCTTTACCCAGCAACCGTGCATACATATAAGCACGTAAAATAATGCCCGCATTGCCCATAAAGGTAGATAAACGACCTATCGTTTGTGGGCATTCTTTTTCAGTGAGCCAACCATACATTCCTTCTTTTTTTGCAACGATAGGCATTGGAATAAAAGGTACTAAGCGTTCACTGACAGCAACAGGACCACCACCGGGGCCGCCACCACCATGCGGTGTCGCAAATGTTTTATGTAAATTGATGTGCATCACATCAAAACCCATATCGCCAGGGCGCACTTTTCCAAGAATGGCATTTAAATTAGCGCCATCATAATAAAGTAAGCCACCTGCCTTGTGAATGATTGCAGCAATTTCTTGAATTTTTTGCTCGAACACGCCTAACGTGGATGGGTTAGTTAACATAATGCCAGCCGTTTGCGGCCCCACTGCAGCACGCAAACTCTCGATATCAACATTCCCGTCTTGATCTGTTGGAATTTCACGTACAATAAATCCACATTGTGCAGCAGTCGCAGGGTTCGTGCCATGCGCTGCATCAGGGACTAATATTTCTGTGCGCGCCGTATCATTTCTGGCACGATGATAAGCACGAATCATAGCCACACCCGCAAATTCACCTTGCGCACCTGCCATTGGTGTTAACGATACACCCTGCATACCCGTCATCGCTTTTAATATTTCCTGTAATTCATAGGCACAAGAAAGATAGCCTTGACTATTCATCTCGAGTGACAAAGGATGATGATTTAAAAACCCCTCAAGCATTGCTAAATGATGCACGCCGCGTGGATTATATTTCATCGTACAAGAACCCAGCGGATAAAATTGTGTATCAATAGAAAAATTATTTCGGGATAGTTTAGTAAAATGACGCACGACTTGTAACTCAGACACTTCAGGCAAAAAAGGTTCATCTTGTCGCAACAGATGCGCTGGTATAGTTATTTTTTTAGTGGAACGACGGGGTATTTGTGAAGTAGCACAACGACCATGATGTGATAACTCAAAGATCAATTCTGACATTTATTTTTTTCTCCGTTTTATCGTAATGACCGCCAGAAGAAAGAACTGAAGCCAGCAATGTCACAAATTTTTCTATATCTTCTGCTGTTTTTGTTTCTGTCGCACACACTAATAAACACTCTCCTAACTCAGGATACGTTTGACGCAAGCTAAAACCCGCTTGCACTTTTAATTCTGCTAGTTCACGCAATACAGATTCCACCGACTTAGGTAATCGTATGACGAACTCGTGAAAATAAGACGCCTGAAAAACCAATTCAACGCCAGTAACAGTCATCAATTTTTCCCGTAATAATTCTGTATTTTGATGACTGACTAAAGCGATCTGACGCAATCCTTTAGGTCCCACTAAACTCATATAAATCGTGCTGGCTGTTACAAGCAAGCCCTGATTGGTACAGATATTCGATGTCGCTTTAGCGCGACGAATATGTTGCTCGCGTGCTTGCATTGTCAATACAAAACCTTGGTTACCCTCTGAATCAACCGTGCGCCCAACGACGCGTCCCGGTAATTGTCGCACCCATTCTTTTTTACAACACAAAAAACCATAATAAGGTCCCCCTGATGTCAAAGGCACGCCCAAAGGCTGTCCTTCACCGCAAGCAATGTCTGCACCGGATTTTCCCCACTGCCCTGGCGCTTTCAATAAAGCCATGGCTAATGGATTCACAACAGCAATAACCAAAGCATTTTTCGCATGCGCCCAATCAGTCAGTGCATCCACTTCTTCCAGTAAACCAAAGAAATTAGGCTGCGGAATCACTAAAGCAGTGACATCTTCTTTCGCTATTTTTTCTAACATAGCAAGTGATAGACAGCCTATTTTTTCAAAAGGGACTTCAACAATCTCAATACCTTGCTGACTCACTATCGTTTTAACAACGTCTTGATAAAAAGGATGCACTGCGCGCGGTAACAAAATCCGATTTGATTTATTTTTACGATTAAGACGTACTGCCATTAAAATAGCTTCTGCCAAAGCAGTTGCGCCATCGTACATGGATGCATTGGAAACATCTAATGCCATCAAGCTCGCCATCATTGTTTGATATTCATAAAGCAGCTGCAGTGTTCCCTGGCTTGCCTCCGCTTGATACGGTGTATAAGCCGTCATAAATTCACCGCGACCTGCGATACTCCACACCGCTGCAGGAATATGATGCTCATACGCACCTGCACCAATAAAACAAAGCAAATCACTGTCTTGCTGTGCGCGTGCTCGCATTAAACGACCTAATTCCATCTCAGTTAAACTATCTGGAATAATCGGTTCATTTTTAACGCGTAACTGCGAGGGAATTTCATCGAATAATGATTCGATATTAGCAACACCAATCGTTGCTAACATTTCTTTGATATCGTATTCAGAATGCGGAATAAATGGCATAGGCTTTCTCACTTTTAAAAACTTAATGCGCCTCTGATGCGACTTGTTTTGAATATTGCTCTGAGTTTAATAAATGCGGCGTATCATTGTCATACGGACGAACTCGAAATAACCAGCCTTTCCCATAAGGATCGTCATTAATCAATTGCGGTGTTTCAAACAAGGCTTCATTAATTTCAACCACTTCGCCAGACACCGGTGAATAAATATCGGCTGCTGCTTTGACAGATTCCACTACAGCACATTCTTGCCCCAATTCAAGATTGCTCTCAGGCTCGGGCAACTCTACATAGACCAAGTCACCTAACATGGTTTGTGCATGATCGGTAATACCTACTGTGAATACGTCATCATCCCGACGCACCCATTCATGTGTTTTTGAGTATTGTAACAATTTTGGCACACTATTCATCTTTCCACTCCTAAGTTACGACCAGGCATTCTCGCTAAAAAGCACGAGAACGCCTTTCCTGTTTATAGGCTGCGCGTCAGCAAAATTGGCGCTTGCACTATTCTTCCTTTTAAGAAGCCCCCATCGTGTCATGGTGTCATATTAGCAGGAATCACTGAACTACAACTATCCTATATTATTCTTACCCTGCCGAACAAATGGCGGTTTGATCACTTGAGCGAGATGCTGTTTCCCACGGATTTCAATCAGGCATTGGGTTCCTATTGTGACTGGCACACGCGCCAGCGCAATACCTTTATTAAGCGTAGGTGAAAAACTCCCGCTTGTAATTTCACCTGCACCCACTCCTTCTACTATCACTTTTTGATGATTACGCAGCACACCTTGCTCAAGCAACACTAAACCCGCCAGACGATACCTCACGCCTGCTTGTTTCTGTTTCTCTAGTGCGTTGCGCCCAATAAAATCACGCTCTTTAGGCTCCCATGCGACCGTCCACTCTAAATTAGATTCTAATGGTGTCACTGTTTCATCCATGTCTGCGCCATATAAATTTAAACCTGCTTCTAATCGTAACGTATCGCGAGCACCCAAACCACAAGGATAAATTTTAGCGGCTATTAACTTTTCCCACAACGTAAGTGCCGCATCAGCCGGTAAAATAATTTCAAAGCCGTCTTCACCCGTATAACCGGTACGTGCCACAAATAATGAATCCAGGGTCATCGCATGGAAGGGCTTAAGAGCAAGGATTGCTTGTAAATCAACAGGACTAAAAAGGGTAGCTAGCTTGCTCCGGACTTGAGGCCCTTGTATCGCTAGCATAGCAAGGTCTGTACTCTCGGTAAGCGTAACAGCGTATTTTTTTGCATACTCCGTTAACCAAGCTAAATCTTTATCATGTGTAGCAGAATTAACGACCAGGCGATACCCATCATCGCTCATCTTATAAACAATTAAATCATCAATCACTCCACCTTGGCTGTTTAGCATGCAAGTATAAAATGCTTTACCTAAGGTCAGACGATCAATGTTATTAGCAAGTAGATAGCGTAAATAAGCAGCCGCCTCCTGCCCTTTAACATCTACAATAGTCATATGCGACACATCGAAAACACCTGCATCCCGACGTACCTGGTGATGCTCCTGCACCTGGGAACCATAATGCAGCGGCATGTCCCAACCCGCAAAATCAACCATCTTGGCATGCGCTGCCAAATGAGATGAATATAATGCTGTTTTCTTTCCCATAAACTGAGTGTATTCCTTTTATTATTTACCCGTTACACTTCACAATGCGAAGTTGTAAGGGGTATAGAAGCCAATTTTGGTAAATCGCTTCGCTTACCCAACGCATAATGGGCCAATAACTTTTTAACCAGTGATGCACGATTTACAAGATTCAATCCAACATTACGGATTTGCTGCAATGATTTTTTATCGCTGCCAAATAACTGTTTAAGTCCTTCAACCAGAGTCAGCACAGCAAAAGTATCTCCTTTGCGCCAACGCTCATAACGACGCAAAGTCGCGAAACTTGCAAAGTCACGATTTTTTTTATAGGCGTCAACAATCACTTCCGCAAGCGCGGCGGCATCAAGCAATCCTAAATTAACACCTTGACCGGCAAGGGGATGAATAGTGTGAGCTGCATCGCCAATTAATGCTAAATGAGGGCGTACATAATTTTTAACATGACGCATACGCAATGGAAAGTGATATCGCTTCGTAACTGCAGTTATATCGCCTAGTTTATTAGCAAATTCAACATTCACTCTGTTACAAAAAGAATCATCATCTAATGATAATAGATGAGTTGCATAATCATGCTCTGCTGACCAAACAATTGAACAATGATGCGGATCATGCAAGGGTAAAAATGCTAGCGGGCCCGTTGGCAAAAAACGCTGCCAAGCGGTTGCTTGATGTGACAATTCTGTAGTGACTGTTGCAACAATTGCAGTATGCGCATAATCCGAGTTTTTAAATTCAATATTCGCATGCGCGCGCACCCAAGAATCAGCACCATCAGCGCCAATTAGAAGCTTTGCCTCTATTGTTTTTTGATCATTCGTCATCAGCTCAATATGGTTTGCTTTTTCTTTTAAAATAGTCACACTCACAGGACAGAGAAAATCTATATTTTGATAAAATTGAAATTGCTCCTGTAAACTTTTTCGAATCACACTATCTTCAATAATATAGCCCAGCACAGGTTCGTTTACTAACTGACTATCAAAATGAATTTCACCGGTTCCACTGGCATCCCATACATGCATTTGAAGGTAGGGACTGACGCGGTTAGCTTTGATAGCCTCCCAACAGTTAAGATTTTGTAAAATAGTTTTAGAAGCAAGAGAAATAGCGCTAACGCGATAATCGTATTGTGTTAAATCTTGTATATAACCTGGCAATTTCGCTTCGATCACTGCAATTTTCAAAGAAGTATCGCGAGCAAGTGCTAACGCAGTGGTGGCGCCTACGATACCGCTACCGACGATAATGATATCGTATGCTATAGACATAGACTTTCCTAAAACGGCAACACTAATTCTGGCTTAATAGCTAACAACAAATCCTTAAACAATTCTTGAATACGCATTAATACTTTTTCACTTTCCGCTTCAAAACGCAAAACAAGACACGGCGTTGTATTTGATAACCGCACTAACCCCCATCCATCCGAAAAATTGACACGTAACCCATCAATGGTCACATGCTCTGCCCCATTAAAATTAGCCTGCTGAATTAATGCATCCATTAAAGCAAATTTCTCATCTTCATCTATATCAATTTTTAATTCCGGTGTATTCACGCTATTTGGAATAGCATCAAACAATGCGCCACTGTCTTGCTTCGTTGCAGCTAAAATTTTTAATAAGCGTGCGCCTGCATAAATCGCATCATCAAATCCATACCATTCATCTTTAAAAAACATATGACCGCTCATCTCACCTGCCAAAGCAGCCTGAGTTTCTGCTAATTTAGCTTTGATAAGTGAATGCCCCGTTTTCCACATAATAGGCTCACCGCCATGATCACGAATTAATTTTTCTAAATGCTGAGTACATTTCACATCATAAATAATTTTTGCACCTGGATAATTGGCTAACACATCAATCGCATATAACATTAACAGGCGGTCAGGCCAAATCACGTCACCACGATTCGTCACCACCCCCAAACGATCGCCATCCCCATCAAATGCCAAACCAATATCTGAATGGGTTTCTTTCACTTTATATATTAAATCCTGTAAATTTTTAGTTTGGCTCGGGTCAGGATGATGATGGGGAAAATGTCCGTCCACATCACAAAATAACTCAATCACTTCGCAACCTAAACGCCGAAATAATTCTGGTGCAACACTGCCAGCCACGCCATTGCCACAATCAACCACAATTTTAAGAGGTCGCGCTAACTGGATATTACGTGCAACATGTGTGCTATATCGCTCAATCATTTCCAATGAACTTAACTCACCTTCACCAGAAAGATATTTCTTTTCCATAATACGCTGATAAATTGCGGTGATATCGTTTTCAGCGAGTGTTTCGCCGTTGATCATCATTTTCAAACCATTATAATCAGATGGATTGTGACTACCCGTTAACATCACACCTGAATGAGTATCGAGTACATAAGTGGCATAATATAGTAAAGGTGTTGGCAACATCCCGATATCGACTACATCACAACCACTTTCTAATATGCCTTTGCATAACGCACTGACTAATTGCGGTCCTGATAAACGACCATCACGACCGACCGCCATACAATGATCCCCGCTTTCTAAGGCGAGCGAACCTAACACACGACCGACAGCATAGACAATTTCTTCGGTCAGCGTTTTATCTACGATACCGCGAATATCATAAGCACGAAATATAGAAGGGTTAACTAAAATAGAAGGTTGCAACATTGCCATTCTTTATTCTCTTCCTGATGAACCAAAACCACCGATGCCACGTGAAGTTTCATCGAACTCACTGACGACTTCAAAGTGAACGCGCACAATAGGTAAAAAGACTAATTGTGCAATACGATCACCGGGCTCTATAGTATACATATTTTGACCACGATTCCAGCAGGAAATCATAAGAGGGCCCTGATAGTCCGCATCAATCAATCCAACCAGGTTACCTAATACAATGCCGTGCTTATGCCCCAGGCCAGAACGAGGTAAGATCACTGCTGCAAGAGTAGGGTCGCTAATGTAAATAGAGATACCCGTTGGAATTAAACAGGTATCCCCTGGCTGCAAGATCAGTTTCTCATCCAAGCAAGCACGTAAGTCCATACCCGCGGCATCGGAAGTTTCGTAGCGAGGCAGAGAAAATTCAGCACCTATACGTTTATCTAAAATTTTTACCTGAACAGGCAGCGTAAACTGCTTATCTATAAGAGGCTTAGTCACATCCATCAGATTTTCATGTCGCATTTTTTACTCCTTAGTCATTGTCACAAAGTTACACTATAGCTCACTCTCTCTCACCATCATGCAGCTGCTCTCCGCATGGAATAAACCACTGATCAATTCAATTAACTTTCTCGCTATCTGTCGTTTAGTTATTTTGGGAAACGCAATCTCCTGATCATCCCACAAAACCGTCACCACATTATCATCTCCACCCATTCCAACAGCCACTTCATTTGCAACTATCATATCCAGTTTTTTGCTCACCAGCTTCTTTTTAGCATTCATGACGATATTCTCTGTTTCCGCCGCAAACCCTACAATAAACGGTCTTTTTGGAAGTGTCGCCACACTCGCAACAATATCCGGATTACGTTCTAACTCCAGCGTCATAGTCGCTGCTGTTTTCGCCATTTTTTTTGTTGATATTGTTTTACTACGATAATCCCCCACCGCTGCAACACTAAAAAAAATGTCACATTCCGTCATACGTGACATCACCGCATCAAACATTTCCTGCGCCGTAGTCACAGCGACTTTCATGACATGCGGAGGTGTTGCAATACCCACAGGCCCGCTAATTAACGTCACATGCGCACCTGCTGCAATCGCCGCCTCTGCGATGGCATAACCCATTTTTCCTGAGCTTGCATTCGTGATAAACCGCACCGGATCAATCGCTTCATGTGTAGGCCCTGCAGTAATGACTATTTTCTTCCCGCTCAAGCAACCGGTATGAAATAAAGCAACTACTCTATCAACTAGCTCGGCTGGCTCCAACATCCGACCTAACCCTATATCACCACAAGCCTGACTCCCTTCTCCTGGACCCCAAATATGTATTCCTTTCGTTTGTAGTGCTTGCGCATTTTCTTGCGTCGCCGTATTCTTCCACATACCTTGATTCATAGCAGGCGCTAATGCAATCGGCGCGCGAGCGGCTAAACAAAGCGTCATTAAAAGATCATTGGCTTCACCCTGCACTAACCTTGCCATACAATCAGCACTTGCTGGTGCAATCAAAATCACATCCGCCCATCGCCCCAATTCTATATGGCCCATTGCTGCTTCTGCTTTTAAATCAAATAAATCATCATGCACTGGATTACCAGAAACTGCCTGCATAGTCAGAGGCGTTATAAATTGTTTAGCATTTTCAGTCATGACTACCCGCACAAAAGCACCCGCTTCACGCAATCGCCGCACCAAATCCGCACTCTTATAAGCTGCAATACCGCCAGTCACACCGAGTACAATTTGTTTATTTAATAAGCGCTGCTCCATTTAACACACCTTGGGTAGAACATTAAGCTCCCCATCATAATGAAGGAAATTTACTATGACAATTGCTAATTGGCCTCTGGCTGAACGACCCCGAGAAAAATTACTGCTTCATGGCGTAAAAAACCTCTCCGACGCTGAATTACTTGCGATCTTTTTTTGCACAGGTTCGCGCGGCAAAACAGCGCTAGATATGGCCCGTGAATTATTAAAAGAGTACGGTGGCTTAAAAAAAATAGCAGGCGCAGATCCTGCCTTACTTTTCCAAAAAAAAGGATTTGGCAAAGCCAAATACGCGATGCTAAAAGCAGCCATCGAATTAGGCCGTCGTTACTTAGAAGAAGACCTCCCTGCAGGCGAGTCATTAACAAACAGCCATCTGACTAAACGCTTCCTTGCTCATCGCTTAAAAGACTATCCGCACGAAGTCTTTGCCTGTCTGTTCCTAGATAATCTAAACCGAATGATTTGTTATGAAGAACTATTCCATGGCACCATCAATGAATCCAACGTCTATCCACGAGAACTGGTCAAACGCGGCCTGAAACATAATGCCGCCAAGGTCATCCTGGCCCATAATCATCCATCAGGCAGCCCAACGCCCAGCGAGGCCGATCATGAAATTACCCACTTATTACAAAAAGCGCTCACGCTGGTAGGCATTCAAGTCATTGACCATGTTGTAGTAGGCAACAACCAAACGCTATCTTTTGCTGAAGCAGGATTACTTTGAGGAATGTTAACGGAATCGTTGCCTTGGGTACTATTTTCTGGTATAAATCGCGGCCTGCCTTTATTTATTTGAGAGTAGTGCTGCCATTTTTTTCATCAATCTGCAGCGATAAGGCTTAGGTTAAGCTGATGTTATTGGAGAGTATTTTATGTCAAGAGTGTGTCAAGTCACGGGAAAGCGCCCAATGGTGGGAAATAACGTATCCCATGCAAACAATAAAACCAAGCGCCGTTTCTGCCCAAACCTCCAGCTACATCGCTTTTGGTTAGAAGGCGAAAAACGTTATGTCAAATTGCGCGTTAGCACCAAGGGCATGCGTATTATTGATAAATACGGCATTGAGCAAGTGCTAAAAGACATTAAAGAACGTGAAAAAGAAGAAGGCAGGGCTTAATGTATGCGCGATAAAATTAAAATGGTTTCTACAGGCTTAACAGAAAAGGGCAAAAAAACCGGCACTTTTCGTACCACAACCAAGAATAAACGTATCTCCACCGAAAAGCGGAAACAAAAGCACTTTGATAAGCGTGCTTTCAACGCTGAAACGGGCAAATCAGGGATGCATGTATTATTTGAGGAAGGAAAAATTTAACGTTTTTGCTTCTTAATTATAAAAAACCCGCTGGCCATCATATGTCATTCCCGCGCAGGCGGGAACCCATTCAGCAAGCACCCCCAAACGATAAGCAGTACAACAAAAATTGAATTATCAGAAAATAATGTGAATTAGAAAATAAGTCATAATGGGTTCCCGCCTGCGCGGGAAGGCATTGTTGCGTGGATACGGTAGAGCTTAAGAAAATAAGTAGTTGCAAATCATAAGAGTATATACAATTTAACCTTCAAACCCGGCAAGGTAGGAGGTTAAATGTGTAAGCCTAAAAAGATTTGCAACTGGAAAGATTATAATGATTCTCTCATGAAAAGAGGAGGAATAATTTTTAGCTATAATACAACGGACTTAGACAAATTATTATATAAAGGTAAGCAAAATCGAGGGGGGATAAGAAAATTTAGCAGCAAAATGTATGAATATTTACTGACGGTGAAAGTCATTTTACGTCTACCTTGTAGAGCTACTATAGGTTTCGTAAATGGGTTACTAAAAAATATTTATCAGGAAGAGAGTGAGCTACCCCATTATGCGCATGCTGCTAGAGAAGCGAATAAATTAAACTTAAAGATTAAAACGTATACTAAAAACAAATTGAAAGCGGGCTTGAAATAGCATTTGATAGCACAGGAGTAAATGTTTATACAACGAGCGGTTATTACCAGAGAAAGTATGGAAAAGAAAATAGATGCCGCAAAAGAGACCAATGGAAAAAAATACACTTTGCGATGGATTTAAACGAACAACAAATTCTTTCTATGGTCTATACCAAAAGCAATGTAAACGATTGTGAAGTGGTGAATGAGCTTAGTAAGGATATAAAAGGAAAGGTGAGCAAAACAATAGCTGATGGGGCATATGATACCGAAGAAATTCATGAATTGATTTGCGCTTGGGGAGCAAAAGTTTTAATACCGCCCGCCATAACAAGTAAAGCCCAACAGGAGTTGAAAAATAAAAAGCCCTATAAAAGATATCTGAAGGAAAGAGACAAAATAATCGAAAGAATTAGAAAAGAAGAGAATTTTAAAACGGGTTTAAAGCAGTGGAAAATAGAATCAGGTTACCACAAACGATCTCTTATTGAATCCACTATGTTTAGATTTAAAAGGATTTTTGGATTTCATTTACAGCAAAAAAAGGAATGCGGTCGCAAAAATGAGATTACTGCAAAGATTAATGTTTTGAATAAAATGACTGCATTAGGGATGCCCCGTTATTGAGTATTTTTTAAACGTTGCATGGAAAAGTATTCGTGTTTAAATAAATCTCCACGCAACAATGCCTCCCCGCGAAGGCGGGGACCCATCATGACTTGTCTCCTTAACTACCTTATTTCTTGATAATTCAATTTCAATTTACTAATTATCGTTTGGAGATATTTGCAGGATGGGTCCCCGCCTTCGCGGGGATGACATGGAGGGGCGGAGATGACAGGAGGGAGCGGAGATGACATGAGAGCGAGGATGACACACAGTAGCAAATTTCGTAGGGATAACTCAACACGTATGTTAGCATGATGAAAACCATCGAATAGTACAATGATAAACAGTTAGAAAACCGGAGCCCCAGCATGACAAGGAACACAGTTAAAATAGCGCAAATCTCTGATCTCCATCTTTTTGAAAACAAGGAAAAGACTTTGTTAGGTGTCAATACCTATCAAAGTTTCTCTCACGTCTTAGATTTATTAAAATCTGACACAACCCAACCCGATATCATTTTATTAACAGGCGATGTTAGCCAAGATCACAGTAAAATGGCTTATCAGCATGTAGTCGATGCATTTAGCGCATGGACAATCCCTATTTATTATGTACCCGGCAACCACGATGATAAAAAATGGATGGTCGAGGTATTATCCACTGGCACAATTTCTAATTTAAAACATATTCTTTTAGAGGGATGGCAGCTTATTTTGCTGGATTCACAAAAAGTCGGTGCAGTAGAGGGATCTCTCTCGCCTACACAATTAGATTTTTTAGAAACGTGTTTGAAAACGTATCCGATGCATCGCGCAATACTTGTGTTTCATCATCAACCTGTCTCCGTAGGCGCTCGCTGGCTTGATCAATTGGGATTACAAAATGCAGATGAATTATGGGCTGTCCTCGCCCGTTATCCTAATAGCCATACCATTTTATTTGGCCATGTTCATCAAGAATATCAGAATAAAAAAAATGGAATAAATTGTTTGTCTGTTCCCTCAACGTGCATTCAATTTAAAAGAAATAACGCTGAATTTGCATTGGAAGAATTACCCCCCGCTTATCGCTGGATTGAGTTATCCCCAACAGGTGATTTTAAAACAGCTGTTTGCCGTGTTGCACGTTATGTCGGTGTGTTTGATGCGGAGGCGAAGGGGTATTAGTTTTGAATATTGCTCACTCTGTCATTCCTGCTTGTCCACCCTGTTATTTCTGCTTGTCCCCTCTGTTATCTCTGCTTGTCTACTCTGTCATTCCCGCGCTCTCTTATGTCATCCCCGCGAAGGCGGGGACCCATCCTGCAAATATCTCCAAGCGATAATTAGTAAATTGAAATTCAATTATCAAGAAATAAGATAGTTGAGGAGACAAGTCATGATGGGTCCCCGCCTGCGCGGGGATGACATAAGAGAGCGCGGGGATGACATAAGAGAGCACGGGGATGACATAGGAGAGCGCAGGAATGACAGTATAAGCAGGAATGACAGCATGGGCCATCCAATCTACCTCATTGCTATTTCTCCCTTTTTTCTGTACCCTTCCCCCTAATAAATCTGTTCTTAAAACGAGGTCATCCCATGCGTAAACTTTTTTTGCTCTTATTCGTCTCCATCATAGCCATTGGCATTTTCATCACCGACGCTGAAGCTGCCCGTTTTGGCGGTGGTAGGAGCTTTGGCATGAGTCGTATCTCCCAGTCTGGCGGCTTGTTTAATGCAGGAAGTGCGACACGTTCATTTCAAGGTGCAGCAGCAAGCGCTGCTCCGCGCGCAGGTTTTGGTAAATGGTTAGGGCCTTTGGCAGGTTTTGCAGCGGGTGGTTTATTGGCATCTTTGTTTATGGGACATGGATTAGGTACGGGCATACTCTCCTGGTTATTGATAGGGGGCCTCGCCTTTTTTGTATGGCGTTTAATGAGCAGTCGATTACAACCTGCCAGCCAGCCTCCGGTATCTTCGAATACTTTTCAATACCAAGCAGCGAGCAATGCAGCATTCACACCGAGCGCAACGAATGTGCGCCCCATCGGCTTTGATGAATCTGCATTTCTACGCCAAGCTAAAACGATATTTATCCGTTTACAAGCAGATTATGACAATAAAAATAGCAATGACATACGCGCATTTACTACGCCTGAAGTCTTTGCAGAAATTCAGCTGCAATTACAAGAACGCGGCAATGAACCCAATCAAACAGAAGTCGTGACAATCAATGCCGAGTTACAGAATGTTGAAACAGAAACAAATGCAACGATTGCAAGCGTATTATTTTCAGGTCTTATTCGAGAACAACCCGCAAGTGCACCTGTAGCCATTCAAGAAGTGTGGCATTTTATTCAAAATGAAAATACACAAAATTGGTTAGTGGCAGGGATACAGCAGCAGTCATAATGATGAGATAGTCTACAGATATCAAAAATAGTTATGCCACTTCCCTCCAATTTTTTGATATGATAATACAATTCAAGGACGAATTGATCATGAGTCACACGCACACGCATCATAAGACACTCACTACCAGCCTAGAGCAAAAAACCACTGCTGCTTTAGTGACAATGATCTATCAGCAAGCCAAACTCAGTTTTTTCGCCTCATGGATATGCGCTACGGTTGTTTTAATTTATTTATATTATTTTAAATCGACCCCACTTCCTTATGTCTATGCTTGGTATACTTTTTTCTTGGTAATCACTGGATTACGTATTCTGCTGGTCAATGCATTTTTACAAGCTCAATTACCCCAGGATCATATTATTTTATGGAGCTATTTATTCATTGCAGGTTCTTTTCTAAGCGGACTCAGCTGGGGCCTTGTGGGCAGTCCACTTCTTTTGCCAGATGCGAGTGAGCAACAAGCATTAATCATGGTCGTTTTAGCAGGCGTCTGCGCAGGCAGTGTACCCGCTTTTTCACCTATCCGTAGCGCCGCACTCGCTTTTTTAATACCTGCATTAATGCCATTAACGCTTGGCTTTATCGTGACCCAAACGGATATACATTTATTTCTTGTTATCACTTTTTCTGCTTTTTTTCTTTATTTGATTTTATTATCTTTTAAAACACATAAAATTATTAAGAACTCTATTCAATTACAATTTGAGAATGCAAGCTTAGTGATGCATTTATCAGATGCTAAAAACCGACTTGAACTGACCAATAGCAGATTGAAACAAGATGCTACCCATGACCCTTTGACACATGTCGCCAATCGCAGTTTATTTGAAGCGAATTTCGAAAAAGCCGTTAAACATGCCGCCAGTGAACATAAAATTTTAGCATTATTGTATTTAGATTTAGATGGATTTAAAAATATTAATGATACCTATGGTCATGAAGCAGGCGACCAACTTTTATTAATTGTGGTGGCACGACTCAAAAATGCGTTACGTGGAAAAGATATTCTCTCCAGACTGGGCGGCGATGAATTAGCTATTATTTTGGAAAACATAGAAAACGTACAAGCCGTTGCGGATGTGGCTGAACGAATTCGTGAAACGGTTCGTGAACCCATCATGCTTAAAAATATAGAAGTACAAGTCCATGTCAGTATTGGCATTGCCATCTACCCCACCGATGGTAATGATACAAACACATTACTCAGGGTCGCCGATCGTTCTATGTATTATGTTAAAGACCATGGTGGGAATAATTACCACTTTAATATAGCGGGGATAAAGGGGTGACAATGGCGCTCCCCTAAATTATTTAACTTGCGTGATTTTATCCTTTTATACTATAATTCCGCCGGAATAAAGCCAACGAAAATCAATCACTTGGCTTAATAATAAGATTCTCTTAAGGTTTTCTTAAGATTTATAGTATAAACTTAATCAGTCAGATAGTATTATAAAAACGCTGGAGAGAGAAATATGCAATCGAATTATGTAGTTACTGAGACAATGGCGAATTTTCAGTGGACCGGCCGTGAGATTGAAAAACAACTTAAAAATCCAGCAAGCCCACTGTTTATCGAGCTGCAGAATGCTGAGCTTTTTGAAAAAATGGATAAAGACGCGCTTAAAAAAACAGAAGCTAAGACGATGTATATTAAAGCGCATGCCCGACAAATCGAAGATGATGAACGTGAACAAGAATTAGAAAAAAAGCATGACGCCGAGATGGCTAAAAGTCGTGAGAGCCTTGAGCAATATTATGTAGCTCAGAATAAAGCCACTGCGAGCATGGCGGGATTATCATTGGATCCTGTTAAAAAAGCTGCTTTCTATACTGCATTAAGTGTGTTAGTAGAATCCAATAAAAAATTAGTTGCAGTAGAACAAGAATTGTATACGTTGTATCAAGAGCGCGAATCGTTCTCTGAAAAATACGCTGAAAATCGCAAAAGTATGGCTGATGCTGTTGTTGCAGCACTTGACTCGATTGTAGAATCTAAAGTGGATACGAGTACATTCTCTGAAGAAAAGAAACAAGAACTCGCAGAGGAAAAAGCGAAGATCCATAAAAAACAGGCTGAGCTATCCGTTCCAAGTGAACAAGACATGTCAGCTCCCCCAGAGTTTGGAAGAACACCTGTTCGCATACTATTTATGTTACAAATGATGCAGGTGAATTATCTTCGTCGTGCTTGTGCTGATGAGCCTTCCCGTGAGGTGCATGTACATGAGATAAAACAGATGTCAAGGTCAGTATCTACGCATGCAAGCGTCAAAGCGAGAGAAACTGAGCGAGAGGCACTTGTTCTTGGTTACAACAAAAATACTGTGCGTATTGCTGAGGCATTACATGCACGGCGTGCAGCGCGACAGGCCGTGGCTGCTGCAGTTAATAACATTCCTCCTGAAGGAGCATCACTGGTGATTCATTTAGGGAAATTATGTCAACCTGAAGCACAAGAGGTTGCTCACTCGCTACGGGGTCATTCAGTTTAATCTATTGCTGAAAAACTTGCGTGTCATCATCCCCGCGAAGGCGGGGATCCATTTAAAATACTACCCAACAATTTTACATGAATGCTTCTACGTGAGGGGCCTGCAATGAACGCCTTTTACACACTATCTGTTTGACAAAGCAATATTCAGCCCCTAAAATGTGCCCTTAATTTTAACAGATCGAGGTTTAATATTCATGAAAAAGCTGATTCCTATTGCGATTGTTGCATTACTGATTGACGGTTGTTCTTCTATTCCCGTACAGCCTCAAGCCGCAGGTATTATGGTATCGCCTAACCCTGCTCCTAAAAGCTGCAAATATGTTGGTCAGGTTGTAGGCAACCAAGGTGATTTTTTCACAGGCGGTTTTACTTCTAATAAAAACTTAGAACAAGGTGCTATGAACGATTTAAGAAATCAGGCAAGCAAGCAAGGTGCTAACTATGTGCAACTTGTTACAAATCGTGCGGGCGTCACGGGATCATTCGGTTATTACGGCGGTAACTCTCAAGAAACGAATGTGACCAATACAGGAAACGCTTACAGATGCCCAGCATCGGCTATTGGTTAATATAGCTATCAAACAGTGTCCATGCCACCTGAAGTGGCATGGGATTCTGAGTTATCTCGACGAAACTTACCTCATCTCCGCTGTCATTGCTGTAAGTGCCATAGTATCACCAGGCATTAATCCTTTGTTGATTTTCTAGAGCATGTTAAGATACAACAAAATACATTATTGGTTTGAGCATTCATCAATGAAGTTCATACGTAAACGGATAAGATTATGTATAGCTTTTTAAAAGCATTAGTACACAACCCACGTGAGATAGGCGCGATTTTTCCAAGTTCCTCTTTTCTTGCCAAAGAAATGGCTGCCCATGTTATAAAAAACCGTGACGGTGTGATTGTTGAATTAGGCGCGGGTACGGGTGTGATTACTAAAGAATTAATAAAATCAGGTGTGCAGCCAGGTAATATGATTGTGATTGAATCATCGAGCAGCATGGTAAAAAAATTACGTCGCCGTTTTCCAGCGATCCAAATTATTGAAGGCAGTGCAGCCAATTTACTCACATTATTGGCTTTTGAAAAACGGGAAATACATACTATTATTTCCAGCTTGCCATTACGTTCTTTACATAAACCCATGGCAGAATCTATTCTTAAACAAATTAATAAACGACTGTCGAAACACGGTCGATATATTCAATTTACCTATAGTTTTAACGAGGATCCTTTTTTTTCATTAGTTAATTTTCAACGCATTATTTCAAAGCGTATTTGGATGAATGTGCCACCTGCGCGCGTGGATGTGTGGGCTTAAATAAAATAATGTTCTAATGCAAGAGTGATATTTAAAATGCCGCAAACACAAAAAACAATATACTATGATCCGACAAGCAATCGTATTATTAAAATTGATTCGGATGTTGTGAGGTACAGTTTTTTTCGTGCGGATATGGTTGTGAAGGTAGGTGCAAGTACTGTTTATTATAAAGATGACGGTGTCAATAGACGCATCTGTCAAATTGGGAAAGAAAAGGTAGAATATAGCGGTGATAAAATCAGTCGCATAGGAAAAAGTAATATTTTATATGAAGCAATGACACTATCTACTCAAGAATTGGATTCTCTTCTTGCTTCTGTGGATTTTTGGCATAAATCGGAAGATGTGAATACAGATAAAGAGGCAGATGAAAAACAAAGTAGAATTACTTGTTCTCTTCTGTAGGTTGTTTAGTCTGGTGCTGTTATTGCTGTAAGATAATTACGTATTTCGTTGATGATACGACGGGCATTGTTATTTCCAATAAATTTTAGGGATTTTACATGAGAAATTCATTTGAAAAAATACTGAAAGGATATCAGTTATTCAGAAAAAAATACGCTTCTGGCGATAATTCTGTTATGCAATATCTTTCTAATTATGGCCAGCAGCCGCAAGCGATGGTTGTTGCATGCTGCGACTCAAGAGTGGACCCTGCTTTGATATTGCAATGTGATCCAGGTGATTTATTTGTAGTGCGCAATGTGGCGAATATTGTCCCACCTTATGAAAAAGATAAATGGCATCATGGAACAAGTGCTGCGTTAGAGTTTGGAATCTGTTTTTTGGAAATTCAGCATCTTGTTTTGCTGGGACACAGTCAATGTGGTGGCATTCAAGCATTGTTTAAGGACTGTGATGCACAGCAAAATGACTTTATAACCAACTGGGTGTCTTTGGTAAAAACAGAGCACACGCATCCACACAGTGAAGATGAATACGCTAAACTTGCACTCAATCAATCTTTGCAAAATTGCCTCACTTTCCCCTGGATAAAAGATAAAATCATCCAGCATAAATTAACAATACATCAGTGGTTTTTTGATGTCAAAAAGGGAGAGATTTTTACTTGTGAAGATGTCAACAAGGGTTATCAGCCGCTGGAAGAAGTAATGTTGTCATCATGAGTGAGAAAAGATTCGTAACTATTTAGTGTCCTCGCTCATTGTCATCCCCGTTGTCCACTCTGTCATTCCCGTTGTTCACTCTGTCATCCCCGCTCTCTACTCTGTCATCCCTGCGAAGGCGGGGACCCATCATGACTTGTCTCCTGAACTACCTTATTTCTTGATAATTCAATTTCAACTGTACTCAT